>JBEKCA010000107.1:0-16940 GCA_050015115.1 Occallatibacter sp.
CCTCTCCACTATCCGTCGCTTCTCTGCGACAGATCGCCGCATACGTACCTTGCTCGCTTCCATGTCTCCATCGTTTCAACGCGACGAACGCATGTCGAGGGTGGAAACACAAGACGCTTACGTTGATTCGAAAATGAATCTTTTCATTGGGGATGCAATGAATTATCGCGTCCGCGCAGTCGGCCACAATCCTACGCCCGCCATCTTCTGGCCGACACCGGCTGCCATCGCCTATGGCACGCCGCTAAGTACAACCCAGCTGGACGCGACGGCCAATGTGGCAGGCACCTTCAGCTACAGTCCAGCGCTCGGTGCGATCCTGCACCCAGGTTCCTATACCTTGTCGGTTACTTTCACTCCCACCGATACGACCGACTACTCCTCTACCATTAGCACGGTTGGGCTGACCGTAAACCAGGCGACCCCACCCATTGTTTGGTCGACACCGGCCAACATCCCCACCGGCACGGCATTGAGCGGATCACAACTCAATGCCTCATCCACCGTGCCAGGCACCTTCAATTACACGCCCGCCGCCGGCACGGTCGTGACCGTTGGACTGTACACACTGTCAGCGGCCTTCACTCCGGCTGACACGGTCGACTATACTTCCTCCACTGCCACGGCCACCCTCATCGTTACCCCATCCTCGGGCAGCACATTCGATAACGGCCTGGTCAAGCTAATCGTGAATGGTTCTACCGTGTCACAGATAAACCTGACTTCGACCTCCACACCCAGCTCCGTTGCCGAGGCGCTGGCGGCCGCCGCTTCCACATCCCCGGTCTATGTCTCGGCCGTGGACAATTCCGTATATCTTACGGCCGCTAACCCGGGTGCCGGATCGGATTTCTCCTATTCCTTGAGCTTTCCCACATCTGCCCCATTCACCCAGCCTTCGTTCTCGGCCTCTCCCGCCAGCGGCACCCTTCAGGGTGGCGGCAACGGACAGACCGGAAGCTCGCCTACTACGGTCTACAGCTACTCCGGCGTTGTCTATGATGGCGTCAGCAATCTAACAAGCTATACTGACAGCTACGCCGACCCCCTTACGGGGGCGGTCGATCCTATCATGGGCACGTGGAGCTTCACGTACGACACATTGAATCGGTTGACGATGGCCAGCGCCAACCAGCCCGGCAATCCCGACACCAACTACTGTTGGGGTTACGACGCCTTCGGAAACCGCACCATCCAGATCGGCTCGCCGTCGGCCTTCGCGGTGGGCTCGCCGGTTGCGCCCGGCTCCCAGCCCTGCCAACCCGCGAGCGGCGCGGCCTTCACCAGCGTCTGGTCCAATCAAAGCCCGGCCAACAACAATCGCCTGGCGGCTACCAGCGCGGCTCCCGGAGGCGTCAGCTACGACGCATCCGGCGACGTGACCTATGACGGCAAGAACCAGTATCTCTACGACGGCGCGGGGCGCATATGCGCCGTCTATAGTATTCCCATGCCCAACGTCTCTACGATGATCGGCTATCTCTACGACGCGGGCGGCACGCGCGTCGCCAAGGGCACTATCACCGCATGGAGCTGCGACCCCGGCGTCAACGGCTTCCAAACCACTAACGACTACATCCTCGGCCCCGGCGGCGAACAGGTCACTGAGATGGGCGTCGACACCACGGCCGGCAGCAACGGCACGCCGCTGGCTCCGCAGCATACTAACGTTTACGCTGCGGGCACGCTGCTCGGCACCTACGATAACGACGGCCTGCACTTCTACTTCAACGACCCGCTCGGCACGCGCCGCGCGCAGACCGACTACGCCGGCGTCATCGAACAGACCTGCGCCAGCCTGCCCTATGGTGACCTTCTCAACTGCACCACACCACCAAACAGCGGTGGAAGCGCCTACCCAGCTTCGCTAATCGCCCCCACTGAACAGCACTTCACCGGCAAAGAACGCGATACCGAATCAGGAAACGACTACTTCGGGGCCAGGTATTACAGCAGCGCGATGGGGCGCTTTATGTCGCCGGACTGGAGCGCCAAAGCTGAGCCCGTGCCGTACGCAAAGCTGGATAACCCGCAGAGCCTCAACCTGTATGCGTATGTGCTAAATAATCCAGTTGGGAACCGCGATCCTGATGGGCATTGGTGCTTGTTCGGCCACGGAACAACTTGCACTCCGCCGCCACCGCCACCGCCGACACCTGCGCCGCCCAAACCACCAACTCCTCAGCAAGTTAAAGGTGCTGCGCCGACGACAATCGCTCCAGGGCCGAAATATGCAACGGCTGACCAGGCCGGTAAGACTGCTGTAAACAACATCAATCCGACATCGATTAAGCAAGACAAGGAATACGCCGGACGGGTTTATCAAAATGCAGATGGTTCGTACGGGACAACATCTCCCAACAAAGGAGATCAAGCAAGTTCGCGGCCTGGAGAAGTTCCCGATGGAACAGCAAATGCGGGAATGTATCACACGCATGGTGGACCCGATCCCCAATACGACAACGAGCACTTTTCAGATATTCACAATGCTGACGGGACTCGATCTGGAGACATACCTTTTGCACAGAGCGAAGGGGTTCCAAGTTATCTCGGCACGCCTTCTGGACAGGTGTTGAAGTATGATCCGTCAACAGACAGCGTTACACAGTTGCAACCCCCAACGCCGCAGTAGTCAAAGGAGGAGTCACATGAGAAATGCAGTTGCCATGTTGGCATTGCTCGGTTTAGGAGGTTTATCAGTGTTGCGTGCCACATCAAATGCGCCTTCAAATGGTTATGTGCCGGACGAACGAACGGCAGTCACGATTGCTGAAGCGGTGTTGATCCCGATTTACGGAGAAAAGACCATCGCAGGCGAAAAGCCATTCCACGCTAAGCTCAATGGCGACATATGGGTAGTAAATGGAACCTTAGCGTCAGGCAGTTTGGGCGGGGTTGCGATAGTAGAGCTATCCCGAAAGGACGCGCAGATCATTTCAGTGACGCACAGCAAATAGTCTTTCTGTAGTGCTCGTAAGCCGTCCTCCGGGGCGGCTTGCTGCGTCTGGGGCTTCCTTCGGCAGTATGGGCGCGGGGAGCGAAAAGCGCCATGCTTGCGCATGGGCAGGGGTAGGACACGTCTTGTATGAAAGCGCCTCTTGTCAAGCGATAAATTGTTTTTGCTTTTCGGGTTTTTGGGAACCTCGGGCGCAGTCGATCCCGTTCGCGTAGGCAAGCATTCCCGCGCGCCGATTATGTTTTTTCTTAGCTGCGTTTTTGCTTTTGCCTTTGCTTTTGTTCTTCTCCTTGTAGGTGGTTCCTGCCGTCCAGATCGCTCGTTGCAAGCGGCTTCGTCGAGGAGCCATATATTCGCCTTCAAAGAGGCATGAGCATTTTGGATCGGGTGCCGCATTCACCCCGAGGTCTGTGTACTGACCAGACGTGTCTCGCGTTTATGGAGGTAACGCGGAAGAATCTGAATATCCAGCCCACGGTGAAGATTCGACCGGGCTATCGCTTCAACGTGCGTGTGAATCGCGACATCGCCTTCACGGAACCTTATGAAGATTTGAGGGCTGGAGAATAGGAGATGGTGATGCAGATTGTGTACCGCAATATTCGTTTCAGTGCAAAAGTTGATCGTTGCCTGCGCCGGCGTTGGAGAATGCATGGCGACTTGTCCATTCGCGTCCGTGAGGCTCTGGATGGCGTGAACCTCCGCGAAGTGGAACTGCTGAAGTTAGATTCACGCAAGGTCCATGCAACACAGGTTGGTGTATTCGAGTCTGCGTGGCTCGCCGCTCATGAGGCGGCGAGCGCACGTAGATGTTCTGTGAACACACTTGTGAATAGTGAGGTTTGGGCAGCTTTCGGCGCACAGAGGCCGGGCCAGCGTGGCCGGCCTCGCGGCCGGAATCGGCAGGGGGGCGGCGGTTCCCGATCCTTGTTTGGGTCATCCTGTCTGAAATCACAGGAAGAGGAAACGAAAGTCTCTTGTTCCCACTATGTTGGATCGGCAGAATATTTACATCACATTGCTGCAATGTGATAGACTCAAACAGTAGTGAAATTCACTCGCGAAGAGCAATCCAATGTCCGACTGGACTCCGCATTTCGACATCAAGACGATTCCCGATGATGTATTGCTACGAGAGAGTGCTCGCAGGTTGCGCGCGCGCCAGCTTCGCTCCCCGCGAGCAAAGGTGCTCCGTCAGTGCCCAAAATGCGGGGAACCGTTCGGCGCCCGCGAATTGCGTGAGCACCTTCCCCGGTGTGTACATCCTGCCGTCAATGGAATGGGCCTCAATCCAAACCGGGCCGTTCGCAAGGTTGTCAGCGTTGAAGAACAAGAAGCGGAGAACTACCGCTATTGGCAGAGTATCCCCGTTGGGGACAGACTCATAGCTGTGTGCGAACTTACCGAGGCCGCATATGCGATTCGGGAGCTTGGCCGGAATGCTAACTAAGGACATGAAGGAACTCATACGCATCTTCAACGAGCATGGCGTTGAGTATTTGCTCGTTGGGGGCTACGCCTTCGGTGTCCACGCTCAACCGCGCGCGACCAAAGATCTTGACCTATTCATCCGGGCCGATGCGAGCAATAGCAACGCTGTCTTCAGAGCCTTATGCAAGTTTGGAGCGCCTCTTCACGGACTTACCGCCAAGGACTTTCGAGACGCAGAAACAGGGCTTCAGATCGGCCTCCCCCCGAATCGAATCGATATCCTTCAACAGATCAGCGGCGTGACCTTCGATGAAGCATGGAAAGACCATGTCGATGCCATGATAGAAGGCGATACGCCAACATACGTCATCTCAAAAGAGAATCTGATCAAGAACAAACTGGCTGCGGGCAGGGAACAAGATATTCTCGATGTCAAGCAAATCCAAAAAGCCGCCGTCTACGCTTCCTCGCAGCCGGTACAAAAGGCGAGAAAGCCCGTTCCAAAAAAGAAGAATCGCAAAGGAATAGAACGCTGAAGGCTTGGTTGCTTGGTACGCAGTATGTCATCTGCCGGACTCAAAGCGGAACTGTGCTTTCCAGTCTGTTTCTTCGCCTAAAGTTAAGTACGCCTCGAAGGGTTTGCCCTGCTTGGAAATGAAGCCTTTGAGCAAGGCGGTCTTGCCCTTTGTGCAGAGCGTCTCCACCTGTTTCGGGGTGAGGGTCTTCTTCGCAATGGTCTCGTTGATGCTGAAGTTGCAGCCCTCGCGGTAGCGGCTGCAACCGTAGAGGTTCTGCCCATTGAGCTTCTTGACGGTGCCTTGCTTGCATTTCGGGCACACGAGCGATCCGCGCGGCGGAGCAGCGCCAGTCGCTGCCGCCGCTGACCCATTCGACGCCGGGGCAGGCTGCGGAGCGATATGTAATAGTGCCAGTTCCTTCTTGAGTTGGCCGCCGATGCTGGAAACAACATTGAGATACTGGGCTTTGCCTTCGGCAATATCGTCGAGCTGCTGCTCAAGGGAGCGCGTGTAGTCGTACTCAAGAAAGGCGAAGTGGCCTTTGAGCGCGTCGATGAGCAGAATGCCGAGGTCCGTGGCCCGCAATATCTTCTTGGAATCGTCGATGTAGTTGCGGGTGATGATGTTCTTGAGGATGGCCGGATAGGTCGATGGCCGTCCGATTCCTTCATGCTCTAGCTTCTTGATGAGGCTCGCCTGAGTGTAGCCGTTCGGCGGGCGCGTCTGCTTGTTCAAAACACGCGCGCTATCGGCATGAAGCTGGGCGCCGCGTTCAAGCGCGGGAACGCGGCCATTCTCGTCAGATTGTTTCTCCGAGTCCTCCGTATCGTTTGCATCGGATTCTTCGGCGGCGTCCTTGGCCGTCAGAGTGTGCCAACCCGGCTTGATAAGGGTTCGGCCCATCGCTTTGAAGACGAATGGCTGCGAGCCGTCCTGTGCGGCCAGCGTGAGGGTGTTCACGCTATATTCGGCATCCGCAAGCTGGGAAGCGACAGCTCGGGTCCAGATAAGGTTGTAGAGCTTCTTCTGGTCGTCATCCGCTCCGGCATTGCGTTGCTCCAGGTGGGTAGGGCGGATGGCTTCGTGGGCCTCCTGGGCGCTCTCTTTGGACTTCCAGGTACGCGCCTTGGGCGGCAAGGGCAGATTGTTGCTGGCTGCGTAGGCCCGAATCTCGGCCAGCGCCTCGGCGGAGAAGTTCTGACTGTCGGTGCGGTGGTAGGTAATCAACCCCTCTTCAAATAGCCGCTGGGCGATCTGGGCGGTCTGTTCCGGCTTGTATCCGAGTGTCCCGCTTGCCGCCTGAAGCAACGTGGCCGTTGTGAAGGGCGGTGGCGGAGCCTTGGACGCTGGCTTGGTCGCCGCAGCAGTCACGGTAAAGAGTCTGCATTTAGCAGCTTCTTCTGCCAGTGTGGCGTCCAAGATGTATTCCTCGCCCTCTTTGAGAAAGGGGGCCGTGTCCCACTGGGCGCGCCACTTTCTGCCGTCGAAGATCGCTTCGGCGCCGAAGTGCTTTGTCTCTTTGAATGCCTCTATCTCGCGTTGCCGATCAACGACCAGGCGGAGAGCTACACTTTGAACGCGCCCGGCGCTGAGCCGCGCAATACCAGTTTGATGCGAGAGAGCAGGCGACACCTGATAGCCAACGAGACGATCCGCGCCGCGCCGGGCCTCCTGCGCATGAACAAGGTTGGTGTTGAGTTGTCGCGGTGCATTGAGAGCGGCGCGAATCACGTTTTGAGTGATTGCATCGAAGGTGACGCGCTCGTACCGGCTAAGGTTTAGAACCTGTTGCAGGTGCCATGCAATGGCTTCTCCCTCGCGGTCGGGGTCCGTTGCGAGATAAACCTGCTCAGAGCGAGCGGCGCGTTGTCGCAACTGCGTAACTACGGATTCGCTGCGTTCAAGGATCTGGTATTCAAGCTGATAGGTGTTCGGCTCAACCCCCAAGCTCTTCACTGGGAGATCGGGAATGTGTCCAACGCTTGCGGCGACATCCCAACCACTGCCAAGAATCGCCTTGATCTTCTTGATCTTGTTCGGACTCTCGACAATCATCAGATTCATGCGAATGCCTCCAACCAACTTCATGCTCAGGGATCTTCTGAGAGAGCTATGCGAAGGTTTGCAACGGAGTTTTCAGCTTGTGAACGGAGGCAAAGTAGGCGACCATTATGCGAAATGTTTTGGAGCGATTCACGCCGCCGAGAATCTCGCCGCCCACTCTCTCCAGTTCATCGGCAATGTCATAGGTCAGCGGAAACACAAACGCCGTGTCGATCGTTTGAAATGGGATAGTCAGCCAAGGGCCGTTTTAGAACGCAACCAACTGCGCCTGAGCTGTCTTGGTCTTGAAATTCATGATGATGTGCTCGGCCAGGGCGTTCTTGTTGCGGATTTTCAGGACGGCAAAAAGCTGAGTGAAAAGGGTTTTGGTGAATTTGGAATCGACGGTGAGCCGGATTTGAGTGCGCTTTTCAGCGGGAGCAACGATTCTGCGCTTCGTGCGGACTGCTGTCTTCTTCGGAGGGGTCATGTCGCCACCGTTCTGTGATGTATTATACATCATATATATACGCATGTGTAAAGATTATACTATAACCTGATGCAATTACAGTAAAGGAGTTTTCCAAAGGCGACTAGCAGGATGATGGTGGGTTTATTGCACGGGGAAGTATTTAGAACGCGACCCCGTGCGCACTCTTTACTGAAAGCTCTACGCGGTTGATGGCGTACTGAGCGAATTGATTCTTTTGGAGCCGGACGCACATGGCGAAGTTCCCGACTCTTTCGGACGATACGCAGAGCATATCCCCGCAAGCCTATTCCAAACGAGAGAACCCTCGGCTTTGCCGGGGTGGCAGTAGCAGTTTGACAGTTCCGGGAGTCCATCCAGAAACTCTTCGACGTGAGCCGCCAAGCGCACAAAGAGGAGAAACCGGATGGACGAGTATGACAGCTTAAGCCATACGAAATGGGAATGCAAGTATCATGTGGTGTTTATCCCGAAGTGCCGCAGGAGGGTGATTTACAAAGGCCTCCGCCAGCACTTGGTCGAGGTTTTCCGCGATCTTGCCCGGCAGCGTGAAAGCAAGATCGAGGAAGGGCATTTGATGCCGGACCATGTTCATATTCTGATCTCGATACCGCCCAAGTACTCGGTGTCGCAAGTGATCGGGTACATCAAGGGCAAGAGCGCAATTCACTTGGCGCGGGCGTATGGGGAGCGGAAGCAGAATTACGTGGGCCAGCACTTCTGGGCGCGCGCGGGTATCTGGTGTCGACGGTAGGCCGCGATGAGGGCGTAATTCGCGAATACATACGCAACCAGGAAGTGGAAGATGAGCGCCTGGATCAATTGAACCTGTGGAAGTGAGCAGCCACCGATAAGGTGGCTCAAATCAACCGGGGCCGCGTTAGCGTCCCCGTACAAGCCGCTTTGAGCGGCTCACATCGTAAAGCCTCCGGCTTTGCCGGAGGATATTTACTCGAAGCATTGCTGATGGCCCCTAGAAAGCTCAGGATTGGGCACACAATCCAAGCAGTACGCGAAATGAGCGGCAGGTTTTTCGTGTTCGGCTCAACAGAAGTATCGCGGTCGGTCATGGAGAGTACCTCAAAGACCTGAGTTTACCTCTATTTGCGCGATCCGCCGCGCCCGCCTCAGTGTGCCCCATCCTTCGCGTACTTTGCGAAGGATGGGAAACCACGAATCCGGGGTGGCCCAGGTCCGGATTCTCGGACCTGGGAATGCTCACTTCACGCACCTCGTGACTAGCCCAACTACTTCACGTTGCGGACCACCAGCACGCGGCTCGCGGTATCGACGAACTCCTTGACCTCGGGACGGGCGGCATCCTTGCCGGAGTGGAAATCGTAGACCGTCGCGAAGCCCGGCTTGTCGCTGCGCTCGTCCGAGGTCCAGACGCGAGTGCAGGTCAGATGGATCGAGTTCGTCAGATGAATCTCATCCGCGGCTGCGCCCATCTCGTCGACGGCGGGTTGACAGAAGCTCCTGCGCGTCTTGTCCTTGTCATAGAGCGCCGAGAGCTCGGCCAGCGTCGGCAACCGCCAGTCCGAGTAGCCCGCCCCCTTGAATTCAGTCGCATACTTCTTGGCGTCGAGCCAGCTGACGCCCGATGAGTTGTCTCTCGACATCCACATCAACTTGGTCTTCGTGTCCAATACCGTTCCGTCATCGTAAGAGGTGAACTGGCCGTCTTTGCCAGTCTCCTTGGGCGGACCTTTCTCGGCAGCAGCGGGAGGCTTGGGCGGGGCTGGCAGTTCCTTGCCACCCTTGGCAATCAGCAAATCCGCGATCTCCTTCTGGTTGAAGACCATCGCGGAGTGCACCGGCGACCAGCCCTCGCTGTCAACGGCATCGATCTCAGCCTTGTTGGCCAGCAGCAGCTCAACGATGTCTTTGTTGCCTTTTCCCGCGGCCAGATGAAGCGGGGTCGATCCGTTCTTGGACTTGGCATTGACGTCTGCTTTGTTGGCCAGCAGAAACTCCGCTACATCCTTGCGGTCGTTGAAGGCCGCAAAATGCAGGGGCGTCTGTCCGTATTTTTGGTCTTTGCTTGAGACCAGGTCGGGGTGCGCTTGGACCAGCGCTTTGACCTGATCCAGGTTGCCCGCGCGAGCGGCATCGTGAATCGGATCGCAGAAGCCCTGAGTGCCAGCGGCCAGCGCGGCCAGTCCAATCACCAGAGCGCCGATTCGGTTGGGAAGGTTGAGGCACAGTCGACGGCTTTGAAAGGTGTTCATTTCAGAGAGATCTCCTTGAAAATGGTGAGTCCGGCCACATTCTATCAATTCTCCCGGCGATGACAAGCCTTGTGTCAGGTTCTATATGGTTTCCCTCCCGAGGTTCGGGATCTCCGTCTTCCGCAGCAACCCATTCGACAGCCACATTGGTATACTGAGGTGGTGACTACAACTCCGCTCGATTCCATCTCGAACGAGTTCCGCTCCGAGACTTCCCCCAGTCAGAAGAGGGTGTTGTTACTCAAGCCGCGCGGTTTCTGCGCCGGAGTGGTGCGCGCGATCGATGTCGTCAAGATCGCCCTCGAAACCTTTGGCGCTCCGATCTATGTGCGGCGCGAGATCGTCCATAACCGATATGTTGTCAATGAGTTGGCAGAGAAGGGCGCGATTTTTGTCCATGAGATTGACGACGTGCCGCACGGCCAGCGCGTCATCTACTCGGCTCACGGCGTTTCTCCAGCGGTGAGGGAGATCAGCAAGGAGCGCAACCTTAAGGTCATCGACGCAACCTGTCCCCTTGTCACCAAGGTCCACATCGAGGCCGTCAAGTTTGCCAAGCAGGGCTATTCGCTGGTGCTGATCGGCCATCGCGACCACGACGAAATCGAGGGCACTCTGGGCGAAGCTCCCGAGGCGACCCAGGTCGTTTCCAACGTGGCCGAGGTCGCGGCGCTTAAAGTGGCTGACCCCGACCGCGTGGCCTATCTCACCCAGACGACGCTTTCGCTCGACGAGGCGCGCGACATCATTCATGCTCTCAAGTCGAAGTTTCCCAACATCGTCGGCCCGCACTCCCAGGACATCTGCTACGCCACGGAAAACCGCCAGGTCGCGGTGCGCAACGTGGCGCACAATGCAGGGCTGGTGCTGGTGGTGGGCTCGACCAACAGTTCCAACTCCAACCGGCTGGTCGAGGTTTCGCGCAACCTGGGCACCATCGGTTATCTGATTGATAACTCTCAGGCCATCGACCCCGCCTGGCTTGAGGGCGTTACTACGGTTGCGGTGACGGCCGGAGCTTCGGCCCCTGAAGTGCTGGTCGAGGACGTGGTCAATTATCTGAGACAAAATGGTTTTAACAGCGTCGAAGAGATTGAGGTGATGCCGGAGAATGTACGCTTCGGCTTGCCTCCTGAGATTGTGCAAGCCATTGGGTCCGCTGACGGAGGCGAGATAGTCGCAGTGCGCTGACAACGGGAACTGGCGACGAGGGAAGTCCACGGAATGTACCATTACTTCGTCCGAAGAAAGATTCGAGAAGTCTTCCGGAGGCTGAATCGAAGAGACTTCGATTTTGTAACCCGGCAGTTCACCCCCGGCGCGGAGCATTGGTTTTCAGGCCGTCATGCACTATCGGGAGGCCGTCATACCCCCGAGTTGATTGCTGCCTGGTATCGCAGATTAGGAGCGGTTTTTGAGGGCATCGAGTTTGAGACAAAGAAGATCTTCGTCAGCGGGATGCCTTGGAAGACTTTCGTTGCTGTCGAGTGGGCGGATCAAGTAAGGGACCGGGCTGGCCGTCCACTGCCGAATCAAGGAGTCTTTCTGATTACTATGTGTTGGGGACGAGCGACCGAGTTGCATATCTACTGCGATACGAAGAAGCTGGAAGAGAATCTTGCGATTCTTGTTGCGCAAGGGGTTGCTGAAGCGGGCAAGGAGCCAATCCAGGATGATTCTGGACTTTCGATGGCGAGAAACTGAGGCATTTCGATGCGTATGAAGATAGAGCAAGGAAAAACGCAAGCTGCCGTCCCGAGATTTGGCCGGATCGACGCGGACCTGGCGGATGTCGAATCGGCCGTGGTCCGCGCACGGGACTTCCTGCTCTCCCTGCAGCATCCCGATGGATATTGGTGCGGGGAACTCGAAGCCGACGCAATGCTTGAGGCCGACTATATCTTTCTGCACACGCTGCTCGAGACGGGCGATGCAGGCCGGCTCAAGCGCGCACTCACTGAGATGATGCGCTACCAAAACGACGACGGCAGTTGGAGCATCTTTCCCGGCGGGCCGGGCAATATCTCGCTCTCAGTCAAGTGCTATTCGTCTGCCAAGCTGATGGGCGTCAGCGCTGATGATCCTCGGCTTGCCAAATGCCGAAAGTGGGTTCTTGAGCATGGCGGCGTCGTCGAGTGCAACACCTTCACCAAGATGTATCTCTGCGCGCTCGGCGAGTACGACTACGATGCAGTGCCCGCGATTCCGCCTGAGATTGTCCTCTTTCCCAAGTGGTTCTACTTCAATATCTACGAGATTTCTTCCTGGTCGCGCTCGATTCTTGTCCCGTTGGCAATCGTCTTTGCCCGCAAGCCTTTCAAGAAGATTCAGCCGGAGCAGGGAATCGATGAGTTATTCGTCGGTGGCCGCGCCAACTCGATTCTTCGCCTGCGCAGAGATCGCAGCGCGATCATCTCCTGGCGCAACTTCTTCATCATTTTGGATCGCCTGATGCACTGGGCCGAAGCTGTTCACATTCGTCCGCTGCGCAGGCTTGCTCTCAAGCGCGCTGAAAAATGGATGCTCGAACGCCTGGAGATGACCGACGGCCTGGGCGCAATCTATCCGGCGATGCTCAACGCAATCATCGCGCTGCGTTGCCTGGGCTACTCCGAAGACGACCCGCAGGTCATCCGCGCGCGCGATGAGTTTGAAAAGCTCGGCGTCGAGGAACCGGCCAACGACGTGATGCCCGAGCCGACCTTTCGCATGACGCCGTGCGTTTCGCCCGTCTGGGATACCGCGCAGGCCGTCTTTGCGCTGGGCGAGGCCGGCGTGGCTCCCAACGACCCGCGCATGATCAAGGCGGCCGACTGGATCCTCTCCAAAGAGGTCCGGCATAAGGGCGACTGGGCGGTGAAGGTGCCCGGGATCGAGCCGGGCGGCTGGTACTTCGAGTTCAACAACGAGTTCTATCCCGACACCGACGACACGGCGCAAGTGCTCTTGGCCTTGAATAAGGTCAACAACCCTCGCGAGCGCTACCAGCATCAGGTCGCCGAGCGCGCCATCGCGTGGGAGTTTGCCATGCAGTGCAAAAACGGCGGCTGGGGCAGCTTCGACAAAGACAACACCAAGATGATCTTCCAGTACATTCCCTTTGCCGATCACAACGCCATGCTCGATCCGCCCACGGTCGACATCACGGGAAGAATGCTGGAGATGCTGGCCAACTATGGCTACACCAGCGAAGACAAGCGCGTGCAAAAGGCCATCAAGTTCATCTTTAACGAGCAGGAACCGGACGGAAGCTGGTTTGGCCGCTGGGGAGTCAACTACATCTATGGCACTTTCCTCGTGCTGCGCGGACTTGACGCCATCGGCGTCGATCATCTTGAGCCGCAGGTTCAGCAGGCGGCCGAGTGGATTCGCATGGTGCAGAATCCCGATGGTGGCTGGGGCGAGACCTGTGGCAGCTACGACGATCCGAACACACGCGGCGTAGGCCTGAGCACTCCGTCGCAGACAGCCTGGGCGCTGCTTGCGCTGTTGGCCGCGGGCGACGACCGCTCCGATTCGCTGGCCAAGGGCGTTCGCTGGCTGCTGACCCGTCAGCGCGCAGACGGCGGCTGGGACGAATCGTTAGGTGAGGGCGCAGTCCGGCAGAGCATCATTACCGGCACAGGTTTTCCCAGAGTCTTTTATCTGGCCTACACCATGTATCGCCATTACTTCCCGCTGATGGCTCTCACTAGCTACCGGCGGACCATGGAACGCGCTGCGTAACGCTGCCAGACAAATGGCTTTGAAAGGGCACGGCTTTCGTCGTGCCATAAGCGGTTAAAACAGGCGGGGCTTTAGCCCCTGAGGGAAACAACGAATGGCTATTCCCATCTCACAGATGGCTACGGTTGCCACCTATGTGCTCAAGAAAAAGCTCACCGGCAACAAGCGTTATCCGCTCGTGCTGATGCTTGAGCCGCTCTTCCGCTGCAACCTGGCCTGCGCCGGTTGCGGCAAGGTGCAGTATCCACCGCACATTCTCAAAAAGCAACTCACCCCTGAGGAGTGCTTCGCCGCAGTCGAAGAATGCGGCGCCCCGATGGTCTCTCTGCCCGGCGGCGAGCCTCTCTTGCATCCGCAGATCGTCGAGATTGTCAACGGCCTCGTCGCCCGCAAAAAATACGTCTATCTCTGCACCAACGCCCTCGAACTCAAGCGGCGGCTTCCGGAGTTCACGCCCTCGAAGTACCTCACTTTCTCCGTTCACCTCGACGGCCAGCGCGAGCACCACGACTACGCCGTCTGCCGCGAGGGTGGCTACGACATCGCTGTGGAAGGCATCCAAGAGGCCGTCAGCCGCGGCTTCCGCGTCACCACCAACGCCACCTTCTTCGATGGGGCCGATCCACAAAGCGCTCGCGCATTCTTCGACGAAGTGATGGACATGGGCGTCGAGGGCATCGTCCTCTCACCTGGCTACAGCTACGACAAAGCGCCTGATCAGAATCGCTTCATGGGCCGCGCCCGCGTGCGGCGGCTCTTCCGCGCCATCTTGTCCAATCGCAAAAAGTCGTGGAAGTTCAATATGTCGCCGCTGTTTCTTGAATTCCTGATGGGCGAACGCACATATGAGTGCACGCCCTGGGGGTCGCCAGCCTACAACATCTTTGGCTGGCAGCGTCCCTGCTACCTGCTTCAAGATGGCTACACCTCCAGCTACAAGGAATTAGTCGAGACCACCAAGTGGGAAGAGTATGGCGTGGCTTCGGGCAATCCCAAGTGCGCCAACTGCATGGTCAGTTGCGGCTATGAGCCAAGCGCGGTCATGGATGGATTTGGATCTCTGAAAGGCTTTTGGGCCATGGTACGCGGTAACTTTAGCTTGTATGAGGACGCCGACGCTTTGAAGCTTCTCAGCGAGCCCGCGCCGCATGGTCCCGCGACGCTCGTTCAGATCACCGAGTCCGCCGAGAGCCTGGAAGCGACCAACGCCTAGCCAGCGCGGCAAGGCACACCGTGCCCCATCCATTCGCCTTCTTTCCGGCGAATGGGTGGGAAACTACGAACCCGATCAAGTAGTTTTAGGGAAACCTACAATATGACCGCTGAAGTACTGAAATACACGCTCGCCCAAGTCGAAGCCCTCGAACTCGCCCCCGGCACGGACCACGAAAAACTGGAAGGCTGGATCCCCGACCTTGCCGGCGAAGAGGAACTGCGCCAGGCTCTCGAAAAGGCCTTTGACTATCGCGGCGACGTCACGCTTACGCTCAAATCCGGTGAACGCATCGAGGCTTATATTTTCAATCGCAATACGGGCCCGACGCTGGCCGAGTCCTGGGTGCAGTACTTCACTCCCGCAGCGTCCGACAAACGCAAAGTCAGCTACGCCGAGATAGCGCGCCTGGAATTCAGCGGCAAAGACCGCGCCGCCGGCAAGCACTGGGAAGACTGGGTCAAGGCCTACAACGAAAAGAAGGCCGCCGGCGAAAAGAACATTGCGCTCGTTCCCGATGCGCTCGAGTAGCTATCCGGTGTAGAGTTGTGACTGATCCGTTTAGGCAAAATCCACGGAAGTCGAAGTTTTGAAAGGGCACGACTTTAGTCGTGCCGCAAAGGCAACAAAAACCGAGGGCTTTAGCCCCTGAGGAATTGCTGGATGCGCAAAGACCACTTGCGTCGAGCTTTCCTTTGGCCTGACTGCCACAGGCCATGTCTGGGAGATGCGAAATGGAAGACGGCATCGAGGATGAGCAACTACCCGAACCACCCACTCAAACAACTGAAGCAACTGCGGAGGGCAACGTGTCTGGAATGATGCCTGCGCCGGATCACGGCCACGGCCATGAGCATAAGACCGGAATCCCCTGGCTCGACGGGATCATCGCTGTCAGCGTCATTTTCATCTCGGTCTTGTCCCTGGCCGTCTCGATCGAGCACGGCAGAACGATGGCGAAGATGGTCGAACAGAACCAGAAGCTGATCGCCGCCAGCACCATGCCGCTTCTGAATATTGGCAACGATATGGGCTCTCCGACGGGTCAGCCCCAAATGCGAGTGGTGATCACTAATGGCGGAGTTGGCCCGGCCGTGATCGACCGCTTTGAGTTGAGCTACAAGGGCAAGGTCTACCCCACGAAAGATGCCTTTCTCCGCGCCTGCTGCGCAGATGCCTATCTCAAGTCGATGAAGGATGGAAAGACGAAGACGTACTACTCCACGATCTCTAGCCGCATCCTTCCAGCCCGCGAGCAATTCGATATCCTCACCATCGAGCCGGATAAGGCGGGCATGGACCTCTACAATTCTGTCTATCGAGTGATGCACACAGACGATATGTCCTTTCACGCTTGTTACTGTTCTGTGCTCGACGAATGCTGGGAAACCAGATTCGACCAACAACGCCCGCAAGCGGTAAACGAATGCAAAGTAGTTCCGGGCGAGAAGCTCTGGTAACTCCACTAGCACCGCGAATTCCGCTCCATACGCTACGATGGTTCCATCATGAAAGTCTTTCTTACAGGCGCCACAGGTTTTGTCGGCCATCACGTCGCTCGCGCGATGGCCGCTGAAGGCGCCGACCTCCGACTCCTCGTCCGCAAGACCAGCAATCTCGCCAACCTCGAAGGAATCGCTGGCGATACCGTTGTGGGGGACCTTGCCCGCCCTGAGACCTACGCCCCCGCTCTGGCTGGTTGCGATGCCGTCGTCCACGTAGCCGCTGACTACCGCCTCTGGATTCGCGATCCCGAAGCGATGTATAACGCTAACGTCGGCGGGACGCGTGACTTGTTGAAGCTAGCCCGCGAAGCTGGAGTCAAGCGCGTCGTCTACACCTCCAGCGTCGCCACCATGCACTTCCGCACGGACGGCGTGGTTGTCAACGAAGATACGCCTGTTTCACTCAAAGACATGGTCGGCCACTACAAGCGGTCAAAGTTTCAAGCCGAGCAGCAGGCCATCGCCGCCGCCGAGGACGGCCAGCAGGTCATCATCCTCAATCCGACCACGCCCATTGGGCCCAACGACCGCAAGCCCACGCCTACAGGCCGCATCTTTGTCGATTTTCTCAACGGCAAATTCCCCGCCTACATGGACACCGGCCTCAACCTCGTCGATGTCTCCGAGGTCGCCCTTGCCCACGTGGCAGCGTTAACAAAAGGCAAGCCCGGCCATCGCTACATCCTCGGCGGCGAAAACCTCACCCTCAAACAGATCCTTGATAAAATGTCGGCCATCACCGGCCTGCCTTCGCCGACAATGAAGATTCCCTTCGCCGTCGCAGCGACGTATGCGTTTTTTGAGGAGTGGATCACCGGCCGCATTCG
>JBEKCA010000108.1:0-16777 GCA_050015115.1 Occallatibacter sp.
ACGAACCCTGCCTCAAAGGCAAACGTCCGCAAGACCAAGATCCGGCGGTGGACTTCTTTTACTCCGCCGCAAAACGCCGCTCTCGCGACGTTCTGTGGTCTATTTTTGCTCTGGCGCTTATAAGTATCCCTACAAAGTCGGGGACGGTATTCTGCACAGCATGTATGTGGCTTTCCGATGCGATGACATAAACCTTCGCAAACACTGTGGCATACGCCGCAATCTGGCGTTCTAGTCGGGCGAGCGAGTCACGTTCCGACTTCACTTCGTAGACGGTTGCAGTTCCGTTCAGAATTGCGACGTCGGCTTTGCAGTCGCCCACCCGGAATTCGTTGATCATCGATGCCGTCTGCAGGGAATGTTTCCCAAGCAGAATTTTATGGGTGAGGGCCGCCTTGTAGATGTACTCGTGCCTGTACCCCTCGCGCTTCAACAGTGAAAATGCGGCATCGAAGAGCGCGTAGACGCGCTCCGACAGGGGAATCGAGCGGAGTAATTGCGATTGGGTTGCCAACCGTGCAAACAGCGGAGATTTGCCCTTCCGGGCCATTTCCTGAACGACGCTCGAGGAAAAGAGCCTGGAGATTGCGGCTAGTTGATCCGTCGCAATATTGACCGTTTTCTGTCCTTCAAGTGTGTCTCTCATTGCGATCAGTCCCTTCATTATTCTAGCTCCATTTCCCTTCTCTGCGAACCGAAATCTCTTTCGTAGTTCCTTTAGTTTCAACCAGATATTCCACATTTTTGGGTCAGACAGTTCCTAGGAATTGGCAGACGGCCCAGTTTGAGCATCCTATCGCTGGATTCTAAATGGATAAACGGCATAATATTACCTCTTAACGCAAGAATAGCCTATAAACGGTAAAATTATGCCACTTATTGAGTATTCTGTTGGGTTCAATCGGTCATTGAGATACCTGTTCACGTAAACAGCACAATATTACCTCTTATGATTGATACTTGCCATAACAGGTAATAATATACCGGTATGGATGATATGTCCTTCAAGTCCGCGGAAGAGCTACAAGGCATCCTCGGGGAACAGCTGCAGCGCCTCCGCGTTGCCAAGAATCTCGATCAGCGTACCACTGCTGAAAAGGCCGGGATCTCGGAAAAGGCGTTGAGAAACCTCGAAGCTGGCAGGGGCTCTTCGGTGGAATCGCTGCTGCGGGTTTTGAAGGCACTTGACTTGCTTGAAGGCATTGAGATGCTCGCTCCCAAGCCATCCGTCAATCCTATTGCGCTTCTACGCAGCACAGAGGCGCGCCGACGCGTTCGTCATCCCCGAGGACGCCAGAAAGAAGCTTCATGAAACCGGTACAGGTGATCGAAGTCCGGATGTGGGGAAGCCGGGTTGGGGCCGTGGCGCCGGATCCGAGGCTGGATTGTTATGCCTTTGCCTATGATCCCGCATGGAAACGTAAGGACATCGAAGTGGCGCCGCTGACCATGCCTCTGTCAGATCGCCGCGAAACGTTCGTATTCCCGGTTCTTCCGAGAGAAACGTACCTTGGACTTCCAGCCATGTTGGCCGATGCGCTGCCCGATGATTTCGGTAATGCCCTGATTGATGCGTGGATGGCAACCAAGGGCATCGAGAAGAGCTCCATCACCGTTCTGGATCGGCTGGCCTACATGGGCAAGCGTGGTATGGGCGCATTAGAGTTCCAGCCGACGCGGGGATCGCACAAAGAAAGCGCAACGCCGATTGCGATGAAGTCACTCGTCGAAGAGGCGCGCCGGTTGGTTGAGGGCAACTTCTCAGTCGATCATGAAGCAAAAGCCGCGCTTGCCAACATCATCAAGGTGGGCACTTCAGCGGGCGGCGCGCGCGCGAAAGCGGTCATAGCATGGAATCCCAAAACCGATGAGGTACGTAGCGGACAGTTCGATGCCGCGCCGGGATTCGAGCATTGGCTGCTTAAGTTCGACGGCGTCGGCAAAGACAAAGAGTTGGGAACCGGCGAAGGTTACGGACGCATTGAATATGCCTATTCACTCATGGCAAAGGCGGCGGGCATTACGATGTCATCCTGCCGGCTGCTGGAGGAGAACGGCCGGGCACATTTTATGACCAAGCGCTTTGATCGCGATGCCACTCGCGGGCAAACCCGTAAGCACCATGTACAAACGCTTTGCGCGATGAACCATCTCGACTTTAGGCAGCGTGGCACGCACGCCTACGCGCAACTGTTCCTGACGATCGCGAAGCTCAATCTAGGCGACGATGCGGTGAGCCAGGCCTTCCGGCGTATGGCGTTCAACGTAATGGCCCGCAATTGCGACGATCACACCAAGAATTTCGCCTTCATTTTGAAACAGGGCAGGTCATGGGAACTCGCTCCTGCTTACGACGTGACCCACGCCTTCAATCCAAAGGGCGAATGGACCTACCAGCACCTTATGAGCGTAAACGGAAGATTTCAGGGCATCACTCGGGACGATTTGCTCGCTGACGCCGATCGATTCAGCGTGCGGAAGCCGCGGGAGATTCTGTCCGAGGTGCGAGCGGCCCTGGAGACCTGGCTGGAATTCGCCCTCCAGGCGGGGATAGAAACATCCTTACGCGATCGTGTGGCTTCGGACATTCGCCTCGTATGAAGGACCTCTAGGAGCATTCGGAACAACGGAGGTAGGGCATGGATTTCGAGCCAACCGGGCTGATCTCATTCGTAATCGCGCTTCCCCCGACATCGCAGCAATCAAAAAGGGCGACAAAGGATGCGTTCACAGGTGCCTGCAGGCAGGCGATGGAGGCTTTCCCGATCACATTGCACGGCGAAGTAAAGATCCATATCGAATGGAGCATCCATGAACAGGATCGTTATGAGACGGATGCGGCTCCGGATGTGGACAACATCATAAAGCCTCTACTGGATGGGCTGCAGGGGCCAGAAGCTCTCTTGGTCGATGATTGCCAGGTTCAGGAAGTCGCTTGCAGTTGGATCGACTCGCCGATTCGGGATCAGTCCGTATCCATTACGATCCGACACAGGCCGGATGATTGGTTTAGAAGAGGCAAGCTCCGTTTCGCCGAGTTCTCCAAATGCCTTTGCATGCCGCTCGCAGAAGACGCTTCCAAGGAGGCGCAACTGCTCCTATTGGAAGCCTGGGAAATGATGTTCAAAACCCGCGACGCGTTGTTAGCGCTTGGTTGGGATTGGTATTCGGCGCAGGGTGTGATGTCGATTGTCCGGCCGTTCCACAAATCGCGGGTGGTGAAAAAGTTCGCGGTTGTACCGGTGGACGAGCTCAAGCGAGAAATCAAAGAGCGGATCGAGTCTGCCCGTGAATAGGCACGCAAAGGCGCGTTCAATCCGAGCATTCTCGGATTATCATGGCAATGGGAATTAACGTGGCCGCGGTAATCCGGTCGCTGGCGCCGGCGTTGGTAGCGGTTACGACGATGATAATGGTGGTGACGGTAGCGTTGGTGGAGTCGGCGGATGCTTCGGTCTCGACCCGGAAACAGCACCAACAAGCGTGCGGGGGAGGTCGGCCTGCGCGACGCGCAGGCCACCGTGAATAGATTTGCCGATATACTTGGGTTTCAGGGTCTCCGGATCGCGGCCGACGTTGATGCGGACCACCCACATTTGCGGTTCGCCGCGGATGATCGGGCCAGCCTTTCGAGCCATACTGCCTCGCAAACAAGAAAAGCGACACACGCGGCCGATGCTTAGGGTTGGTTTCTTTTGGTGAATCAGGAAAGGGGAGACCTAACAGGGGTTCAGCCACCTGGTTCTTCCCCGAAAGCCCGAGGGTGGCCCGCAATCGGGCGCACTACCGGCGCACTGGGTGCCAGGGAGATCAAGTTTTATAGGGATCTCAGCAGGGCGTCAATGATGAGGGAATTCAGTGCCGCCTTGGCTCTGAGCGCCAGATGTCATCTGAATCATGGAGCCGCACTTCACGGACCGTCGGGACGTTGCGGCACCATATCCGGATGGATGAGATCCTTTGGGACAATGCAGCAGCGCGTCTCGTTATCTAAGCAGGCTGCCAGGATGCTATCGCTTCCAGAGATATTCGTTTCTCCAGCCTCTGAGAATTGAATCTTCTCGGGGGCTGTTGACGGAGTGAGGACTCTGGTATGGCGAGTCGCTGTTGCCTGCACATCCTGAAGTCGCAATGGCGACAAGCTGCAGGAGAAACCGGCGCCAGCGTGGCGACTGCAACCTTGTGCCCTCCCACTAGGCTGAGTTCCCGCTCGCACAGCCAGGTAAAGATCACCGGCGTTACGATCATCACGTGAACAAGGGAGCTTAGCATTCCGCCGAGCACGGGAGCAGCGAGCGGTCTCATAAACTCCGCGCCGGTTCGCGTGGACCACATCAGAGGCAACAGGCCCGCGACCACGGTGGCTACAGTCATCACCTTGGGTCGAAGGCGGAGCAGAGCGCCTTCCATCACGGCTGCGTGCAGGCCGGGGCGCGTGAGTCGGCCATCGGCGGCGATTCGCCGCGCCACCGATTCGCGTAGATAAATGACCATAACGACGGCGGTCTGCACGGCAGTTCCAAAGAGCGCGATGAAGCCAACCCATACGGCAACTGAGAAATTCAGACCGAGAGCCTTGACAAGGAAGATGCCTCCGGAGAGTGCGAAGGGGACAGCGAGTAATACGTGCGCCGCCTCTTTAGCGGAGCCGTAAGTGCGATAAAGCAGGACAAAAATGATCAGGAGCACAATTGGAATGACCAATTCCAGACGCTTGCGCGCGCTGATCTGGTTCTCGTATTGGCCGCTCCACTCGACGTAGTATCCCGGCGGCATTTTTACATTCTGCGCGACCGCGCGTTGAGCCTGATCAACAAATCCACCGACGTCGCGGCCTCGCACGTTTAAGAGCACCGAACCTCGCAGCAGGCCATTCTCGCTGCTGATCATCGATGGTCCCAGCGTTGTCTTGATGTTGACGACTTTGTTCAGCGGCACCTGCGCGCCGTTACTGCCGGTTACAAGCACATCTCCCAGTTGTTGCGGATTCTCGCGGAAATCACGCGCGTAGCGGACGCGCACCGGGAAACGCTGCCGTCCTTCGATAGTCGTGGTGAGATTTTTTCCACCCACGGCGGTTTCAATTGCATCCTCAACGTCGGCGACATTGAGTCCGTAGCGGTCGGCGGCGGGACGGTCCACGGTCATCTCAAGGTAAGGAGAACCCGTGGTGCGCTCAGCGTAGAGGTCGATCGCGCCGGGCACCCGGCTCACCACTTCCTTGATCTCTTCCGACTTCTCTTCGATTACGCCGAGGTCGGGACCAAAGACCTTGATGCCGATCTGCGTGCGAATACCGGTGGAGAGCATGTCGATGCGATTGCGAATCGGCTGTGTCCAGATGTTGGTGACGCCGGGGATTTGCAACTTTTCGTCGAGCCGCGCAAGGATGGCGTCCTTGGTGAGTCCCCTGGGCCATTGATCCTTGGGCTTGAAGGTGATGGTCGTCTCGGACATATTCACGGGCGCCGGATCGGTGGAAGTTTCCGCTCGGCCTACTTTGCCTACCACCATTGCGACGGCTGGGTCGGCGGAGATGATCTTATCCTGCTGGCGCAGAATTGCTGTCGCCTCCGTAAGCGAAATGCGCGGATCGGAGATGGGCATGAAGAGGGCAGTCTCTTCATCGAGCGGCGGCATGAACTCGGAACCAATGGTGGTTGCGGTATAGATGGCCGCGATAAAAAATGCTGATGCCACAGCGAGAGTGATAATCCTGTGGCGCAAAGCCCAACTCAGCACGGGCCGGTAGATGGCGTGCAAAAGGAGCATGACCGGATTCTCGTTCTCTCGATGCAGCTTTCCACGGATCAAAAAGGTGCATAGAACGGGTACCAGGGTTACAGCCATGATGGTTGAACAAGCCATGGCAAAGGTTTTGGTGAAGGCCAGCGGGTGAAACATCTTTCCTTCCATGCCGGTGAGTGCAAAGACAGGAATGAATGCAAGAATGATGATGACCATGGCGAAGGAGATGGGCCGCCCTACAAGGCGCGCTGCATTGAGGGTGATTTCCCAGATATGCTCGCGATAGCTGCCGTGTTCCTCTTCGTATCGCTCTGCCTGGCGAATCACATTTTCGGTCATTACGATTCCTGCATCGACAAGAACGCCGATGGCAATGGCGATTCCGCCGAGCGACATGATGTTCGAAGAGATACCGGCGCCTTTCATGAACAGAAACGAGCCCAGCACGGCAAGCGGCAACGGAATGGTGACGACAAGGATGCTGCGAAAGTGCCAGAGAAAGAGAATGTGCGCCAGTGTGACCAGAATGATCTCTTCAATCAGCGCGTGGCGCAACGTGTCCACGGCATGGTCGATGAGCGTGCCGCGGTCATAGAAAGGAACGATTTTTACGCCCGTGGGAAGCCCTGGCTGAATCTCGCCGATCTTCTTCTTGATGGCCTCGATCACCTCGCGCGCGTTGGCGCCATAGCGAATGACGACGACTCCGCCAACGGCCTCTTTGCCATCCTTGTCGAGAACGCCGCGCCGGAATTCGGGACCAAGCTGAACGCTGGCTACGTTGCTGACCGTGACGGAAGTGCCATTGTAGGCACCCAGCGAAATTTCTTCGATGTCTTTCAGGCTGCGAATCAGGCCGATGCCGCGCACCATCTCCTCGGTATCGCCAGCCTCGATCACCTTGGCCCCGACGTTATTGTTGCTGCGCTCGACCGCGCCCACGACATCTTTCAGCGCGACATTGTAAGCCCGCATCTTGATCGGATCGAGATCGATCTGATACTGCTTCACAAAGCCGCCGACGCTTGCGACTTCGGCGACTCCAGACACGGAGTTGAGCTGATATTTGATGAACCAGTCCTGAATCGAGTGCAGTGTCCCGCTGTCGTAAGGTCCCTCGACCGTGTACCAGAAGACCTGGCCGACGCCGGTTGCATCCGGCCCCATCATCGGCGTTACGCCCGCGGGAAGAAAGCTGCCCGCAAGGCTGAGACGCTCCAGCACGCGGGTGCGCGCAAAGTAAATGTCCACCGAATCCTCGAAGATGACGTTGACCATCGAGAAGCCGAAGGCCGATGCCGAGCGGACGGTGCGCACGTGTGGCAACCCCTGCAGGTTCGCGGTGAGTGGATACGTGATCTGGTCTTCGACCTCCTGCGGGCTGCGGCCCTGCCATTCAGTGAAGACGATGACCTGATTCTCGCTCAGGTCCGGGATCGCGTCGATCGGAGTGTGTAATAGCGCCCAATAGCCCCACACTGCAAGCGCTGCGTATATGGCGAGAATGAGCCAACGATTCTTCATCGAGAATTCAAGGATGCGGTTGATCATGATCTCTCCTACCGCGCGCTGAGATGGGTGCGAATGGATGCGATGACACTACCGTTCTTGCGCGCCTCGACAAGCACGGTCCACGTGCCCGCCATCGGCGCCTGGCCCTTGCCCTCATACATGTGGCTGCTGGCCTTCCACGCCAATTCTGTCGAACTTTTCATCTCCGGCATCCCCATTGCGGGCATGGCTGGCATGAGAAGCGTGACTGTAACCCGCGCATCGCCGACAGCCTTGCCTGCAGCGTCCGTTAGCGTTGCCTGGAATTGATTGTCTTCTCCGGCCTTCAGCGGATTCGGATCGGCGCGGAGGTCGATCTTTACTGTGTTTTGGTTTATTGAAGAATTCGCGGCGGCCAGGGGTTGTCCTGCCGATGCGAATTCCTTTGAGCCGCCATAGAGCCCCGACATTCCCGAACCCAGGTGAGCCTGCGAATCGATGAGGAAGTTGCCGTTGAGCACAACATTGTCGCCCGGCGCCAACCCATGCAATACGGGAAACAGGTCTTCACTCGCCGCGCCCACTTGTACTTCTCGCGCCTCGAATACACCATTGGGCCGCGCCAGATAGACGATCTTGCGCGTGCCAGTATCGAGCACTGCCGAGCGAGGAACCACGATGGGCGGCTCTGCCGCGCGGCTTGCGAATGTGGCCGTAACAAACATTCCGGGCAACAGACGCATCTCGGGATTGGCAACATGGACATGGACTGGAACTGTGCGCGTTTGCGGATTGGCGGCAGGCTCGATGAAGTCCACACGGCCATGCAGTATTCGATTGGGCAGCGATTCTGCGGTAATCTCCACCTCCTGCCCTTGACGAATCTCCGGCAGTTGTTCCTCGTAGACATCTGCCTTGATCCACACCTGATTGAGATCCGCGACGGTGAACAGAGTGTCGCCGGCGTTGACATATTGGCCCTGCGTCACCTTGCGATCGACAACCGTTCCAGAGGCGTAGGAATAAATCGTGATGCGAGGGACGCCGCTTTTTTCCGGCGCATCCGACTGCTTGCCGCTGATCCCCCATAACTCCAGTTTGTGCTGGCTGGCCCTTACCAGCGCATCGGCTTGCGTGCGCGCAAAGGCATCGTCGGACTGCTTCAATTGATTGCGATTCTCCTCCGCGAGGTGATACTCCTCAATTGCCGTGGCGACTTCAGGGCTGTAAATGTCTGCTATGGGCTGTCCGTTACGCACGCGCTCGCCCGTGTATTGCACATAGAGCTTGTCCACGCGGCCGCCGATGCGCGCGCTCACGGCGGCGAGCTGCGCTTCCGGCTGCTCCACGCGGCCAAAGGCAGCGATGTCGTTTTTCAACGCGGCCGTGCGCACCTGGGCCACCTGCACACCTGCTGCGGTAATCTCGGCTGCAGTCAGCTCGACCGTCGTGCCGGGCTCAGTGCCCTGCTGCGCGCTTTCTGACCGTTGTGTTGCAGCAACAGAAGTGGCTGCATTCGCGGAGGCCGCGACAGGGTGCATTCCCCTCGCAGAGATAAGTCCCGCCGCCAGCGCCGCGCCCAGTACTCCCGCACCGACGCCGAATGCAAACAGCTTCTTCTCTCTCATTGTCATTGGATTGTCCTCTCCGGGTTGCTGTTCCCCGGCTTCGATACTGGAGCTCCAACGGCGCGCTCCAACTGCGCCATGCCCTCGTCTGTCGCTGCTGACGCTTTGTAGTATGCGGTCTGAATCTCCAACAGCAGGCTCTGCGCCTCGATCAGGCTCATGAACTCGCCGCGGTTGTTCTGGTATTCAGCTACAGTGGCTTTGAACGATGCTTCAGCTTGCGGCAGCAGCGTATCGCGATAGAGCTTGACGCGCTTTTCGGCAGCGAGCAATTCGATCTGCGCTTGCCGAATCTCAAGGAATATCGTTGCCGCGCGCGCATCGAGTTCCGCCTGCGACACTTCAGTGGCCGCATCAGCCTGCTTCGCCTCTCCTTCATGGCGTTCGCGATTCAACCAGGGAAGGTTCATCGACATTTCGCCCATATATGCGCTGCGCGCCGGGGAGCCGGTGGGCATCAGCATGTAACCCAACGCCACAGTAAAGTCGGGCTTCATTGCCATCCGGGTCAGCTTTCCTTCATCTCTGGACTTTGCAATCTGCGCGCGCAAGGCCGCCAACTCAGGCCGGTGCTCAATCGCCGATTGCTCCAGTTCCTCGATTGAGGGCAATACACGTGGAAGAGCGTAGCTGCCGGAGATTTCGATAGCTTGGTCCGGGGGCCGGCCCATCAAGGCATTCAACTGCGCGTGCGCGTCGTCCCGCTCTGCTTCGAGATCAATGAGTTGTTCGCTCAGGCGAGTTAGCGCCATCTGCGCGCGTAGCACGCCTGCTTGCGGTGACTTGCCAGTGGTGTATTCAGCAAGCGCCGCCGCCAGAGCCTCTTTCAGCAGGGATCTCTGGCGCTCCAGCAGCCGAAGTTGATCCGCATTGCGCATCAGCTCCGCGCAGATTTTGCGAACCTCGACGGAGACCTCCTGTCGCAGGGACTCCAGATCGTTGGCCGCTTCGCCTGCGCTGTCTTGCGCGAGCCTGGTGCGCTGATCCCGTTTCTGGCGGCTGGGAAAAGTTTGCTGCAGCGACACCATGAGCTGCGCTTGATTCAGGTCCCATGGCCGGCGCAGTGGTGTATCCCAATCACGCGTCATCAGCATGGGATCGTCGAGGCTGCGAGCGGTGTTTGTTTTGAGCTGGGCCAGTGACAAACGCCGCACAGCGGCGCGAATATCGAGGTTGCTCTCAAGGGCTGCCGCTACAGCCTCATCAACGGACAAAGTCGGAACAGCCGCACTTGAATTTACTGGATCGGACGCGGCAACGGAGCGCAGCTCCGCTTGCCCGAAACAGGCAATCGACAGCGCCAGTGCAAAAGGCGCCAGAACACAAATGGATTTCACTCTTCAACTCCGCGTGGATAGGCAAAAGGAGAAACACCAGAGCGCAGAAACGCGCACCCTGAGGAGCCAATGCGGAATTAAAGATTCAGATTCTTAAGATGAATGCGCCGGTGGGCGGAGAGTGCGGAGGAGTCGCCGTCAATCTCGCGAGCACGCCCCGTGCAGAGGAACCGTCCAGAAAGATGAACTCCCGCGCAACCGTCATTGGAGCCGAACCGGAAAGGTTGGTCGCAACCGAGACGGCTGGCAGTGGAGCATTGACGGTGCAGCAGTTCTTTTGAGCGGTCTTGCCTGAGTCGGATGCGGGAGCGCAGCAACCGTGCACGGACTTGTGCGCCGGCTGCAAACAGGTTCCAGACGGCGCAAGCAATGAGGCGATCAAAATGATAGCCACCACCGCGTGTTGAAAGACACCGCTCCGCATGACCGGAGTCTACCACAAACGTCATTCCACGGAGTGATGCGCGTCACACTCCGATTCCGAATTTGATTCGCTAATTGCGTTCGCTAGATGCTCAAGGGAGGCTTGATCACCAGCTAGAGCCTTCCGTTCGGTTTCAGTCAGTGGGATTTGCTCTAAGAGGCGCTGATTGTGCGCGTTTGCTTCCAGCGCCTGTGCTTTGGTGGAGTTTCCAGGAACATAAAAGTCGCAACGCTGACAAGCCATTCGATGTTGACATTGCGCCCAGTAAGGATTTGCACAATAACCATGCCCGAGATGCACATACTTGTATGCTTCTCCTCGGGCAGCTGCTCCGGTCTCAATCGCCGCTCGATCGAGCAGCACCTGGACAACGGCGACGTTGCGCTCGAAATAACGGGCATCAACATACGCTTGGGTGAGTTTGTCCGGCGTGACCGAGGCATACCATTGCGTAGACTCAAGACGCCGGTGCCCAAGCCATTGTTTGAGGGCCACGAGCGACATGGGCTCGTTGGCATTGTAGAGCTGCGTAGCAATAGTCGATCGCGCGCGATGGCTCGTAATTTGGCCCCGCAGATCAGAGCGAGGTACGCCCGCTTTCCGGCACAACATCGGGATGATCGAACCATTGAGAACGTTGTTGCCCACCGGACGCCCGCGGTAACAGAAGAGCATGTCGAATTCTTCGCCTGTTTTTGTGTCGGTGGTGGGAGGCATTTTCGGCCGAACCTGCTGCCACGTTTCAATGGCTTCGCCGACCAATCCGTGAACCGGTTTCGTGAATGCACCACTCGTCTTGTTCGCAGGCACTTCCAATAGGCATACGTTTCCATTCAGGTCTGCTTTTTGCTGTTCCCGTTTTTTCTGCCAGCGGATGCATCCGACTCGGAGTCGAGCAACTTCATCCTTCCTGAGCCCCGCAAATAGCCAGACAAGGGCGAGCGCCCGAATCAGCTCAAATGGAAATCGCGGTGCGCGAAGATCTCCCGACGCCTTCCTTGAGCGAGGAAGATCTGTGGGGTCGAGATTCAAACCGGCCCACAGCAGCTTTGCCCATACATCCTCCGAGATGATGCGAGGATTGGGTGATCGAACGATTGTCACAGACTGCGGGAATTTGAAGGTCTGCCTGGGATCGAAGCGATAGGGGATCATGTCCCACAGAACCAGATCGGAAAAGAAGCAACGGACGGATGCGATGTGCGCAATACGCGATGAGGCACTCAAGGGTTTCCCTGAGTGGACCGTGCGTGTGTCATCCACATATTGGCCTACTCGCAGCGTGCTCAACTGCGCGAGGTATTCGGCCGCCACTTGGCGCGTCCATTGATCGGGACGGGTGATTTCCGGACGTGTAGCTTTGAGCCAGCGGCCGACCACGAGCAGTCGATAGTATTGGCTTTGCCTAGTCCTCGGCCGCAGTGTAGAGGTATCGCGCCAACGCCTGCACCACCCGAGCCATTCAGGAGCGATGTTGTCGCTTTCCTTTAACCTGTACCTGTCACGGATGGGCTCGAGTTCACTGAGAGGCTTTTCGATCAGCCCCAGACTGGCCATTGCATGAGAGATCATAAAGGTGGCCTGCTTCAGTGCTCGGGCACAGTTTTGACGGCGCAGATCGTGCAGCGATTCTGACGACAGAGCTTTGTGGTCGGGGCATTGATGAACAAGAAAGAGTTCGCAAAGCGCGTTGCGAACTTCCGCGTGAAAGTAGCCTGTATATCCGAGCCTTTTCAATTCTTCATGGATCGCGGCGATGGAACAGTCGACAGGTTCTTGTCCGAAGATCTTGACGGCCAATGCATATCGGCGAAGGATGCGACGGTCCGCGTTCCGCAGTTCCGGCAGGTCGATTCCGCATAGTAGAGCCGCCAATGCCATGACGTATTGCAGAGTATTCGATGTGGTCTCAGCCTCTTTGCAGCGCCGGTACACACACGTCCATTCCTCCTTGCGCCACCCCCAATAGGCCCGCTGCCGGGCATGCATCTCGTTCACGAGATGCCGCAGTAGAGAGTATTGGCACGGCTGAGCCTTTGTGAGCCGGAGGCAGGCTTTCGGGGGCTCCAGCAGACGAGCGAGTGGGTCGCCGAGACGAATGTGCAGGGATTCTCCAACGGCCACGCCCGCGATCCTGCTTTTCTCCATTTCGGTGAGGATCGGTGACCGGTCAAAGGAGGAAAGATCAAGGCGATGTCGCCGAGTGCCACTCGAAACCAGCTCGGTCATGCTTCTTCAGCCTTCAACATCGGATAACGAGACGACGTGAGTCCGGCCATTGCCTTCGAGACAGCTTCGGTCAGATCACGTGCACTCAGATGAATGTAGACCAGCGTCGATTGTAGAACCCGATGTCCGGCGAGCGTCGCGATCTGATGCATATCCAAACCGGCTCGCGCGAGATCCGTGAGGCGGAGGTGACGTATGGTGTGCGTTGTTAACCTTGGCAGGCCGCTCCGCATTGCCACCCCCTCGACGACCTTGGTCCAGGTGTACGGCGTGATTGGGGCCGACCGGTTGCGCGGCGATTCTGATAGAAACAACGGACCGGGGCTCTGACATGACAAATACCTTCTCTGGAGGTATTGACAAAGCAAGCCCGATGTCACAGAAGAATAGGGAATCACTTTCCCGCTGCGGTTTTTGGTCGTCTCCGCCCGGATCATTAGAAGCCGGCGTGCAATATCGAAGTCCGTCACCGCGACGGAACACAGTTCTTCCCTGCGCAGCGCGCCGTCGTAGGCCAACGCAAGCATGGTTCGATCGCGTAAGCTCGTGTCGGAGACGATACGAAGAAGCCGCTCCCATTCCTCGTCAGTTGGAATCCAGGGCAGTCGATGGAGACGCCTGATCGGCCCTGCCTTTCGGAAGACGGCCGATCCGTAGCATCGGATGGCTCCTCCTCGAACGACCGGGTTACTTGCCCGAATGCCTTCCTCGACCAGATATTCGAAGAACATCCGCACAGCGGTGACCCTTTGAATCAGAGTGGCGTCGGACAGGCCGCACGCTCTCGAATGATTGATCCATCGCGCAACGTCCGCTGAATTGCTCTTCGCGCACGAGTCTTCCACAATGCCGGTGAACGCGAAATAGGAGTCAAGCGCGCGCGCATATGCATCGAGAGTATTGTGCGCCAATCCGAACTGCATCCGGATCGTCAGCCACTGGCAGGCGTGGCTGACCAGGAGCACCGATCCGTAGCGATCGAGGCTGAATCGAGGAGCCATGCAGCGCACCTCCGCCGAGCGCGCAAGCAAACGCACACCCCCGTGCGTTTGCTTGCGCGCTCGTTCTCATCTCATAGAATGTGGATCAATGCGGCGTAAAGGAAAGAACAAATTTCTGCTCCGCACGGGTTTATTCCATCTAACTCATACCATAAGCTCATTCGGGTCTGTCGTGATGATGGTGTAAGTGTCCATCACCTGTTCTGTGGCCTTGTCTCTCCAGGACTCCCAAACACCTGCGAACGCGAAAAGTGAGTCATCCTGAAGAGCGATAGCGTGAGGTTGTTTCGTCTTCGCATCGATCTTCTTCCATTCGATGAAGCAATCAGCAGGAACCAGGCAACGTCGGCGCTTGACGGCCTCCCGAAAGACTGGACTCGTGGTGATGGTCTCCGCCTTTGCGTTGATCGTGGAATATGCGATCTTCGAATCCTTGGACCAAAACGGAATGAGGCCCCATCGCATGATGGTGAGTTCACGCTCGCCGGTCTCGCTGTCGAGTCTGACCACGGGCTGCAGACTCTGCGGTGCGACGTTATAGGACGGAGCAAAGTAGGAGTCATCGAACACACTTGTGTTGTGCGTCTGCATCCACTCCGCGATGCGTTGCTTATCTGCTCTCCTTCCGTAGCGGCCGCACATATCATCGACTCTCCTGCGTCAGATCATCATCGTCAAAGTGACAATCTGCCTCAGGGCAATTGTTGGCTATGTGCTGCCATGCGAAGTCTGTGTCTGGGGCCAACAGAATTTCCGATAAGCCCTTCGACAGGAGATGCGCTGTGTCTTTTCGAATGATGAGCCTCTTGAATTTGAACTGGTGATTTAAGGCTTCTTCCGCAGTTTCGGCGTACTGAAGTTGGATAGCCATCCGCTCTTCGTCGTGGGGATAGGCTTCGGCAAGAAGGACAATGCCATCGTCTTTTCTGTCATCTGCTATCACAATTCCTCCCTCATCTCACGATCTTATCGAGAATCATTCTCGCCAACCCTACACAATCGGCAATGACCGAGGTGAGACGGGGAGATGAACTGCTTAAGTCGTCCCGAGCCAGTCTCACTGCTGCAATAATTGACGCCGCGATTACCAGTGTGGATGCAAAACGGTCCTGCTTACGACGCTCTTGTTCCTCCCGCGCTATCGCTCGCCTCATTTCGCCCATGAGCGCACTCCTGATGCGGGGGGCCAGTTTATCAACCGGTGCGAAATGGTTCCCCGGAAGATGTCAGCAGGCAAATATCGCCGCCGTGATCCGCACAACGGGCATTGGGCAATAATCCAGTCGTCCGGCATAGTGTCGACCGGAGCAGGAATGTTCTCATCGCACCCCTTACAACGAATCGTGAAGTCACATTTGCGGGCTTGAGGCAAATTGAACACAATTCCAGCATAAGCGAACAAAAGGCGAAAATATCCACAACCCGGCAGATTACTAGACACTTTGTCGAAGGGGCGTGGGCGGGGAATCATACGCGTGCTGTGAACCTCGTTCGTTACCCTAAAGCCCTTGTTGTCCATGAAACAAGAATCTGGCGGCGATCAACTCTAACCCCGCCTCGTCACGCCTCTACCGCGGCGTGACCTGGTCCATCGTTGTTTCGGCGTTTATAAAGGGATCCGTGCATAATCAGTGTTTATGTTGCAGAATTGTATAGACGGATCGAATTGGACGACCAATTAGAGCCCGTGAATTGGAAAGAGCAACAACTGGAGGTCGGAGCGACGTGCAAATCCTCGGATCCCTTTTGGCAACGTTTAAAGACTTCCAGGCTGTGACCTCACTTGTGTGTGCCGAGCTTTTCCTGGTCATAGTTCGTACGCGAGAGATTACCGTGTTGGTGAAAAGCGATTCGCAGCGAACTATCGTAGAGCGCAGGGAGGTAGCAAGAGGTCTGTGCCGATCAATAGTTCTTGAGATGTGCATCTTCATCCCCGTCAGCGTTTTCCTAGTGGTTGTCATTGTCCGACCCTTCCTACTTCTGTTGCCCGCTTTATCTGGATTCAGGACCGAGCCTTTGCGCTCGGCCCTTTCGGGAGCAATCGGAGTTGTGAGCTACCAGTTTCCATTTGCCACGATTCGAAAGGTCATCACGCAATCAGCGCTAAAGACTTTGCAGAGATTTGCGAGTATTGCGATCAAATCGGAGTAGCAAATCTCCCGTAAAAGGTGAGCGGCGAAGTGCCTTTGGTTAATGAACCTTATGACAAACCTCCAGCATGAAGGAAAAGCCGGCAGCCCGACCCGATTGAGCCCGACGCCAACGGGAGCCTCGGACCCGAGAGATCCTGGGCCGATCTCAAGCTCTGCTAATCGGCTGCAGCGCCTGGTGGTAAAGTTCGCCGAGGGCGCGGGTTGGCTGTCATCCGTCGATGAGGAGGTAATGGCTTCTTTCTTGTCCGCGACAAGTATGAGACAAAACCGAGAGGAACATGAGCGAGTCCAACCAACTCTTTTGGCTTGGTGGGATCGCCTGTTCAGTGGGCGGCACCTTTTGCAAGACCCCCTCATCCTGCACAGAATTGCAAGATTTCTCTTGGACGGGGCTGCATTTGCACTTTCAGGAGTCTTCGCAGTGGAGCTGCGATTTGACTTCGTGCCACCCGTAAACTACCTCCATCCTTTGGGGGTGGCGCTGTGCATTTGGACTGCTGCCAAATCGATCACCTTTTTCGCCGCCAGATTGAACTTCGGCGGGTGGCGTTATACGTCCGCTCAGGACGCAGTCAGAATCGTCTTTGCAAATTTGGCGGGATCGATACTGGGCGGATCGATGATATTTTTCCTGCTAGGCTCATGGGGAATTCCGCGTTCTGTCTTCATTCTTGACTGGATGATGTCCTGTCTATTGACATTGGGGTCCAGGCTAGTGGTGCGTGTGCTCTCCATGTCGCACCGATACCCGCGGGGATCAGAAGGC
>JBEKCA010000109.1:0-16743 GCA_050015115.1 Occallatibacter sp.
CGCCTGCCACAGACCGGTGGAAGACCCTGCTGGACTACATCGTAGCCAGAATCATCCCCCGGCGCCCCCTAAAAATCCTCGATACAGGCCCGCTTCTGTTGGCCAACTGCGGTTTTTAGGGTGAATCGTGCTGTTGCGGCGGGCTGGGCATCAGCGCATGCACTACAAATGAGACGCCAAGGCTGACGATGATCGCACGCACCATGAGCCGGCCGTCATAACTCCACGAGAGAAACGCCATGGTGATGAAGATGCCGATTGGGTTGACCTCTGAAATGATGGCGCGAAGCCATTGCGGCTTGCGTCCGCTGGGCTGGATGCCGCCGGGCCACAGTTTTGCGCGCAGCCGCGGAATCAGGCGCGGAACAGCGCGCAGGTAATCCTGATACTCTTGGCCAAGTTGGCGTGTTAGAAAAGCCTCTTCTCCCAAAATCAGCCGCAACAGAAAAGCCGTGAGCAGAGCCATGGCAAAGAGTGCGCCGCTGGGCGGCATAACAAAGGTCATTGCCGCAAACATGCACCACGAGCCGAGATACAGCGGATTGCGCACGTAGCGGTAAGGCCCGTCGGCCATCACGGCGCCGGCCTTCATCTGGCCATGCAGCACCGTGCTGGTTCCGAGCCACGCTGTTCCCCAAACGCGCAGGACGACGGCGACGGCAGCGATCAGCGCCGAGAAAACAATCACGGCCGGCACTGCAACCGAAAATCGGAAGAGTCCGAGGCGTGTGAGTTCAAAAGCCAGCCACGCCATCAGTGAAATGCGCTTCCCGATACTCCAGAGACCAATCCATGGCGCCCAAAAACCCAGCGTGATGATGACCACCATGATTGGAACACGCAGACGAAACTCGATCTTTGTTGCTCCCATTCGCCTCTCCTTGTCGCCGGAGCGCTCTCGCGGTTGAGAAGGCCCTCGAATCTCACGGCGGGCGTTGCTTCCAATGACAAGATTACCGACAGAGCTCCGCGCTTGCGCGACATTCCCGACGAAAGGCAAAAGAACTTGATGGAGTGGGCCGCAATGCGGATGAAATGGAAGGAAAGCAGAATTCAGTTCAGTAAATCCAAGTCAGTGCGCGGCAGTTACTCGGCCCGCAATGACTGCATTGGATCGATGGATGCAGCGCGGCGCGCAGGTATCCAACTGGCTGCAAGAGCCACGAGCGGCAGCAGTAGCGTGACGAAGATGAAGCTGGCTGGGTCGTGGGTCCCCACGTTGAACAGCAGACTCTTCAATAGTTGCGCCGCAGCCAGGGCCGCGCACAGGCCCAACACCACGCCGAACGCGATCAGGCGCGCGCCCTCCCCGGCAATAAGACGCAGAATGTCGACACGTGTTGCGCCCAGTGCCATGCGCACGCCAATCTCCTGAGTGCGCTGAGCAGCCAGAAATGAAACGACGCCATAAAGTCCGATCACGGCCATCAGCAGCCCGCACAACGCGAAGAAACCCAACAACGCCGTCTCAAAGCGTGGCCTGTCGGCCAGTTTGCTCACCGTTTGCGAGAGTATTTCCGTCTTCACCGGAACGGTCGGGTCGATCGCGGCAACCTGCGACCTCACCCACGGCGCTACAGTCCTTGGCGGCAATACTGCATCGACAATCATCATCGGAGCGGGTGGACCCCAATCTTCGGCCTTACTGCGCCGAAGAAAATAAATCTCCGGATCGTTCTGCTCCGTCAGGCCGTTATTCTTCGCATTTTCCGCCACGCCGGCGACCTTGAGCCAGATGCCGTTTTCACCTTTCTGGATTCTCTTCCCTACCGGATCCTCACCTGGGAACAAGCGCGCGGCCATCAATCGGCTCAGCACGACGAGGTTTTCACTTGTGCTACGGTCCTCCTCTACAAAGCCGCGCCCCAGCACAATGGGAATATTCAGTGTGCGGAAATAGTCGGGTGTGACTCGGCGGACGACCACAATTCCCCCGCTTCCGGAACTCGGTGCAGGACGCCTTCCTTCAGGCGCAAAACCCTCGATTCGCTCATCGTTATTCCAGCCTCCTGGAGGCACCGAATCGCTAATTGCAACTGCGCGAATGCCAGGCAGACGCTGAAGAGCTGCCTCCGTCTGAAGGTAAAATGCCATCTTCTTCTGGCTCCCGTCATATCGAAAACCCGGCAGTGCAATGCGCGCCGTCAGCACGCTTTGCGTTTCGATGCCCAGATTTTGCCGCTCCAGATTTTCGAAGCTTCTGAGCAACAGCGTTGCGCTCGTTAGCAGCACCATGCCGATGGCAATCTGTCCCACGACCATGCCTCTGCGCAGCAGGGCGCTTTTGCGGTAGTGAACGGCGCACGCCGCCAAGGCGAGTGCGCGCGGCCTTTGCAGGGCAGGCAGGAATCCAAAGAGTGTTGCGCACGCAAGCGACAGCAGCACCGTAAAGACCGCAATGCGCAGGTCTAGACCGGCTCTCGAAAGAAATGGAATCCCTGTGGGAGCAATGGCCAGAAATACACGCAGCAGAACCTCCGCCAGTATCAATCCCGCGGCGGCTCCCGCAAGCGAAAGCAGCGTCGCCTCGGTCAGCGTTTGCCCAATCAGCCGCCCCCGGCTCGCTCCCAGCACCGAGCGCACCGCCAGTTCCCGCTCTCGCGCCTCACCTCGCGCCACCATAAGGCCGGCGACGTTTGCGCACGCAATCAGCAATACAGCCAACACCGAGCCCAGCAGTATCCAGGCCGTGAACCGCACATCCTGCGTCTCGCGGTCGCGCAAAGAACGAATGCTCAGGCGAAAATCCCTTCGAATCTCCTGCGGAATCCATGCCTGCGTGTGGAGGAATAGCGGCTCCATCTCGGCTCTGGCCTGCTGAATGCTCACGCCCGGCCGGAGCCGCGCAAAGGCGCGCATCGGTGTTCCGGGATGACCGACGCGTTCCGCGCCTTCGTTGAGAGCCATCGGGAGCATCACATCCGGAGCTTGCAGCGTGGGAAGTTCAAAACCTTTGGGCAGCACGCCAATCACGCGGACAGGGCCGCCGTCGACGTTGATCTGACGGTTCAAAATGCCGGTGTCGCGATTGTAATGATCCTGCCACAGACCATAGGAGATCAGCGCCACGGGCGGTCCGTTGGGCTGATCTTCTTCCGGTAGAAAATTGCGCCCCAGTAATGGCGAAATCCCCAACAGCGGAAGAAAGCCGGCCTGCGCATGAATGCAATTCAGTTGCGCCGGATTGGCTTCCACAAGGTCGCAGGCGTGAAGCATGGTTCCCTGCGTTGCTATTTCTTCAAATGGCTTTTGATTGTCGCGCCAATCGTAAAAAAAGCCTCCCAGCATGAACTCCTGTTTCTCAAGCGACTGCACCAATCCGAGCGACACGAGCCGTTCGTCGTGCGCATAGGGCAGGCTGCGGAAGAGAATGCGATCCACCACGCTGAAGACCGCCGTGGTCGCGCCGATGCCCAAGGCAAGCGTGGCGATAACGGTGATGGTGAAAACAGGGTTGCGGAGGAATCCACGCAACGCATAGCGCGCGTCGCGGAGCACGCTCTCAAGCCAGGGCAACGTGCGGCGCTCGCGATAGGCCTGCCGCGTCTGCTCTGCTCCGCCCAAGGCAATCAGTGCCTGGCGGCGAGCCTCCTCGTGGCTGAGACCGGCGCGAATGCCGTCTTCAGTGTGCATCGAGACATGGCTTTCGAGTTCGGCGGCAAAGTCGTCGTCGCGCCTCGCGCCGGCCATGTGACGAAAGCGAAACCACAATGCTCTGAGCCTGCGTATCGCCATGGTCTCAGGCCTCCTCCGCCGGCACGAGGAAGCGCGCAAGAATCGCCGTAGTCTCCTCCCACTCTTTCGCGGCCTTCTTCACCTGGCGATGGCCGGCCTTGGTCAGCTCATAAAATTTTGCACGGCGATTGTTCTCCGATGTGCCCCAGCGCGACCGAATGTAGCCCTCCTGCTCGAGCTTGAGCAGCGCCGGATAGAGCGTGCCGTAGTTCAACTGCAACCGGTCGCCGCTGGTCTGTTCGATGCGCCGCGCCAGGCCGTAGCCGTGTTGCGGCCCCATAGATTCCAGCGTCCTGAGCGCCATCAGCGCCAGCGTTCCCTGCCAAATATCGGTCTTGTCACCCATTGTTGACTCCTATTGCCAACCAATAGGTGTAGCATAACTTTTTCTCTGTGGGGATGCAATACGAACTTTTCAGGCTGTACGTCTCCAGTAAAGAGAGCGTCTTGGCCGCCCGTTTCAGGCTGCCGGCATTTGGGCCGCAGCGCGGACTCGGGGTAGCCACTAAACTATCTACTGATGAGCAACCAGGATACAAGTCCGGTCGCGATAGCCGACACCATCGCCGCCATCTCCACGCCGCCTGGGCGCGGGGGCATCGGGATCGTGAGGCTGAGCGGCCCTCAGGCCACATCGATCGCCGCGCAATTGGTACGCCTGCGCCAGCCTCTTGAACATGCGCGGGTGCGACTGGCCGATGTGCTGGACGATGACCCAACCGGTGAGACTGCACGCATCGACGAGGCCGTAGTCACGCTCTTTGGCGCTCCGCGCTCTTATACTTCCGAAGATGTTGTTGAAATAGCCACGCATGGTTCGCCAGTGGTGCTGGAGTTGCTGCTGGGCCGCGCTCTTCAACTGGGCGCGCGCCTGGCCGAGCCGGGGGAGTTCACGCAACGCGCCTTTCTCTCGGGCAAACTCGATCTGACGCAGGCAGAGGCGGTGCGTGATCTGATCGCAGCGCAGACGCTGACTCAAGCCCGGCTGGCCGCTAGCCAGATGGGCGGTGCGCTCAGCAGGCGCGTCCAGCCAGCGAAGCACTCATTGGTTGAACTCATCGCGCTCCTCGAAGCAGGCATTGACTTTGCCGAGGATGATGTGGACGTGACTCCGCAAGCCGAGATCGCGCGCCGCATCGGAGAGCTGACGCCCCCGCTTGCCTCTCTTGAAGTCTCCTTCGCGCGGGGACGCGTTGTTCACGACGGGCTGACGCTGGCCATTGTCGGTAGGCCCAACGCCGGCAAGAGTTCGCTCTTCAACAGGCTTGCCGAGCGCGACCGCGCCATTGTGACCGCAACTCCGGGCACCACCCGCGATACGGTTGCCGAGCGGATCTCTCTTGATGGGATTCCGCTGGAGTTGGTGGACACAGCCGGTCTGCGCGAGGCCGCCGAAGAGGTCGAGCAACTGGGAATCGCCCGCAGCCGCGAGGCTATGGCCGACGCGGCGCTAGTCGTGGTGGTGCTCGATGCAACCGAGCCACTCAACGACGAGGAGCGCCGGCTGTTGACTGCCGTTGAAGGCCGCCCCGCCATTGTGGCCGTAAACAAATGCGATTTGGTCGAAGCCAGCCGCCCGCTGCCCGATTGCGGACTACTCCCTGTTGTGGCCACCTCGGCGCTGACGGGCGAAGGTATTCCCGCGCTGCGCGAGCGCATTCTTTCGCTGGCAACCGGCGGAGCCGCCTCAGAGCCGGGTATGCTAACCAGCATTCGCCACCATCAGGCGATTGGCTCCGCTCTTGCGGCCCTGGCCGACGCTGCCAGTTCCAATGCCGCATCCATCCCCCACGAGATGATTCTGCTGGATCTCTACAGGGCGCTCGGGGCATTGGACTCGCTGACCGGACAGACGACTCCCGACGACATTCTGAATCTGATTTTTGCGACCTTCTGCATCGGAAAATAGCCGGAATATCGGTCTTTCCAAAGCCGATGACGATGAGCGCATCGACTGACTCGCAACAAATGGAAGTCCGGCAATCAATAGGTGAGCGTCGCGATGATTGTGTCGGTGTAACTGCCCATCGGAACGAATTGCGCGGGCAAAATCTCGCCATATATGCTCAGGGTCTGAATTTCATTATTGCCGCTTCCAGCCACCGTATCGGCGCCAACTGTGTTGCCCCAGTTGGTGGAGTGCGCCGAGTTGCTGAACATTCTGCAGTTCAGCAAGGCTCCCGCAGGCCCCGTCATCTCGCGGGTTATGACCGTGGCTCCAGCCCCGTTGCCGGCATTGAGTCCTATATTGTATAAGGTCCCTCCCGTGCAGGCGATCTGGATCGTCGATGTGGCATTCAGCGCCGCACTCACATAGCTCCCAAAGCTCAAGGGATTCGCTCCGATCCCGCAACCAGGGGCTACCTGCTGCAAAGTCACCTGAATGGTGCGAGAGATCTGGTTGCTTCCCCATGTGAGGGTCACGGTAACCGTATCCGTGAAATTGGTTCCGTTGGCGGTCGCTGAGAATGCCTCGGCCCCAGGGATCCGGGCATAGATTGCTGCGTTCTGCTGGTTGCCCGTGCCGGTCCCGGCCAACCAGTTTGTGCCGGCCGAGTTCCCCCAGTTCGTTGTATAGGATGCATTGCTGAATAATTGGTATTCCAGCGTTGCCTGGTCTGAAGATCTCAGCAACATGCGGTCTATCACGGTCGCGCCAGCCGTCGCCCCGGCGCTCAAACCGATTGTATAGGCGGTGTTGTTGCTGCATGTGAATTGAACCAATCCAGTAGTTTGCACCGTGGAGGAACTATAGCTCGGAAAGAAGATTGAGTAGGTATTGGAGATCTGACAATTGCCCTGCGCCGTGAGCCGGACACCGCAGATCGCAAGCGAGAGCAAGCCAATCGTCAGTCTTCGCATGATGGATCTTTCCCCAGTCATCAATAGGTCACGGTAGCGATGATCGTGTCGGTATACGCGCCTTGTGTCTCAACCTGACCAGCGGCAATCTGTCCGTAAACGGTGTACTGCACGGCGCTGCCGGTGCCCGTCTCTGCGAGCGTATCGGTGCCGACGGTGTTGCCCCAATTCAAGGTGCGTCCGCTATCCCTGAACATCGAATAACTCAAAGTGGCTGCGCCCGGGCCAGTCATCTTCCTCGTGGTGACGGTCGCGCCGCTCCCATTCCCGGCACTGAGGCCAATATTGAATGGCATAAGGTCCGTGCAGTTTGCCGTAACGGCAGAAGTGGCGTTGATGAGCGCGCCGGTGTAAGTACCGAAACTGAGATTGGTGGCCGAGATCGTGCATGAGCCGGTGATGACGGCTTGGACGGTGAAGTGCGTTGTGGCCGTTGTCATCGTATCGGTGTACGTGCCTGGTGGAACGACCTGCCCATTCGGGACCAGGCCATATACGGTAACATTTGCGTTGCCGGTACCGGTATCCTCGTTTCCCGTGGTGTCGCCCCAGTTATTCGTCCGCGCGGAGTCTGTGAAGAGCTTGTAACTCAGTTCAACGCCGTTACTGCCGGTCATGTACCGGACTGTTTCGGTCGCGCCAACCCCAGCCCCGGTGTACATGGGAATGTCCCATCCGCCGGCGCAAGTAACCGTTCCGGTTGCGGTGCCATCAAGCGCCGCGCCGGTATATGTCCCAAAGTTCAGCGTCGTTACCGAAAGTGTGCAGGTCTGTGCCGCGGCCTTCTGGACGCCGAAGGCAAGCAGGATCAACCCCATCAGCGCGAGTCTTCGCATCATGGCTTCTTCTCCAGGCAGCGCAGTGGCCCGATCGACGGAATCTCGCCGTGAGCAGGCTTGTAATCGAAGACTGCGGCGCAACGGTGTCCATTGGGCAGATCGACGGTTAGTTCATTGTGCGGACCGAGGCCTTCGATATATGCATCGCCATCGTAGCCGACCGGAGCTACGGCGCCGTTGCCGGTCAAGGTCGCGGTGCTGCCAAGCGGCAACGAAAGCCCAGCCTCATCCACCAGTTTCAGCAATGCCGCATGGCTAAACTGAATCGGGAACCTGACCACGACGCCGGAGCGATCCTGAGGCCGTACCACGCGCTTGTCGTTGCTCAGGGACGCATCCGCCGGAATGTCGGCCGGCTCGATGCCTAAATGGTTCACATCGAACGATCGCATATCCGGCACCAGCAGCCGACCCGTCTTGCCCGTGGTGCCCACATCGCGGTTTTCCTGGTAGACATGAACATTGTCTACAGCGCCGGTATCCACTATGGCGAAGCTGTCGTAGATGGTGTTCGAGGGAAACAAGCCCTTGTCGACGATCGAAACGGCTGCCTGAGTTTCCACGCGAACCGTTGTTTGCCCGCTCATCTGGTCGACTCCGGCAGTAAGCAGCCCCGCGGGCGATTTGTATTGCACCTCGCCGAATTCGTGACTGCCGCTGCCACCGCCGTCGGATACATAGGCCTGGTAACCCCAATCTCCGATCCTGACCGCCGATTGCTGCGCTTCCACCTGCCAGTTGCCGGTTGAGGAGCCGCTTGCCGAAGCCGAACTCCGTCTGCCGAGCGGGATCGTGATGCCAACCTGCAGACTGCTGCTGCCGCTGGTGTCCAGATCTCTGAATTCAGTTGCGTTGAATGCAATGTGATGGATCTGCATCGAATAGTTGGCTGAGACCACGCGCGAATGTTGAGGGGGAGTGACCACCCCCTGAACCGTGGTAGGCGAGGCATCCTCATCCAACCCCGCGTAGGCCAGGCCGGCTGATCCGAAGTGCCGGAGAGAAAGGCCTGTGAATGCGCTGAGCTGTTTGCGGGGAATCCCGGAGCCATTCATCGACGCCACATCCCGGTAATTGCGGTTGGCGACGATTGCAGAGCCGCCCAAGCTGAACTTGATTCCGATATGCTGTGCACCGATAGAAAACAAATCGCCGAGTTGTCCTGAGGCGCCGCTGGCTGCTGCGTCGAAGTTGACGATGCCAAGTCTGCCTACCAGCAATGCTCCGCCCGCGCCGCCCATGGTTGCGCCCGGCGTGCCCTCCGCGGCGGCCTCAATGGTGAACCTCTGAGTCAGGCCGCGGCGATAGGAGGCTGTCCCGGCCATCTTGCCGTAGTCGTCGCTCACCGCCCCCCACTCGCGCCGCGCCAGGCCGGCTTGCCCTGAGAACGATTGCAAGCCGGGCGCGAGAAGCGTCGTGCCGCCATAGAAAGACCGGGTCACGCTCACCTGCTGGCCCATAGCATTGGTCATGGTCATCGTAATGGTGCCCGCTCCCGAGAGGACCGGGAGTTGCTGAACCTCGAAGGGACCGGGATCGACCTGGTTCGACGTCACGACGTTTCCGTTCACCAGCACTTGCACGGTGGAGGGGACCGCAGCCGAACCGGTGAGTGTTGGAAGCGGAAACGTGATGAGATCGGGCCGCATCGCGAAATCCGACTCAATCTGCGCGCCCTCGAGGTGAATCGGGCGGTTCCATGCCAGGCCAGTGTTAATAAAGTCGCCCAGGGTGTAGCGGCGAAGCGAGTTCACATCGGAGAACGTATAAGCCGAATCGAGCCGGATTGCCCTGGTCGATCCACCGCTCCCCGAAACATTCCCCGCATATTCAAGCCATTGCGAGCTCGCCACTCCCCAGGGTGAGAAGGCCCGCAGCTCCGTCGTTCCGCTGGCTCCATTCTCGCCGCTGGTGAATGTGCCGTCGACGTCGTAATTGAGTGTCAAGCCTGTGCCGCTCTCGATCACGCGACGGCCACCTTGCGCTTCCCTGCTTCCCAACTGAAGCAACGTTGGCAGCAGGGCGGTGTCGACGGCAACGACCCGCAAGATCTGGTTCTTCTGATCGATTGTGTAGGTCAATCCGTAAAGATCTGACAACGGGACCAGTGCGCCGGGCTTCGAAACGTAAGAGTCGGGTACCCGGAAACCGAGATCGTGCAACTCGTCCGGCCGCGCCAGTAACTTACCGCGGCGCAGGGTGAACTCGCCGATCTTGTTGGTGGACCGGCCATTGATCCAAACCTCCAGAAGCAGTTTCTGGTCGGAGTTTGGATCGGCGGCTTCCTCGAAGGTTGACTCAGTGGGTGCTTCAGTCGCCTCTTCGGCGGATGTTTTGGCGATTGCCTCGCTGGCTGCTGCCAATCGCGGCAGAAGCGTCAGCACCAAGAAGAGAATCCCCGCGTGGTGGCGCCAGCGGGCCGCCATTCTTCCATGTTCATCGCGCTGGGACAAAGCTGACCTGCTGGTCGATGGCGCCGGCATCCGAGTGGGCCGTCAACTGCAAGGATTCGCTTGTCAACGGCAGGGAGTCCTGCGCTGTAATCTGCCAGCGCCTCTTGGCGCCGGAAAGCACGTAGGGCGAAATGCTGGAGTTCGGCTTCAGCTTGCGGCCATCGCTCGCCGTCAATTCGACATTCCGGATCACCTCGTGAAGAAGTCCTGCGTTCGACGCCACGAGAAAGATCTGTCCGGCGTCGCGCTCGAGGTGAAAGGTGACATCGGGAAAGATTCGGGCCGCCGGCTTGACAAAGATCGGAATGGAGAGGCGAAGCACCATATGCACAACTCCCGGCTCGGCAGGGGGCGGAATCTGGTCGATCAGAATGCGATAGGTTGCTTCACGATCCACCGGAGATTGACGTAGGATCAGTCGCACCAACTGGCTTGCACCAGGAGCGATCCTGGCCAGTGGCGGACTTAAGACCACGTCACCGGTCGCCGTAAGGGGATCGTCATTCTCCTTCTGGCTCCAGGAGTAGGCACGAATCTGAATCGCGGTTTCCTTGTCACCTTGATTGGTCACCGTGAGGCTGGTGGCCTTCTGTCCTGGCGAAAAGAAGATATTGACGGGCAGAACGGACAGCGCCTGCCCGAGGAGCGCGGGTCCGGACAGAAAGAGAAAGAAGACGGCGGCAGGCACCTTGACTGCCGCCGTGAGCGAGTCTGAGTTCCGCCAGATCATGGGGCCCCAATCCTCAAATGCGCACGACTAATAGGTGATTGTGGCCATGATTGTGTCAGCGTACGAACCGGTCGGCACAACCTGAGCCGCCGGGATGACGCCATAGACGGTAACTGTCGTGGCGGTCAGCGCTGTCGCGCTGCTGGTTCCAGCTTCTGTGTCGGTACCGATCGTTGTACCCCAGTTTGTACTCAGAGCTGTGTTTTGATAAAGACCATAGGACAGCTTGTTCGTGCCGTTGATCATGTATCTTGCGTACGGGCCAGTTCCATTCAGGCCAACATTGAGGCCGATATTGTAAGGAGTGCTGGCGGCGTTGCAGGTAACTGTAATCGCGGTGTTTGCCGTCACCTGCCCGCCGGTGTAGGTGCCGAACGCGAGAGTGGGCGCTGTGATGTTGCAAGAGGCTGCGACCGTCGCCGTGACATTGAAGGTAGTGGAAACTGAGGTTGATGCACTGGCTGGAGTGGAAGCGAGGCCCAGCGCCAGAAATCCTAGAACGGCGAAGGACAGGGCGGACAAAGCGATCTTCGAGAACTTCATTGAGAAAACTCCTGGTACAGCAAAATCTGGAAATGTGAGGCTATTATTACGTTTTCTAAGGTTTTTGCAACAGTCTTTTCGCGGAATGAACCTAATATGAACACATCTTTAGTCCCAAGAAAGATTACCCCCACGAGAACTGGAAGGTTACCCGGATTCTTGTGCATAGATCGACGAGAGTCTGCCTGGAGGCTCTAAGGAAAACGGCTGGTAACGTTTACAGGAATGAAGGGCTGAAAAGGTACCGTGAGCGCTTTGAGCGTTCGTTGGCAGGTGTGCGCCGTTGACCGGATTTCAATAAGTGATGGTAACTGTAACGGAATCTGCGAATGCGCCGCTTGCCACACCCTGAGACCAGGCTGCATGGGTGTCGGCGCTTTGCGACTCGGCTTCTGCAGCCCGGTCGCCGGCAAGGATATGCATGGAGCCCGGCAACAACTTATAGCTCGCTAAGGTTTTAGCCAGGCCAGTCACCTGCGGGGCAGCACTCTTTGTCAGATCTGCACTGACTCTAACGTCGTACGCTGTTGGGAGGGTGCAATTGACTGAGACAAGAGTTGATCCGGCAGCTGGGTAAGTTCCAAAGGCAGAGGTGCGCGTCGAGGCGTCACAGGCAGACTGCACGCTCACAGTCACCGCGAACGAGGCGCTGGAGGTTGCTGCAAATCCGGCTGTCGAGGCTAAACTCGATATCAGAAAGGCCAACACGATTGCGAACCGTGCGAATCTCATGGGATCCACCTGCTACGTAATCTGGAAAAAGCCTCTGGAGTAATCTTTTTCTGCTTACTTATATCGTCGTGAGTAACTATTTATTTAGCTTGTTTTCATTACTATAGTTCGCCCTAAGGCAGAGGTATTGCCCTCAATCATCACTTAAGTACTGAGACGAGGAATCGGTGCTCTCGGGTTGCCATCGAGATCTGTGGGTGAATCAGATTGGCGTTCGTAATGAGCAAGACGATCCGGGAGCGTTAGCGCCCGCGAGTCTCTGCCTCGGCCAGCCATCCCCGGCGCAGTCGCTCTTCGGGGACGCTGGAGAGGTAAGGCTTGATGTCGAGGATGGGTGTGCCGTCGAGCATATCTACGCCGCGCACATGCAGCGAAGCGCCTTCCCGCAGAAGCAACTCGACCACGGTCAGGCCGATCGGGTTCGGACGTCGCGGCGACCGTGTGGAGAAGAGGCCGTGCGGGCGGTCGTCGGAGGGCGGCGTGACCATCAGGTTGAAGCCGTTGGAACGGTCGAAGACCCAGAGAACAATCAGGTGAGAGTAGCCTTCGATGTCTGTCAGCCCCTCTTCAAAGGCCGGCAGGAGCTTGAGCGTGCCCTCTGCCTCGTGCTTCGCTCCGAGTCCCTTGGGAACCGCGGTTGCGTCTTTGAACGGGCTCGAGACGAATCCAATCGGCTGCGGCGCAAAGAGCGGCATTGGGTCCTCCGATCTTCATGGTAACTGTCAGCACGCGCGTGGCTTAGCCAACTCGCATAGCCTATCGCTTGCCTGAAGAGTTCTGTCTTTGGCTTCTTCCGCTCTGCGGGAATTACTGCGCAATGACGGGTAGCTGAAAATCGACGCCCGCATCCCGATTGGCCTTTGCGGTCGCGGCCAGGTCGAGCTGATCTGTGGGAATCTCGCGGCGCTGTCCATCCCCAACGAAGAGAGTGGAACGGGTCAGGATGTAGTTGTGAATCTGCTCGGCGGGGCGGCCGTCCTTGAAGACGATCGTGACCGCCTCTTCGCTCTCGGGAGCCAGTGGGGGATTCGAGACAGCGGCGGGCGGCTGGCCCTCGGTCGGGGGCTGCCAGGGCACTTCGGGCTGGGCATCGTATCCCCCTGCGTTGGTCTGATCTGGAGCGGCGGCGGAGACGTCCGTGCCCCCCGTATCCGGGTAGCCGAAGGGATAAGGATCGATCACGCCGTAGCCTGGACCATACAGGACCCCTGCGCCATAAGGCGAGATGTACGGTCTCCGATGGTGCCCGTCGTGCCCTCGATTGCCCGAGCCTGCATTGCCGAGTCCGCTTGTCCGGGAGGTGCGGGCTATGGCTACAGAACTATTGGTTGCAAAGCGGGGCGAGAGGGATTGCGGGCGCGCTCCGGGACTGGCGAAGCCTCTGGAAATGGGGGCGCTGAAACCTCTTGGTGCGGACGAGTGAAAGCCTCCACGAGGAGTCGTTGAAGAGTGGCTGGAGAGGCTAGCGTGACCTGTGGCCCGTTGTGCGCAGACCGGGAGCGCAACTACCGCGGCCATCAGCGCAACTGCGGCGAGACGCCTCATGCAGACATCGTACGCCTGTTTGCGATTCACGAGTAGACGCCAGCCGAAAGGCATTCGCATGAATAGAAGACGGAGGATCAACAATCTGAAGTTTCAAAGGAGAGGCGAACAATGATCGGATCGTACCTCCAGGGGGGTTCTCTTTGGAGTACCGGCGGGACTCTGAGATGGCCTATCCAAGCTTGAGGTCAGCAGGAGGGAGGAAATAATCCGCACCTGTAGGCTAATCGCTGTTCGCTGCTTTTAGCGCCTTTTCTATCCCTGCCTCGACCAGCGGTGCCATGACTGCGTAGCCGGCGGGGAGTGGATGCACGCCGTCATTGCTCAGATTTGACGGCAGTCCGCCTCGCTCGTCCTTCATCGCTGTGTAGTAATCCACATAGACGTGGCCGTGTTCTGCTGCGTAGGCCTTGATCCATTCATTCACGGCCAAGACCTTGGGCGCGGGGGTCATTCCCGGATGCCATGGAAAGTCGAAGGCCGGCAGAAGCGAACACATCACCACGCGGATGTGGTTTGCGGCCGCCAGTTCGGCCATCGAGGCGAGATTTCCCTCGGTCTGCTCCAGAGTCATCGGCCCGGTGTTGCCGGCGATGTCGTTGATGCCGGCCAGAATGACGACGACCTTCGGCTTCAGCGCGATCACATCCTGGCGGAAGCGCACTAGCATTTGCGGAGTGGTCTGGCCGCCGATGCCGCGATTGATGTAGGGCTTGCCGGGAAATGAACCACCCGCGCCCTCGATCTTCCACAGATCGGTGATTGAGTCGCCCATAAAGATCACGCGATCCTCGCCCTTTGCGATGGGTCCCAGCGCCAAATCAGCCTCCTTGTACCTGGCCAGCCAGCCGAAATCAGTCTGCAACCGCGCATTGAACTCCCTTTGCCATGGCGATAGCGGGGCTGCCGCGGGTGTGGGCGGTGGTGCGGACTGTGTCGGTGCCGGCGCTTTGGTCTCCGGCAGGGTTGCCGGTTCCTGAGCCGCAAGACCCACCAATGACGTAAAGCCTGTAAGGCCGAGGAAAGCAATGCGCAGAAGCATTCGATTCACGTAAGCATCTCCGTAAAAGTTATTCAGTGGTTGGAAGTTAGAGAAAAGGTCGCTCTTGCCGGCACGCTCGGCCCAACCTCTGACCACTGATTGTAGGGAATCCCAAGCTTTTCCACAATTCGATTCAGGCGATGCACCGCGGCTTTGAACAGGCAAGTACGCTAGGCTTGAAGAGATGAACTCATGCCAAATCTGCGATGGAGTGGGACTGGTGCGGGTAGTCAACGGCCAGGGCCAATGGGTCTCGCGCCCCTGCGAATGCCAGGAGATGCAGCGCGAAGAGCGCCGCCTGGTCTCGGCGCGTATACCGGAGCGCTACCGGCATTGTTCGCTCGATACATACGAGACCGCCTTTCGGGGCGCAAACGCTTCGCTGGCGAAAGCCCATCTGATCGCGCGCAAGTTCGTCGAGGCCTACCCGGCCAATACCGTGGGCAATGGCCTCCTGCTGGTGGGAACAGCCGGCCTGGGCAAGACTCACCTGGCCGTCGGTGTGCTCCAGCGGCTGGTGCAGGAGCGCGGTGTGCGGGGCCTCTTCTGCGACTATCGCGAACTGCTCAAGAGCATCCAGAACAGCTACAACTCGCAGGTTCAAACCACGGAACTGGAGCTGCTCAAACCGGTCTTTGCCGCGGAGGTGCTAGTGCTCGACGACCTGGGCGCGCAGAAGCCCAACGAGTGGGTCTGGGACACGGTCGCGCTGATCCTCAATACCCGCTACAACGACAAGCAGACCACGATCATCACTACCAATTATCTCGACCTGCCCGCCGGGGCCGGCTTCAAAGTCGATAAGACGGGGAACCAGCCCGCTACCAACGAGGACACACTCGGCGACCGGATTGGCGACCGGATGCGGTCACGTCTGGCCGAGATGTGCGTCCGCATCGAGATGAACGGCGAGGACTTCCGCCAGACAGTCAAGCGGGCCCGCTTTGGGTGAGTAAAACAGCCGCAATGTTGCGGTTTCCGGCTCGACAGCAATGCTTAGTTGGCATCCTTCAAGTCAAGTCGGGTAAGGGTGGCAGACTACCCCGCTCGGAACGCGTCGCCGAGACAATGATTAGAGTGGACAAGTATGAAAATGCTCTGGTGTTGGCGCTGCAGAACCGAGATGCCCATGCTCGACGAAGTCGAATACCTCGAAGTATTTCGGCTATATGGCGAAGGCATGGGTGCGACCAAGGAATTCCGTCAGAAATGGGGCCTGCCGCTTAAGGGTATGGAATCAGAGATACGATTTAAGCCACTCCTCGACCGTTATGAACAGATGACGGGCATGAGAGAAACCAATCCTAACGCAGTGATGCATCACCGTCTCCTGCTCTATGGCCCTCCCTGTCACCGTTGCGGAAAGCCTCTGCGCACACCGGAGGCGAGAATCTGTGGTAGTTGCATGGCTCCGAGGACAGAAGCGTCAAACTGACTCACTATCCCATTCCTACAAATCGCACCGCTGGGAATTTAGGATTCCGGGTGAGTCATAGGCCAACCGGAGATTGCACAAAAATCGAGATTGCAAGGCCACTGTCTCGTTTCGATACAATCGAGGCGAAGATTCACATCCTATTGGGTATAGGCTTGTAGCGTTTCGAGTTAAGTGCATCGTTTCGAGACAGCCGTCAAAGAAGGAGACCATGCGCAAACTGCTTGAAGCGCTCAGTCTGGCCTGTCTGGCCGCGATGGCCTGGATCACTTATGCGGCCTTCAACGGACCGGAGCCTTTGCCGGAGCGCATTCCGATCCACTTCGACGCCGCTGGCAACGCCAATGGATGGGGTTCGCCAGCGGCGCTGATTATGCTGCCGGTGGTCGCCGCGGGGCTCTACGTGCTCATCACTGTCATTTCGCTGCTGCCCACCGGCGTCAGATCCGCAGTCCAGTTGACGGCCGAGAGCCGTGAACGCATCCAGACATTGACCCGGCAGATGCTGGCCTGGATCAAGGCCGAGCTGACCGCTCTCTTCCTATGCATTCAGTGGTTTATTTTGGCGGGGATCAGGGAAGGCACCAACGATATTCCAGCGCTTGCGCCGCCGGCTTTTATTGTCGTGATCTTCGCCACCGTCGGATGGCATCTCGTGGCTGTCTTTCGAGCGATGCGGCCTGTCTAGCATCCATTTGAAGGCGCTTGACCGGGGCTGATCCTGAGATTCCAAGGTATTGTTGCAGATCTTGAGTCAAAACTGGCGAGTTGGCCTACGCTACGCGGGTTCGCAAGTTAGCAGGTTGGCGTAGGGTAGCCCTCAGAAT
>JBEKCA010000110.1:0-16024 GCA_050015115.1 Occallatibacter sp.
AAAACGGAAATCTCCGACCCTGACAGATCACCCATCCGGTGAAACCCCCATGGCAATGAAAAACCGCTACCAGTCTATCCTTCCAGGCGATTTCAACAGATCAACTGCCGGATAGGGGATGAGTGTAGCCAAATGGGCCAAACCTCAAAAAGCCCGCAAAATGACGGTTTTTACAGATTCTTGCGCAGAGCCGGCTTTAGTCGAATCAGGAAGGTCAAACTGTACGCTGTACGACCACCTCGGGACCGATAAACCCCTGCAAAAAAGACAAAATCGATTGGATCAGGTATTGGCTACTCATTCCTGGGAAGTATTCTGCGGGGCCTCAGCCCCAAACACCTTTCCTACTAAGTTGAGGATGCCTAGAATGACTGCAAAATCCACTAACATGAACAGAAATAGCATTTGCACTGGCACTCGACCTTCCTTCCACTGAACATGCAGAACTATATATCCGTGCAGCGCAGAAATGATCAACATCGTGGTCCAAAACCACAATTTGCCTAGCAACTCTCTGTTTACCCAGATTGCTATTTCAATTGAACCGATAGAACACAAAACTGGGTAGGCCAAATCAAATCTTCCGATATGATAGAGCAGAAGCAAAATGGGAGTGATTGTCGCAACGAATACTACACCTAAATAAATGCGTTTCGTTGTTTCCTTTTGTAGTTTCATGGTGCATCCGTCGCTTTGCATGCGTTGTAGCTTTGTACTGCGCTCAGTCCATCTACACCCATAGACGCGAGGCCAGCGAAAAAGCCAACGGCAGGTATACCTTCCACAAGCTTTGGCGACGCTTTTCCGATGATGAAAGCAACTTTTTCCATCTTTCCGACCGTGGTAGCGGTTCCAATCACAGTCAGTCCTTTGCCGGTTTGTCCCAGGGTGGATGAATCCCTCCAGTCCGTGCTTATGACACCCACTATGATTTGTAAACCGCCCTCCCACCACCCAACAGTAGGTATCATCCCGACAATGTCTGCTCCCTCGTGCAGTACAGCGCTGCCTGTGGCTTTGGCGCCGCAACTATTGTACCACGGCTTTTCTTTATGCGGTGTCGTGCTTTTCCAATTCTGCGCGTTGAGAATCACGAGTTTGGATGGTTCGCTCTCACTCGTTCCATTCTTCTGAACCATCACCATGTGTTGCAGCTTGGCTTTAAGGGCGCTGCGCTGCTGGTAATGCGCCGCGTTTGCAATGGGCGGTGGACCGGATTGGCGAAAAAAATGCAGATCGTCCGGCCCTCCACTATAGACAACAAAGGGATGCATACTTATCCATTCAGCATCCATATTTTGAGCATTCTTGCTGCTGATGGTCCCCATACTACGGCTGACAACAATCACCGGTTCAATGGCGGAAAGTCGCGCGGCTTCAGCGTAATCAAATATCTCGACCCAACCGCCTGGATCGCGAAGAACCTCGTCAGGCTGGGGTCGGTACACTACGACGGGCGGTATTGACACGTACATCGTTTCCATACTAGTTCCCCATCTTCATACTGACGTACTGTCGCTCATCCAATTTAGGAATAAACGTCATTTGCAAAGAGTGATTTTCGCCACTTGCTCCGCCTATGGTGTGAAATTCACTAATCCATCCGTCAAAGCTGTAGGTGCAGATGGCATCATCCTGGGTCTCGTCCGTCCAGAACTCCACTTTGATCGGAACGATCTTGTCACGATTGACGATGTTCGCTAGATCGTACAGTCTGCTGAGTGTGGTGTACGGAATATTGACCGTATCGTGAAGATCGACGCTGCAATCGATGGTGTAATGCGGCCCACCTACTTGAGGCATTCCGGTGTGGTCATGCACGGTTGAAATACCGACATGAGCCGTATGAGCATCAAATTTGTTTCCATCGACGGTGACAGTTGTATTGCACGGTTGGGCCATAAAAACACACTCCTCTAAAATTTGATTTATCTGCTCTTTGGGAGATCCAGCGCGCCCTGTTGGTTGATCCGTTACGCTTCCTGAAAAATTACACGTTCATCCGATTCATCTTTTTTGGGTTGTGGGTTACAATAGTTCTTCCACGGCGTGCAGACGAAGAAATTCGTGTAACCCCTTCCTTCCCAGCGGTGCTCGACCTTTATCAGGCCATAGGTTCCCTTGGCGCTTATGTTGCCGTCAATCTCGACTGTATTCCCGGCCATCAACGTCTGACTGCGGGAATGGCCGGTAGCGGTGATCATGCCGCTAACAGAGCGTCCAGCCTCTTGAAGCATCTTCGATGCCGATTGCACTGGGCCGGTCAGCCATTCCACCGAACTGTAATATTCAGGCTGTGAACAGTTGAAGATTGTTGAAACGAGCTCGCCATCTATACGGAAGTCGATCAGACCATCTTCACCGCGCCATTCGACTGTGCTTCCGCTCTGAAAACTTTCGGCAACCTCGATGCCGTCCGCATTTGCGCGCAGCCAGCAGCCATGGTTTCCGATAAGGCGGTTCAATAAGAAGAAATCTGTCTCGTTGTCTTGAACACAATTAAAAACCTTGCTGTTATCGGCCTTCATGTCGGCGACAAGGCCAGCACGGCCAGCCATCGTACCCACTATAGAGGAGAGCGTCTTCCCTGTGTAGTTCTGCTTACGCGGAGCTACATCCATGAGGTAGCTGGAACTAACGGCAAGCAGTTGCGCGGTATAGCTGCCTTGAATTTCATACTTCAGGTTTACCTTTTGAATAAAGCCGGAGAAGTGGATGCACTCGATGCCCCGGCCGTCAACGGTCCTGATTTCAATGGGCTTACCAATATAATTCTCGATGGGAATTTGCTGATCCTCGGTCTGACGGCAAGCAATGGCGCAGCGCCAGTGCTGGTTGAGTTCCTGTGTGACCTGGACGGACACTACCATTTGGTAGTCAAGAAGGTCATCGCCGATCTGGATCTCGGGGAAAGACATGAGAGCTCCTTGTGACTCGTTTTTGAGAACCGGTAAAAGCTTTAGCAGCTATCGCCGAGAATTATACCAACAAGGGCTACGGCGTCTCGGAGCCAGAAAATAGGCCTTTCCCTGGCGAAAAGCCCAAAACGGTAAAGCTTATGGCTGCTCCTCTGGAACCGGCGTCTGCGTGACCGGCTGGTCCTGCTTGGCCTGTCCTGACTTGGTAATTTTTAGAGACTTTGTCTGCTTGCCGCCTTGCGGCTTCGTCTCGGCCGGTTGAGGCTGGGGCTGCTGCCAGTGCTGCTCGATCCACTCCTGGCGCTCGTTCAAAGCGTCCGTGGCTTTCATGGATACAGCCCAGTGCATGGCAAAGCCTCCGGCAAAAGCCACGGCGCAAAATACCGCGATCCATCGCCAGCGCAACCAGTCGGCGGCGTCCTCTATCTTGGTTCTAACTCCCTCCAGCGCGGTTACCACCATGTAGACGCTCCGCGTTTCGATGCCGTCAAGTTCCGCGGGGGTTTTGAAGCCCTTGCCGTACGCGTCGTCCTTGCCGGAGCCGAGCATGATCATGCCGCTTCCCAGGGTCAATTCGGCGTGGGCGATGCTCCCGTTTTCGCCCTCATAGACGGCACGGCGTTCAAATCCAAAGACATTGGTGAGCCATTCGATTGCGGCCGGTGCATTCCGGTAACGGTGACCGGTCATGATGGTACTGCCGTTTTTGCACATGGGGAACCTCCAATGCAACATTAACGCCTGCACAAAGTGAGGGCAATCGGTTATCCTCTGCGATATGTCCCTGCCCTCAGGCGATTCTTTGCTGGTTCAGATTATGAGCGCTTCGTTCGCTGAGGCGGCCGAACGCGCGGGCGAACATTTGCTTTGCAAACTGGGCTGTTCGCAGTGCTGCCATGGGGCATTCGTGCTAAGTCCGCTTGACGCGGCGCGATTGCAAGAGGGTATGGACGTTTTGCGGTCCACCGAGCGGGATCTGGCCAGAGAGATCGAGCATCGCGCTTCCATGTGGCTGGTCGAGCATGAGGCGAGTTTTCCCGGCAATTTTGAGACGGGCGCGCTGGGTACCTCAGCAGAGGACCGTGAGCGTTTTGAGAACTTTGCCAACGAAGCACCTTGCCCGGCGCTCGATACTGAGACCGGCCGCTGCGATGTCTACAAATGGAGGCCGATGACCTGCCGTCTCTTTGGTCCGCCGGTGCGCATGGGAGATGGCCAGGCCCTGGCTCACTGCGAACTGTGCTTTAAGGGAGCCAGCGAAGCCGATGTGGCGGCTTGCGAGATGGAAGTTCCCTTTGATCTCGAGGCTGATCTGCTCGCCGAGATCCCGTCGAAGGACGAGACAGTCGTGGCATTTGCTCTGCTCAAGTCAGCTTAGCGCCTTACCGCGCTAAACTAAGGCTTGGACTCCCTGATGACAACACGCCCCTGCCGGGTTGAGATCCACGCCCGCGCTCTTGACGATAATTTCCGCTTTCTATCAACGCTAGCCGCACCCCATGCGGAGCTGCTGGCTATCGTCAAGGCCGACGCATACGGCCATTCGCTCAACGTCTGCGCGCCCGTTGTGGTCCGCGCCGGGGCCTGTTGGCTGGGCGTTACCAGCGTTGAGGAGGGCCTGGCCGCCCGCGCTCTTTGCCCCGACGTCCGAATTCTGGTGATCTGCGGCCCGTTTCCCGGCCAGGGAGAGGCACTTGTCCGCCATGGTCTCACTGCTGTTGCCTGGGAGCCTTGGCAGTTGGTAGAGCTGGAAGTAGCTGCGCATGCGACCGGTGCAGTGCCTGGATCAATCCCCGTGCATCTCGAGATCGACACCGGCATGAGCCGCCAGGGAGTGCTTCCAGATCAGTTAACCAAGGTCCTCGCCCACTTTGCCCCAGGGTCGCCGCTTCGCCTGGAGGGAGTGATGACTCACCTCTTTGCCGCCGACGAGGCCGACGGCAGGGTGACTGGGGAGCAGCTCAATCGGCTTGACTCGGTGCTGGGCCGGATTGGGGCCACGGGGCAGTTGCCGGATTGGCTCAATGTGGGCAGCTCCGCAGCGCTTCTAGCCGGCCATGCTCCCACAATTGCCGCTCTGGCCGCACGCCATGGAATGAAGGCGCTGCTGCGTCCGGGCTTGGCACTCTATGGGGTGATTCCGCGATTCGATCCGCAGTTTGAATCGAGAGAACCCGACCCTCTCGTTGCTGCTCGCGCCAGCTTGCAGGCGGTGCTTGCGTGGAAGACCCGCGTGGCCGGCGTTCGCGAGATTCCCGCCGGCTCCGTTGTGGGTTATAACGGGACCTTTGTGGCTACTGAGCCGATGCGGCTGGCGCTGCTTGCCGTAGGTTATGCCGACGGCCTCGACCGCCGTCTTGGCAACCGCTTCAGTCTATTGGTTCGCGGGCAGCGAGCGCCTCTGGTGGGCCGCATCAGCATGGACCAGGCAGTGATCGACGTGACCGAGATCTCCGGCGTCGCTCCCGGCGACGAGGTGGTGATTCTCGGAACGCAAAACGGAAGCAACGGATCTGAATCCATTACCGCCTTCGACCATGCAGACACGGCGGGGACGATTCCCTGGGAGATCTTCACTCGCATCGGGGCGCGAGTGCCGCGAATCGCGGTCTGAGAGGTTAACTGCAAATCGGCGAGATCCGTCGGCGTGGACGCCGCCAGTGCAGCCGGTCTCGAGACCAGCGCTACAAAACCGGCGCGGGAGGTTGAACCCTCCCGCGCCGGTTTTGGGTTCTTTGAGCTCGGGCAGCAGCTATTGCGTGACCGGCTCAGCGGGCAGCGTCTTGGACGGTTTCAGATGGGGCGCGTTCGGAGGCGTTGGAGCAGCCGGAGCCTTAGACTCGTTGATCGTGGGTGGCAGAGGCGGCGGAGGTGGGCCTTTTTTGATGTGCACATCGCCGTTTTCTGCGCTTAGTACGACCTTCGGTCCTCCGGAGCCGATGCGGAAGGTTGCGGACTTGATATCGCCTCCATTGAACGAAGGGGAGGCGAAATCGGAGATAATGTCGCCGTTGCGCGTACTAACCTCCACGTTGACCGAGGCGTTGGCGGGCAGCGTTAAGTCGACGTTCCCCTTGCCGTTCCTGGCGTCCACTGCGTAGGAGCCCGCCGGCTCAACCGAGATGCTTCCGTCGCGGTCTTCCACGACGATGTCGCCATAGATCTGGCTCAGACTCACATCTTTTGAATGAGTTTTCACCCGCACCTGGCCCTTGGCCTGGTTGATGCGCAGATCGTCGGAGTCGAGAGTCAGATCGCCCGGCAGCTCGCCCAGTTGCAAGTCAGTCACCGAGGTGTGGATGTGCACTGGCCCTGAAATGCTCTCAAGATGCACATCGCCGAGGATCTCGCCGCTCTGTGTAATCTTGCCTCTGACGTCGGACAAGGTAACGTCGTTCAGATCGCCGTCGGCGGTCACGTCGCCTTGAACGTCGTGGGCTGAGAAGTCGTGCTTGCCATCGGAGAAGTGAGCCTCGATGGACCCCACAATCGAGCTGAGGTGGACGTCTCCATGCGCTTTGACGCTGATGCCGGTCCCTAGCCCCGCCGCAGTCACGTCGCCTTTGCCGGCGTCGACTGTGACTTTGGCGCTACGTGGAACGGTAAGGGTGAGGTTCAGCTTCCCGCTTGAGTTGCCTTCCGACTTCACCAGCACGGAACTGCCGCTGACGGTCAGATGCGCAGCCTCGGCGGCAAAAATCTTGGTCGCATCCATGTCCGAATTGGCATAGGCCACTGCGTGCGCCTGCACCTCGACAGTGTTCCCGTCGCCCGCCGTAATGCTCACGTCGCCGCGAGGATTCTCGATATCGATCGTGGCTTTGGCGGGAATCTCCGCGCTTAGCACTTGCTGGTCCATATCGTGCTCGGGCTGGCCGAAGGAGTTGAAGAAGTCGTTGTTGTCGCCGTCCCAATGATTGAACCATGGCCCCATATGGGTCCATCCGGATGCGCAGAAGCCCAGCACGGACAGCGTGATGATGATACCCACAAAGCTGCCGCCGCGCCGCACCGGGACCTCACGTCGCAGATCCAGCGCCCACTCGCCCAGCAAAGCCAGTCCGGCGGCGATCAGGAGCAGCGGCCACCATCTGCCGTACCAGGCCCAGAATTCCCCGCCCGCAATGTGGCCGGTCAGAACCAGCAGAGCGACCACGCCTGCGGCAATCAGAATGACAGGACCGACGATCGAAGGAACTCGCGGGCCATAGACTCCGGCATAGCTTGCCTTCGCGGCGCGATGCTGAGCCTTCCAGGCCTCGCGCTGCGCACGCCAGGCTGCCTTCTGCTGCTCTTTATAGACTCGGTACTGCGTCTTCGGATCATAGGGTGGAAACGGGGGTGGTGGACTGCCTCCCGGTGGCATGTTTGGAGGTACGCTGCTCATAATTGTCCTCCCTCAGGTCCCTTTTCGGGTTCCTGCGAAAATGCCTCAGAGGAGGCCGAACTCCCCACAATCGGAGCCTGCGGTGCGCGCTCCAGACTCGTACCCGGATTTGAGCCTGGGTTTGAGGCCGGATTTGAACCGGGGTAAGGCGTTGCGTACGGCTGGCCCGGAATGGGCACCTGCGGATAGCCGCCGGTTTCGATCGCCGCGCGTTCAGCCAGCCTGAGCACTCCGGCCAGGATCAGAAACAAGGGCCAGCTCTTGCCCCAGCTTAGAATGTCGGCCTGGTTGAGCAGTGCAAGAACTCCAACCAGCAACAGAAAAGCGGGACCGCGCAGTCGGTGAATCATGATGTAGTGGTTCATTTGGGACCTCCTTGCGAATCACCGAGACGGCGAACCATCAGCCACACGCCCAGTGCGATCAAACAGAGTGGCCAGGTGAATTCCAGGAGGCGCCCACGAAACACGTCCAGTTGGCCAAGTAGAAACAGAATGCCGAGGGCAATCAGCACCACGGCGCCCACCGGCTCTTTGCGCCGCCAGAACAACGGATACCAATATTCAGGAGGGCCCGGAGGTGCGGGCGGCACGTTGGGATCGACAGACCCGGCCGGAGGAGGGCTGAAAGGTGGCTGGTACGCGCCGGGGGCATAACCGGCATACGGAGTCTGCCCCGCATACGGAGTCTGACCTGCGCCCGCAAATGGACCCGCGCCGGGTTGGCCCGGATTTCGCGGTCTGCCGCCCAGATTGAGCCAGTTGCCAACCTCGTTCAATCCGAAGGGGTCGGGAACCGGCTGGCCGTCTCTCAGCGCCTTGGCCGTATGGAATGCCTCGAAGACCTGGTAAAGCACCCATGCGGGGATCATGAGACCAAAGAAAACATCCAAGCCACCATGAACTGCGCTGGTCACCGAGATCAGCACTGCAAAAATGATGACATGAATAAAGCCCTTGAAGAACTGGCCGTTATACATCGCGCCCACGCCAGGAATCACCCCCAGAATGCCGGCCACTATAGGGTTGGGCCCGCTTGGTGGCGGCGCCACAAAGGGCGCTGGAGAACTCTTCCATGCCGTGATGCAGGCATCGCAGAGAATCTGTCCGCTGGATCCATGCCGCAGCACCCCAGAGGAGACGCAATTGACGCAGAGCGGCTTGCCACAATTCTGGCAAAAATATACCGCACCTACGCCGCTGTGGTTTACGCAGTCCATACTGTGCCCCTTTCCCGTATTTCCTTAGCGGAGCCGCCGGAATGCGCGGGCCGTTCCTGAAGCCTCAGGGAAGCGTCTAACTGCTCTGAATCATTGAGACTGGGCTCAATCGCCGGATCGCCCGACTGCTGTGGCGGATCGACCCTTGAGCCTCCATCCTTGTGCGCTGGAGCCTGTTTCGACTCGCCCGGCGCCGCGTCCGGCTGCTTTGGCCGGTTCTCTTCGCCCTCGCCCTTTCCGGTGCCTTCAGTCGACTGGCGCAGCTCCCTCATGCGGGTCTGCACCTCGTAAACCAGCCGCAAGTGGTCGTAGTAGCGGATGATCGGGGTTGAGGCTGCCGTCAGCCTGCGCTCCATGAAGGAACGAATCGTGCTGGGCCTGAGATCGGCCAGCCGCAGGTCGGAGATGCGGACGCCAGTCAGGTTAAGCGTCATGGCGACGGAAAAGAAGGCCATAGCGGCCGTCATCAGCAGCCGTGGCTCGGCAAATCGCCGCACTTTGCCCACAAAGCCCGGACGCTGCCAGGCCGGAGTTATCGGCACCACATTGCCGCCGCCGGTCACGAGTCCATAGCCGGCCACCTGTCCGGGGCCGGTCTGAGCGAGGATCTTGTCCAAAAGACCGAAGGGCACCTCCGGCTCAGCGGAGAGAAACTCCAGCCACTCGCGGCCCCGGCGCGCCTCTTCAAAGAGCGCCGTGCAGGCCTGGCAGACGGCCATATGAGAGGTAAACGTCGCCTCGTCCGCGGGCCTCAGCAGCCCGTCCAGCGCGTCTGCCAAAAGTGTCTCCCATTGCCCGCAGGCTGGAGAGTTCGGAATGAATGTGCGCCCTGCCATGGTTACATCACCTCCCGTCTATTACGTTCCAGCAGCCTCGCCAGTTCCGCGCGGCCCCTGCTGATGCGGGACTTGACCGTTCCTTCGGGTATTTCCAGCACCTGCGCGATTTCTTTGTAGTCCAAATCCTGTAAATCGCGGAGTATCACAGCCTCGCGCAGCTCGACGGAGACCCGCGCCAAGGCTTCCTGCACCATCTTTGCCAGTTCCTTTTTTGCCGCAGACTCGTGGGGTGAGGGTCCGTTGGCCGTCAACCGGTCGACCGGCTTCAATTCTTCAGTATTATCCCAGCCCTGATCCAGCGAGCCGGTAACACGCAGGTTCTTGGTCCGGCGGAAGTTATCCACCAGCAGGTTGCGGGTCATCGTGGTGATCCACACCTGCAGGGAGCCGCGCCCAAGATCGAAGCTGGCCAGATTTGAATAGACTTTTAGAAATACGTCCTGCGTCAGGTCCTCGGCATCGGACGGGTTGCCGGTGAAGCGATAGCAAAGCCCGTAGACACGCCGATGGTGGGTGCGGACCAGCTCGGCCCATGCGCCGGAATCTCCGTCCATGCAGCGGCGGACGATCAGAGTCCAGTCCTGGGAGCTGTCGATCTCCAACCTGCGTGCCTCCCCGCCCGTCTGGCGGACAACCGCAACACGGTTATAGCCATCCTCTGCGCGGCCTGCGGTGGGGGTCTGTCTGGCGCTGGCGGCCTCTCTTCCGGCTTCCTGGTCGCGCCGCAGCGGTTTGGCCGGCCATGCCAGCCCCATCCCCATCCCGTTCCAGCTTAATGTACCCACGCATTGCATATTGCGTTTGTACGTAGGAATTGTGTGGATAGTTCCGCTTTTGAGAGTTCCATCGGGCCAACTGCAACAAATTCCTCACTCATACCGCAGAGCCTCGATTGGGTCCATCGAAGCCGCCTTCCATGCGGGATAAATGCCGAACACGAGGCCGATCGCGCATGAGACCACAAAGGCGATCGCCACCCAGGTGAGCGAGAGCGCAGCATGAAGGAAGGAAACGGCGAAATGCAGAATCAGCGTAAACAAGGCCCCGGCCATGATCCCGAGCAATCCACCCACCGCGCAGAGCGTCACTGCCTCCAGAGTGAACTGTAGAAGGATATTCTTCCTGGTAGCGCCGATCGCCTTGCGCACGCCGATCTCCCGCGTGCGTTCGGTAACCGAGACCAGCATGATATTCATGACGCCGACGCCGCCGACCATCAGGCCTACCGAAGATACCGCGACCATGAAGATAAACAGAGTGCTGGTCAGGGAGTTCCATAGCCGGGTGAGCGAGTCGGTGCTGAAGATGGCAAAATTGTCGTCCTGCTCCAGGCGGACCTTGCGACGAATGCGAAGAAGCTCGCGAATCTCTTCCGTAACAAGCGCCCGGTTGGCCGGATCGTCGTACTTCACCGTAACCCAGTAATACTTCAGCTCGGGATGAAGCTGGTGGAAAGTCTCAACCGGGAAATAGGCCGAGTTATCGTTCCTGTTGCGGCCGCTGCCGAAGGGCTGCACTTGCGCATCGAAGACGCCGACCACCGTGAAGACGCTGCCCTCGCATTCGATGTCCTTTCCGATCGGAGACTCGTTGGGAAAAAGATCCTCGGCGGCATCATGGCCCAGGACCACCACTTTCGCGGCGCGCTCTTCCTCGGCCTCGGTCCAGATGCGGCCTTCGAGAATCACCAGATTGTCGGATTCTTTGATGGCCGTGGTCGAACCGTTGAGGATCGTATTCTGAATCGCGCGCCCGGCGTGCTTGAGGGAAACAAAACCGAGACCCATCTGAAAATTCTGGTAAGAGATCCACGGGTCGGCGGCAACGATATGCGGGAGGCCGCGCAAGGCTACGCCATCCGCGTAGGTGATCTCTTTGCGATTAAGCTCTTCGGTGGTGGGCCGACCGCCCCAGGGCATGTAGTGGTAGACCAATAGGACATTGGTGCCTAGCGATTTGACGAAATCGTCGATATTGCTATTGAGTCCGTTAATCGCTGACGAAATGAGGATCACCGTCGCTATGCCGATGGAGATTCCAAGCACTGTTAGCCCTGAGCGCAGCTTGTTTTTGCGCAAAGTATCGAGTGCCAATAGCACGGATTCTTTTGAGTCGCGGAATCTCATCCCTATAGCTCCGATCGAAGGGCAACGATTGGGTCAAGCTGCGCGGCCTTGTACGCGGGGTAGACGCCAAAGAAAAGACCAACCGCGGTCGCGACAAAAAGACTGATCAGGATAGACCAGAGCTCCACTTCCGTGGGGAAATCGAGAACCAGGGTAATAATTTTGGCCAGGCCGATGCCAGTGATGACGCCCACAATGCCACCGGCCAGGGACATGGTTGCGGACTCGATGAGAAATTGCATCAGAACATCTTTTCGCCGTGCGCCCAGGGCCTTGCGAACACCAATCTCTCGCGTGCGTTCGGTGACCGACACCAGCATAATATTCATGATGACGATGCCGCCCACAATAAGCGAGATGCCAGCAATGGATACGACCACTGCTCCAAAACTGGAGAGGATTTTGCCCAGAAAATTCTGAAACGTGGCGCTGGTATCGATAGAAAAAGTGTCCGCCGCGTCCGGCGACAGATGCCGGCGGGAACGCATGATCGTGCGCAGCTCACCGAAAACCGCGTCCATCACCTCACCGCCGCCTCCGGCATTTACAAAAATCTCCATGGTCGCGTTATATCCATAGGATTGCAGAAATGCGGCGAGTGGAATGGAGACCCAGTTGTCCAGGCTGATGGCCCCCAGTTTGCCCTGCCGCTCTCCGACGCCTATGACGGTATAGCCGATGCCGTCCACGCGGATTTCTTTCCCCAGCGGGTCACCGCCCCCGAGCATATTGTCTGCAATATCAGCGCCGACGATCGCCACGTGGTTGGCGTGCTCGTCCTCGATTTCGGTAAACGAGCGTCCTTCGTCAATGTTGAGATTGGAGATCGCCGGCATGGTCCAGGTCCAGCCGCGAATATTTGTATCTGTCGTCGACTTGGTTCCGTAGACGATCTTGCCAACCGTGTCGCGCTCTGCGCCTATCGACATGCAGGACCTGCAATCGGCGAGCACTGCACGGTAGTCTTCGTAGGTAACGTCCCTTCGCTTTTTGAATTCGAGATACTCCTCTATGGTGATGAACGTCTCGGGCATCTTACTGATCGTTACCACGTCGGCGCCATAGGTATTGATCTTTGTTGTGACATATTGCTTGGCCCCATTGGTCAACGTGACCACCATGATCACAGACGCCACCCCGATCACCATCCCAATCAGGGTGAGAATCGTGCGCATCTTGTTGGCCCACAAGGATTGCAGCGCGAGTTTTAGGGCCTCACTGAATAACATGATCCTGCTTTCTCGTTGAGTGCCGCCCCGGCCGGCTGGACGGCATTGTCTCCGCTCGCAAATCCCCCACAGCGGAGTGCGGAACAAGTGCTCTGCCCGGTCTCCTTAGTGTACGCAACTCTTCGCGCTCTCTCTGGACGCGACACGGGTTCGTCCGGGCGAACTTGACGCCACCGGGGCGGCCGCCGGAGATCGTATCTCGTCCCTGCCTGATACGCAAAGGGCTCGCGGCAGGTTCCGGATTCCGAAAAAATCGGACACAACCCCGTCAAAACAAGTGTTTTCAGGAAACATTCGTCTCCCACCCGTCGTAGCATGGATCTGCGTCCCCTTTTGCGTCTGTTCTCGACTTGGATTCTGCTACCGATCGTTCCCTTTGGAGGCTCCATGATTCGCGTCTGTTCCCGCCACGCCTTTGCGCTGTTCGCCGTTGCGTTGCTTTCTGCCACCCTTTCAGGCGCCCAGGCTCCTTCCACAGCTTCGGCCCCCCAGTCGCCGCTGCTGCTTCGGAACCCGTCCCTGAACCAGGACAGGATCGCGTTCCTCTATGCCGACGACATCTGGACCGTGAGCCGCCAGGGGGGCGAGGCCGAGCGCCTCACATCGGATGGAAAGGTGACCAACGGCCCGTTCTACTCGCCCGACGGCGCCTGGGTCGCCTACTCGGCCCGTCTCAACGGCAACACTGACGCCTACGTCATTCCAGCCGCAGGAGGAGTTCCACGGCGCGTTACCTGGCACCCCAGCGGCAGTTATGTCGCCGGCTGGACTCCGGACAGCAAGGATCTCCTTGTCGTCAGCATGGCCTCGAGCTTCCGCCATTACCTGAGACTTTTTCGCGTCCACGCAGACGGCTCCGGAATCCCCGAACCGCTGCCTCTGCCCTCCGCCTTTGAAGGTTCTTTCTCGCCCGACGGCCAATCGCTGGCTTACCAGCCCTTCACCAAGTGGGAGCCGGCCTGGAAACGCTACACCGGAGGCCAGACCACTCCGATCTGGATCGTCAACCTCAAGACTCTCGACCTCCAAAAGGTACCGCGCGACAACTCCAACGACTCGAACCCGGTCTGGGTAGGCAACGCGATTTACTTTCTCTCCGACCGCGACAGCACGGGAAAGAATCTCGGTCCGGTTTCGCTTTACCGCTACGACACAGGTTCGCGGCAGGTCTCGCAGGTGGTTCCTAATGCAGGATTGGATTTGAAATCTTTTCAGGCCGCTCCCGGCGCGCTTGTTTATGAACAATTCGGCTCGATTCATCTGCTCGATCTGGCCAGTAGTGCCGACCGCACCGTTTCGATTCAGATTCACGGCGAATTGCCCGGTCTTGCGCCCCATAGGGTAAATCTGGCCTCGGAAGAGATTCAAAACGCCCAGCTCTCGCCGGCAGGAGCCCGCGCTGTTTTTGAGGCGCATGGGGAGATTTTCACCGTCCCAGCCGAGAAGGGCGACACACGCAACCTTACCCAAACCCCGGGAGTGGCCGAGCGCGACCCCTCCTGGAGCCCGGATGGCAAGACCATCGCATATTTCTCCGATGCCTCGGGCGAATACCAGCTCTACCTGCACGATCAGACCGGCTTCAAACCGCCCACGGTCATCGACCTCGGCCCCGAGCCAAGCTACTTCTATAGCCCCACTTGGTCGCCCGACTCGAAACATATCGCCTACTTCGACAAGCACCTGCGCTTGTGGACCGTCGATGTGCCTGCGGGGAAGCCCGTCCTTGTCGATAAGGGTACCTTCGGCACCGACTTCGGCCCCGTCTGGTCTCCCGATTCGAAGTGGCTCGCCTACCATCGCGACCTGGAAAACCACTTGCGCGCCATCTTCTTTTACTCCCTGGAGACCCACAAGTTCACCCAGGTCACCGACGGCATGAGCGACGCCTTCAGCCCGGTCTTCGACCCCAACGGCAAGTACCTTTACTTCCTGGCCTCCACCGACGACGGCCCTTCCAATGCCGGAATCGATCTCTCGTCGCTTGACCGCGCACAAACTACCGCCGCATACGTTGTTGTTCTGGCCAAGGACGGTGCTTCGCCGGTCCCGCCCGAGAGCGACGACGAAAAGATAAAGGATGAGGCCAAAAAAGACGACGATAAGGACGCAAACGCCAAAGACGCCGACAAAAAGGACAACGACAAAAAGGACAAAGACAAGAAGAGCGACGACAAGAAGGACGCTGAAAAGAAAGGTGTGGACAAGCCGGTCGAGGTCAAGATGGACCTCGAAAAGATCGGTGATCGCATCCTGGCTCTGCCCATTCCGTCTCGCAACTACGGCGGAATCTCCGTCGGCAAGACTGGCGTTCTCTATCTAGCCGAGACGGCTCCCTTCGGTCGATCGAGCAACGAAGGAGGCGCTCCAGGCATTCGCGCCCTCTGGCGATTCACTCTCGAGAAACGCCAGCCGGAAACAGTACTGAACGACATCGACTCCTTTACCGTCACCTTCGATGGTTCCAAGGTTCTCTATTCGCGTAAGGGTGGATGGACCATCGCCCCAGCGGACGACTTGAAGCCCGGAGACGGCTCGCCCGGCAAACCACTCAACCTGGGAAATCTGGAAACTGTCGTCGATCCTCGCGCCGAGTGGCGGCAGATCTATCACGAGACATGGCGCATCGAGCGCGACTTCCTCTATGACCCTCACACGCACGGTCTCAGCATTCCCAAAATCGAAGCCAAGTACAGGCCCTACCTTGATGGCCTTGCTTCGCGCAACGAGTTCACGTATCTCTCGACCGAAATGCTCGGCGAGATCACCATCGGCCACATGTTCCTGGGAGGCCCGCACCTGCCTGACGACGGCCCAAAGACCGGCCTGCTCGGAGCCGATTACGAGGTTGAGAATGGCCGCTATCGCATCGCCAAGATTCTCGGCGGCCAGAACTGGACCCCTGGGTTGGCCTCACCGCTGACGCTGCCTGGCGTCTACATCCACGAGGGCGCTTATCTGCTGGCAGTGAACGGACGCGAGCTGCACGCAAGCGACAATCTCTATGAGTTCTTTGATGGGACCGCCGGCAAACAGACGGTGCTGCGCATCGCTTATAACATCGATGGCAAAGACGCCAAAGACGTCACCGTGGTGCCTATCGCCGACGAGGATGGACTCCGAAATCTGGACTGGGTCGAATCGAACCGCCGCAAGGTCGACGAACTCTCCGGCGGCAAGGTGGCCTACGTCTACATGCCCAATACAGGCGGCTCGGGCTATACCAACTTCAACCGCTACTTCTATTCGCAACTCGACAAACAGGCTCTGGTGCTCGACGAACGCTACAACGAGGGCGGCTACATC
>JBEKCA010000111.1:0-15958 GCA_050015115.1 Occallatibacter sp.
CTCTGTTGGCGCATATCAGCGCGGTGTACGCAGAATTCCGCGGCGCCTATGGCTGGCCGCGGATCTGGCGGGAACTGGTCAAGCGCGGCCTTCGCGTGGGCAAGCAGCGGGTGCAGCGGCTCGACAGCACATCGCAGCTCACCGTCAACGGCCTCGACATTCCCCTGGCAGTCAGCGACGCCCTCATCAAGGATGAACTCGGCACCATCACGGACATCACGGCTGTCCGCTACAATTTGGCCGGCGAATGGTTCGATGTGCCGCGCCCGGAAGCCCACATGGGGTTGCCATCAGCCCAATCCCTACTCACTTCCGTTCTGCGCCGTGGCAGCGACCTGCCGTCGAAGATCCTCGAAACGGAGGCATCCATTCTCGAAAACGAGTCCACACTGACCCGCTTGCACGGCGCGCTCGGCCACCAAAGCCCCTATGAGACGAAGCTCAAAGAGTACGAGCAGCGCCTCGCGGAGATCGACAAGGAACTGCTTGGCAAGACGGAAGAGGTCGAGGAGTTGGTCGATGCAGAGACGGAAGAACTGTCTTCTTCAAAGACTCTTTCGGTCGATCAAGAAATCGCGGGCAACGACGAAATTGCTCGTGCCGAGACCCTCGAAGATGAATCCCCAGCCAAGGGTGTCGTCGAAGTCGCCCTCGGCGAACCCCTTGAAGTGGCGCCAATTCAAGGGGTTCGCTTCAAGAGACGGCAAACAGCCGATCGGGGACGGTAAACGGCCCATTACCGATATTTGTTGGGAAGGGCCACTCCGTACACCCTGTGGAGTGGCCCTTGGAATCTGTTCAAAAGCCCAGAAGATGTAATGGCGGGAGAGTGGGATTCGACTTCTCGTCGAGAGAGTCGGGTGCCGGTTGGAGGCTGGGCCAGTGCGATTCTGCGCAAAATAAAAAATATTTTTCAGAACAGCCATCAAAACAGCCATTCGCGTGAGAAAAAGAAAACCGCCTTTTGGGGCGGTTTGTAAAGTGCTTATTTTATTGGTGTTTTGGCTCCTCAGGTAGGACTCGAACCTACAACCCTTCGGTTAACAGCCGAATGCTCTGCCATTGAGCTACTGAGGAGTGTCTGGCGTGAATTGTCCTCTATCAAGGTAGCAGAGAGGGCGAAGCTCGTCAAAATTCCGCCTCTTTTCGGCTGCCCGGGTCCAACATTCCGACATTCTCTGCCCCATGCTCATGGCTCCGAAAAACCGCCCGCGCCCTTTGGCCGCGCGTTGCCGCCAGGATTGCTCCATACATGAAGGCCTCTTCAGGTCCGGAGAAGTCTACATGATTTGCTCTCCAAGCACGCGGAACTGGCGGGGCGATACCATAGGAGAAGCATACAGGAGGGCCAGATGTCCCGAATCTCGCGGCTCGAACGCAGCGAAGTGACCCCTGAGATGGTCACGCTCTATGACAAAGTCTTTAGCCAGCGGGGCAACGTGCCGAACATGTTCCGGGTGATGGCCCACCGGCCTGAGATTTTCACGACCATGCAAGCCCATTTCGGCGCGGTTCTGAACACAGGCACGGTCCCGGCAAAGCTTAAGGAATTGATCATCGTCCGCACCAGCCAAGTGAACGAGACGCCCTATTGCCTGGCCAGCCACACGATCCTCGCCAGGAACCTGGGTTGGAGCGACGATCAACTCGCCCATCTGTCAGAATGGCCCCAGCGCGATGATTTCACCCTCGCAGAAAAGGCAGCATTGCGCCTGGCCGAGACCGTCACGTGCAACGCCAACGGTGTGAGTGACGAGCAATTCGCAGAGATACGATCTTTCTACACAGAGGGCGAGATTGTGGAATTGCTCTGCGCCATCGGTCTGTTCAACTACTTCAACCGCTTCAACAATGCTCTGAAAATGGAGCCCACCAAACCTGGGGAAGGCGGTTGCACCGCATGAAACTTGACTTACCACACGGCGACTTTCGTGCCTATCTCTTCGACTGCGACGGCACCATCGTCGACTCCATGCCGCTGCACTACTTAGCATGGAGGACGGCCTTAGCGGAGTGGAATTGCCCCTTTCCAGAGGATCTTTTTTATTCGTGGGGTGGGAAACCCACGCGCGAGATTATCGCCACGCTAAATGCAATGCACGGCCTCGCAATGCCCGTAGAGGCTCTGGCTGAGCACAAGGAGGAACTCTACTTCGAGTTACTGCCGCAGCTCAAAGCCATCCCCGAGGTTCTGGAACTGATCGAGGCTGAGCACGGTCGGATTCCCTTTGGCGTCGTTTCGGGTGGACGGCGAATCTCGGTGACAAGCGCTCTCGACGCGCTCGATTTGATCAGCAGGTTCGAGACCATCGTTGGCTCGGAAGATTACGTCAACAGCAAGCCTGCCCCGGATGCGTTTCTGCTCGCCGCAGAACGGCTCGGCATCGCACCCGAGCACTGCCTGGCCTTTGAAGATACGGATATGGGCATCGCCGCAGCGGTCGCGGCAGGAATGACCACCGTCAAAATCGCCTCACCGCAGCAACGGGCTGAGCGTGAGGCCGTCCGCACAGGAACCAAAGCATAGACCGTGATGTGAGAGCTTCTGGAGCGAGAATTGAGCGCAGCGCGCTGTACGTCCATCCAGAGCGCGCAGTGTCTGGAACCGTTCGCTGCCCCGCACCGGGCAGAATGGGCGATTCTCATTTGCGTGGCCTCCGCCGTCACGCTGCTCCATCTCGCCACCAATGGCCGCTACGGCTTTCATCGCGACGAACTCCAGTTTTTGAGTGATGCGCGCCATCTCGACTGGGGCTTCGTTGCTTACCCGCCCGTTACGCCGTTTGTAGAACGCATCGGCCTCGAAATCTTTGGTCTCTCGCTCGTCGGACTGCGGCTCTTCTCGGTTCTTGCGCAGGCGGCGGCTATCTTGATCACCGGGTTAATGGCGCGCGAGTTTGACGGTGGTCGGCTGGCGCAGGGAGCCGCAGCTCTCTCGATTGCGCTCTCGCCCTTGCCACTTTTCGAGGGTACGGAGTTCCAATACACGAGCTTCGATTTTCTCTGGTGGGTGCTGATCGCATACTTTACGATCCGGCTGCTTAAAAGCGAGAACCCGCGCTGGTGGCTGGCGATTGGCGCAGCCATTGGCATAGGTTTGCTGACCAAGTATGCGATTGTGTTTTTTATTGCAGGAGTTCTCGGAGGCGTGGTTTTCTCCAGCGCGCGCCGTAATCTTTTGAGCGGTTGGTTTTGGGCCGGCGTCGCCACCGCTCTCCTGATCTACCTGCCAAATCTCCTCTGGCAGATTCACCACGGCTTCATCTCCTACCACTTCCTTCAGCACATTCATATTCGCGATGTGCGGGAGGGCCGCGCCGACGGATTTCTCAAGGACCAGTTTCTGATTTGCATGAATGTTTTCGCCTCGCCGGTGGCTCTTGCGGGCCTCGTCGCCTTTCTGCGCAGCCGCAGCTATCGGATGGTTGCCTTGATGTTCCTGATCCCTCTGGCACTCTTCATCCTTGCCAGGGGCCGCGGCTACTACATGGCTGCCGCCTACCCGATGCTCTTCGCGATGGGCGCGTGCATAGGCGAACGGTGGCTGGCCTGCCCCGGCTTGCACGGCGAATCATCGAAGCCGTCTTCTTTACCGGCCTGGCCACTCGTGGTGCCTATGCTTGCGCAGTAATCGTCCCCCTGGCTTCATCGGGTCCGCTCAAAGAGTTCGCGCTTCGCAACAACAACGATCTGCGCGAAGAGATCGGCTGGCCGGAATTGGTGAAAACCGTCGCCGGGGTTCGCGATTCCCTTTCCCCTGAAGGGCAGGTTAATTTTGGCATTCTGGTTGGTAATTACGGCGAGCAGGGAGCAATCGAAATGCTCGGCCCGGATTATCATTTGCCCCCGCCAACCAGCCTGACCAACTCAGCATGGTTGCGCGATTATCCCAAACAGCCGCCCGGCACGCTGATCGTCGTCGGCGTTTCGCGCGAAGACGCCGACAAAATCTTCACCGGATGCCGATTGGCCGGACACAACCGCAACCCAGAAGGCGTCCGGAACGAAGAGAGCCAGTGCCACCCGGATATCTTTGTCTGTGGCAGCCCGCGCCTGCCCTGGCCGGAGTTTTGGAAGACGTATCAGAACTTCGGCTAACGAAGCCCGTCTCGATGACAGCCGATGTCATTCATCAGCGGACTACGGCGTGTATTCGCAACGTCCTCTGGGCGGCATAATTGCTACACTGGCTCCATGGTGGATGAACTGGAGTTCCGCAATTTGGCCGAATCTGCCCTCAGCGCCCTGAAGCAGCATTTGATCGTGCGCGAGGAAGAGGCAGGGGCAGGTTTTGAGGTTGAGGAGCAGAACGGCGTACTGAACGTCGAATTCGACGAGCCGGCGGGCAAGTTTGTGATTACGCCCAACGCGCCGGTGCGCCAGATCTGGATCTCGGCGCTCTCCACAAGCTTCAAGCTCGACTGGGATGAGGCGATGTCGGATTTCATCCTGCCGCGCACCGGCGAAGAACTCGCCGCGCTCGTCGACCGGCTGATCGGGCAACACCTGGAAGGTTGAAGCCTGCCCTTCAGTCGGCAGGAAAGGCGTGGAATACACCAACATTCGGCGGTAGTGCAGTTTCCGGGTTGCCGACAAACCACCACGGACTCGGCCAAGCGGCTAAATTCTGAGGATGCCGACGCTCAGCCTTGAAATCGCCCAAAGGGATCGCCTATTGCTTCAGGCCCTTGCAAGAGACCTGCATTTGACCCTTTTCGACAAACCCAAAACTACAAGATTCGACACCCGCGTCTCGAAATGCCGCCTGAGCTTTTGATGTTTGTCCTGTTGCAGCGTAGGCAACACCCAGGCATTCGTATGTTGTGTCTAGCCTGACGGACGGGGATTTGTCTTTCGTGATTTTCTCTATAAGTCGCTGGGCTACAGGAATGGCCTTATCGTATTCCTTCGCGCCAAGCAGCGACCATAAATAATGATCTTGATAAATTGGGTCATCCGACTTCGCAATCGCAAGCTCAAAAACCGAGGCCGCCTTCACATAGTCGTGTCTTGGCCAATAGGACCATCCAAGAAAATTGTAATTCCCAGCTGTTGGTTCCAGGCTCACATTTTGCTGGCAGGCTTGGATTGCCAAATCGTATTCACCCGTGTAGGCATACGCGTTACAAAGTTCATACCAGACGCGAGCGTACTTGGGTGCGAGAGATGCTGCCTGTTTAAGCGTATCGACACTCTGACGGTAGTCTTTCGCATCTCTACTTTCATGTGCCTTGCTGATAAGCAGGTTCGCTCTTCCCTCTTCGATTGAATTGCCGATGCTTGTGAAATCGCATCCGGAGAGTAGGACCGACAGCAACAGGGACGCACTGAAGCTGAGCGGATGGAATCGAGCAAGTTTTGACATATTCGGAAGCATATCCCTGCAATGGCCCAAAATCAAGGACGGTCTCGCGACTGTATCCCGGTCGCGTGACCGGCCAACCAGAAATTGCACCATCCCCCCAACATTCTTTTGGCCTTGCAATATGACCTATGAGCGGTATGATTCTAGGGAATCACCGCCGCAAAAATTCTTGCTTCGCGCTCCTGCTCCCCGGCTGGGGACCAATCTAGTCACGCCGTGAATGAAGCCGATCCAGGGCAGAAGCGCATTCCTTCCCGTAGCACGAACCGCCCGAAAGGAGTGGCGTAATGCAATCGCCAGGATGTTTTAAAACTCTTGTAACTGCTCTTCTAGCATTTTCCGTCTTAACTCTTCATGCGGCTTCATCGCCGTCTAAGATCGAGTTTTCCTCGCTGGACAAGAGCCAGCCCTACACCTTGTCTGGGACTCTTTACCTGCCCGATAACGCCTCCGGCCCCGTCCCCGCCATCGTAATGGTTCACGGCACTTCGGGCATCAATCAGGTGGGCCGGCTTTATCGGGATCCTGTGCTCAATGCCGGCATCGCGATCTTCGAGGTGGATTTCAAAACCGGAATTTTTACCTCGCCCATGGATCGTCCCACAATCGAGACCTTTGTTCCCATGGCCTTTGCAGCGCTGAGGGAACTACGCAAGAACCCTGCGATCGACCCGACGCGCATCGGCATCATGGGTTTTTCGATGGGCGGCGGCGTTACGATGAGAGCCGCGATCGAGGAAAATCGCAAGCAGTGGATCGGAAATGAGAAGGGATTCATCGCTCACGTGGCCTTCTATCCTGTCTCCAAGCCGCTTGTCTCCAAGTTTGAACATGGCGGCATCACCGGGGCTCCGATCCTTGTCTTGTACGGGACCGAGGATTCGTACGGCGAAGGCAAAGGGGTTCCCGAACTCAAGCAGATGATGATGAAGAAGTTCAAATTCGACATGATGACCGTCGAATACCCCGGCGCGACGCATGACTTCAATCGCAACGGCCCTTCCTTCAGCTACACCGATCCCGCCGCGGAAGGCCATCGGGCCTTTATCAAGTTCGATCCGGATGCGGCAAATGACTCCGTCACCAAGGTCGTGGCATTTCTCCGCCAAAACGTAGCCGGCAAGTAAATGTCTATCGGCAAAGCCAGGAGGCATTAGGGTATGGGCCGCTCAAGCGGCTCATACCTTCAACCTCGCCGGCTATCGCATTCATTAGGCCTTGTAACAGAGCACGACTTCAGTCGTGCCGAAAAGCAGCAAAATCAACCGGGCTTCAGCCCCTGCGGATTGCTGTTTCGACCGATTCACAGCCAAGGGCCGCGCGATGGCACCTTCCTAGCCCCATTCTGGTCCGCATTCTGCGGACCAGAATGGAGATCTATGTTCTCTATGCGTTTTTACTGGAGCGAGTAAACGGTCTTCAGCACCTTCTCCGCCACGTTCTTCGGCAGTGGAGCATACGAGAGAGCGGAGACTTCGCTCTCGCCGGAGTTGACGATCCAGCTCAGCAGGTCCTTGATCACCTTGCCCTTGGCTGCATCAGCGGCGTGAACAGGAATCAGCAGATAGGTGAAGCTGGAGATTGGGTAGGAGTTCGCGCCGGGAGCATTGGTGATCGAGATGCGGTAGTCGGCAGGCATCTGCTTGATGCTGGCGGCAGCTTCTGTCACGCCTTCGATGGAAGCTCTCTCCCAGTTGCCGGCCGCATTCTTCACTTCTCCAAAGCTGATCTTGTTTTGCAAGGCATAGATCAGCTCGACATAGCCAACGGCTCCGGGCAATTGGCGAACCAGGCCAGCCACGCCCTCATTGCCTTTTCCGCCAACGCCAACCGGCCAACTGGGCGATGAGCCCTTGCCGGGGCCATTGGCCCACTCTTTGCTCACCTTGCTCAGGTAGTCGGTCCAGATGTAGCTGGTGCCGCTGCCGTCGGAGCGATGGACGATGATGATCTTCTGATCGGGCAGCTTGACGCCGGGATTATCCTTGGCGATGCGTCCGTCGTTCCAGTTCTGGATCTTGCCCAGGAAGATGTCGGCCAGCACTTCGCCGCTGAACTTGACGTCGTTGACTCCCGGAACGTTAAAGATCGGCACAACCGCGCCCAATACCGTGGGAATGTGGATCAGCTTCACCTTGGAAGAGTTCAGCGCGTCGTCGGTCATCGGCATGTCGGAAGCGCCAAAATCCACAAGGCCAGTCGTGACCTGCCGGATGCCGCCACCCGAACCAATCGACTGATAATTAATCTCAACGCCGGGGTGGGCGGCGCTGTACTCGCTGAACCATTTGGAATAGATCGGGTAGGGGAAAGTAGCGCCCGCAGCAGTCAACTTCTGAGCTTGCGCGGCACTCAAAACCAATACGAACAACAAAACGGCAACCAGTAGCTTTTTCACGGAGATCTCCCTTGCAGATTATCTGCCGCATACGATTGTCATGCTTCAATGTTAACGGCGTTTGAATCCATCTCCGATTTACCGCTTTCTTTGGCAAAAGTTGGACGGCTTCTTTTCCCTGATCCCTGTTCCCTATTTCCTGCTTTTCAGGTATAGACTCATCCCAAGCCTATGCTGAGCCGTGCCTCGCTCCTGATCGTGCTTCTCGCACTCCCGGCGCTAGCCTGCGCCCAAACCACAGCCGGTCCCGCCCACAAAATGACAAACAAAACGCAAAGCCCCGAAGGGATTCATCGCTCCGCACTGGTCATCGATACCCACGCCGATACCCCACAACGCTTTGTGGATGAGCACTTTGACCTGGCAGATCCGCTTGGCGGCGGCCAGCTCAATCTCGAATCCATCCACAAGGGCAACCTGGGCGCCGAATTCTTCGCAATCCTGGCCGAGCCGACCACCTATAAGGACCACTACGCCCGCAGAACGCTGGAGCTGATCGATTCGGTCAAGCAGCAGGTGGCCCGGCATTCGAAAGAGCTTGAATTCGTCGCCACTCCCGGCGGCATTGAAGAAGCTCATCGGAATCATCGACTTGCCGTGCTGATGGGCATCGAGGGCGGCCACTCCATCGAGAACTCAATCCCGCTGCTGCGTCAGTACTACGCCCTCGGCGTGCGCTACATGACCCTGACCTGGGCCAACTCGAATGACTGGGCCGACAGCTCCGGCGACATCGACGACAAATCGATTCCGCACACCAAGGAGGGCCTGACTGAGTTTGGCAAAGATGTGGTCTATGAGATGAACCGGCTCGGAATGATGGTGGACATCTCGCACGTCTCCGACGCCACCTTCTACCGCACGCTAAGGATCAGCCGGGCTCCGGTCATCGCCTCGCACTCAGCGGCGCGCGCGCTCTGCGACTCTCCGCGGAACATGACCGACGACATGCTGCGCGCGGTGGCTCAATACGGCGGAGGTCCCAACTCCAAAGGCGGAGTCGTGCAGGTCAACTTCTACTCCGGCTTCATCTCGCAGGCCTACCACGACGCGCAAAAAGCTATAGAGCCGGAGGTAGACAAAGCCGTTCAGGCTCTCAAGGACTCGGCCAAAGCGGAGGGAAGAGAGGCCACTCATCTTGAAATCGAAAAAGTGCAACGCCAGTTTGCCGATCGCATTCCGCGCCCGCCGCTCTCGGCCCTGATCGACCACATCGACCACATCGCCAAAGTCGCCGGCATCGACCACGTTGGCCTCGGCTCGGACTTCGACGGTATCGGCGGCCAGTTGCCCGAGGGTATCGACTCCGCTGCCGACCTGCCCAAGATTACCGAGGCTCTCATGGCGCGCGGTTACTCGGCCGAGGACTGCCGCAAGATCCTGGGCGGCAACCTCTTGCGCGTCTTCCGCGAAGTAGAGCAGGTTTCGCGGGAACTGCAAGCCCAAGAGCGCCCAAAGATCACCGAGAAACAGCCGTTCGACACCTGGCAGAAATGAGGGCGGCAGGTGGCACGCTCATCATAGTATCTTGAGCTGTGCCCGTTCATCGCAGCGTTTTCGCGATGAGCGGGTTTTCGGACAGGGTCGCCGGTGTCCCCCTTAACTCAGTTTCATTGCGGCAAGAGTGGGATATCGCGAACCTCGACCGCAATCTCTGTGCGGCTGTAAACTAGCCTCCATGAAACGCATCGCCGTAGCACTCGCTCTGCTCTTCCCCGTCGCCGCCGTCGCTCAGTCCTTTTCCGTTACTTTCCCGAAGGAACTCAGCGCTCAGCCGCTCGACGGGCGTCTGTTGCTCTGCCTCTCGACCGACCCCAGCGACGAGCCGCGCAACCAGATCGATGACAGCCCGCGCTCGCAGATCGTCTTCGGCGTAACGGTGGATGGATGGAAGCCCGGACAGCCCATGATCGTGGATGCGACCGCCTCGGGCTACCCTATCCGCAGCCTCAAAGACGTACCCGCAGGCGAGTACACCGTCCAGGCCGTGCTCAACAAGTACGAGACCTTTCATCGCGCCGACGGCAAGACCATCAAGCTGCATATGGACCAGGGCGAAGGTCAGCTTTGGCACAGTTCACCCGGCAACCTGATCTCCAAGCCCACAAAAATCACCGTCAAGTCCGGCGGCTCAATTTCCGTCGCGCTCTCTGACGTCATTCCGCCAATCGTCACGCCCGCTGATACCAAATACATTCGCCACATCCGGATTCAGAGCGCCCTGCTGACGAAATTCTGGGGCAGGCCGATGTTTATGAGCGCCATCGTGCTGGTCCCCGAGGGCTTCGACGACCACCCCAACGCCCACTTTCCTTTGATGATCTTCCACGACCATTTCGTCGACGACTTCACCGACTTCCGCACGACGCCGCCCGACCCGAAGCTGAAGCCCGACTACAGCGAGCGCTTTCACCTTCCCGGCTACAACCGCATCCAGCAGCAGGAGGCCTACAAGTTCTACCAGCAGTGGATCGCGCCCGGCTTCCCGCGCTATCTGGTCGTCAAGATCCAGCACGCCAACCCCTACTACGACGACTCTTACGCTGTGAATTCGGCCAACGTCGGCCCTTACGGTGACGCTATCGAAACCGAGCTGATCCCGGCCATCGAAAAACAGTTCCGCGCCATCAGCGATGGTTGGGCGCACTTCACCTACGGCGGCTCGACCGGCGGCTGGGAGGCGCTTGCTGTACAGATCTTCTATCCCGATCACTATAACGGCGCATTCGCCGCCTGCCCCGACCCCATCGACTTCCACGCCTACACCAACATCGACCTCTACAACGACAAGAACGCTTTTTATCTCGAAGGCGCGCACAAGCGCGTGGCGCAGCCGGCGATGCGCGACTACCTGGGCCACACCTTCATCACCACCGAAGAGATCAACGCCTACGAACGGGCCCTCGGGGATCACGGCCGCAGCGGCGAGCAGTTCGACATATGGCAGGCCGTCTACGGGCCCGTCGGCGAAGATGGCTACCCGCAACCGATCTTCGACAAAGCGACCGGGGAGATCGATCACAACGTCGCCAATTACTGGCGCGAACACTACGATCTTGAGGCGATTCTCGAGCGGGATTGGACGAAACTCGGGCCTGAGCTAGAGGGCAAGATCCACATCTACGTGGGCTCCGACGACACATACTTCCTCAACGACGCCGTCTATCGCATGGAGGAGTTTCTCGACAAAACCAACGATCCTCCTTACAACGGCGAAGTGACCTACGGGCCGCGCGCCGAACACTGTTGGAACGGCGACCCTAACCTGCCCAACGCCTGGTCGCGGCTCCACTACGACACGCAATACCTGCCCAGGATCCTCGAACGCATTCAGAACTCAGCGCCCAAGGGAGCCGACCTGACGAGTTGGCGATATTAGGCTCCTTACAGCAAACGGCCTCCGCAGGGGAGGCCGTTTAGCATTACGCAAGCTTGCGCTCAACCGCGTCCGGCAACGCCTGCACCTTGCTGTGCCGGACCGAATAGAGAAAATACACAAACAGGCCAATAATCAGCCAGCCAATCAGGCGAACCCAATTCCACAACCCGAGCGAGTACATCAGATAGCCGTTCGCAACGATGCCCAACGCAGGAACGATCGGCAGACGACCTGCGAAGTAGATCCCCGGCGTTCGGAATGGCCGAGGCTGATCGGGATTTGTACGGCGCAGAATAATCACCGCGGCGCAGACCATCACAAAAGCTAGCAGCGTCCCGATATTCACCATGGTTCCGATCTTGTCGATCGGCGTAATTGATCCGACGATGGCTGCCAGCAGCCCCACCAAAATGGTGTTCTTCCATGGCGTATGAAAACGCGGGTGAATCGCGGCGAAGAACTTCTTCGGCAGCAGGCCATCGGAGGCCATCGCGTACAGAACGCGCGTTTGGCCAATCAGCATCACCAGCATCACCGAGGTCAGCCCGGCAAGCGCTCCGCAGGTGATGATGTCCGAAGCCCAGCCGATGTTGTGATCGAGGAAGGCATGAGTAATCGGAGCCTCGATATTCACCAGTTGCCACGGCACCATTCCAGTGAGCACCGCAGCCACGCCAACATAAAGCAGTGTGCAGATGAAGAGCGATGCAATGATTCCGATCGGCAGATCGCGCTGCGGGTTCTTGGCCTCCTGCGCTGTAGTCGAGACCGCATCGAAGCCGATAAATGCGAAGAAGATATAGGCCGCCGCCGAACTCATGCCGGCAATGCCAAACGGCGCAAAGCTATGCCAATCGTGGCCCCAGTTGGCGGGGTGAACGTAGTGCGAACCCAGAACCAGAACAAACAGCACCACCGAGACTTTAATGGTCACAATGGCCGCATTGAATCTGGCACTCTCTTTGATGCCCACCACAAGAATCCATGTAATGAGCAGCGCGATGATAAAGGCCGGAAGATTGAAGCCAATCTCGACGCCAAACAGTCGTGGAGCGGCGAGCAAGGAATCGGCCGCAGAGGCCATCTGCGCCGTCGGGTGAGCCAGCACGCTTGTCACTGCATCCAGAAATCCCGGCGAGCCGGGGGCCAGCTCAGGATGCGCCGCGGCAACCATTCCGCGCGCCACTGTGTTGGTGGCCTGCGACATCGCAGTCCAATGATCGTAGCTGAGCCAGAGCGGAAACTTGATGCCGAACATCTTTAGAAATTCAATAAAATAATTTGACCAGCCGGAGCTGACCGTGCTGGCTCCCATCGCGTACTCAAGCGTCAGATCCCAGCCGATAATCCACGCAAAAAGCTCGCCCAGCGTGGCGTAAGCGTAGGTATAAGCCGAGCCCGCCAGCGGTATCATCGCCGCAAATTCGGCATAGCAGAGCCCTGCGAAGGTGCAGCCGACGCCGCACAGCACGAACGAAAGCATCAGACTTGGCCCGGCCCTGTGCGCGCCCAAACCTGCCATGACGAAAATGCCCGCGCCAATCACCGCGCCCACGCCCAGCGCCGTCAGCGATACCGGCCCAAGTGCGCGTTCGAGATGCTGTTCGCCCTCTTCCTGGGCTTCTGTGACGATCAGATTGAGAGGCTTCCTCTTGAAGAGATTCGCCATTCGAATGGGCTACTCCTTATCTTGCAGGCCCGGTGAGGTTTTCATGGACCAGAAGAGATAGACGGGAATGCCGAGCAAAACCAGCACCAAGCCCGGCCATGTGTATTGGGGCTTATATCGCAATAATACGATACAGATCCACGCAGCCAGCACGATGTAGAGAGCCGGCAGCACCGGATAGCCCAGCGCTTTGTAAGGCCGCGGCGCGTCAGGTTTCGTAAAGCGCAGCACGAAGAGTCCAACAATCGTGAGAATGTAAAACACCAGCACCGCGAAGATGATGTAATCCAGCAACTGGCCATAGGTGCCCGAAACACACAGCAGTGTCGCCCAGCACGCCTGCACCAGCAACCCCGCTGCCGGTGTCTTGTAGCGTGGGTGCAGCTTACCCACAGTCTTGAAAAACAGCCCATCCTGGCTCATCGCGTAGTAGACGCGCGCCCCGGCCAGCGACATGCCATTGGCGCAGCCGAAGGTTGAGATCAGAATCGCCCCGGCCATCAGATAGGCGCCGCCCGAGTGGAAGATCTGCTCCAATACAGCCGTTGCTACCCGATCCTCCGTCGCATGTTGAATGCCCCGCGCTATCACCGTTGCGCCATTCGCATCGCCGTGCATCGGCAATACCAGCAGGTAGCCCACCGAGACAAGGAAATACACAGTCAGCACAAACCCCGTGCCCAGAACCAGCGACAATGGAATGTTCCGGCGTGGATTCTTCACCTCGCCCGCGGTAAATGTGACATTGTTCCATGCGTCGGCGGAGAACAGCGATCCCACCTGCACTACCGCCAGAATCACAAAGAGATTCACCAGCACAAGCGGCCCGCCGACGCCCACCTGGACTGGATGCAGCGAACTCCAACCCGCATTCCGCCAGAACTCACCCCAGCCAGCGCCGAAGTTAGCCTCACAAGCCGTCGCATTGCGCCCGACGGTGAAGGCCAGCAGGATCAGCGCGCTAAGGCTCAGCGCCTTGGCCGTCGTAAAGATATTCTGGATCAGGGCGCCCAGCTTAACGCCAAAGAGGTTCACGATGGCCAGGAAGATGACGACGACAATGGCAGTCAGATTGGCCGTGCTGACGCCAATCTCCATATTGCCCAGCACCATAGGACCTATGCGAATCGCCGGCACGTGCGCGATATGCCACAGCCAGTGAGTCGTCGAAATCGCGGGAAAGAAGACACCAAGAAACTTGCCGAATGCCACGGCAACCGCGGCAATCGTGCCCGTCTGAATCACCAGAAAGAGCGTCCAGCCGTAGAGAAAGCCCCACAGCGGCCCCAGCGATTCACGCAGATAGACGTATTGCCCTCCGGCCTTGGGCATCATTGCCGCCAACTCACCGTAGCTCAGCGCGGCCGTCATGGTGAGAACGGCCGTCAGCACCCACGCGCCAAGAAAGAGCGCCGGAGAGTTGGTGCCACGCGCGATGTCCGCGTCTACAATAAAGACGCCAGAGCCGATCATCGACCCTACAACAATCGCGGTCGCGCTGAAAAGGCCAAGACTCTGGACCAGCCCCGAAGAGCTAGCCGAGTTGTTGTCCTGGTCGCGCTGCACCGAAGTCTTCTGGCTTGAATTCCGGTTCCTGTTCATCTCTGGAAGAAGAATACTATGCGCGGTTCAGCTCAACCTTGCCGAACAGGTCATAGTAGCTCAGCAAATCACAACGGCGCGCGTCATCATTGCGTATGAAAAAATTTCTCTTCGCAACAATGCTTCTCTTCTGTCTCGCGATACCTTATGCGGCGCAGGCGCAGGTCGTGGTTATCGTACATCACCATCACCACCACCACCATCATCATTACCAGCACCACAATCAGTGATCGGCTCAGAACGAAATCAAAGACCCCGCGAGTTTGCCGACGGGCACGTGAAACCTCCGTGCCCCTGTCATCCTAAGCGAAGCGCAGCGCAGTCGAAGAACCCGCGTCTTGTTTTCTGGCGCGAGGTTGGGAACCCACGAACCCATGCCCGCGGCGCTTAGCTCAGTTCCGCCATCCACCGCCGAAACTCCTCCGCCGGACCCTTTTGGCGGAAGATCGCCCCGGCGACAGCCACGACCGAAGCTCCAGCGGACAACGCCTCGGCCGCAGTGGCCAGCGTCATGCCCCCGATCGCCACCAGCACCGGCTCAGCGCCAGCCTCCCGGCGGAGCCGTCGGATCCCCTCAATCCCGATCAGCGGCGAGCTGGTCTGCTTGGTGCGCGTTGCAAAGACCGGCCCGATCGAGAAGTAATCCGCCGGAGTCGCGAGAATCCCCGGAACCATCCCCGCCGCGCCGCCGCCAAAGGTGCCGATGATTCGATCCGGCCCCAGCAGTTCCCGTGCATCGCTAGGCTTCAAGTCGCCGGCATCCACATGTACACCATCAAAACCAATTTGCTCAACAAGATCAGCTCGATCATCGAGAATCAGCTTCACCTTTTTGGCGGGCATCGCGGCACGCAGAATCTCGGCGTCCCCCAGAAGTTCAGTATCCGAACCGCCTTTGTTGCGGTATTCGAGCAGAGTTACGCCTGCATCGGCCAGTTCCCTGCCCAGCCTCCGCAAAAACTCCACGCGGCCATCGGAAGGAATGAAAGAACTATCAAGGATTGGGTAGATTTTTGGAAATGAGAAAGTCATGGAACAAGGATAGCTGACGTTGGGACAGGGAATAGTCGACACGGCCCATCGAACAGTGCCTTTCTATTCCCTATTCCCTGCTCTACTCCCTGCCCTATCCCGGCATCTCGTCTGCCGAAGGTCCGTACGTCCCTGGAATCGGCTTGTCGAGCAGCCGCAGATAGACGCCCAGTTGTGCCCGGTGGTGGATCACGTGGTCAAGCACCCAATCGCGGAAGACTCGGTACTTCGACTCGTCGATCCAAGCCTGACCGCCGGCGATGAACTTCCAGTTCTCGTCCCACTTCGCAGGCGCAAAGTCCGCAAATGCCTCTTTGGCCTTCGCTGTCTCCTTGTCAAACCGCTCCAGAAGTGCAGTCGTGGAAGTGGGGATGTAGGCTTCAAACTTATGGTCGGTAGTGTCAAGATTCTTTCGCACTTTCGATCTTCCCTTTGACTTAGGAAGGTTGTTGGGTTGAGGTTGTTTGCCGTTGGCCCCCATGGGGGCCAACGGCAAAAGCGGCTCAGGCGATG
>JBEKCA010000112.1:0-15603 GCA_050015115.1 Occallatibacter sp.
CAAACTCAACTCTTCTGCTCGAACCATGCGGATGTTCACTACCCAGCATGACCGCCCCTTCAGGCTCATCTTGTGTTGGAATCAAAGACCGCCTTCAGGCTCACCTTGTGTTGGAAGAGAGTACGATTTTGCCCCAGCCCCGAAATCTGTCAAGATAGAAACTGCTATGACAGTCTCTACTCCTTCCCAAGTCTTTGCCGACCGCATCGGTCGGATCGAGGTCTCCGCAACCATGGCTGTGGCTGCGGAAGCCGCCAAGCTGCGCCAGCAGGGCGCCAACCTGGTCGATTTTGGCGCCGGCGAACCGCATTTCCCCACCCCCCGCCACATCAAGGACGCCGCCATCGCCGCCATCGAGGCCAACTTCTCGCGCTACACCGTCGTCCCCGGCATCCCCGACGTGCGCAAGGCCATCATTGAACGCCATGCCTGCGACTTCGGCTCCGACTACGCCGTCGACGAGGCCATCTTCACCACCGGCGGCAAGCTGGCCCTCTTCAATGCCATTCAGATCCTGGTCGACCACGGCGACGAAGTCATCCTGCCCGTCCCCTACTGGGTCAGCTTTAAAGACATCATCCAGTACGCCGGCGGCAAGGTTGTCTTCCTCGAGACCTGCGAGCAAGAGAGCTTCCGCATCACGGCCGACGCCATCGAAAAGGCCATCACGCCCCGCACCAAGGCGATCATTCTCAACTCGCCCTCCAACCCGGCCGGCTCGGTCGTCTCCGCAGAGGACCTGGAGCGGATTGTGCGCGTCGCCCACGAGCGTGGCATTTTCTTGCTTTTGGACGAGTGCTACGTGTATCTGAACTACGCCGGCAAGCCTGTCTCCGGCGGCTCCTTCACATGGGCCAAAGAGCACATCGTCATCCTCGGCTCGTTGTCGAAGACCTACGCGATGACCGGCTGGCGCGCCGGCTTCGCTCTGGCGTCCAAATCCGTCGTGGCCAACCTGAGCAAGTTGCAGTCGCAGTCCACGTCGAACGCCACCAGCTTTGTGCAAAAGGCCGCCATCGCCGCCCTGACCAGTTCACAGGAGTGCGTCAGCCAATTCCGCGCCGAGTTCATCGATTTGCGGGACTATATGCTGGCTAAGCTGGCCGAGATCCCCGGCGTCACCTGCACCAAGCCCGAGGGTGCCTTCTACGTCTACCCGAACGTCTCGGCCTACATCGGCAAAGGCGGCATCAAGACCGCGACCGAGCTGGCCACGCGCCTGCTTCACGAGGCCCATGTCGTCAGCGTGCCCGGCGAGGCCTTCGGCACCGCGGAGCACATCCGCATCTCCTATCCGGTGACCAAGCAGAACATCGACGAGGGCACTGCGCGGATCAAGAAGTTCCTGACCGGGCTGGCCTAGCCGTAGCCCCAAAAGCTAACCTAGCTCAGGCTTGAGGGTTGCGTTGCGGCGGACGCTGTTTTGCATAGTGGGATGCGTAAACCCCTCTTCTGCAAGGGCAGCACCCCGCAACCAGCACTTTTGGCGAGAGTACGGGCCACTTCTCTCTGTGCAAACGTAACGTTTGTCGCGTAGGATGTCTTTTCGATGACAAAGCCGATCGATTTTCGCCCTGTGATACTTGCCGGAGGCAGCGGTACCCGCTTCTGGCCCCGTTCCCGCCGCGCTCACGCCAAGCAGGTTCTGGCCCTCGATGGCGAACGCTCCATGATCCAGCAGACCGTCGAGCGCCTCAAGCCGCTGGCCAAGCCGGAGCAAATCTGGGTCATCACCAACGAGTACCTGGCCCACGAGATCGGCGACCAGCTCAAAGGCGTACCCGCCGGCCAGATCGTCCGCGAGCCCGTTGCACGTAACACCGCCCCTGCCTGCGGACTGGCCGCCTTCCTCATCGAGCGCCAGAACCCCGACGCCGTACTGGGCATCTTTCCCTCCGACCACGTCATCGCCGACGAGCCGCGCTTCCTCAAGGCTCTGCAAAAGGGCATCGCCGTGGCCGCTGCTGGAGATCATATTGTCGTGCTGGGCATCGAGCCCACCCGCGCCGAAACCGGCTATGGCTACATCGAAACCGGCGATTTCACCGCAGACGACACCGCCATTCACGTAAGAAGATTTATCGAGAAGCCCAACCAGAATCGCGCCGAGGAGTTCATCGCAGCCGGCAACTACTACTGGAACTCGGGCATCTTCCTCTGGTCGGCGCGGACCCTCGCGAATGCCGTCCGCGAACACCTGCCCGAGACCGCGCCTCTGCTTGAAGCCATTGCCGCTGCCCATGGAACACCCGAGTTCGACGAGGTCTTCCGCAACGCCTATCCTGCGTGCGAAAACATCTCGGTCGACTACGCTGTCCTTGAGCCGCGCTCGGCCAAGGGCGAACACTCCTCTCATCTCTACTGCATCCCCGCCGAGTTCTCCTGGAACGATCTCGGCTCCTGGGCATCGCTCTACGAGTACCAGCTTGAGACCCGCCTGCGCGGAGACGGCGACGGCAACGTCACCGAGTCCGCGGGCCACACGGCGCTCGACGCGGGCAACAACTACATCTACAGCCCGCGCAAGTTTGTGGCCCTGGTCGGCGTCAAAAACCTGGTCGTCGTCGACACCGAAGACGCCCTGCTGATCGCCCATCGCGACCACTCCCAGGACGTAGGCAAGATCGTCAAGGAGCTAGACGTCTCCGGCCGCACCGAGCTGATCTGATTCGACAGCACTAACCGGCCCTACACTCTGGAGCGTGGCTATCGATGAGGAGTCGCGAGCGGCATTGCCAGAGGCGATCGTCTTTGAACGGGCTAGCGCGGCGCTCCATCTCACCAAAATCGCCGCAAGATCAGTCGGAATCCCGTAATGACATTGTCGTTACATCGTGCTATTATGATCTTTTAGGGAGATCAATCTCATGCCGGAACTCCCACAGGAATCGGGCAGGCGCGAAACACTGAACCTCCGCATCAAGCCTGAACTGCGCGGGCTGATCGACAGGGCGGCTGAGTTGACCGGCAAGAACCGCACAGACTTCGTGCTCAGCGCAGCGCGTCATGCCGCCGTAGATGCGCTCCTGGACCGCACGGTCTTTGCTGTCGACGCCGGGGCCTATAGGGAGTTTCTGGCGCGACTCGATGCGCCGCCTCAGCCCAACGCCCGCCTGCGCCACACTCTCCAAACTCCCGCACCATGGGAGAAGTAACCCGCCTGCTGCCACCGCAACCGTTGGTGGAGGCACATGACCTTGCCGGTTTTCACTGCGGGGAGGCTTCTCTTGACGACTGGATTCAGCGCCGAGCCAACGCAAATCAGGCAAGCGGTGCTTCGCGCACTTACGTCCTCTGCGAGGGCAAGCGCGTCATTGCCTATTACGCTTTGGCCTCTGGAGTAATCACCGTTGAAAACGCTCCAGGCCGTTTCAGGCGAAACATGCCCAACCCGATTCCAGTCGCCGTGCTGGCACGCCTGTCAGTCGACAAGGATTGGCAGGGACACGGCATCGGCCGTGCGCTCTTCCGCGACGCCGCGGGCCGTGTAGCTCAGGCAGCCGATCTCATTGGCATTCGCGGCATCGTTGTACACACAATCTCGGAGGAGGCGAAAGGCTTCTACCTGGCGTTGGGCTTCGATGCCAGCCCGCACGAGCCCATGACGCTCATGGTCACTCTCTCCGACGTGAGGGCGGCATTTCTATAAGGAATCAAGTGGGAATCGCTCACGCCCAGTGATCCTGCTCGCCTCCATCCTTTACCCTAGTGATCAGGGAGCTAGAAAACCCAACCATGTCCCAACCAAAAATCAAATTTGGCACAGACGGCTGGCGCGCCGTCATCGCCGACGACTTCACCTTCGTCAACGTCCGCATCGCCGCCGAAGCCATCGCCGCCTACGTTCACGCCAAAGAACACCCCTCGCGGGGCCTCTGCATCGGCTACGATACCCGCTTCGGGTCGAAGAGTTTTGCGCGCGCCTGCGCCGAGGTCGTCGCCTCGACAGGCATTCCGGTGCAGTTGGCCGACCGCATCACGCCCACCCCGGCGCTCAGCTACGCGGTCGTCCACCGCAAAGCCGCCGGCGGCATCATGATCACCTCTTCGCATAACCCGGCGCAGTGGAACGGCGTCAAGTACAAGGGCTGGTTCGGCGGCTCGGGCAAGCCCTCAATGATCGCCGAGATCGAGTCGTTCATCGGCCAGCCAGTCCCGCGCGCAATCCAGCAGGCCCCCATCGTGGAAGTCGATTTTGTGCCCCCCTACCTCGCCGCCATCGAGAGCTTCACCTCGCTCGACGCGCTTAAAACCTCCGGCATGAAGTTCGCGATCGACTCGATGTATGGCGCGGGCCTGACCTACATCTCAGACATCTTCACCCGCCTCGGCGTCGCCCACGTGCAAATTCGCGGCGCCCAAGACCCGCTCTTTCCCGGCATCAATCCCGAACCCATCGAGCCCCATATCCGCGCCCTCGGCGAGGCTGTTGTGGCGAACGGCTGTCAGGCAGGCCTCTGCACCGACGGCGACGCCGACCGCATCGGAGCAACCGACGAGCATGGCAACTTCGTCGATCCTCACAAGATCTTCTGCGTGCTGCTGAGCTGGGTCCTCAAGCGCCACAACGATTGGCCTGGAGCCGTAACCCGCGCCTTCAACACCACCAAGATGCTCGACCGCATCTGCCTCAAGCACGGCCGCGAACTCATCGAGCACGGCATCGGCTTCAAATACGTCTGCGACTATATGCTCGAGCGCGAGATCGTCATGGGCGGCGAGGAGTCGGGCGGCATCGGCTTCCAGCGTCACCTGCCCGAGCGCGATGGCCTGCTCAACTCGCTGCTGCTGGCCAACGTCATGGCCGAGGAGGGCAAGACGTTGGGCCATCTCGTCGACGATCTTCAAGCCGAATACGGCGAGCATCAATACGGCCGCATCGATCTGCACATCCCCGACGATCTAAAAGACAGGGTCATTGCGCGGGCAAGGGCCCTTGAGCCAGGCGACCCGGTATTCGCCGGAATGGCGATTCACAGCCAGGAGACGATGGACGGCATTAAGTTCTACCTCGATAACCCCGAAGCCACAGACAAACCAAAGGCTGCCGAGACCTGGCTGCTGCTGCGCGCCAGCGGCACCGAACCTCTGCTGCGCATTTACACCGAGTCCTGCTCCAAAGATTCGGTGGCACGGCTGCTAGAATCCGCCCGCCGCTTCGCGCTCAGCAGCTAGCTGGAACTGGATGCACGAATAGGCCGGGCGCCCCATCCATTCCGCAGCCTTTTCGCGGAATGGGTGGGATACCACGAACCCAATCTGGCATTCCCACGCCAAGTCAAGCGCGCTCCAACTCCTTCAGCACGACTACAACCGCCAGCGCGGCTACCACGCAGAACAGCGCGAAGAGGAAGGCGCTCGAGTAGCCCCAGATCCCGATCACAGCTCCGGCCAGCGGCCCGGTCAGGAAGAAGCTCACGTCGGCAAAGGCCGTGTAGACGCCCAGCGCCGAGCCGCGATTGCTCGCCGTTACGCGCTTGACGGCCTCAACCCCAATCGCCGGAAAGACCAGCGAGAAGCCAAAGCCCGTCACCGCCGCGGCCCCAAGCGCCATCCACGGCGACGAGGCCCTCCAAAGCACCATCAGGCCCAGAGATTCGACGATCAGGCACGCCATGGCCACCGGGAATCCGCCAAACCGGTTGATCGCATTGATGAAGAGCAGCCGCGCCGCAATGAATGCCAGACCGAAGGCGGTAAGGCACAGGGCAGCACCCGTCCAATGGCGGCTCAGGTAAAAAAGCGTGACAAAGGTGGCCAGCGCACTGTAGCCGATGCCGCCCAGCGCCAGCGCCATGCCGTGCGGCGCGACACGGAAGGCGACATCGCGGAAGGGCAGATGCTCGCCCGGCTTCACCGTCACCGGCCTCTTGCGGCTGGCCAGCACAAGGCTCACGCCGCCAATGAGCAGTATGAGAAACCCAATCGACCCCAGCCCCCACGGCTGATCGAGCACCACGCCTAGCGGAGCCCCCAGCGCCATGCCGCCGTAGGTGCTGATGCCGTTAAAGCTGATGACCTTGGCTGTGCTGGCCTGCCCTGCGCTGGTGATGCCCCACAGCGTCGCGCCCGTCGAGCCCAGGCTCTCGCCTACTCCCAGCACCAGGCGGCTCGCGAATAAAGCGGAGATACTCAGCCAGGGAATGGCATGCAATGCAGCCGCGACGATCAGCAACACACCGCTGAAGGCGCAGCAACCCATCCCCCAGAGCACTGAGACCTTGGCCCCCGCGCGGTCGGAGATGCGTCCGGCCCAAGGGCGGCTGGCGAGCGTCGCGATGTACTGAATGCTGATGACCAGCCCGGCAAGAGCCGCGCTATATCCCATCCGAAGATGGACATAAGGCGGCAGCACGGCCAGCGGCAGCCCGACCGACAGATAGACGATGAAGGTGAAATAGGTAAAGCCGACAATATGCCACGTGCTGCCGATCGATGCGGGAGAGGACGGCAATGAGGCGCTGGCCTGTGAGGAAGATGACATTAGACAGGGGGCGGCCCGCGCAGTTGTGCGGCCAGCTCCAGTATAGCGGAGAGGCTAACTCACGAGGACTTGAGAGACCTTGCTCGCAAGATAGTCGCACGAGCTTTCTTTCTTGGACTCAAGATTCTCTCTTTCCAATCGAGAACGATCTCCGGGGAACCGTCCCGGAGGGATGATCGAGAATAGCCCAGAGTGAAGCGTGGCGGAACCCTGGGAAAGCTCCGAAGAAAAACAGTTCGCGCCCCGTCGGGGTGCTGCGAACCGTCTGTGAAGCCATGACTCTTCTTCGTGCGATTGCCCTGACCCGCACGCCGTTCCCGTGCGGCTGAGTTCGACAAGTCTTAGACTGAAATGGATGGCGTCCACCTTTCACGTAGAGAACTTCGGATGCAGAGCAGCTCGCGCGGATGGCGAGGCGGTGAGCGACCGCCTGCGCGCTGCGGGGCTTGGCGGCCAGACTCCAGCCGCTGCCGACGTTGTGGTAGTCAACACGTGTAGCGTGACTGCCGAAGCCGACCGGGCAGCACGAGCCTTTATCCGCCGCGCTCACCGCCTCAATCCCCAGGCGCGCATCGTGGTCACGGGCTGTTACGCGCAACGCGCCCCCGATGAGTTGGCGGCCCTGGCCGGAGTAGCCGCAGTGGTGGGCAACAGCCATAAGGCACTCGCGCCGGAGATCATTCTGGGCCTGTCACGGCGGGTACCGGCGCAAGCAGACAGCGGACTAATTCAAATTCAAGCAGCTACAAACATCGAGCGAGCGATAAGAGAGCGGTTGGCCCCATCGCAGGTGGTCTGGGCCGACGACCGCTTCGCTCACTCGTTTCTTGAAGAGGCGCAGGTCGTCCCCGGCACGCAGACCCGGCCCAACCTCAAAATTCAGGAGGGCTGCGGAAACCGCTGTACCTTCTGCGTGATTCCTCAGACTCGGGGCGCTTCGAGGAGCCTGTCCGCCGCAAGCGTTCTAAAGCAGGTGAAGGGATTTGTGGCCGCCGGGGGAAACGAGCTTGTGCTCTCCGGGATCAACCTGGGGCGGTGGGGGTGGGATCTGCCCGGCTCTGTTGAAGGCACTTCAGCACAGCGCACACTAGCCGAACTTGTGCGCCATATCTTCGAGCAGACTCGGCTTCCCCGCTTACGGCTCAGCTCGATCGAGCCGATGGACTGGGACTCGGAGTTGATCAGCCTGATGGCTGAGTTCAGCGGCAAGCGTTTGGCGCGACACGCGCATCTGCCCCTGCAATCCGGCTCTGATGCCGTGCTGCGTCGGATGCACCGGCGCTATCGGCCCTGGCACTACGCGGAAAAGGTGGCGGAACTGGTGCAGGCAGCCGGTCCAGAGCTAACCTTGGGCGCGGATGTGATGGTCGGCTTCCCCGGCGAATCCGATGCCGAGTTCGAGGAGACACTGGCCTTCATTCGCGCGCTGCCCTTCGGCTACCTGCATCTCTTTCCCTTTTCGCCGCGGCCGGGAACGCCGGGTTGGGCGCTCCACGCCGAGCGGCCCGTTCCGGCTGAAGTGGTGGAAGCGCGGATGGCCGCTCTCCGCGCACTCGCCTCAGAGAAAAGCAAAGAACACCGCAGGAGCTTTGTTGGTAAAGAACTGGACGCCATCACACTGCACACGCCCGCCGAACTCACCCCCCAAGGCCGGACAGCCGCAATAACCGAGAACTTCCTGCCTGTCGAGCTGGAAGGGTTACGTGAGGCTAACGAACTGGTGCGCGTAACCGCGACCGGATTGAACGCCGAGGGAATGCTGGAAGCGAGAGTGGAGCTTATGTAAGTCTGAATGGATAAATCAAGGGTTGACGTTGGATCAACTTCGGAACATCCTCAAGGCCTTCGGTGTCTAAGAACTTATATGAGACGGATTCTGTTAGGCGGTGCATTGTTTTCAATGCTCATGTTCATTCTGAGCTGCAACAAACACTCCGAGGTTCGACAAGCAGAATCCACACCTCCGCAGAGAGGGAGATCCCCCTTCTTGCTCTCGGTGGTTCCAGCCAAGAGTTCTGGTGAGCCTTGGGGACGCAGGATCACCATGGCTAACAATGCTTCAAACTGTTTCTACGTGATCTTGACGAACATTTCAAACCAGCCGCAGATCGCGTTTGAGGACTGGAATAGTTGGGGTTACCAAGCGATTTCATCTGAGATTGAAAGTGCCGACGGAAAGAAAATCAGTCTTGCACGCAAGCCGCATGGCTTCACAAGGAACTTTCCATCGACCTTCCTAATTCCCCCGGGTGAACACATGGTTTATCCCATCAGGCTGAACGATGAATGGGATGCTCTCTCATCCATTCCTCTTGCCGTCCAGACACCGATTGAGATTACGCTCAGTGCAATCTATGAGGTTGATCCAACGCCAGAAAGCGCGAGCGAAAAGGTCTGGACAGGCCGAGTCGAGTCGATTGAGTATCAATTCAAGTTCAGCCACTACTGAACAGATATGCAGGCGATCAATCGGAGCCCCTCAATTGGCTGAAATAACCCCTTAAGAATCAATGCGAAAAATAATCCAAAATTTCTTATTGCACTATATCGCAAATTGCGATATAGTTATCACATATTGCGATGGAGTGCTGGACCGAACGGCAAGCTCTTCGCAGGGAAACCATGAAGCTGGGGGAGAAAATCCGTTATCTGCGCGAGGTTGAGGGCAGCCTGCGCGGCAAAGATCGGGCGATGAGCCAGCAGGAACTGGTTCGGGCCATCGAGTCCGAGACAGGCTCCAAGCTGAGCCAGAGCTATCTATCGCAGATCGAAAGCGGTTTGCGGCCCCATCTGACCAACACGACGCGTCAGATTCTCTCGGGCTTCTTCAAGGTCCATCCCGGCTATCTGGTCGACGATCCCGAGGGCTACTCGCCCGAGCTGCAAAGCGAGCTCCGCCACTTCGAAGACAAGCTGGATCTGTGGCTGGTCGAGGGAGCCGAGCGCTTTCGTCGCGACCCGGAGCTGATGCAGTCCCTGCTGACACTTGCCCGCCACGACCACACGCGGGAGTGCCTGCTGCTGCTGGAGGCGATTCTGGAGACACCCGGACTGATGCCGCGCCTGACCGATGTCCTGCGGCCGAAAAACAGAGATCAGAGAACAGAAATCAGAGATCACAAATCCGAGAACGGGGATCAGAGATTTGCGGAGCAGTCGGCAGTCCGCTTGCCGAAACGAGGGCCAAAAACGCGAAGCAGGAAAGATGAGGCATAGCGATGCACCTGGAGACTTTCTATTTCATTTGTTTTCTTGCGGGGCTGTTTCTGAGCACGTTGTCGCTGCTGGGCTGCATGGGGCACTTTGGCGGACACGTTCATGTTCATGTGCCGCATGTGCCCCACGCGACACACCTGCCGGGCGCAGGCCACGCGACACACACAGGCGCATCGCATGGAACGGGCCGTGGATCGGCCAGCATACCCTGGTGGAACTCCTTTTCGATCATGATCTTTCTCTGCTGGTTTGGCGCGGCGGGCTACCTGTTGACGCGTTTCGGTGGCTTTGTGGCTGGCGTTGTAGTGGTGCTAGCCGGGATTTGCGGTTTGGTCGGAGGAGCCATTGTCTTCTTGTACATGGCCAAGGTGTTGCTGCCCCACGAGCACGAACTCACCGCGGATGAGACCGATGTCGTCGGCGTCGTGGGGCGGGTTATATCCACCATCCGAGCCGATGGAATCGGAGAGATTGTCTACGAACAGTTGGGTGCGCGCTGCTCTGCTCCTGCGCGCTCAGAGGACGGCGAAGCGATTCAACGCGAAGAAGAGGTCTTCGTGGTCCGCTATGAGAACGGAGTCGCATATGTCCGGCGCTGGGAAGAAGTGGCGCAAGGGACCAGAAGCTAAGGGACTGCAAACTGAACGACAGGAGTTGGAAAACAGGAGACGTTATGACGAACACGACCTTGCTGATCGTGGATATGAGCATCCTGGTTGGGATCTTTTTACTGGGACTTCTGGCTAAGATGTTTCCCAAAGACAGCCGCAATAACGGCTCGAACCGGGGCGCGAAAAACAGGGGCTAGCAGTACAACCATCAACCTGACTCTTCCCGGATGAAAGGGCCGGGATTTCAATGAACGATATTTTGAATGGCATTAACGGAACCTTTGTCGTGATCTTTTTGGCCTGCTTTCTGGTACTGATTCTCTTGCTGGGCTTCATTACCTCGCTCTATCGCAAGGCCGGACCGAACGAGGCATTGATCGTCTACGGGATATTTGGGACCAAAGTTGTCAAGGGCCACGGCACGATGATCTTTCCCATGGTGGAGAGCTTCCGCCAGTTGAGCCTTGAGCTGATGAGCTTCGATGTGGCTCCAAAGCAGGATCTCTACACGAAACAGGGCGTCGCGGTAACCGTTGAAGCCGTAGCCCAGATCAAGGTGCGCTCAGATCAGGCATCGATTCTAACGGCGGCCGAACAGTTTCTGACCAAGACGCCTGATGAGCGCGAGGGGCTGATTCGTCTGGTAATGGAAGGCCACCTGCGCGGCATCATTGGCCAGTTGACTGTGGAGCAGATCGTCAAAGAGCCGGAGATGGTGGGCGAGCGGATGCGCAACACCTGCGCGGGCGACATGAGCAAGATGGGCCTCGATGTAATTTCGTTCACCATCAAGGAAGTACGCGACAAGAACGAGTACATCTCGAATATGGGCCGGCCGGACGTGGCGCGCATCAGACGCGACGCTGAGATGGCCACCGCCGATGCCGAACGCGACACCGCCATCAAGCGGGCGACTGCATTGAGAGAGTCCGCCGTTGCCAAGGCCCAGGCCGATCAGGAGCGGGTGATTGCCGAGACGGCCTCGCAGACCCGCCAGGCCGAGGCGCAACGCGATCTTGAAATCAAGAAGGCCGAGTACGCCGAGCAGAGCCGCCGCCAGCAGGCTACGGCCGACAAGGCCTACGAATTGCAGACCAACGTCATGCTGCAGCAGGTAACCGCCGAGCAGGTGAAGGTGCAGCAGGTAGAAAAAGAGGGCCAGATCAAGGTGCAAGAGGCTGAAATCTCGCGCCACGAAAAGGAACTCATCGCTACCATCCTCAAAGGCGCCGAGATCGAGCGTCGGCGCATCGAAAACCTGGCCGAAGCGGAAAAGGCCCGCTTGACCACCGAAGCCGAGGGACGCGCATCGGCCATCCGCGCACAAGGCGAGGCCGAAGCCAGCATCATATTCCAGAAGGGCGAGGCCGAAGCCAAGGCAATGAGCGTAAAGGCCGAGGCCTACCAGGAATGGAACCAGGCCGCAGTTGTCGACAAGCTGCTCACCAACATGGCCGATGTAGTCCGTGCCATGGCCGAGCCGCTCAGCAAGGTGGATCACATCACCATCGTCTCGACGGGCAATGACGATGCCGCCGGTGCGCACAAGATTACCGGCGATATGACGCGGATCGCCGCGCAGGTGCCGGCATTGTTCGAGGCGCTCAGCGGCATGGACATCAAGCAGTTGATGTCGAACGTGAAGGCGATCAAGCCGAGGCCGGAAGAGAAAGAGAAGTAGCTGTTGGGTGCCCCATCCTTGCGGCGCTTTTTGCCGCAAGGGTGGGATACCACAAAGCTCAAACTGTTTTGAAAGGGCACGGCTTCAGCCGTGCCGCAGGAGATGCAATAAACAACGCGGCTTTAGCCACGGAGAGATGCGAGCAATTGCAAATGCACTCCCTCAGGGGCTAAAGCCCAGGATTCCTTTTCTCGGTCGTACGGCACGGCTGAAGCCGTGCCCTTTCAAAGCAAAGGAATCCCCGCTAGTAGCTGAAAAGAAGGAGGACGTCATGGCACTGCTGGAGAGAGTAAGTACCCTGCTCCGCGCAAATCTGAACGACCTGGTGGAGAAGGCTGAGGATCCGGAGCGGCTGTTAAAACAGATCGTGCTGGATATGGAGAATCAGTTGATGCAGGTGAAGACGCAAGTCGCCATCGCCATCGCAGACGAGCATCTACTGGGAAAGAAGCGCGTGGAGCAGATCGAGCAGGCAGCGGAGTGGCGGCGCAAGGCTGAACTGGCCGTCGAAAAGGGTCACGACGACCTGGCCCGCGCTGCGCTTGAGCGTGCGCTGAGCCACGACAATCTGGTGTCCGGCTTCACCACCCAGGCCGAGGACCAGAAGCATGAGGCCGACAACCTGCGCCAGGCGCTGCGCAAGCTCGAGCAGAAGCTGGGCGAGACGCGCGCACGTTGCGAGATGCTGATGGCCGAGCATCGCCGCGCCAAGGTGGTGGGCCGCGCGACGCAGGCTCGCCAGATCGTCGGCAACAACCAGGAACATGCGATTGGCCGGATGCAGACCAAAGTCCACCTCACCTCCGCCCAGAACGCGGCGGCCAGCGAAGTGATGGCTCCCGAGTCGCTCGAAGACCGCTTCCATGCGCTGGAGAACGAAGACAAGGTCGAAGTCCTGCTGCGGGAGATCAAAAGCCGCCAGGCGGTGCAGTAGCGAATGTGAGCCAGTCGCCGGGTTGCGGGACTCGATGGGTCCCGCGGGGCGAAATCTGCGTCTAACAAGATAGAACATTGCACGCAGATGAAATCCCTCCGCTCTCTGCGCCAATTGCAGTTGGCGCAGAGAGCGGGTGAATTACCCTTGATATAGTCCTTTGGTCTGATCTTCCGGCTTTATCGGTGAATGGCCAGACGGGCGCCAACTTTGCGACTGGTGAATGAATGCGCTCAGGCTCTTTTCTTCTTTCTGCAACTCTGGTTGCAGGCCCCGTTTTCTTCGCGTTATCCACGAGCGGCTTTGCGCAGGCACAGGACACACGCCTGATCGCTGTCGCGGAGCTTCCCGAGGCTCCATCGGCGCAGTTTGCGAAAGCGGTGCCTGATCCGCAGCAACAACAGACTCCGTCGGGGCAAGGCCAGGCTGCTCCGGCCAACGGAGGTGCTGCCTCTCCAAGCGGTTCAAGCAGCTCACAAGCGCCCGCTGCGCCGCCTGCGGCCGAGAAAACCCAGCACGAAAAGGCCGAAGAGCAGATCAAGGAACAGGAGCAGCAACGGCTCGTAGGCGTATTGCCGCAATTCAACATCTCGTATCGGCCTGACGCCGTGTCAATGACCGCAGGGCAGAAGATGAAACTGTCCTTTCGCTCCGCAGTCGATCCGGTGGCCTTCGGCGTGGCGTTCGTTGTGGCCGGTCTTCATGAGGCATTGGACGACGATCCGGGATTCGGATGGGGTATCGAAGGTTATGGAAAGCGTTCGGGCGCGGCATACCTCGATGCATTCGACGGCAACATCATCGGCAACGGCATCCTGCCCTCCATCCTGCACCAGGACCCGCGCTACTTTCGCTTGGGTCACGGAACCATCAAGCACCGGATTCTCTATTCGCTGATGACCAACGTCATGTGCAAGCATGACAACACCCACAAGTGGGAGCCCAACTACTCCAACGTCGGCGGCAACATAATATCGGGCGCGATCTCCAATCTCTACTATCCTTCGAGCAACTCCGGCATTGGCCAGACCTTTACCAATGGATTCATCGTGACCGCCGAGGGTGGGTTTGGCTCAATCTTCGATGAGTTCTGGCCGGATATCTCGCGGAAGGTGCTTCATCGGGACCCCACACACGGTCTCGATGCCCAGGCGCGAGCCGCCGACAAGGCAGAAAAAGACGCCAAAGAGAACCAGAAATAGCCTCCCGGCAGCCACCATGTGCGCAATGGCCATTAAGCCAAGATAGCTGGCCACCCGCTCGCCCATGGGAAATCTCTACCAATGGCCGACCACCAGCGCGTAGGTCTGCTTTTGCTCGCCCGTTTGTCAACTCCAAGGGATGAACTCAGGGAGTGTTGACCTCAAAAACTCGAATCGTTCCGCCTCGATCGTATGGCCACGTGACCAGTCCGCCAGTTGAAGGCGTGATGAGGAACCGGCCATCTGGACTAAATGCAACGGACCCGCATCCAAGATCCGATACTTTCTGATGGTCAATAGTCTTTCCTGTGCCGACGTCCATCAGAAACACGGTTCCAGTGCCATAAATACCTACTGCAACCAGTCGTCCGTCGGGACTGAATGCAGGCTGCGATACTGCTCCACCCCAGCCGGCGGGACTAATCGATTGGAGCCTCGTTTGATGCTGCACATCCCAGATCTGCAGGCTGCCGGAATCGGTGCCGGCCGCAAGTAACTTGCCATCGTTGCTGAAGGCCAAGCCTTCTACGTATCGGCCAAATCCCTGAAGTACTGCGATCCGTTCGCCAGTAAGCATGTTCCATAGAGTGACTACATTCCAGTGTCCTGCTGCCAGGGTCGTACCGTTGGGGCTTATTGAAAGTGAAAACGCGCCATATCGCCCAAACGCGCTCACTTGTTTTCCAGTGGCAAGATCCACGATACGAATTCGGGAGCCATGGGCGCCCTTGCCAGGTATAGACTCGGCGACATAACGACTATCCGGGCTGAAACCATAGATCGCATAGACGTCGTCTGCCACCGAAACTACTGACTTCCCAGTTTCCAATTCATGAACACCGTGAGAGCTTGCGAGATATTTCCAATCGCTGGAAATGTCTCCGGCGGGAAGAGGAATCCGTTTGATCAACCGTCCTTCCGGAAAGCTCCACAAGGTTAGATCGCCGGAAACATCATCCGGTGCCGACGATGCGTCCGAGGCGATTATCGTTCCGTCCCGATTGAACGCCACAAAACTCATCCAGCGCCATTTCTGGTCCTTCCAAAGGTCAGTCTTCCAACCGACTCCGATTTTCTTCACGAATTTCAGCGCATGCGGTTCAGCGTGGGAGGTCACCGGCGCGAGAAACAACGCGGCTACAAAAAAAGCAGATCGGAGGTTCATAGTGCGTAGTCTAGGAGGACGACTCGTCTCTCGGCAAGGAGATGTAGGTGCCCATGTCCGGTTTCCGCACCTTGTATCTTCTCCATAGGGGCGTGAGGATGGCATTACGTCTTGGCGGTAAGGCCGTTCGGACCTAAAGCCAGCGTAGGCGAAGCCGGCTCCCAGATCGACCACCGCCCCTCTGTAATTATGACCTTGCCCCCGCAAAACGTATCCCTTGACGAACTGCTTAAATAGCAGAAAGGGACACTGAATGAGGAACGGGAAACGAGGCCGATACACCCTGGAATTCAAGCAGGAAGCAGTGCGG
>JBEKCA010000113.1:0-15551 GCA_050015115.1 Occallatibacter sp.
ATGATCCGTGTAATGCATGTGGAGCATAGCTTCTCAGATCTCTTTTTGAAGATCATTTTAGAGCGAAGCATGCGCATTCAAGCCAATCTGGTCGATCAGCTTTTCAACTCCAGCGAGAAGCGGCTGGCACGAATTCTCCTGTTGATGGCCGAATTCACTAGGCCGGGCGAACCCGAACAGTACCTTCCCAAGATCTCACAGCAAACCCTTGCGGAGATGGTCGGCACTACACGGTCACGTGTCAGCTTCTTCATGAATCGCTTTCGCAAGCTCGGTTTTATCGATTACAACGGAGGCATCAAGGTTCACAAGTCACTGTTGAATGCGATCTTGCTCGATCGATGAACCGAGATCGGTCTCGAAAGAACTTCCGCTTCGACAAACGGGCGAACTCGATCCGACCGCTCCAGACCAACGACCAACAGTCGCAACTGATTTGTTCACGACACCGTCGCCGACCTCCACCCTGTGACCGTTGAGCAACAACAACATCAAACGCAAGCCCGATCCCCAGTGCATCCCGGTCTCATGGCTGTAGCCAGTTTCACTTTGACCAGAGAATCCCGCTCAACATTATCGCTGCCTCGACTGTCCGTCCCCTAAAACCGTTTCCGACAATGACGGCTCAGCGTGACCAATGCCATGCTGTGGTGGCGGCAGGAATCGCCGCGCTCCAAGCTGCTCGCTTGGGTTCAAACTTGCCATTCGCGCAGTTTCGGCGCGACCCCGACCTTCAACGACCAATTCACGCTTTGCGCTCGTGCCAACCGTCAAGTCCGATCTATCGCGTCGCTGTGCGATTGTGACCATTCTTTAAGATGCATGGTGGCCGATGATTTCAATTATGACGCAACAAGGGCCCAGATAGGGAGGCGCACAGTTTTGGGTATTCGATATAAGTCAGATTAAGCTTTGCTGCAAATCGGTGCATGATATAGCAGCACTTTAGGCTAATTCTTAGTACTTCTGATGTTGCATTTTCAAGGCTCGTTCGGTTGCAGAGAGCAAGTTAGGTCGCGGGCAGCCTAAAGGCGGCATAACTTTCCGCTTCAGGGGGTCGGATGCGCTTCTCAGCGCCTTCTTCAACGAAGGACCTATTTCTAAACAGAATATGAAGTAAGGAGACAACAATGGCCGCACCGAATACGTTTCCAGGTTTGACACCGAACGCGCTGATGCAGCGCGGGGCACGACTGCCGGTATTCGGAACCGATTCGGCGTTCTCGATGAAACGGATTTCCAGCCGGTCGAAGCCTACAAGGATAGCCGTAATCGGAAACCATCTTCCTCGTCAATGTGGAATTGCAACCTTCACGACGGATTTGTGTAATGCAATTACAGCCGAATACAAGACCTCCGAACTGTCGGTCGTAGCCGTCAACGACCCTTTATCGCCCTATGCTTATCCACCACGGGTGCGGTTTGAAATTACCGAGGGTGATATCTCATCCTATCGGGCAGCCGCCAGCTATCTTAACTCGAGAGGCATTGATGTCGTCTGTCTGCAGCACGAGTACGGGATTTATGGCGGAAAGGCCGGCAGCCACGTTCTTGAGTTGCTCAAACATCTCAGAATGCCCGTTGCAACAACGCTGCATACGGTTCTTCGTGAGCCGGACGCCGATCAGCGGTACGTCCTCAAGGAGATCGCCGCACGTTCACAGCGGCTTGTAGTGATGAGTGAGCATTCTTCCCGGTTCCTTCAAGACGGATTTGGAGTTCCTGAACGGAAGATCGACCTGATTCCCCATGGCATTCCGGACTTACCCCTTATTACGCCGAAGGTTGCTAGAGTCGCCCCCACAACCAAGAGAAAGACTGTCCTGCTTACGTTCGGTTTGCTGTCTCCGAATAAAGGATTCGAGAATGTGATTCATGCGTTGCCGAGCATCTTGTCCCGGCACAGCGACGTTGTCTACATCATTGCGGGCGCGACTCATCCTCATGTCAGACTTGTCGAGGGCGATCAATACCGGTTTCAATTGCAAAACCTGGCAAAGAGACTTGGAGTCGAGAAGAACGTGATCTTCTATAACCACTTCGTAAGTCCTCAAGAAATGGCTTCACTGGTGACTTCGGCAGACATTTATATCACTCCCTATCGATACGAAGCACAAGCCGTATCGGGAACACTTGCATTTGCCTTTGGCGCTGGGAAGGCGATCATCTCGACTCCGTACTGGTACGCCACTGAACTCCTGGATGATGGGCGCGGAGCACTGGTCCCGTTTGAAGACTCAGGTGCTATTGCAGACGCGACAATAAAACTTTTGGATGATGATGCGGCTCGAGAGGCGATGTGCAAACGAGCTTATCTCTATGCACGTCGTATGGTCTGGAATCGAGTAGCACAGGCCTATATGCAGACCTTCGTAAGTGCTCACGTCAACTGCGCGCAACCCGATCGCCTGAGATTTCCAATTCAGGTTGTCGAAAGTCGCGATACGCGCCGACTCGCAAATGCTTGAAATCTGACTTTTTTCTTCATCGAGGAAAACCATGACTGCTGTTTCTTCCGATCAAGAAAGGTCGGCCTCGCGGCCTTGGGCAGGTGTCGTCGTTGCCCATCCTGACGACGAGATCCTCTGGTGCGGCGGCTACATCTTGACCCATCCGGAGTTTCATTGGCGAATCGTGACTCTGTGCAGGGAGGCGGATTTAGACCGTGCTCCGAAATTCCGCCGGGTACTGCAAGAACTGAAGGCGGAAGGTGAGATGGCAAACCTGGATGATGGACCCGATCAGACGCCTCTACCGCTCGCGCCGGTTCAAGAGACAATCGCCAGGCTACTGGCTGGAGTTGAATTTAGCATGATTTTGACTCACGGCCCGAAGGGCGAATACACGCGACACCGGCGACATGAGGAGTGCTGCTGGGGCATCCTTGAGCTTTGGCGAACGGGCAGGATCGAAACAAAGAGGCTATGGCTTTTTGCGTACGAAGATGGTAAGCATGCGTACTTGCCTCGGGTCCGCGACGATGCGGATCAGAGGGACACGTTGACGGATAACGTCTGGCTTGAGAAGCGCAGGCTGATTACCGATGTCTACGGCTATGGAGCCGACAGTTGGGAAGCGCGATGCACGCCAAGAGAAGAAGGCTTCTGGTGCTTTGACTCGGTACAGGCAGCAGCGGAACGCAAAGCATTATGGGAGACCCAATTGTGAAAGTACTCGTATTGAGCGAATACCCGGCGCCGGCCGCAGGCTTGGCTCTTCAGGGCGAACTATTGTGCAGGGGCCTGCATGAGATGGGCGTGGACGTCCACCCGGTGCATTTGGAATCGACTTTGGAAAAGGAATGGTATTTTCGCTGGTTCAAGCCGGACGTCGTGGTTGGCGTGGGGTTCTGGGGCCATCTTCCAGATCTGGTCCTGCATTCGCACAAGTTCGGGATGAAGGCCGTACCATGGCTCGTCGCCGATGGTTATATCGCTGAGCATCGTGATGTGCTGAACGCTCTGCCACTGATCTTGGTTACCTCCAATTGGGTGAAGGAGGTGTACGTCAGAGATGGCATCAGGGGAGACAACATCGTAGTGTTGCCGGTAGGCTGCGGCACGGACCGATATAAGCCGCACAGCCAAGATGACGCAAAGGTCCAATCGATCCGCGAGGAGTTTGGGATTTCGCATGATCAGTTAATGATCCTGACGGCTGGAGGCGATGGAGCATCCAAAGGCGCTCGGGAGGTCATGCGGGCGTTGGCGATGATCGATGCCGAGGCGCCTGATTGGAAGTATGTGTGCAAGGTTTGGCCCCAGCCCCGCACCGAACAACAGAACATGATCGATCTCAAGCTTGCTTCAGATCTAGGTATTGACGAAAAGGTGATTTACTCGACTAATGTGGTCTCGCAAAACTTCATGCCATATTTGTTATCTGCCTGTGACATCTATGCTGCGCCTTCGCGGCTGGAGGGCTTTGGCATGATTCAGGTCGAGGCGAACGCCTGCGAAAAGCCGGTGATTGCTATTGATGCCATGGCATTTCGCGATACCATGGTCCACGGCGAGACGGCATTCCTGGCTAAGGTGGCAGAGGAGAGAAAGATTACCGAAGCGCTCTACGGTGAGGGCCACGACTACCAGACCAGACATCGGATCGTGTTCCCGAATCCGCGAACCGTTGAATATCGAGCCAGCGTGCCCGACATCGCAAAGTATCTTCTGCGACTCATGAAGGACAGTGCGCTGCGAAAGCGCATGGGTGAAGCAGGCCGCAAACGAGTGGTCGAACTATTCGATTACCGTCAGGTCGCCAGGCAATTTGTTGAGATCGTTTCCGACCGATTGGGTATCCAGTAGAGAGCTGTAAGGCGCGTGTGCTCGTCTTCTCCACCCAGCACGACAACGAGGCGTTCATGTCATTCGACGATAAGTCGCGAATCTCTATCGAGCAGGCAAAAGAGGCAGCTCTAAACATCCTGCTGCATAACGCACAGGGGCCGTTTCAAGGTCTGCCCCGAACCGCAGGGTGGGGATACCCGGAACCATACACGCGAGATCTGATGATCTCTGCTCTCGGGCTTCTGGCAACAGGCAACAAACAACTTGCTGACGCACTGGAGCGCACACTGGTAGCACTTGCCAACAATCAGTCGCCGCATGGCCACATCCCATCCCTCGCGCACGATTCAGCCAACCGAGGTTCCAGCGATTCGACGCCTCTGTTCCTCTTTGGGCTGGCTCTCTACAGAATATCGACGAATCAGCCGCAGTTTCTCCATGAAGAAGCAGAAAAGGCTCTGCAATGGATGCAGTACCAGAGCCCCGATGACAGGGTGATGGTTTCACAGTTGCCCACCAGTGACTGGCGCGATGAGCAGTATGTAATGGGGTACGGGTTATATGTGAATATGATCGTCTATGCTTATCTTCGCCTTTACGGAGAACACGACTCCGCAGAACAGCTGCGCGGATTGATGAGCCGTCTGGAAGTTAGTTGTGAAGAAAAGATCAGCTATGAGCAAGAGGCTCTAGTAGAGCCATCTGCACCCTACTACGCGCTATATTCCTACAAAATCATGAGCAGTGACCGTTTCGATCTCTTAGGCAATAGTCTGGCGATTCTAACTGGAATTGCTTCACCTGACCGGGCAGCGAAAATGTTGCTTTGGGTTGAAGCCGAATGCGAGGCCATGCGGGGCCGCGGAGAACTTGCTGTAGAGTTGCCACCCTGTTTGTTTCCTTACATTCTGCCTCATCATGCGGATTGGCTTCCGCGATACGAGCGCTATAACCGGCCTGGAGACTATCACAACGGAGGCGTGTGGCCCTTTATCTGTGGTTTCTATGTCGCTGCGTGCGTAGCGGCAGAGCAGATGGATCTAGCGGAGCGCAAGTTGTTGGCGTTGACTGAACTGGTGAAGCCATGGCATGAGGACGCGGCGGAGTGGGGATTCAACGAATGGATTCACGCTCAAACCGGTAAACCCAGCGGTCGCGATTGGCAGACCTGGTCGGCAGCCATGTACCTTTATGCGGCTGAATGTGTGCAACAAAAGAGAACTCCATTCTTCGACCTGACGCGGACAGGCAACCCGGACCTGGCAGAATAACTCATGCTTCGGTCGTTTCGGATGGATCCCTATGTCTCCAGGACCGCTTTCGAAAGATTCCTGGGCCGGTCGACGTCTACCCCGCGTTTCACTGCCATGAAGTACGCAAAAAGTTGCAGAGGCACAATCTCGGCGATGGGCAATAGATACTCGCTTGTCGGTTGCACTTCAACATAGTCGCTCACCAGTGCCGGCACATCGCGGTCTCCGGTATTGATTACGGCGATCACTCTTGCACCCTGCGTCTTCATCTCGTGTAACAGGTGAACGGTCTTCTCATAGCGCACCACCGAGGCCTCAAGGGCGGGGTCTACAGTGGCAACCACCACGAGCGGCACACTATCGCTGAGCAGCGCATTGGGCCCATGTTTCAGTTCGCCGGCCGGGTAGCCCTCGGCATGTACATAGGAGGCTTCCTTCAGCTTCAAAGCGCCCTCGCGCGCAACGGCGTAGTGGATGCCCCGGCCTAGGTAGAGAAAATTGCTAGCCGTGCTGAACTTGCTTGCCAGCGCGGTCATCTGCTCGCGCCAGCCGTCAAGCTGCTCGCCGATGCTGGCGGACAATGCCCGTAGCTGCCCGATGTTGGCCCGTAACTCTGCGGCATCCATCGCTTCCAACCGCCGTTCCTCATAGAGCCCCAGCAGAAACAGCACCGCCAATTCGCAGGTAAAGCTCTTGGTGGCTGGAATCGCCCTTTCCACCCCGGCCGCCAGAGGCATGGAAACGTCAGCCTCCCGCGCCATGGTGGAATCGTCCGCGTTAGTAATGGCCAGCGTCTTCGAGCCACGCCTCCGCGCCTCAGTCAGTGCCGCCAACGTATCCGAGGTTTCGCCTGATTGAGAAATCACAATTACAGCTGGAAGCCGCCGATCGCGTCCGCCCCGGCAGTTCAACTCGCTTGCATATTCCACATCCACGGCCAGCCCGCACAAATCTTCGAGCAGAATCTCCCCGGCCAGGCCGCTATGGCGACTGGAGCCGCTCCCCGCAATCAGCACCTCACCGGCCGGATTCGCCCAGCCCTTCAGGCGCTCAGCCATGTCGCTCCGGAGGTTGTTGCTTTCCAGATAGAGCGCCAGCGTGCGATCCAACGCCGCTGGCTGTTCATAAATCTCTCGCAACATTTCGTGCTGAAACTCCCGCAAATCGCTCATTTTTTCATAAGTCCAGAGGGCTCCAACGCAACCCGATCTGATCATATAGAAGCGAGAGTCTCTTTTGAACACTGCGGCCAAGAGCTCGGCACAACTGAGCTGGATCGGTTTCTCTCACCTTGATTCGAGAAGCGCATTGTGTTCATTGTGGGAGCTCGATTTACTACGGAATTATCGAGCCCGTGGACTGGGTGCGCGCAGGGTCTTCCGTATCCACCCGCATCGAGCGACCCCTGCACGAACCGCAAAGTGCAGATCTGCCGGCATTGATCGGAGAACAAGCCGTTATGGCGGATGGATGAATCTGGAACAGAGCGATGGTATGCCGATCATCTTCACAAGGTTTTTCTGAGAGATCTTGGGAAGAGGCTGATCGGGCTCGCCCGGCTTACTGAATTCGGCCATCTGCAGTAAATTTCTTGCCGGGCACTTTTTCACTGGAGCTGAAAGGACGCAGTTCCCTGCCATTCTCCGATAGGCCGTCGTGCGAGGCGGCATGGGTATTTCCTCACGCCAAGCATTTATTCTCGATACTCAGCTATTGTGAGGGCTCCTTTCTCGTTGCGGATCCTTCCGAATGCACAGGAACTCCGCTGATCAGCCCTTGATACTCCGTTAGGCGCTTGCCCAGAATAACCACTCCCTTGGAAGTGATTTCATATTCGCGAATATCCTTGGCATGATTTCCGCCCCGCATCTTGATCACCACCATGATCTTGCGAAGCTGGCCGTCGATGGATACGTACCGCAGCCGGAGGATGTCGTCGCAAAGGAACGAGATCGAGTAGGTACTGAATGGGAACTCGGTAAAAGACTCATCCACTTCAACCGTGCTCAGAATCGTCACGCCGATTCCTGTCAGCGCAAAGATCATCCGGTAAAGGGATTCGCGAAAGTCGGCGCGGAAGCCAGGTGATAGAGCCATCTCAAAGCCTGCGAGCGAATCGATCACCAGGCGCTTGGCGCCGATCTTCTGCACAGCGTCAAGAATCGACTGCATAGTCTCATCCACCGACAGATCAAGGGGACGGAGATAGAGGATTGTGAGTTTTCCATCCTTTTGCGGGGTCTCCAGATCCAAACCTAAAGTGGTGGCCCGCTCCGCATACGCTTCCGGGCGTTCTTCAAAAACCGCCACAATTCCCGGTTCTCCCTGGCGTATGCCTTCAGCAATGAATTGGGTCGCGAGGACAGACTTCCCGGTCCCCGAAGACCCCGCCACAAGAACGCTGTCGCCTTCGCGCACGCCACCATCCAGCATCTTGTCCAACTCCGGAATGCCGAAGGAGAGGCGCCGATCGCCGGGCGGGTTTCTCTTTCGCGCGGTCAACCCAAAGGTGCGCGAGAATGCTTGCACTCCGGCATCGGTTATCCGGAATGTGTGCAGCCCCGGCACGGAATCCTGACCGCGCAGTTTTACAATCTGCAGCTTTCGCACAATTGAGTTTCGTTCCGTCGTCTGACGGAGCCAGAACAGCCCATCGGCGACGGTAAAGATGGGATTATCCCGCAACTCTTCCTCTGCATATTCACCGATCAGAAAAGTCGTCGCTTGCCAACTAGCCAGAAATAGGGCTAGCCGTAGAATGAAAGATTGCAGATCCATATCGCTCTTCGGCTTTCGCACCATGGTGCGAAAGGAGTCCACAACAACAACGGCGGGGTTGGCCTTTTCGACCTCTTTGGTGATTTCTTCCAAGACCGCTCCCAGGTCTTTTTCCAAGACAATCTGGCTCAGGTTGATGAAGTGAATAGAGCCTGGAAGTTTGGCCGGATCGAAGAACGTGTACTGTTGCTGGTATCGGAGCATCTTGATTGCGGACTCGCCCAGTACGGTGAAATAGAGTGCAGGATGTTCCGGGCTTGCATTGGCAAACACGATCTGGTGCGCCAAAGTCGTCTTCCCGCTTCCGGGAGCGCCAGCGATGATATTGAATGAAAACTCCGGGAGACCGCCACCCACAATTTCGTCAAGGCCTGGAACTCCGGTCGGTAGCTTATTGATCGTCACTTTGTCTTGAGTGCTCACGATGCTCTCCCGTTCTGCGAATTGCGATCGTCAAAGGTTACACCCGGCCACGCATTGCGCAGCAGGCCAAAAGTTAAGGCTTCGCCAAGGAAGATAATTAGCAGGCCGAGCAAGCGCGCAATGAGGATCACACCTTCCTCGCTAGCCTTATCCATGTCGGAGCTGGGTTGAGGCTCAAACTCCACCGGTTGAGGTCTAAACTCCCCCAGCCCCTGTAAGGCTCCGTCCGCTGCCATATGTACCGCCCAAAGCCCCGGAGCTTCCGACTTGGCTTGCGACAAGGCGCGAAAAGCGAGCGCCTGAAAACCGTCGACTCCCGCAAATACAACAAGACTCTGACGCAGCTTCTCATAGACGCGAAGTGTCACGAACTCCACTGGTTCGGAGTTCTTGCTTGCGACAGCTTCGCAGGTAAGAAGACAACGCGCTAAATCTCGCATTACCGGGGGAGTCGTCACATTCAATCCTGCATCACTCCAAGCGCCAGCGAATTCAGTTCATGTAGCCATTCGTCTGTGGGTTCGGCGCATCTTCTTGCGCGCCACCCGCCTTGCTCCGTATGAGTGTGAAAACGCCCAAAACCGTGGCTATATTGCGAATGCTACCAGCAGCACTGTAAAGGCCCTGTTCCATTCCGGGATGATTATCTGCCAGGTTTTCAATGCGCTCGCTCACACTCCTAAGCTGGTCAATTTCTCGCAGTAGATCCCCGAATGCCGCGGCTAAGACCAATCTCTCGACCTCTGAGTCTGTCGTGTCCGCTGAGGCCGTGGCCGAGTCTGCTGTATCGTCAACCTGAAGGCGTAAATCTTCTATCAAACGCAGCGTTGTTGCCTCGCCAAGGAAGGCAAGAAACAGCCCAAGTAGCTGCGCAATCAAGATGGTCCCAGCCTCGCCATTCTTATCCGCGTCCGTCTGGGAGTCGGCTTCGCCAAGACCGCGCAAGCCTCCATTTGCCGCTATCTGCACTGCGCTGAGTCCGTTAGATTCTGCCTTGGCAAGAGCCAACGCGCGAGAGGCGAGCGCACGAAAACCGTCAACTCCGACGGGTAAGCCGAGTTTTCGGCGCAATTTTTCATAGACGCGTTCAGCCGCGGTCTCGGTTTGCAGGGAGGTTTCACTTGCTTCGGCCTCGCTAGCAACGAGGCTACGGGCCAGATCGCGCGTCTTTTTTCGAAAAGGCATGTGTCCCGTTCTTTCTTTGCAGGCCACGCCTCGCCTTGAGCGCGAGGTGTCTATCGTGATGGTACTTTCCTGCCGGTTGCTTCGGAAATGAGATTTCTGGAACGATTCACCAGAACTCCACCTTGGCTTATGTAATCCAAAATACTTGAAATACTTCCGCCAAGATGAGCGCGATTGAACACTACTCTGCAACTTGTGTAATCCCATGCTAAATTTAGGCCGAAGCGTGCGGTTGATCGGGATGCATCGGGTACTTTATCGAAAGAAGAACGTGCAGGAATCTTTAGGAGCGGGAGAAACAACCTGAACTCAGTTGCTGGAACTTCTTTGCGATGCCTCCAGTTTGACAGTCCGTTGGACCCTTTGTGCTGACAGGGCATCCCGTAGTGCTCGCCTAGCCTTATGCAACTGCGACTTCGAGTTTCCGATGGAGTGAGAATTCATGGAAGCAATCTCGTGATGTTCGAAACCGTGAACGTCATGCATAACGAAGGTGTTCCGATAGCCTGGTGCCAGTGTAGCTAGAGCGCGATGAATGTCCAAGCGGTCAACTGTGCCCGCTTGTGCCAGGTCAGGAGTACCGAAGTCACGCCCGACGCGTTCCTCCAGATTATCCGTCATTAGGTTATCGAGTGATACAGCAAGCGGTGCGCGCTTGCGCAGATGCATCAGCACGATATTTACAGTCAACCGGTGCAGCCAGGTGGTGAAGGCTGAGTCGCCGCGAAAGGTTATGAGCCTCCGGTGCAACTGAAGAAAGACGTCTTGCGTGAGGTCCTCGGCCAGCGAAAAATCGTGCACCATGCGCAAGCAATTTGAGAACACGCGCGTTCTATGCTCCAAGTAAAGTTCGGAGAAAGCATCGTGATCGCCGGCCTGCGCCCGGGTCAAAACATTTTCCACGTCACTTTTAGCCGGGGTCGCAAGATGCGCCGGCCCCAATTTCGGAGGGCAAGTTGATTCGAGCAAGGAAATGGGAAAGGTGTCTGCCATCTGATTCCTCCAACGCGCGGACTTGCCCCATGTCGAAAGTCCGCGAGCTTCCTGTTTGGACCTGCATTGCTCAAACCGGCGCGTTAGCAGTCGAGTAGAAGAACTGAGAAAGGGAGACGAAGCGTCGCTTCGCCATTTTCTTGATGCGGGCCCGTTGGAGTTTCGGTAACGTGATCAGCGGTTTCGGACTTCTGCCGTGCAGCGTTCCAAAGGATCACATTTGCGCCGCAGGGCGTCTGAGCGGAATTGCTCAATTTCCAATTCTCTTAGGTTCGATTTGGGGAATACCCCCGGACTGCCTCGGCGGAGGCCCCTTGTCCTAACGTCGGCCGGCGACTGCAATCAGCTCCGGATGATCCACGTCATCGGCTTATTCGATCGTGACGCAGTTTCGGCCGGCGGTCTTGCTTCGGTACAACAGGCTATCAGCCCGAGCGATCAGAGTCTCAGGTGAATCCTGGGTTCGAACCACTGCGCCGCCCACCGAGACCGACAGGGATATGAGCTTGTCGTCAATGTTGAAAAACGAATCCCGTGCAACATTGTTGCCACATCGATCTGCAAGTTGGCGGAGAACTCCCGCGCTCATGCCGGGGAGAATAGCCAGGAACTCGTCGCCGCCCCATCGACCAACCGTATCGGTGGGACGCAGAGCACCACTGAGGATTCGCGCCACCTGGCTCAATGCGTGATCGCCATTGGCATGGCCATATGAGTCGTTGATGTTCTTTAGCTTGTCAAGATCGAAGAGCAGCGCACCAAAGGGTATTCTGGTGACCTTGTATTCGAGCAACGCCGCTTGCAGAGACATCTCCAGGGAACGACGGTTGGGCATTTGAGTGAGTGCGTCTATAAAGGCAAGCCGCTCCATCGCCACGACCTTGCGCCGGGCCGCCTCTCGTTGCGACCGGTCAGTGAAGATCTGGACGATCCCGATGATCGAGCCGTCCGCCGCTGCAATGGGCTGTACACTCACCGATGCCGGGACCCGCCGTCCTTGCTTACTGATCAGGAAGGCCTTCGTCCGCCGGGCGGTGCCATCGTTCAAACTCTCCGACAAGATACAGCCTTCCTCGCATATGCTGCGCCCGTTGTGACCCATGGGACAATGGCCATTGTCGGAGCATGACTTTCCCAGGATCTCTTCAGCTTCGTATCCGGTCAGCTCGGAAGCAGCCTTATTGCAATACAAAACGCGCCGGTCACGGCCCGCAATGTACACTGCATCACTCATGTGATCGAGCAATGCCTTGAAGATCTGCGGATCGGTTGGAGCCGTTGTCACTCTTAACGGCGGAGGAAACTCAGATATTTCTGCATTCTTGGTGTGTTGCATGAGTTGCTCCTTCGGTATTCTCGAGGGGGATGAGCGTTCGTATGCCAGAGCGACGATTTGGGGCAGACTGAATTCGCTTTGGGGCCCGGTCGTCAAGCCTGAAGCTGGTAGATTCCCGTTGGGCGCCGTCACCTGATGCTCGCCAGATTCAGGAGAAGGATAGAGGAAACAGAATCATATCGTTCATTCTTCGGCACGGCTGATTCCATGTTCGAAAGCGTGCAGAAACAGGCAGACCGAATTCTCGACAAAAATATCATGGGTTGTAGTCTGTTCGCTGATCTTTGTTGCTCTATTTCCTTTTCTTCCGGGCTATATGCTGGGTGCCCACCCAAGGACCGATCGCTCCCATCAGGTTTATCCCTGTGGCGGAAGAGACAGGTCTCATTCTGCCCATCGGCGCCTGGGTTTTGCGTGAAGCCTGTATGCAAGCCAAGTCCTGGGCTGCTGTGGGCCTGAGCGTGGGCACCATGGCCGTAAACGTATCAGCGGTCCAGTTTCGTGACGCTGGCTTTCTTGAAGACCTGTTGTCAATTATCAGGGAAACCGGCCTGGATCCGTGTTCTCTCGAACTGGAAGTAACTGAGAGCGTGCTGATGAAAGATGCCGAGGGTACGGCACTGAACCCGGAGTACTGCTGCTCTATGTGATGGCCATCGCCGATGAAGTTGACTCACAACTGGCTCAGGCGATGTCAAGTTATATCTCCGAGGCAAGCGTTGACGCTACGCCCATCGCCGTATAGTTCGTTGTAACCTGGCGCGTTTTCACGAACCGGGAAGGTCTCGACGGCCCGCTGCCAACACTTTTGAACCTTCGGCTCGTGAATGTGGCAATAGACAGAGCCCCACCTTGCCGTCGCGCAGGGGTAGTCCGCCTTCTTGCTGATCCCGGTAAATCAATGAGAGCATTGTTTAGCGCGCTTCGTCGGGAGCTATTATTCTGGGTTCGTTCTTGTGAATTGGAGTGTAACTTCGAGCAAACTTGACCAGTATTGTGCTCATTGAAAGCGTAATACTATGCTGTTCAGGTTATTACCAAACCACTGGAGCACTGCAGATGTCACTCAAATACGATGTTGCAAGCGTTCTTGAACGCGAAACGCAGATCACAATTTCAGACTGGTATACGCTCGTCGAGGCGGAGCCAGAACTCACTTTGATCCCATTGAGTCGCGAAGATCGATGCATGCACCTGCCAGAGATGTTCCGCGACTTAGTTAGCCGTCTTCGCCACCCGCTTCCGCTCGGTACACGGGCCCTGACCTCAGTCGCCGCTCGAAATCATGGATGCCTGCGGCGCGATCAGGGCTATACTGCCGCCCAGCTCGTGGTAGAGTCGAGGATGCTCCAGGTCTCTATTTTCAAAACGTTACAACTGCATGTCGAGGATACAAAGCCTGGCGTACTTCTCATGTACATCATGGCGATCGCCGACGAGGTGGACTCACAACTGGCGCAAGCAATGAAGAGCTATATCTCAGAGGCGAAGCTCGATGCTGCACCTATCGTGGCATAGACTCGGTCCTCGCTTCCCTGAACAATTTCGCTTCGAAGGAATGGGAGCGCACTCCCGAACCCTTGCTTGCCGATTGGAAACTTGAACACACCCTCCAAATTCGCCCGCATCGCGTTGGAGAACCTCTTCGATATTTCTCCAGACGCGATTGTTGTCACCGATACCAATGGGATGATCCGTGAGGCAAACCCTCGAGCGACGGAACTCTTTGGTTACACGCATGAGGAGCTGATTGGGAAGAGTGTCGATGAACTGGTTCCGGAGCGCTTGAGAGGGCGCCACCCAAGCCATCGTGAGAACTACAACGCACATCCGCGAGAACGCCAGATGGGTGCGGCGATGGAACTGTCTGGTCTGCGAAAGGATGGGACCGAGTTTCCTGTGGACATCATGCTCAAACCGCTGGATTCGGAAGACGGTCCTGCCGTGCTCAGCTTTGTTCGCGACGCCACTGAGCAGCACGCAGCGCAAGATGTCATACGAGGCCAGGACCAGCAAATGCGGTCGATCGTCGAGAGCGTACGCGACTATGCCATTTTCCTGCTGGACGGTGAAGGCTATGTTCTAACCTGGAGTCCCGGCGGTGAACGCATCAAGGGCTATTCTCCGGACGATATTATTGGCAAGCATTTCTCCCGATTCTTTACGCGCGAGGATGTGGAGCGGGAACATCCGGCAGATTTGATGCGTCTGGCAGCGGCGCGGGGACGATTTGAAGAAGAGGGCTGGCGAGTGCGCAAGGATGGGTCGCGCTTCTGGGCGAACAGCATCCTTACGGCGATACGCGACTTATCCGGAACGGTGACCGGGTATGCCAAAGTGACTCGGGACTTCACCGATCGGAAGCGTGCGGAAGAGGCGGTAATGATGCAGTTGACCAGTGTCCTGCTGGCCAACGTGGATGTGCGCAAACTTCTTGGCGCGATTTCCGCAAGTCTTCATGAAGTGATCCCTCACGATGCTGCGACGCTCGGCTTGTATGACGCGTCGGCCAATTTGCTGTTAGTGCAGTTCCTGGGGCTTGAGGATGGCGAATATCGCCAAGGTGACATACGACTTTCGGTCGAAGGATCGCCAGCCGGCGAGGCATTTCGCACCCGAGAGCCAGTTTTGCATGACCGGATCGAGAGTTCCTCCTTTGCCAAAGAGTCCGTGCGCCATCTGACAGATCTTGGAATGCAATCCGGTTGCTGGGTTCCGTTGATCCATCGGGGCGAGCCAATAGGAGTTTTGGCAGTGGCCAGCCGGCTCGAAGCTGCATTCGTCCAACGTGACGCCGAAATGCTTACCCAGGTAGCGGGTCAGGTAGCAATTGCCGTAAACAATGCGATGACGTTCCGACAGATTACCGAGTTACGCGACCGGTTCAGGCTAGAGAAACAATACCTCGAAGAAGAGATCAATGTAGAGAATCGATTCGAGGACATCGTGGGGGAGAGTACGGGGCTTCGCCAGGTGCTAAGAGATATCGAGACCGTGGCGCCTACCGGCGCAACAGTGTTGATTCAGGGGGAGACGGGCACCGGCAAAGAACTTCTGGCGCGTGCCATTCACAGGCTCAGCCCACGCAATAAACGCACCTTCATCAAGGTGAATTGCGCTGCGATTCCGGCGGGGCTGCTGGAAAGCGAACTGTTTGGTCATGAGAAAGGAGCCTTCACCGGCGCCATCGCGCGCAAGATGGGCCGTTTGGAGTTGGCTCATGAAGGCACACTGTTCCTGGATGAAGTTGGTGAATTGCCGCTGGATTTGCAACCAAAGCTGTTGCGCGCAATA
>JBEKCA010000114.1:0-15466 GCA_050015115.1 Occallatibacter sp.
GTACGCTCGAACGAGTAGAGATCTGCCCCCGCTTTGCCGACCTCGTTCTCTAATGCTTGGAATTTCCCAATCAGCAACTTCGCGCTGGTTTGGAATGCGTCGCTGTCGGAGGAAGTGCGCCCAAGAAATTCGTTCGCATCATCGGTGACGTGTGTAGTGCGGTCAAGAATGTCACGTACCTCAACCAACTTTGGCTCGGGCGCGTCGCGCATGCTTTTCACGAGTGCCGACAGTTGCAAGCTGTTCGTTTGAGCGCGTAACGAAAGATCTCCCATCGAAATCAATATCTTGACGCGTGGGACGGCTGGCGCCTTCCCATTGAGTATTTGCGAGGTATTCGCTAGCTCGTTCAGCTGCTCCTGCAAGGAAGGCATGCTCGCAAGGTATGCTGACGTACCGGCGCTTATCGCGGCGATCTTCTCTTTGGTGCCTTCGTTTGCAACATCCTTGAGGAAATAGGTTGCCAGCATCATTATCGCGCCAAGAAGAATCAACGCCCGGCGATGGGAGGCTAGAGAAGCTCCAAAGCGCTCACGTTTTGGCTTTGTGGCATGCTCCTGAGTTTGGACTTCCTGATCCATGCCGGTATGCTGTTCCGCGGCTGGCTCCAGCGCGGCGCGCCTTGAATGCCTTTCCTCGAATGAGAAGTAAGTTCCGACCGCGAACACTAAGAGCATTAGACCTATGCCAATTTCCGTCATGCAAAGAGCCCGAGCCAATGGGCCCTGTGGCAGAATGTCGCCGTACCCAGTAGTGGTGATTGTGACCCAACTGAAGTAAAGGGCTTCAAAGCCACTGGAAGGTGGAGTGTTGAATCGGCACCACGGCAATGAGAGATAGAGGGATGCATAACAAATTGCCACTTCGATGTAACTGCGACCGAGCAATTTGAAACGCTGGACGCGGTCAAGCTCTGTTCTCAGCGGAACCCGTCGCAACTGATCGAATGTGTCGTTATAAAACGCATACCCAATCTCAACGACCCGTGAGAACGGCAGGACCCAGATAAGCGCGACCAGTCCATGCCAGAAGGGCAGGTGGCGGCGTATGAACGGCAGGCAGAACAAGAACGTGGTATTCAATGCGAGAAACAACGTCGTCCAACGTTGGATCTTGATATCTTTCAAAACCTCAAATAGAACTCTGGTGGGTGAGATTATTACCAAGACCCAAGTTGGGAGATCCTGTGTCTGTCGTTCCATCGTCTAACACCTCCGTCAAGTCAGAATTCCTTGAGAGCCGTTTTGCCCGTTAGCAGGAGCGCAGTATGCACTGAACCCGGTCAGGCATGGTATGGCACAAGCGCGGGGCCTCCTGTGAGTGCCCTAGCCATGAATCGTGACTTCAGATCAATTATGAGCGCTCGTTCTTGCACAAGCGTCCTCGGCAACCTGTAGTCGGGGACTGGGAAGTATGGGAGACCTGACGAATAGCCAAGCGCTGACTTTCGCGAGAAGCAAGCGATTACTTTCACCATGATCGAAGCGATAAGGTTCGCAACGATCATGCGACGAGTTTCGCCGGTGGTCTAAGCGACAAGTTTCACCGGAAATGGCGGGCTACAGCGAGCAGTTTCACACAACTGGCGGTCTTCGTTTTCCTTCGTCTACCGCGGCAGTCGGTTCCCTTCTCCCGATGCCCCGGTTGCTCTGCTCGATTCCCGCCTCAAAGGCAGCGTTAGCGGGCGGCTCTTGTCCTCCACTTGAACCGCAGAGCCAGCACGCGAATCACAAATCCGGCGGCTACTCCGAGTGAGGTCGACAGTTTCGCATTACCTGTCCATTGATCGGTAACGAGGAACAACAGCGAAACGATCGCCGCCACGAGGGCATACGGTTCACCGCGTTCGAACACTTTGGGAGTCCGGCCGCTGAATACGTCGCGAAGCGACCCTCCGCCGACCGCGGTGATGATTCCCATCAGCATGGCCGGCAGGAACGAAAGACCGGCAGCAAGGGCGCGGGTTGAACCTGCGACCGAAAAAAAGCCGAGCGCAGCCGCATCGATCAGGATTAGAAGCCTGCCCAACGTTCGTCCTGGAGTCGATCCACAGAGCAGGCCAAGCAAACCGCCGGCCAGAGCAATGATGAGATATCGGATGTCCGTAAACGCAAGCGGCGGTCCATGCTGCAGCAAGATGTCGCGAGTGATCCCGCCACCCAGGGCCGAGATGAACCCCAGACCTATTACCCCAACAAAGTCGAACTGATAAGTACGGTTTTGTTTAGCTTCGAGAGCGCCGCCTATCGCGCCGGCGAAGACTCCGGCAAAGTCGATCAGCGTAAAAAGCGATGATGTGTTGATCGGTATCGGCGTCAATTCAGCTCAGGTCTCGCCAGTCGAGGATGACCTTTCCCGTTTGCCCGGAGGTCATCGCATCGAAACCCCTCTGAAAATCATGGTATTCGAAGCGGTGCGTAATCACGGGCGAGATGTCTACCCCCGACTCCAGCATTACCGACATCTTGTACCAGGTTTCATACATTTCGCGGCCGGAGATGCCCTTGACGGTTAGCATATTGAAGATCACCTGGCGCCAATCCATCGGCATCTCTTTGGCCGGTATACCGAGAATGGCAATCTTCCCGCCGTGGCTCATATTGGAAATCATGTCTCGAAGCGCCTGCGAGTTGCCGGACATCTCCAGGCCCACGTCGAACCCCTCCATCATGCCAAGTTGCTTCTGCACCTCAGCCAGTGAAGTCTCGCCGGGATTCGCGGCCAGCGTTGCGCCCATCTTGCGGGCCAGCTCCAACCGAAAGGGATTCATGTCGGTAATGACCACATGCCGCGCACCGGCATGGCGTACGACCGGGATCGCCATGATGCCGATGGGACCAGCGCCAGTGATCAGAACATCTTCTCCAAGCACAGGAAATGAAAGCGCAGTGTGCACTGCGTTACCGAACGGGTCGAAGATGGCCGTCACTTCCTGATCGATGCCGGGGTTGTGCCGCCAGACATTCGTCATCGGCAGCGAGATCAGTTCGGCAAAGGCGCCGGGACGATTGACGCCGACACCGAGCGTATGGGCACAGAGGTGGCGTCTTCCCGCCAGACAGTTGCGACACCGCCCACAAACGACATGGCCTTCGCCGCTGACGATGTCGCCCGGATAGAAGTCGTTGACATTCGATCCCACCTCGACGATCTCTCCCACAAATTCGTGCCCGATCGCCATGGGAACGGGAATTGTGTTCTGTGCCCACTCGTCCCACTGGTAGATGTGAACGTCCGTACCGCAGATCCCCGTGTAGCGCACACGCACCAACACATCGTTGATGCCGATCTCCGGTTCCAATATCTCTTCGAGCCAGAGGCCACGCTCAGCTTTGCTCTTGACCAATGCTTTCATCGTCTGGCCTCGCTGCCCACACTCTTTCTTAGCCTTTCCAGTGCTTCGGAGACCTGCCATATCGCAAAGTCCACGTCTTCTCCGCTGGTCTGCTTGCTCAGGCTGAAGCGGATACTGGAACTGGCTCTTTTCATGGAAAGCCCCATTGCCAACAGAACATGCGAAGGCTCGCAGAGACCCGAGTTGCAGGCCGATCCACCGGATACGGAGACGCCCAGATCATCAAGGGTTCTGAGCAGCTCCGGCCCGTCGATGCCGTCGAACCAGAGATTGGTAGTATTCGGAACGCGCGCGGTTCGCTCGCCATTTACGCCCGCCTCGCCGGCCTCGCGCAGCAAGCTGCGTTCCAGCTCGTTTCGGAACTTTCCGACTCGTTCGACGGTGCGATCGTTAAAGCCTCTTGACGCAACCGCAGCGGCGTGGCCGAAGCCGACGATCCCAGCAACATTCTCTGTCCCCGCGCGGCGGCCCAGTTCATGCGAGCCGCCATAGAACATCGGATCGAGCGCAACACCCGCGCGCACAAAGAGGACACCCGTGCCTTGCGGACCGTGCATCTTGTGAGCCGAGATTGACAGGAGGTCGCAACCTATCTTCACTAGGTCAATCGGGACCTTGCCTGCCGCCTGCACTGCGTCCGTGTGGAAGAGGACACCATGCTCGCGCGCAATCCGGCCAATCTCTTCGACGGGCTGCAGGACTCCGGTCTCGTTGTTCGCCATCATGACGGAGATCAGGCGCGTGTTGGGGCGCAAAGCGCGCCGCACGTCGTCCGGGTCTACTTGGCCGCCCTCGTCCACCGGCAGATAGGTTGCCTTGCATCCTCTCTGTTCGAGCCGCTGCACCGCATGAAGCACGGCGTGGTGCTCGATGTTTGACGTGATGATGTGCCCGCCTGGTTCCGTCATCGTGCCGAAGACGGCGAGGTTATCAGCTTCCGTTCCGCCGCCGGTGAAGACAACTTCCATTCCATTGCAATGAATGAGGTCAGCTACCTGTTGCCGAGCCGACTCGACAGCAGTCCGCGCCTGCCGGCCATGTTTATGCCCGGAAGATGCGTTGCCGCAATGCTTCGCCATCCATGGCGTCATCGCCGCGAGGACTTCAGGCAGCAGAGGTGTGGTTGCGTTCGCATCCAGGTAGACGGAGCGCGGTTCCCGTGAGTCGAGTTGTGGTCTGGAGCCCATCCGATATAGAAAATCTACGACAAGTGAATCGGCGACAGGAATACTCTGGATACGGTATTCTTGCCAAACTACCGAACGTGGTTAGGTCAACAATGCAAAACACCTTAGAAATTGCAAGGCTGCTCGATCCCATCGGCTGGCGGATTTTGGTCGAACTTCAGGAAGACGCGCGCATTCAATATGCGGAACTCGGCCGACGTGTCGGCCTCTCAAACCCAGCCGTCATTGAGCGCGTCCGGCGCATGGAAGACGCGGGCATAATCACGGGATACCGCGCGGAGATCGACCACCACAAAGTCGGTCTGCCGGTCTGCGCCTTCATCCGTGTTCGCGTTGTCGGTAATCTGATTCCTCGCGTGATTGAGGTAGCTAGGGAGATGGCGGAGGTCTACGAGTGCCATCGCATCGCGGGTGAGGATACGTTCTTGCTCAAGGTCTGTGTTCCTACCTCGGAGGCGCTTGAGAAGACGGTGGATAAGCTCACGCCTTACGTCGCTACCACGACCATGCTCGTTTTCTCCTCACCTGTGACGCGCCGCCCAATTGAACCTCAGGATGATATCGCGCAAGTTCCAACTTCGCGAAAGTCCAGCAAAGCGGCGGTGCGACCTTCGCGGAAGTGAGCACTGCGCACGCTACTCTCGATACTTCACTCAGCCGATGAATTTGATCTCGCCTTTGGGTGTCTTGGTGAAAGCGTGTATTTGGTGACCATCGGCATCCAGATGGCGCAACGTCATCTGCTGCAGCGTCACAGACAAATGGCTGAAACCGTATACCTTCTGGGCATAGGGTCCACGCTTCGTGGGATCGATCCTCAAATCATACAAATCGGCCCCACCTCCACCTGAGAGAAAGAAGCTGGTCGGGTGTCCCTCGAACTCCAGGTGTTGGAGATCATGGTCGTGCCCCGCGAGATAGAGATCCACCTTGTACTTGCGGAACAGTGGGTCCCAGTCGCGGACTAGCACAGGGTGGTCGCCGTGCTTTCCGTCAGAGTAGACCGGATGGTGCCCCATGACCACAAGGAAAGGCGTCGTTCGAGGACGCTTCAGCTCCCCTTCTAGCCAGGCGAGCTGTTCCGCCTGCAGCGCTTGCGTCAGCGTGAAATCTCGTCCGCGGCTTGAGGTGCCATCAGGAAACGGCATATTGCTGTCGAGCGCGAGAAACGTGATGAGCGGATTCTTCGCGGGAAACTCGAACCGGTACCACCGCGCCGGCATTGTCCAGCGTGTCTTGCCCGTGCGCGCGTACTCCAGTTCCGAGTCCACCTTATTGTCCGGCCAAATTTGATAGTCGTGATTCCCCAGGATGGCGTAGGCCGGGCAAGGAAAAGCTTCAGCCGGATACATCTGCTCGAACTGCGTTTGCCACCGTGCCGAATGGGCGCCGCCGTCGAGTGCGCCATACCAGTTGTCGCCGAGCATGAGCAGCGCTTTGATCTGCAATCGATTTCGCTGCGCGTACTGGCGCATTCCCATAGCTACCGCGGATTGCGGGGAATGTTCCTTGTCGTATCCCCAGTCCCCGACCATTAAAAGCTCGGCAACGGCCGGATCGGGGGCCAAAGATGCCGCCGCGCTGGGCAGCGATCCAAGTGCAGCCAGCGCACTGAACGCGAAGCTCTGCTGCAGAAAGCGGCGCCGGCTGGCGGTGGATTGGGAAGCCACTGAATCCATAGGAACCAATATTTCTCCTCGTTGAAAGCCTATCCCTCTTATATCCAGTGGGAACAGCCTGCTCGTGAAACTTCCATGAACCCGAGTATGAATCGCGCAAATTGTCAGTGATCAAGCGGCTCCGATTCCCCCCGGCTGAATGTGATTGCCACGACTCGCGAGCCGCCCAAGCAGTGGCAGCATTGCCAGGAGCGCGATGGTCGAGATGATCGCGATCGCAACGAAGATGGCATAGAAATGCCCCGCGCGGATCAGATCGGAATAGGCAGCGATCGATCCGGCCAGCTTGTTTCCCAGTCCTTCGGCGAGAAACCAGGCAGCCATGAGACGCGACCCGTAGCGAGCGGGCGCAACCTTCGTTACGTAAGAGAGCCCCACGGGTGAAACCAGCAGTTCGCCCCAGGAACGAAAAAGGTCTGTGGCGACGAACAAAAGCGGACTCACGAGCAGCCGCGTCTCGCTGCGGAATCCCGCGAGCATAGCGAATCCAAATCCGGCAGCCAGCAACACATATCCTGCAACCATCTTTCTCGGCGCCGACGGTTCACGATTGCGCCGCTCCAGCCATTGCCATAGGAATGCGAGGATGGGCGCAAAAATCAAGATCACGACAGGGTTGATCGACTGAAACCAGCTGGCAGGAATTTCGAAGTGCCCCAGGTTCCGCGCGATGTGCCGGTCGGCGAAGAGACTCAACGAACTGCCGAACTGCTCGTAGCAGGACCAGAATGGAACGGTGAGCAGCACGACCAGGAGGACGGCCGCGATTCTCCTGCGATCTTCCGCTGTAGTAGGTGAAGCGGTATCCTTCTCCCTGCGCGAGGCTGGTGTTCGTTCCCCGATGCCCGGCAAGTAGCGGCTGCGGCCCCAGAGAAACAGCAGCAAACCCAGTACCATCCCGACGCCGGCAGCGCCGAAGCCATAGCGCCAGCCGATCTTCTGGCCGAGATACCCGCAGGCGAGCGGTGCAAGAAATGCCCCCACACTGATGCCCATGAAGAAAATGGTGAAGCCGGCGTCGCGCCGCTTGTCCTCCGGCGCATAGAGTTGCCCGACCATCGTCGAGACATTCGGCTTGAAGAGCCCTGTGCCCAGGATCACAAGCGCCAGACCCAGATAAAACGTCGGGGTGCTTTCGAGCGCCAGGGTGAAGTGACCGAGAGCGATGATGATGCCGCCCCAGACCAGCGAGCGCCTGGCTCCCAGCAGCCGGTCGGCTACGTAACCGCCAAGGAGCGGGGCAATATACGCAAGAGCCGTGTAGTTCCCGTAGAGGTTGGCCGCACGGCTCACCGGCCAATTCCAGGCATCGACCAGATACAGGATCAGGAGCGCCTTCATCCCGTAGTAGGAAAAGCGCTCCCACATCTCGACGAAGAAGAGCAGTATCAGACCTCGCGGTTGGCCGAGGAAATCGGTGTCCACTTGAGACTTCGTAACCGCAAGAGATGCGACGCCGTCACCGCTCATTGCGGCACTCCGCCCGCGGGGACATGCTCTTCGAGATAGCGGGCCAGCAGGCTGTAGACGTGAAAGGATGTGCCTGTACCCTCGCGGATCGCGTGGGTGCGATTGGGATAGTCCATGAAGTCGAAGGACTTTCCAAGCTCGACGAACCGGTTCACGAGCAGTTCGGTCACTTTGTAGTGGCAGTTGTCGTCGCCCGAGCCATGAACGATCAGGAGCTTCCCCTGAAGACCCTCGGCGAAGTTGATGGGCGAACCGTCGTGATAACCCTTCGGGTTATTTTTCGGCAGACCCATATATCGTTCCTGGTAGATGGTGTCGTAGTATCGCTGATCGGCCATCGGAGCGACGGCCATGCCGACAGCGAAGAGGTCGGGCGAGCGAAACATGAGGTTGAGCGTGTTCGAAGCGCCGCCGCTCCAGCCCCACATCGCCATGCGCGAAAAGTCGACATAAGGACGTTCCCTGGAGAACTCCCTGATGGCCGCAGCCTGCTGCGCCGAGGACAGCAAGCCGATATTGCCGTAAACGATCTTGCGCCAGGCACGGCCCTTGGGCGCGGGCGTACCCTGATTGTCGAAGCTGACGACGATGTAACCGTCGTTCGCAATAGCACGATGAAATAACGCTCTGGTGTTGCCCCAGGCGTCATTCACTGTGGTGTCCGCCGGTTCGCCGTAGACGTACACAAGCACCGGATACTTCTTTCGGGGATCGAAGTTCGGTGGCTTGATCATCCAGCCGTCGAGCTCGACTCCGCCGTCCACCTTCACATGGAAGAATTCCGTGGGCGAAGCAACGAGTTCTTTCACTCGCCTGGCCAGCTCATCATTCGATTCGAGCACGCGCACCATTGAGTGATCGGGCAAACGAACGAGATCGGTGATCGGCGGATGGTCGAACGTGGACCAAGTGTGAAAGGCCCAGTGCCCATCGGGCGAAATGTTGTAGCTGTGCGTTCCGCGCTCATCCAGCGAAGTCACGCGTTCCGGAGGACCGCCGCCGTCAAGTCTCACCCGATAGAGATACTTTTCGGTGGCATTCGCGGGTGAGGCGAGGTAATAGAACCGGTTGTTTTTGTCGTCAACGGCGACTTCTTCGATCACATCTGCGCCCGCAGATGTCAGTCGTTGCACCTGACCGCCGGACCTCGAAACTTTATACGCATGACGCCAGCCGTCACGCTCGCTCAGCCAGAGAAGACTCCTGCCCTCATCGGCCCACTGGAATGAATCGACCGCATCGACCCATGCGGCGTCGGTGTCCTCAAACAATGTGTGAACCGTTCCCGTGCGCGCATTGGCAACCAGGACCTGGTTTTCGTTTTGGAGCCGGTTCAGGCATTCAAGAACCAATTCATTCGAGTTTCCGGCCCAGGCCATGCGGGCGATGTAATGCTCGCGCGCGTCGCCCGGCACGTTCATCCAGCGCGTCGGACCACCGTCGACGCTCACCACGCCCGCGCGGACGGCGGAGTTCGCCGTCCCCACCTGCGGATAGGGAAACTGCTTCAGGGTCGGGTACTCGTCTCGGGTGTCATTAATCAGGGTGAATAGGCCCACGCCTGTTGTATCGAACTGCCAGTAAGCGATCGACTCACCGTCCGGGCTCCAGCGAAAGCCGTTGCGAATGTCGAGCTCCTCTTCGTTCACCCAGTCCGAAGTGCCATTGATGAGGGTTGGGGAGCCATCCGTCGTCAACGCGCGAATCCCTCCCTTGGCAACGTCTTCCGCGTAGATGTTGTTGGCGCGAACGTAGGCGACAGTCCGTCCATCGGGTGAAAATTGAGCAAACATCAGCGAAGATGCCGGCGCGTCGCCGCCCAGCTTTCGGAACTTCCCACTGGCGAGATCGAGAACCCAGTAGTCGCCGCGCGTGTTCTGCCGCCACACCTTCTGAGAATTCGTATAGATCAGCAGTCGTTGATTGTCTTCGGACCACGCATAGTCCTCGATCGCAAGAGGCTTCGCGCCGAGTGCGGAGATGAGGTGGGAAGCGGAGACCAACACGGTTCGTTTCCCGCTTTCCGTCTCGTAACGAACGATGTCGCTGGCCTGGGATTCGGGATAGGTCGGCGAGGGTTCGACCGTGGTGTACGCGTTTCCGCCATCGATCCAGTGAGCTGGACCGAAATCCTTCTCGTCGAACGCGTGACGGTTGAAGATTGCGTCGAGAGTCTGCGCGAGCTGTTGCGAGGCCACCGCAGGTACGCAGGCGACCAGAATGGCGACCGTCACCACCAGGACACCGAGTAATGACCATCGTCTTGTCATGCCGCGCGCCCTTGTGCGAACGTGCGAATGAGAGGCATCACTTCGTCGCGTTCCTCGCCTTCAAGTTCAAGACGGGGCGGGCGGACACGGGCAGAACCGGCGCCGACCGCCTCCTGCACAAGCTTGATCAACTGCACGAACTTCGGCACGGTGTCGAGACGCAGTAGGGGCAGGAACCGAGCATACAGTTCGTCCAGTTCGTTCGATGGTCCGCGCTGCGCCAGATCGAAGAGCCGCACCGATTCTTCCGGAAAGGCGTTCACCAATCCGGCGATCCAGCCCACTGCCCCCGCCGCCACTCCTTCGACAATGAGATCGTCGACACCGACAAAGAGCGCCAGTGTGTCCCCTGCAAGATGTTTCAGTTGGGTGATACGCCTGATATCGCCGCTCGATTCCTTCACGGCGTGGAAGTTATCGTGTCTCGCACGCAGCTCTACGATTTGCTCTGGCATGATATCCGTGCCGTAGGCGATGGGGTTGTTGTAGAGCATCGCGGAAAGGGGCGTCGCCCTGAAGACGGCGCTCAGGTGGGTTTCCGTCTCTCGCCAGTCCCCGCAATAGACATAGTTAGGCAGGACCATCAAACCATCCGCGCCGGCGATCTCGGCAGCCTTTGCCAATCGCTCGGCTTCAGCCGTACTCATCGCGGAAATTCCCGCGATGAGTGGTGCGCGCCCTTTGAGCGCCTCCTTCGCCTGGAGCAAAATCTCGGCCTTTTCGCGCTTCGCCAGCGCAGGCGCTTCACCCAGCGATCCCAAAGCGACGATCCCACGACAGCCGCTCCGGACCAGCCGGTCCACCTGTCGCTCCAGCGCTTCATAATCGACGGCCAAGTCGGACGCAAATGGCGTCGTAATCGCCGGAAAGACTCCGGCCCAGTCCTTCTTCTCCAATGCCTTTTCTCCCTTATGTAATCGAAACGACCGGCTCTCCCAGCACATCCCAAAGCGGCTCAATTCCGAGGCCGGGTTCGGTCGAAGCAGCCAGATGGCCACTTTTCCGCTGCGGGGCTCCCGACGCGATACTCACCGTGACATAGCTGTTGAAGTCGGTCGAGGAAAACAGGTATTGGGACGGCGTGCTGTGCGCGAGATGCGCGATGGCAGCGGTGGTGATGTCTCCGCCCCAGGTATCTTCGATGGTCAACGCAATACCAAGCGATACGCAGAGGTCCCGAATCTGCCGCGCTTTGGTCAATCCCCCGACCTTCGAGATCTTCAGGTTGATGACATCCATCGCCTGGTCGTTAACACCTTCGACCACCATCGCCAGACTGTCCACCACCTCGTCGAGGATGAAGGGCCGGTTGGTGTGCCTTCGGACCACCAGACATTCCTGATAGCTTAGGCAGGGCTGTTCGAGATAGACATCGACATTGCGCACGGCATCAGCCACGCGCAATGCCTGATGCTGGCTCCAGCCGGTGTTGGCGTCGGCAATCAACACGTCTCCGGGTTCAAGAACTTTGGCGACTGTGTGAATGCGGTCGATATCGGTATTGGGATCGCCGCCTACTTTCAACTGGAACTTGGTGTAGCCTTCGGCGCGATATGCGGCGACTTTTTGCGCCATCTCTTCGGGGCTCTCCTGCGAGATAGCCCGATAGAGCGGAAATGATTCTCCATAGCGGCCCCCGAGCAGGGTCACGATGGGCTGGCCTGTGACCTTGCCCAGGATGTCCCAGCAGGCAACGTCGAGCGCCGACTTTACGTAGGGGTGCCCACGCAGGACACGATCCATGCGGTCGTTGAGGAGAGACAACCCCGTGGGATCGAGACCGATCAGGTGGGGCGCCAGCTCCGCAATCCCGATACGCGCACCCTTGGCATACGCGGGCAAATAAGCGGGCCCGAGGGGACAGACTTCGCCATAGCCCCTCACTCCGTCGGTCGTGTGGATAGCCACAACGGTCGAGTCGAAGACCTCGACGGATTTGCCGCCCGACCATTTGTAGCTGCCTTCGTGCAGCGGCAGGTTGACCTGGTACGCCTCAATTTTTGTGATTCTTAGTGACATCGGTCTATTTGGCCTCCGCCATGTTGGTCGCACCAGGTTGCTACTCACGAAGCCGTGCAAGCGCGAGTTCAGCGATCGCGATGTCCTGGACGGCCACGCCCGTCAGGTCGGCGATGGTGATGTCCGGCGCGATGCGCCGCCGGAGGCTCTCGTTCTGAATCGCATCGCCGAGTTCCACTAGATTTTCCGGGCGAATCAATCCCTCTGCAATCGCAAAGGACGCGTCGCCGTACTGCGAACACTGCCCGCGGCTATCGACGGCACAGATCGCGGACCGCGCGAAGAGAGCAGGTTCCAGTTCCTGCTTACCACCGCCGTCGGCGCCTCCCGCGGTGATATGCGTTCCGGGCTGTACATCGCCCGCGCTGAGGAGCCATCGCCGGGATGAAGTTGTTGTGACGATCAACCGTGCCTTGGCCGCCAGTTCGTCCATCGTTGAAGCAATCTCGATGTCGAAGCCATTCACTTGGAAAGCACGAGCGCGCTCTGGAGACCGCGCCCACAGCAGAACTCGCCTGCAGGGCGTTACTTCCTTGAGGAGTCCGAGCTGTAGCTTCGCCTGAGTTCCGGCACCAATGATGCCGATACATTCGATTCTTGATGGTGCGAGATACTTTGCCGCGACCGCGCCGGCAGCCGCTGTGCGGATGTCGGTCAGATAACCCTCGTCCTGAAGAATGGTCTGCAACTCGCCAGTCCTGCTACTGAAAACCAGCACGACTCCGTTGCTTGAAGGAAGCCCCTTCTCCGGGTTCTTCCAGAAGCCCGTCGCAATCTTAACGGTGAAGGTTTCTCCGCCTTTCAAATAACCGTACTTGATGTGGCAGTCTCCAGGCGGTTCTTCAAACTCCAGCTGACCTACGGGAGGGACAACCGCTTCGCCGCGCGAGTACGCGACAAAGGCCCGCTCCATTGCCGCGATGACGTCTGCCGGGCGGATCACCTTCTCGATTTGAGCGCGCGTGTAGACAGTGGCCATCAGAGGAGGTCCTTGACTCTTTGTGAGAGGTTGCCGCCGCAGATAACGATCGCCACCGTCTTTCCTTCGTAACGCTCCGCGGTCTTAAGGAATGCGGCCAACGCGACACCCGCCGCACCTTCGATCAGCCAGTGCTTTACGCGATGAACGAGGCGCATCGCATCGAGAATCTCTTGCTCAGAAACCAGGACGCACTCGTCGACGACGGCTTCGCAGACTTCGAGCGTCACCGATCCCTCTTCCAGTCCTCCCGCCGTGCTTTCAGAGATTGTCGGCTTCTCGCTGACTGGGAGAACCCACCCCGTCTTCATCGATTCGTAAAGAACAGGAGAGTTCTCTGGCCAGCAGCCGACGACTTCCGTCTTCGGAGAAGCATGTTTTAGATATGCCCCAATGCCGCCGATGAGTCCGCCACCGCCGACCGCCACAAACACCGCATCGAGTTGAGGAATTTGTTCCAGAAGCTCGACGGCAATCGTGCCCTGTCCTGCCAGAACGTCCCAGTCGTTATAGGGAGAGATGAAGACACGGCCCGATTCCATCGCTCTCTGGCGGGCAGTCACTTCGGCATCCAGTGGATCGGAACCGGCCCGCTGAATCCGTGCGCCATACTCCTCGATCCGCTTCGCTTTTTGTGGCGCCACTTGGTCCGAGACGTACACCTCCGCAGAGATACCGACGCGTTTGGATGCTGCCGCCACGCCCAGGCCATGATTGCCGTTTGAGGCGGCGACTACTCCCACTTCTCTCTCGTGCGGGGTGAGTTGAATAATCCGGTTGGTTGCGCCGCGCAGCTTGAAGGAACCGGTCTCCTGCTCGTTTTCGAGCTTGGCGTAAACGCGCGCACCACAACCAGGGAAGAGATCCGAAATCTCCTCTATCGACGTAGCCCTGACGACCGTACGAATTCTTTCGTGTGCAGCAAGGACACTTTGTCCCCAGTCTCGAATAGAATCGGGAATCATCTCGTCCTCGCCGCTCGTTGACTTTTTCATCGGTTCTCTCATCTTTCGCTTACTTCGCTTCGCCCGCTTGGAGAAACAGGGTGCTTCGTCCTTCCACAGTGCGAAGGATCCGCGTCTTCAGAATATTGGCGCGGTATGCCGTCAACAGAACCCGATACAGAACGATGAAGTCGGCGACACTCCGGGGGCGAGTTCTGCTCGACTGTCTGCTCTCGCCATCGATTTCGCCAGTAGGCGTTCCCCGCGATGAGGTTCGCAGGCAGCAAGCAACGAATTTCGCCGGTGGTTGAAGCGACGAGTTTCGCCCGCTTCGGCTGACTTTTGCTCGATTTTTCAACATCATAGGTCCCCTCGTTCAGCAGCGCGCATGGCTGAGATGTCCCGGTCGGTTTTGGGGACGCTGGTGTATCGGCCTCGAAGACCGTTCGGCCGGCGACGACTGTGCGGAGGACCTGCGTCTTCAGGATGTCGGCCGGCGTAGCTTTCAGTAAGTCTCGGTCCAGCACAACGAAGTCCGCGAACTGACCCGGCAGGAGCTTTCCTTTCTTCGTTTCCATGTGCTCGGCGAACGCCGATGCCTGCGTGTAGGCGTAGAGAGCCTGGTTGATGGTCAGTGCTTGCTCGGGGTGGTAAATCCTCGTTCCATCTTCGCTCTTGCGCGTAACGGCGGCGTAGATACCACGAAACGGCGTGACCGGCTCGACAGGATAGTCGGTTCCGAAAGCGAGGACTGTGCCCTGATTCCAGAAGGTCTTCCACGGATAGGAATACTTGGCGCGTTGCGCCCCGATGCGGTCTTCGGCCCAGTACATGTCGGTAAGGAGATGATTAGGCTGCATCGATGCGATTACTCCCAGCCACTTGTACCTTGCGAAGTCCTTCGGATCGACCACCTGATCGTGCTCGATGCGGCAGCGATAGGTCATGCTGTTCGGCAGGGCCGCCTCCGCTGCTACAAAGGCATCGAGCGCCATTTTGACTCCGCGGTCCCCGATGGCATGAAAGCCGATCTGGAATCCAGCCTGCGCACGCTCGATGGTCATCCGGTTGAGCGTCGCCTGGTCGAATTGCGGGATGCCAATGTTGCCGGGGTCGTCGCTGTAGGGAGCGTTCAGGGCCGCGGTGCGCGACCCTAACGATCCGTCCATGAATCCCTTGAGCATCCCTGTGTGCAGCATCGGGTCGTCTGCCGAATGATGGGCGCGCTGTTGTTCGAGAACGGCCAGCGGATCGAGAAAAGTCAGCCACTCACTGACTCGGACGGGAAGTTTGTTCTCCCTCTCCATCTCTTCGAAGGCCAAAAAATCATCCCACGTGGAGTAGTCCTGCAGCGAGGTTATTCCGTGTGCTGCTGCATCTTGAATGGCAAGCGCCAGCGCGTGCCGGCGCTCTTCGTGCGTTGGAGGAGGGACTTTGGCATAGACCAGATCGACGGCGGTTTCGCGGACGATGCCGGTGGGTTGACCAGAACTATCGCGATCAATCTGGCCGCCTGATGGGTTGAGCGTTTTCGCCACGATGTCGGCTAACTGCAACGCCTTG
>JBEKCA010000115.1:0-15344 GCA_050015115.1 Occallatibacter sp.
CCGATTCCCACATTCCCTCCGCCCCGGCTGCTAGCATGAGTGGAATTCAAAACCCGAAAGGACAAACCCACTTCGCCTACCCTTCGCTTCCTTCAGGCTCATCTTTGGATTGGAAAAGACTATCGTCCTCTGAGGATTCCATTGCCGTCGACAGTTGCGCGAACAACGGCAAGAGAGGCTTTGACGCGCGAGGCGCTACGCGCTACAATGGAGACATGATTCAGTCGTTCCGGCACGCAGGCCTGGAGAAGTTCTACCTGACAGGGAGCAAGGCGGGTATTCAACCGGCGCACGAAACCAGGCTGCGTAGGCAGCTTACGCTGCTGAACACCGCCAAGAACGCGAATCGCATGAACGTTCCCGGTTGGGATTTGCATGCGCTGAAGGGCGCGCTTGCCGATCACTGGTCGATCAAGGTCAATGGAAACTGGCGCGTGACGTTTACGTTTGAGAACGAGAATGCAATCCTCGTGGACTATCAGGATTACCACTAAGGAATGGGGAGAATAACTATGGCGATGAAGATGTACAACCCAGCCCATCCGGGCGAGATTCTGCGCGAGTACCTGGGCGCGATGCAGATTGGCGTGGCGGCAAAGAAGCTGCGCGTGGCTAGGTCAACGCTTTCGAGGCTGCTGAACGGACGAGCCTCATTTACGGCAGCGATGGCGCTGCGGCTGTCCGACGCGTTCGGAACCGAGCCGGGTATGTGGCTCGACTTGCAGCAGCAGTACGATCTGTGGCACGCATCGCAGCGCAAGCGACCCAAGGTGGAGAGGTTCCCCCAGGCTGCTTGAGGTTCCTAAGTCTAGGGATCGGGACATAGGCCATCGACTCGATGCTCTTGTATGGAGGTTATTCGTGCCATTCAGCCAAATAATCGAAATAGCCAAAGTCGCGCTTGAGATCTTACTTGCTGTATTGGGGTTTGTTTTTCTCCGGCGGCTGGAACAGATCAAACTTGAGGTTGCCCGCCGTTCCGACTTCAGTCAAAAGTGGGCGGACTTGTTTTTCGATGCTTCAAATGCATTTATGGTATCGGTCGAGCACATAAAGACCTATGCCTTACTGATTACTGGATCAAATGACAGAAATGACGCCAAAGGGATGAATTGGCAGCAAGAAATCAATGCAGCCCTCGAAGTGTTAATTGAAAACCGCTACAGGATACAGAGGCTGGCGGTTCTTGCGCCTTCAAGAGGTTCCGCTGCCGAAAAAGCAGTAGATGACCTTTTTAGCAGGATTCAAGAATTCACTGTCACAAAGAAAGCAAATCTAGACGACATTCGCGGCAAGATCGACACGTTCAATCGAGCCGTGCGGGAAGCGCATTCGGAAATGATCGCCTCAAGGGCGGATTCAAAGTAGTCTGCAACCGGCTCACGCGGCGGGATCGAGGTTGACGGTGACCTTGCGGCCGAGGGCTGAGGCTATATTCACCAGCGCATCGAGCGAGAAGCGCGAGATGCGGCCGCGCACCAGGTCGTTGATGCGAGGCTGGGTCACTCCGCAGTGCTTCGCTGACTCGCTTGAGTCCAGCCGCTCTCTTTGATCAGATCTTCGATCTTGTCCATCAGTTCAGAACGCAGACGGAGATTTGCCGGTTCTTCGAGCGTGTCAGCGATCGCATCCCAAATGCTGGCGAACCCCTCATACTCCAGATTTTTCATTATCTAGCCCGCGTCGCCAGATGAGTTTCAAGATTGAAATATATCCAATTGAATATAGGTGCGGACGTTCCCGCAGGGGCTAAAGCCCACATCGATTTTGCTGTGATTGCGGCACGACTGAAGTCATGCCCTGACACAAAGCAGATCGATTCGGCATTCGCCAAATACAGCTAAGGTTGGCTCGCGGCCATGCGGCTGCGCAGGCGCTTGAGGACGTTGGGGGGGACCAGGCCGCTGACGTCGCCGCCGAAGGCGAAGACCTCTTTTAACATGCGCGAACTGACAAACGAATAGCGGCCGGCGGGTTGCAGGAAGACGGTTTCGATCTCCGGGGCCAGGCGGCGATTCATCAAGGCCATCTGGAACTCGTATTCATAGTCGGAGATGGCGCGGATGCCGCGCAGCACGGCCATTGCGCCCTGTCGGCGGGCGAACTCGACCATGAGGCCGTCAAATGTCGCGACGGAGACGTTGGTCAGCGTGGAGGTCGATTCCTTGAGCATCTCGACGCGCTCTTCGACGGTGAAGAGGGGATCTTTGACGGGATTGTTGAGGATGGCCACGGTGAGGTGGTCAAACAGCTTTGCCCCGCGCTGGATCAGGTCGATGTGACCGTTAGTCGGCGGGTCGAATGTGCCGGGATAGAGGGCGCTTACGCTCATGATTGCTCTCAGGTGATTCTAGCGCGTGTGTCTCGCTACCGTTGGAGCAGGTCGATGGGCCTAGTGAAATCGGTCACGCGAATGTGGCCGGCGAGGGAGGGGTGCTGGCGTTCAAGAGCCTTATACATCTCCCAGGCGACGCGGCGGTAGCTGAAGTGGCCGGCGGGGCCGGAGCGGAGTTCGGAGATGTATTGGGCCTCGGCGAAATCCATCTTGAAGAGCGAGCGGATGCGCGTCGCAAGCGGCAGCAGATAGAGGGCGGATTGAGCGGCCTCCGGGGCCGGACCTGTGGAAATTTGTGTGCTTGCGGCGTGTGCTTGTTCAATGGCGGATTGAAAGTCGGCCAATACGCCGGCCTCGGCGAGGATGTTGACCTCGGGACCGAGGTCGCCGCAGGTGGGCGTTTCAAAGCCGTGCAGCGCGGTGAATGGCTGAATGATCTGGGTGCAGCGGCGATGGCGGTGCATATCGCGGAAGCCGCCGATGTCCATCAGGATATCGAAGCGGAGGGCCGCTCCAGCGTGGAAGGCGCGGAGGGCTTCGTCGTGGCGGCCGCGATGGCGGAGGCCGAGTTCGATGATCTCGCCGATGCGGGCTTGGGTGAGCGCAGCGACCAGGTCGCGGATCTGGCGGTAGGGGTGGTGCGAAACCGAGTAGAGGAGTGTTGCGGCAAGTTCGACTTCGAGGGTCTCGGTGCGCTCGACCAGATCGACTACGGGTGCGTCGGCGATGGGATGGCTGGCGAGGAGTTCGGCAGCGGCTTGGGTTAGCTGGGCGCGGGTCTGGAGTTCGTAGTCGTTGGCCTGGGCGTATTTAACCAGGGTGGGGGCGGTGCGGACCTCGGCGGTGAGGAGGTTGGCGGCTTCTTGTGCGAGGCTTCCCTCAGGGGCTAAAGCCCGTTCTCTCCCGTCGGCGTTTTGCGGCACGACTGAAGTCGTGCCCTGACACAAAATCTGACTCCCATCGAGTTTTTCCGCAGCTTGAGGAGTCATGCCTTGACACAATGCCTCCGCCGCTTTGAGCTTTTCCACCAACGCAGCACTGGCTTGGGAATTGACGTTCCATGCGGGGCTGGTGGCGGCTTCGCGCAGCTTTGCTCCCAGATCGCGAACCTCGGCGACGGGGTGCGAAAGCAGGCGGGAGACCTGGGTTTCGAGCGTACGGGCGTTCACGATCTGGCCAAGAGAGGTGTTGGTCGCGAGCGGCAGCAGGTAGCGGGCGACATCGAAAGCGCGGGCCTTGAGGGTACGCTCGTAGGCCTCCGGTTTCATGGCTTCGGGGCAGGGGACGCGCCGGCGCAGGGCTTCCAGAACGGACACAGTTGTGCGCTGGTAGGCGTCGAAGAGGCCGGTGATGGTTTCCGAGTAGAGCTGGGCCGAGGCCGAATCCGCCCCAAAGTCCGGGAAGAACCAGCCGGATTTGAGAAAATTCTGGTAGCGGGTCGAGCGCTCTTGGCCGTCCCAGCGCTGTTCATCGACAAGGACGATGGCGGCCAGCAGGCTCAGGCGCTCAACGGCAAAGGCGATGTGCGCCAGGTCGGCGATGGAGCGGTGACCGTATTGGAAATAAAACGTATTGAGAAACTGCTCGGCGCGCTGGCGGCTGATCTCGGTGAGCGATTCACGCATGGAGAGCGCGGAGCGGGAGTATTTGGCCATGGCGTAGGCCAGGACCTCGGGGTCGGCTCCGTGGATGGCGAAGACTTCGGTTTGGTTGCTGGCGCCGGGAGGTAGAAAAGATTTACTGGACATTGCTGTGGGCTCGCGAACAGAATACGACATTGGGGCGGACCGGGGTGTGCATCCGCTGACTCCGTCCAAACGTCTATTCAATCCCACCCTGGCCGCAAAGGGAAAAACGCGGCGAGGATGGGGCACCCGCTGAGGTCTTGTAGGGGCTGGAGCCCGTACCCTTTCAATCGGGCGGGAGTAGTAAAACAAGGCAAGTTGGGAGCAACCGGGCCATGCTGAAGTACCAGATTCGCACATCGCACAAGCCGCGTCCGCTGCCTGCGGGCCACTGGCTGATGAGGCAGCGCTGGAACGATCTGCTCTTTGCTCACTGGCAGGTTCCGGCAGCCTCGCTTGCGCCGCTCGTGCCCGAGGGCTTGCTGGTCGATACATTTCAAGGCTCGGCATGGCTGGGGGCGATGCCCTTCTGGATGGACCGGATCAAGGTGCGCGGCGTGCCGCCGATTCCTGGGGCGCGCAGCTTTCCCGACCTGATTTTGCGGACGTATGTGCGCGAGGAACAGACAGGAATGCCGGGCGTCTACTCGCTCTCTGTCGACTCGAGCAATCTGCTGGCGGTCGCGGCGGGAAAGGCCTTCTTTCACCTGCCTTACCACTTGGCCGAGATGCGCATCGAGCAGCGGACGGAGCGCGAATTCGACTTTTATAGCCGGAGGCGCTTTGCCAGCCATCCGGTGCTCTTCAAGGTGCGCTATCGAGGGCTGGGACCGTCGCAAAGACTGGTGGAGATTCAGCCGGGCACGCTTGAGCACTTCCTGATGGAGCGCAATTACCTCTATTCGAGCAACCGGATGGGGCAGCCGGTTCGCGCCAACCTGCACCAGGCTTCGTGGTCGCTCGAAGAGGCCGAGGCGGAGATCGAGCAGAACGATCTGGCAGCGGCAATGGGGATCAAAGTGCCGCAGCAGGAGCCGGTGCTGCATTATTCGCGGCGGCTGGCGGTTTATGTGTGGCCTGCGGAACTGGTGCGTTCGGCGATTGCGCCCCAGCCAGTGACAGCGGTGGCTACGCCGTCGGGATAAAAGCAAGGAACAGGGATCAGGAAACAGCGCGCCTGACGAGTTTGCAGCGCGTGCCAGACACCTGCACAAAGAGTGCCTTTTGGTGCTCTTGTACCGGGGCGCTCAGTCCGAGAGGCGGGTAAATAAGGAACAGAACGCTTGACGCACTGGTTTTCATTTCACCCCTTCCAGTATTGCCAATAGTCGTTACGTGGTGGCTACCATGGGAGAAGTGGGTTCCAAAGTTAGTTCCCAAACGGATTATCGGGCCGTACTTCGTCTACTGCGCTTTTGGGGCGTGGTACTTCGAGATGCCGGGGTGGCTTGTCTTGGTAGTCGTCTTATGGGGGGTAGGTGTATCGGTCATTGCTGTGGTTGAGGGCAAGAACAAAGAAGCTGCTTCGCGGCTCGGTCGGTGACCTCGACAGAAAATAGGAATCGCGAGGCAGGTGGCCCAGGCATTGACTTTTCCTCCTTCGATCGTTAGCCAAATGGAAGGCTCATGGTGATTCTTCGGGGCTGTGAGCGGGCCACCTGCCCGATGATCCAGTCGCAATCTCTCCAGTGATTTCAGAGAGGGGCGCAACTGAAGCACTCCAGAATCTCTCGCCGGCCTAGGCAACAGCTAACGACTCGGCGCGAAGACAACGTTGACGGTTGTGTCGAATTCGACCGGCATGTTGTTCAGGAAGTACGGCCGGTAAGTCCATTGCTGAACAGTGTCCAATGCCGCTTGCCGCAGCAAGGCGGGTCCGCTGATGACGCGGGGTGACTCCACGTTGCCCTTGGTACTGATCGTGACATGAAGAACGACTGTGCCGGAGACATGGTTCTTGATCGCCTCGGCAGGATAGACGGGATCAATCTTGGTTCTAAGCATACTTACGGCTACACCGCTTGCGATTACTACTCTCCTCGGCGTCGGGGCGGCGCAGGGTGAAGGCTGCAACCCGATGGCTTGACCTTCTCGCGCTTTTGTCAACTCGACTATCGTACGTTGCACCGCTACGTTGATGGGAGGCCCCTCATCCCATTTCTCATCCCATACCTCATGAGTTGGCAAGTATTCGCCAATTGCGCATTCAACATACCTTTTCGCATCCGTCACAGGTCGACCGGTTGGATCCGTGCCCGGCGTCTTCTCAAATGCGGTGAGATATTGATCGTGTGTTGCCCAATGTTCCTTTAGGCCTCGCTTCAGGACAAGAATGGCCCGATCCAATTCCAGCACGAGCGACGCGCGGATTGGCTCGACTGCTGCAATGGGTGGATGTTGAGGAGCCGTCTTGGGACTCTGAGAAGTTTCCGCCTGACGGGCGAAGAGGCAGGCAGGAAAAATAACAAAGCTCGCTAAAAGCACGTTCGGACGCGGCATCACTACCTCCTGAAAGCAGAGCCCTTGCGCACTCGATGCAGCTGACGGAGATTGATCGCCCGAGAAACTGCGAGGTTGTCCGAGAAATTCAGCGCAAAAAACAATTGCCGCGATCAGGAAGCTCTGTTTTGTTAGACACTGCAAATGTGGAAAAAGTTCCTACTGTCAAGTCGACACGATATTTCGCGGCAATTTCAGGTTTGCAACCGACTAACCGGAGAATGTACGACTACCCAGTGTCTAGATCTGAAGCCGCCGCAGCCGTGTTCCACTAGAATTGTTGTTTGGGGGCTGGAGCTTCCTGCGTCGTTAGACGCGTCTTCCGTCCGGCTGCGACATCGAAATAGATCGAAGGCGTCTCTCGCCGCTGACTTCGCGAGAGAGCGAAAAGGGACCAACATTGAATCACCCAAAAGCCAAGTACACTCCGACTCCGACCGTTAGGCTGAATGACCGTCAGTGGCCGGGCAAGACCATCGAAAACGCGCCCGCCTGGTGCAGCGTTGACCTGCGCGACGGCAATCAGGCGCTGATCGAGCCAATGGACTCGGAGCGCAAGCGCCGCATGTTCGATCTGCTGGTGCGGCTGGGATTCAAGGAGATCGAGATTGGCTTTCCGGCCGCCTCGCAAACCGACTACGATTTTTGCCGCGAGCTGATCGAAAATGACCGCATCCCGGCGGATGTGACGGTGCAGGTGCTGACGCAGGCGAGAGAACACCTGATCCATCGCACCTTTGAAGCCTTGCGGGGAGCGCCGCGCGCTATTGTCCATGTTTATAACTCGACCTCGACATTGCAGCGCGAGGTGGTCTTCAAGATGGATCGCGAGGGAGTGAAGAAGATTGCTGTTGACGGGGCGCGGATGCTCAATGAGATTGCCGCCTCGTATCCGGGGACGGAGTGGATCTTTGAGTATTCGCCAGAGAGTTTTACCGGGACTGAGCTGGATTATGCCCTGGAGATCTGCGAGGCGGTGCTCGATGTGTGGCAGCCCACGCCGCAGCATAGGGCCATCGTCAATCTTCCCTCGACGGTTGAGAACTCGACGCCGAACGTCTATGCGGACCAGATCGAGTGGATGAGCAGGAACCTAAAGCGCCGCGATTCGATTGTGCTCAGTGTGCATCCGCACAACGACCGGGGCACCGGAGTCGCCGCGGCTGAACTGGCGATGATGGCCGGGGCCGACCGCGTGGAGGGCACACTCTTTGGCAACGGCGAGCGCACGGGCAATGTCGACGTGATTACGCTGGCGCTGAATCTTTACTCGCAGGGCATCGATCCGGGACTCGATCTCTCGGACATTCCAGGCATTATCGAGTGCGCCGAGTCGTGCACGCAGTTGCCCATTCATCCGCGGCATCCTTATGCCGGTGAGCTGGTCTTTACGGCATTTTCGGGCTCGCATCAGGATGCCATCAAGAAAGGCTTTGCCGCGCAGGCAGGCAAGGCGGTGTGGGCCGTGCCCTATCTGCCGCTCGACCCGAACGACATTGGCCGGACTTATGAGGAGATCATCCGGGTCAACAGCCAGTCGGGCAAGGGCGGGGTGGCCTATCTGCTGGAGCGCGATTACAGCGTGCGGCTGCCGCGCAAGTTGCAGATCGAGTTTGGCCGCGTGATTCAGAAAATCAGCGACGAGACGGGGCGCGAGATACGGCCCGCCGACATCTGGAATGCCTTCGAGACCGAGTATCTCAACCAGCGGAGCCCGCTCTCGTGCAATCGATATTCCGAGAGCGCGAGCGGGGGCGTCGTCGAGATCACGGCGACCGTGAGGCTGGGCGATGCTGAAGAGGTAATCACGGGCAGCGGAAACGGCCCCATCGATGCATTTGTCGGAGCGATGAACGCCAGATTTGGCCTCGGCATCAAGGTCGCCGATTATCAGGAGCAGGCCGTCAGCGAAGGCGCCTCGGCGACAGCTATGGCGTTTGTCGAGATCCAATTGGGCGCCTCGGGGCCGGTCTTTGGAGTGGGGACGAATGCCAATATCGTGACCGCGTCGCTGGATGCAATTCTAAGCGCCGTCAATCGCGGGGTGAGACAGGGGAAAGTTGCTCTTGACGTGGCGGCCTTACCGGCGGCGGCAAAGGCGTGACCTGGCGGTCAGTGGACATTCGCAGACGGTAGAGGCGAGGAGTCGGGTTTCGCCGGGAGGTTTCGATCCGGCCCTACGGGACGGACGCTCCTTGTTGGATTCGGGTCCCAGGGCTGCGCTACGCTGGCCATGGGGTATTTTCGGCCTCTCCCTCCGGGAGGCCAGGGCGTTGCGCTGCTCGAGCGGGCGGGTTCATCCAAGCAGTTACAATCAATGAGGACAAAAAGGCGCAGACGTGCGCGTGGAGGTTTGGGAGAGCATGGCAGATCCACAGGGGAGAGTTGCGCTGGTCACCGGAGCGGCGCAGGGCATTGGACGCGCAATCGCGCTGGAACTGGCGAAAGCTGGAGCGACGCTGGCGCTGGCCGACATCAATGAGACCAAGCTGGCCCAGGTTGTGGCCGAGGTCGAGGCAACGGGCGGCACGGCGGCGGCGTTCAAGCTGGACGTTTCAAATCAAGAGTCGATCGAAGCTGGGGCCAAGGCCGTGCTGGATCGCTTCGGCAAGGTCGAGATTCTGGTAAATAACGCCGGAATCACTCGCGACGCCCTGATGATGAGCATGAAGCGCAGCGACTGGGATCTGGTGATCGCCATCAACCTGACTGGGCCGTTTCTGCTGACGCAGGCACTGATTCGCCAGATGATCAAGAACCGCTGGGGACGGATCGTGAATATGGCCAGCGTGGTGGGCCGCGCGGGTCAGGCGGGGCAGGTGAACTACGCTGCTTCAAAGGCCGGGCTGATCGGGATGACGAAATCACTCGCGCGCGAGGTGGCATCGCGGGGGATCACCGTGAATGCCGTTGCGCCGGGCTACATCGAGACGCCAATGACGGCAGTGCTCGACGAGAAGGTGAGCGCCGCGATGCTGGCTAACATTCCTCTGGCGCGGCGAGGAACGGACCTCGACGTTGCGCAAGCTGTGGCGTTCCTGGCTTCGGAGTCGGCCTCATACATCACGGGCCATGTGCTTGATGTGAATGGCGGAATGTTCATGGGGTAACAGGGAGGTGCTGGTCCGGGCCTGAAAGCCGCATCCGTTTGGACCAATTTCAGCGGGCTGAAGCCCCCGGTTCCCTCCACGAAAGCCGTCTGAAACTGGGAGCCTGTGAGCAAGCTCTGAATGATTTCGTCGGCGCGGTGGGGTTACCTCAGGGGCTAAAGCCCGAGTTCATTTTGCGGGGCATGCGGCACGACTGAAGTCGTTCCTTTTCAACGAATAGGCCTTTATGGAGTCCGCAGCCTGTGAAGTCGTGCCCTGACACGGAGCAGCGCTCTTTGTTATCGACAAGACGCACCTGAAAGCTCGTGCTCCCTCCACAATCGCCAAAGACTCCTCATGATGCGCGGCTATTCCGCCGATAAACATTTCGAGATGGCGCGCATGGCGACACTGCCTCAACGAACTCCGAATTCGCAACCCGTTCTCGCAGAGTTTGCCGGCGCTCTGCGCTATGTGGCGCGCCAGCCCATACTGGATCTGCGCGGACGGGTGCACGGTTACGAATTGCTCTTCCGGGCGGGGCCGGAGTTGGCCTTTCGCGGCGATGGCGACAGCGCGACCCGCACCATGCTCGACAATACTGTGGTCTATGGGCTGGAGAGACTTACGGGCGGCTTGCCGGCCTTTGTCAACTGTACGACCGAGACTCTGACCGAGAGCCTGGCACATGTTTTGCCGCCCAGCATGGTCGTGCTGGAGATCCTGGAGAGCATCGAACCGACTCCCGAGCTGATCAAGATCTGCCACAATCTGAAGGCCTCGGGATTCCGGCTGGCGCTGGATGACTTTACCTGGAGGCCGAAATTCGATCCCCTGGTGGAGATGGCCGACTACATCAAGGTGGATTTTATGATCTCCGATGCCCGGGCGCGCCAGAGACTTCTACGGCGGCTGCGGAATGTTTCTGTGGCGCTGATCGCCGAGAAAATCGAGACGCAGGAAGAGTACAAAAGGGCGTGTCTGGAAGGCTTTACGCTTTTTCAGGGATACTATTTTTGCCGCCCTGTGCTGCTCGAAAACCGGAACATTCCTGCCAACCGTCTCTCGCACATAGAGATTCTCCAGTTGCTGCGCAGCGACTCGATCGACCTGCAAAAGCTGACCGAGTTGTTGAAGCACGACGCATCCCTAACCTATCGCCTGCTGCGGCTGGTGAATTCTCCGATGTGCGCGATCCGGCAAGAGGTGCGCTCGATCCAGGCGGCGCTGATTGCCGTGGGCGAAGATACCTTCCGCCACATTGCCATGCTGGCCATCGCCACCGAACTCAATGCCGGACAGCCCGCCGAGGTCCTTCGCATGGCATTTGTGCGCGGGCGGTTTTGCGAGTTGGCTGCGGGATTATGCAGTATGGATTCCACGGAGCAGTATCTGTTGGGAATGATGAGTATGCTGCCGGCCATGCTGCGTATTCCGATGCAGGAACTGACTGCCTCGCTGCCCCTTCGCAATGAGATTCGCGAAGCATTGAAGGGCGCAGGCAACCCGGAACGCGCACTGCTTGCGTGGGTTGAAGCACACGAGCGGGGAGACTGGGCTGTCTGCGATACGGCCGCCGCAGGCATAGGCCTCGATCGCGAATTGCTGGCCGCCTGCTATTCCGAGGCCCTGGTGTGGGCGGAGGCGGCGCTAAGTTCGGCGGTCTGATGGCCTGTTAGATGCACGGGTTAGCAGGTCTGCTGTCTATTTCGTCTGCGTAGCGCTGGGCTGAGGGGCGGGCGCGGGGGGAGCATCGTGCGGCGCGTTTGCGGCTCCGCCTTGCGGCGGTCCCATCACGGCGACGGATGTGGCGATGAAGGTTGTGCCTTTGATCGCGCCCTCGGCACGCACCATGTCGCCAACCTGAATATCAGCCAGGGTGATGGGTTCGCGACGCTTGCGGAAGGCGGTGTTTTCGTCGGCCTGAAAGGCGTGTGCGGCGTTGTCGAGCGCGCCGGTCAGCGAGACGGTGGTTTCGTTGATGGCGGTCACCTTGCCCATCAGCCAGGTCTTGCCGTAGTTGGCCCTCTGCTCACGCATCTGCTTGGCGCGCTCGGGGTCAATCAGCATGACGGTAATGGCCCCCACGGATTTGGCGGCTGAATCAACCTCTCCCAGAGCGGCCACCGCGTCCCCGGCCTTAATGTCGGTGGACTTGATGGGCTCTGGGGCTTGCCGTTGGCGCATGCCTCCCTGGCCGCCGCCCGGGCCCTCGCCTGGCTTCTGGCCCGTCTGCTTTAGGATGCGGGTGTTGGCGCTGAAGTGGACCACATAGGATTCGCCCGCGTCGGTCTTGACCGTGTAGTGGTCTGCTGCGGCTTCGGTTACCGTTCCCGCGATGCCACGTCCCGCAAGATCACCAAAATCGCCCCAACCGCGGCGACCGGCATCATCCCCGCGCTGCCCCCTGCCCTGCCAGCCACTTGTGCCTTGCCCTTGGGCTGGAGGCTGACCTGCCGGTGGAGTTGCGGGCGCATCTTGAGCGGCTAGGGCGGTAGCGAACGCCAGCAGAAGGGTGATTGAGGAGATGAGGCGAATTTTCATGGCGGCTCCAGCAGGGCGACAAGAACAGTCCCTTGCAGGATAGACGTTCAAAACCGCCTTGGAGTCGACAAGGCGTTAAGGATTGCTTTGGGCAGCCAGAAGCTGCTCGAATGCAGGAACCCCGCGCAGGCCGGCGAACTCGTTGTCGGCGGCGATCTTTTTGGGACTCGTGAATCCCTCGTTGAGCGCCATGCGCAGGTATTCAATTGCGCGGCTCGTCATGCCGGCGCGGAGGCAGCCCTTGGCCATGTAATAGTTCATTGCGCCACGCTCGGTGAGCGAGGCTGGGTTGGTGACGCGGAGGGCAGTGGGTCTCTCTTCAAAGATCTTCGGATCCTTCGTCAGAGCGGCCTGGTAGGACTCCCAGCCTTCCTTGTATTTGTGCTGTGCCAACAGGTCGGAGCCAAGATTTCTTAGAACCAACGGCGAGCCGGGGTCCAGACTGAGTGCCTTACGGTACATGCGCTCGGCAGCGCGGTATTGTTCGAGCCCGTCGTAGATCGTGCCGAGGTTGTTGTAAACAAAGGGGCTGTCCGGGTCGAGCCTCACCGATGCCTTGTAGCATCGCAGGGCGTCTTGGAAATTGAACATCAATTGGTAGGCGATACCCAGTTTGTTCATTACAACGGCCGAGTCGGAAGGCGCCTTTTTGTAGGCCTCGATAGCGGCCTGATAGCGCTGGTGGATCATCAGCGCGTCGCCGACCTCCTCTGGGGTTGGCTGAGCGGATTCGACGGCAACAGTCTGCGAGGCTCGCTGAGAGCTGTCGGGAGCCTCAGCAGCTGGCTGGGGAAAACCGACCTGCGATAGCGAGGCAATGGCCAAGAGGGTGGCGAGTGCCGAGAACCGGCGGTACGGATCCAATTTGCGCATTTTCCCTCCTGCTGAAGGATTCGGGGCGACAAACAGTTGCCATTGTTACAGTCGTGTTAATTTGCAAGCACCTTTGCATTAAAGCACCAAATAGATTGGCGGCGAAGGATAATTTTGACCCTGCCACGGGGGCCATTCTTGATAGATGCGTTTTTGGGACACGACCGGTCTGGGAAGCCAGCCATAGAAGGGTCGGTGATTTCCGTAATGTTCTAAGAGCCTATCCGTAAATTGGCACCGCCGGTTTCCAGCTCGGCGGAACTGTGGTGTTAACACCGGCGGGCGACGTCTGGCGGCGAGGACGCCGCCAGTACAGCCGGTCTGGAGACCGACGCTCCATTGCTTTTTCCAATTTACGGATAAGCTCTAAATATGAGTTCTAAGGACGCTGGATAATCGGCCGGGGCGAGTCCAGACGCACCAGCAGGATGTCGTGGCTGGCCAGTTCCAGAGGCATATTGTCCTTTAGGTCAATGGTCTTGCCAGTCCAAAGATCCTTGCCCGTCTGCGTTCCGGCCAGGCCGAGCTTGCGCAGGTTGAGGTGAAAGGGATGCGAGGAGTAGCGGTCGCTGCCGGCGTTGACCACGGCGAGGGCCATCGCGCCGCCTGAGAGCTGGCGGGTCCAGACGTCGACCTCGCCGTCGGAGTAGACGCGCGCGCCCTGCTTGCCAAGCGGGTCCTGATCGATGGCGATGACGTCGCGGTTGGTCAGGATGGCCTTGATCTCCGGCTTCATGTTGGGCAGGTCGTTGCCCGCGAGCAGAGGGGCGGCCAGCATCGCCCACATGGAAAAGTGCGTGCGGTTCTCAGCGAGCGATAGCTTGCCGTTGCCGACTTCGAGCATGTCGGGGTCGTTCCAGTGGCCGGTGCCCGAGTATTTTTCCAGGCCTTCCTGCTGGCTGAGGATGACGTACATGCGGTCCCAGTCAGGACTGATGTCGCCTGTGGTCCGCCACAGGTTAGCGCCGACCGAAGGGCCCCACTCCCAGACTGAGTCCCAGCCATACTGGCAGAGCGAGAAGAGGATGGGCCGCCCGGTGGCCTTGAGGGCCTTGTTCATGCGGCTGTAGGCATCGATCATCAAGTGCATCTGCGCCGCGTGGTCGTTGGGAGCTTGCTTCTGCATGACCTGTTCATTGAAGCTGCACAGGTCGTACTTGAGATAGTCGATGCCCCACTCGGCGTATAACTTCGCGTCCTGCGCTTCGTGGCCCAGCGAAGCCTCATAGCCGGCACAGGTCTTGGGGCCGGGCGAAGAGTAGATGCCGATCTTGAGTCCCTTCGAATGAACGTAGTCCGCCAGCGCCTTCATGTCGGGGAACTTGGCGTTGGTGTGCAATACGCCGTTTGCGTCGCGCTCGCCCTCCCAGGTGTCGTCGATGTTGACGTAGGTGTAGCCAGCGTCTTTCATTCCAGTCGCGACAATCTGATCGGCTGCGGCGCGAATGCCCTTGTCATCAACCTTCCCGGCAAAATAGTTCCAACTGTTCCAGCCCATCGGCGGCGTCTGGGCCACCTGCGGTGCGGCCGTCGGCGCCGTCGGCGCGTCGGGTGCTTGGGCTGAGACGGCGAGAGATGCGAGGGCGAGAACGGCGAGGGAGAGTGGAACAATGGCGCGCATGGCTGATCCTCTTGAAAACGATTGCAGAGGAGATTCTATGCTCCTGGCACAGGGTGCGGCAATGACGGATCTGTTCGCACGGCGTGCGGTGGATGGGAGGATCATTTTCTCGACCGCGGGGCACTGGGCGGGCGTAGTCTACTTTGGAGTAAAGATTCGAAAAGGAGCGGTATCTCCAAATGACACCCACTGATCCGAAACTGACCGCAATCTTTCTGGAGTTTTCGCGGTCGAGGCTGATTAATCAGTACTGGCCCCGGCTGTGCGCATGTGCGGAGCCGCTCACCGACGACGAGATATGGTGGCGTCCCAACGAGGCCTCGAACAGCATCGGCAACCTGATGCTGCACCTGAACGGCAATGTGCGGCAGTGGCTGGTGGACTCCTTCAATCGCCGGAAGGATGAACGCGACCGTCCCGCGGAGTTCGCAGCAGAGGGTGGGCTTTCTGCTTTGGCGCTCATTGAAAGGCTCGGCGCAACGATGCAGGAGGCTTCAGAGGTGCTGGCGCGGTTGACCGAGACCGACTTGCTGGCCCATTACGAGATTCAGGGCTATCACGTGCACGGACTGGATGCCGTCTATCGGGTCGTGGAGCACTTCGGATTGCACTATGGGCAGATTGCCTACATCACCAAGCAATTGCGCGGCAAGGATCTGGGATTTTATAGCGAGCTGAACAAGACCGGCCGGGCTGGTTGAAGTATCGTTACTTGAAAAACTCCGTGAAGAATATCTATTCAAGCGAGACGAATTGAG
>JBEKCA010000116.1:0-16520 GCA_050015115.1 Occallatibacter sp.
GTTGTGCTTTACACAACGGATATCCAAAATGAACGTAAAATGCCCCCGGAGCGGTTGATTCAGGCAGCGAGCGACTCCATGGCGCAGATGCTTGTTGTGAACGGTGGAGTTCTGTTTAGTAACCCTATCAGCACAGCAGAGATTGACGCGCTAAACGGGCACATCTATGAAATCGGTTTTAAGTTTCCCGAGCTTTGGGATAAATGTTTTCGTGACTCTTTGCAGCAAACGACCGCCGAGCGCGCACAGCAGCATGTAAGTCAGGCTGACGCCGAGCAGCAGGAGATATCTGCACGGGCGAAGCGCTCACAGGAATTGCTGCAGCTTAAGGAACAATTCTTCGAATTGAGCACCGAGCCGGACCGGAATAAAGCGGGCGTCGTCCTGGAAGCACTCCTCAATAGACTATTCATGATCTACGGGCTGAATCCACGGCCCGCGTTCCGTGTCGTCGGCGAGCAGATAGACGGATCGTTCGTGCTGGAAGGCGAAATCTATCTCGTCGAGGCGAAATGGGAAAAGTCCGCCCTGGCGGAAGCGGACCTGCTTGTTTTTCGAGGAAAGATTGAAGGCAAATCAACTTTCACACGTGGCGTATTCATTGCCCTGAACGATGTAACCGATGTCGCAAGGGACGCAATCACCCGAGGGAAATCCCCGTCATTCTTTGTGATGAACGGCTATGACCTGATGATGATTCTGAGCGAAGCCATCAACCTGACGGAGTTCCTCCTCAAACGCATCCGCTTGCTGGGGGAAGAGGGCCGTGTCTGCATCCCGTTCTCTGAAATTCGGGAGAGCTAATGCTGCCCTAGATGATAACGGACGCCCTTCACAGCACCATCGCGCAAGTCATCGAACCGGGTATGCGGTCCCCACGGGTTGTAAGTCGTTGAAAAATCTCAGACGGCAAGACTGTCACGGCAGAAGTCCACATCGAGTCTCCAAAAGGATTCCGAGTCCTCCGCGATCCGAGGATCGGCACAGGCCGCCGGTCCGATAGCAGCCCGATAACCGCTCCCTTGGGGCCCTAAGAGGCGTTTCAGGATCCATCCGCGCCTCGTGTTTTCAACGGCTACGGTAGTCGAGGTTACTTCCAAGGCGATTACACAGGGTCGTGTCCACTCCTCCAGATTGGGCGGAAGTCGGGACTTCGAGTTCACGCATTTGGCTGTTAAGTGAAGTGCACTAAGTTCGATTTTCCCCTTCTGAGGTCCCGTGCCTTCTGCCCCCAACCCATCTCATCGGTGATATTCCTGCCTGCGGCCCCTGTCTTGACCTGTGTGCGGCGATTGGGAAGCGTTCCTAAATTTCTTCTTTTATCAAGTGCCCCCGCTTCAGGCGGCTTTATGGCAGAGGCGGTCGGGACCCGTCAAGGCTCTCCGCGGTGCTTCGACCGCTGACGCGGCGCCTACGGCGGTCTTGACCGAACCCTCCGCGCCTCCGCCCGCCGCAAGAGCCATGAAGCGGGGGCACTCAACAAAAGAAATTTGGGTTTGGGTGCTCTTGCTCTTGGACGCCAATCCGCCCCAAGCGGGCGACAGCAGGAGCACAATATGCAGTTCACCGACACCGTTAGCGATTTGCTGGCTCACAACAGAATTCCAACTCTTGACGCTGGACAAATGTCGGATTTCTCGCGGTATTTGTTCACAGCGCTCAACAAGACAGAACGCGTTCAGGTCGCCGAAGCCGTATACCGCCATGATCATGACCATCCGGGCGCGTTGGATGTATTTCTTGCTTGTACGTTTCCCTTGGCCGAGAAGTCTGCGCTCCGTCGGGCGCACAAGATATTCATTTACCCATCCGATTGGCAAGTTGAATTGATGTACGATGGCGCAGCTATGGCCGCAATTGCAGTATTTCAGCGCAACTCTGTCGTGGAGCCAGGGAGCAATGCGTTTCGACGCTATCTCTACCGCGCACTCGCGCTCGGAACCGTGCGGTCCTATTTTCGGCGAGAGGAATACGACGGCGTTTGCACTGTCGCGGATTTTGCCAAGGTCCCAACTCGCAATATGCCACTCCGCAATCAGGCCGAGCAGGAAATCATCACCCGTGACCTGCTCCATCAGGTGACCGGCTTTCCGAACTTACGACCCCACGTGTGCGCAACTCTGCAATGCATTCAAGCACTCGGCCCAGATGAGGCGCTCAAGGAGCACGCCTACACGGATTCGGGCGATCCGGACAAATGGAAGCGCGAAAGGGACAGAAGACCGATTCTCAACCCGAATGCAATTGCAAAGGCGATGGGGACCGACCGGTACACGGTGCATACCAATCTGCGCGAGGCAAGAATCATCCTCCGCAGTGTCTTCAATGCCGACGGCAAACTGTTTTTCAGCCACTGAAGCGCGCAAGGTAAGTGGCATGGCGCCGGCGATCTGTTCAGATTGCCGGCGCATTCCTTTGTATTGGGGGACACCATCTTTCCCAGGAGCGACTCCGGGAGCAATTTCGAAAATGGGGACTGGCGACCGACGAAGCAAAGAATGGCGCAGGGGCATAGCTCAACGCGTCGCGACGGAGCCTACAACCTCATAGGCTCCGTTTGCGCTCCTGCCCGTCTTCCCACCCTCATTCGCGCTCCCGCGCCTGCGGGAGATCATCTCTGGCCCACCCGACGGTCATGAGCGCGACTTATTGCGGCGCGCCGATGGATTACTTGCATGGCGCAATTGGTGGTGGCCAAAAATGCGTCCGGGGTTGGCTGAGGATGTTCTCATTGGACAGGAAACGCCAGTATATCTTCGTCATCCACATCGGCCTTCGCTTCTTCACTTAGGTGCGGCCTGGCGTTCAAACAACCCGAAGTTCGACTGCGCTCTACGAAAAGTCATGCTCCTTGCTGTTAAGATGCTCCGCAAAATGCTCAATGGGAATCGCCTTGTCGCAGTTCCACCTGCATAAGACCGCAACACGTACAGCTTTGCCGTGCGAATCTGAACCTCCGGGGCAGAACGTAATTTCCGGCCTTCCGAACCAAATCACGCCGCAGGTTGGACATTGGAGAAAACCGCTCCGCTCTGCATCTTTAGTTAGATAGTCAGGGGCAAATGTCATTAGAGTTGTCATATTGTCCTCCTATAGGTTGTAATGCTTGCGTTGTAACTTGAATGCTTGCACTAATGCTTGCGAGTTAGATTTAATGCTTGCACTCTGGATTAGTTAGCATCGTCCTAATAACTTGAATCAATTTAGCTGATAAACTTCTAAGAAGTGAGAGGGTACCCGCGCCCTTGGAAGTGAGGGTACCCGCTCCATGTTCCCAGCCTCAGAAAATCGGGGTTGGGTTGTACACGGGCTCGATGGTTCTACATACCCTCAAAACCCATTTTCCTCTTGACGGTCATCTGTCAATTGGAGAGTACCATAACCGCGCCAAATGGCGCAGAAAATCAAGAGAACCTGACTATGGAATACTCTCAACTCGATCACGCGATGTGTCCAGCGGGGCATATGACTCCCATCCAACCTTCCACTTCGGAATCGGTGGAAGCCTATGCAAAATCGGCAGAAACGGGAACGAGTCCTCTATTTGTCGCATGCAGGGAATGCGCCAGTGTGTACAAGGTTAAGTCGCTGCATAGCCGTCCGTCAGCCTACGATGTTCTTCCTTTTCACGATGGCGCTTCGCTTCGCAGATTCGAAGTATATCTCCCATGCGACCAGGGTAACTGTGACCTTCGTGCAATAATAATCGCCTTGCGGAATGCCGATACCAGTGCCGAAGCTCTGATACAGGAAATAAGAGGGCGGAGGCTGGATGCGGTGGAATGCCCCGATGGACACGCATTTCCTTGGCCTCCTTGGCGCTAGTAACTGGTTCAGTGACATCAGCCCCCGGACTCGACCGGGGCTGATCTCCAGTATCCGCATTTGGGTAGGCAACATCGGAACCCGCTAGCGGTCTTTCTTTTGCACTCCATGGATGATGCAGGTACCAACGCCGTATGCAAAGGTTCCGTGCTCACCTTCGCAGAATCCCCTTGAGCATTTCTTGCAATATCGTTTGGTCTCGCGCTTGCGCCGGAAAACTGTTTCACATATCCAACAGTTGGCCCATTTTCCGTCTTCGATCTTATCTTCGTCACTCTGAACGGCCATCAAGCACTCTCCTGCATGACCTTACTTTAATCCTCTAGGCTGGCGTCCGAGCTTCTTTTCCACAAGGCTCGTTCGACATCGTTCCTTGCACAACTTCGTCCGGTTTGCTCCCTAGATCAGCCAATTCCGCGCGCTGTTTTTCAACGACTTCCTGCACGTCTTCGACGGATGGAACTTCACCCTGTATAGGTGCGGGCAGTTCCCGTTCATGCAATCGACTTGAGATCTGATGGACCAGGATGTTGCGGCTCCAGCCGTACTCGACCGCGGCGCGCTGATGCCACTCACGCGTCTCCCGGTTCTTCAGCCGGTCGAGTAGCACGCGGAGATGGCCCCACAGCAATCGTGCCACAAGCTGTGGCACTATCGCGGAGTCTGGCCAGGCTTCGGCTAGACTGCTGGATACAACGGAATGCCGCCGTCCCGTGCAACGGAATGCGGCCGCTGATAGCCGCTTCAGTACACTGGTAAACCGCGACCGGACTCGATCGGATTCCGCCATGGAAAGCTCTGTTTACTAAGTAGTAATTTCCGGATCGGCGACATTTCCGGATCGGCGACCATTCAACAACAACTCCGCATTTGCCGAGAATCATAATCTACCACGCAGGTACAGGTCGCAGGTACAGGTCTAGGCGCTCTTCAATTTTGGCATAGACAGCTTTAGACTGCTTTAATGGTCCATTATGGACACGTCGCAGGGCCAATCAGTTCTAGACCAAGCCTACAACGCGCTAATCAGCATCCACAACCGCGGCCCATGGTCAGTCGTCCCTGATGGTGGTCTATTCCATTACACAACTGCGGAGGGAGTCCTCGGCATCATTCAATCAGGATGTCTTCATGCAAGTTTGGCCTATTTATTGAACGATGCGTCCGAGGTTTCATACGGCTGCGACATAGTCCTGAAAGCCGTTGCAGAATTGCGGAAAACCCACAGGGCTTCGGCGTTAGCGCAACGGGTTTTGGATGATTTGCTTGCGGGATTCTCGTTTCAATCACGCCGTGCCACTTGGGCGAATTCGATCTTTGTTGCATGCTTTTGCGAAAAGGACAATTTGCTCAGCCAATGGCGTGCCTATGGTGAGCCGGGTGGCTACTCATTAGGGATGGAGTTTTCCACATCCGATACGAAGCTACACCCTGAACCCAAAACTTACACAAACAAGCTTATGAAGGTTGTGTACGAACGTGAAGCCCAAGTTCAGACGTGTTTAGCGCTTTTGAGGGACATCGCTGATGCCATCTCTTCTGATGATCTTAATTCGGCGGTCGAAAATCAGAACGAGTACTCTTTTCGTCGATATGAGGAGTTCTATGAATTGATTCAAGACCTGATCATCGAGAAAATCGTCGCATTCAAAAATCCCGCATTCGTCGAAGAACAGGAATGGCGACTAGTAGCCCGTCAGAGGCAGTTGGTGAAGCAAAACGCTGACGATGGAGGAACATCCCCAACAGAGCTCTATTTCAGAACCTCTAGAGGTCTAACGGTTCCCTATATCAAGCTGATTCCCAAGCAGGGTCCTTCCGTACCGGGAAAACCCGGCTTTCCACTCAAGTCCGTGCGTTTCGGCCCTACGCTTAACAGGGCCAAAGGTGAGAGCGCTCTTCGCCAATTACTCGAAATGAACGGATTCCAAAGCAACATAGCGATATTCGGCTCCGATATTCCGGTCTTGCTTTGACTTTTAGAGGCCTTCGAGCATGTGGTTGGCAATTCGTCAGAGTCCGTTCGACGAGTATTCCAGAGTAGGTCGCGCCGATGCACTCCACGTTTCCAAGCCAAATCTGAGGTTCCGGGCGGATGACCGGCCACCCTTCAATTACTGGTTGGTAAACAGCGCCACGCGCCTCCGGCGCTGATGATGCTGCCACGCCCTTTTTTAGTTCCAGGCTTATGTTATGAAGCTGGCGCCCGAAATTTGACGCTCGATTGGCATCCATTAAGCAGAGCGCCGCTGGGTGGCGCAAAAAGCAAACAAGAATGCCAGCGCTTAGATTGCCGTCTGGATCGGTGGGCGCGGGATGCGCTCAAATCCAAAAGAGAGTTTGTGCCGTCTCGGCACGGCAGATCTCGACCTCCTCCAACGTCAGCCGCTAGAGCTTCTTCTTTTTCGAGATCGTCACTTGAACTTTACGTTTGTTCCGGACGATGAGCGTGGAGCGTTTACGCTGCGCGCGCGCTTTCAGACCACCGCCTTTAATAAATGCATCATTCCCGGTGTAATCGAGAAGAGACAATTGCTCAACACCCAATGCCTTTGCAAGAAGCGCGAACGTCTGCTCGCCGACCCAGCTTCGTCCCCGTTCAATGTTGCTGATTTGGTCTTCTGAGAGACCGACCAGATCTGCCAAATCCTGTTGATTTAGCTCCTTGCCCAAGCGGAGCTGCCTAATGCGGATGCCGAAATTGGGCTGCACCATTTCCACACTAAAAGTGTGGACAATTTGACAATTTCAAGACACCGAGCGATATTACGGGTTATGATTCCTATAAATTGGGGATCGAGTCTGCCTTGGAGGTGGCTTGAGCTAAAAATCGAAGAAGTCTTTGACAGGGATTCCGAGGGTAATGGAGAACGATTCGATGGATTCGAATGAAGGGGCATTAAGGCCACGTTCTATAAGGCTTAGGAAATCAATCGAGATATCCAGAAGCTCAGAGAACTGCTCCTGAGTCATCGAGCGACTCTTACGGATCGCGCGCAGTTTCTTTCCGAATTGCCTCCGCAGGGTAGCCACACTTGAAGTGTGTCCGAGAGGTCAACATAATAACACCGAGCCATACTACGGATTTATTAAACGCGATGAGTGGACGGGATCGCTCCAATCCGTGGGTTGATGTCTCAATGCAGCTACCGACACCAGTTGAGTTTTGTCCAGAGAGGCGTAAATGAGTTCCGAAGCCGCGTATTTCCCTGATTCCCTTGCGAGCGCCCCGGACACGCTCGTACCAGGCCATCTTGCGCATGACGCTTTCCCGGATATCCTCGATGAAGCACAGACGATTGGAAACGAAACAGAGGAGCAGCCTGCTGCGCGCGTCATCCAAACTCCCGAGCTTTCAGACAGTCTGCTGCTGAACCGTGTCGCCCAAGGAGATAAGGACGCCCTATCCATCCTCTTCCGGCGACATGCGCATGTTGTCTTCTCCGTTGCATGTCGCATCCTCCGGGATGAGAGCGAGGCTGAGGATCTGGTTCAGGAACTTTTTCTCTTCTTCTTCCAGAAGGCGGGACTTTTTGATGCCGGTAAGAGCCCAGGCGCATCGTGGATCATTCAAATGGCCTACCAGCGAGCAATCGACCGGCGAAGATACTTGGATGTTCGTCATCACTACAGCGTTCATGAGTTCGACGAAGAGCGGTCGGCGACGAGCAGGGGTCAAATATCCATAGACCAGGTTGCGGGTCGAGCTCTGTTGGATAGGTTTCGAAGGGAAATATCTACAGAACAACGGCAAACCCTTGAACTTCATCTCTTTGAGGGGTATAGTTTCCGCGAAATCGCCGCCAGGACCGGTCAGACGTTCGGAAATATCAGAAATCACTATTACCGGGGCATTGAGCGGCTGCGTTCCTATGTTTTCCCGAAAGAATAAGCCCAAAGTGAGAACATTAGGAAGCAGTTGTCGCGTACAGGAGCCAAGCCGGTGAACCTTCAATTTCATGACGAGTTCATTGCCCTGTGTGCCCTTTTCTTCGCGGGAGAGCTAACGGACGAGGAATGGGCACTTCTCCAGGTGCACCTTGCCTATTGCGATTCTTGCCGCACAAAGTTTGAAGAATACCAGCGCCTTCATGCGAATGTGATCCCGCTTATGGCCGCAAGCGCCTCTTCGGAACCGGAAGGCGCGGCCAAACCCTCCGGCTTTTCCTTGGAAGTGGCCGAACAGCGACTCATGGCAAAACTGGATACTGCGGCCACCGCAGCGGAGCCTCGACGCCGGCGAAAGATTCCGTGGGCTTTGGCTGCTGGGCTGCTTGCTGTGATCGCTCTGGGGATTACATCCCTGCTTCACATGCAGTTCACTACGCTGAAAAGAGAGGCGGAACTACAACCGACCCCGCCGCAAAACTCCTCAAGAGCTTCCAAACCTGTGGCGCCGGCGAACCATGAAGCCCTGTCGCCCCCCGTTCCGAAAGCCGGTGAGCCGGACACAGAGAAACTTCAAGAGCGACTCAATGCCGCCGAAGAACAATATCGGCAGTCGAATCTAACCGTAGCCAACGTTACGGAGCAGCTCGAAGCAGCTCGAACGGAGTGGAAGAAGACCGGCGACGAACGAGACGCGCTTCACCAGCAACTGACAGATGCTCAGTCGGAAATCCAATCGCTACGCACAAAGTCAGAAGCCACGAGCGGAGCCGAACAAGAGCAAATCACGCGCGTAGCTTTCCTTGAAGCGAAGCTTCGAGAACTGAATGCGTCCCTGGACGAAAAGGATCGCATGTTGGCGGTTGACAAAGAATTCCTGGATCACGACCGGGAGATTCGAGACTTGATCGCGGCGCGAAATCTCTATATTACGGATATCTTCGACGTAAGAGGGGATGGACAAACGGCGAAACCCTTCGGCCGCATCTTCTATACGAAAGACAAATCCCTTGTTTTCTATGGATACGACCTCGACAAGCAGGCAGGGCATACGCAGTCGGTGGCATACCAGGCTTGGGGTAGCGGAGATGCGCAGGCGGATGTGAGTCTAGGGTTGTTTTATCAGGATGGGACACAAAAACGCTGGGTCCTGCGATTCAACGATACAAAGACCCTTGCTCGACTGAATAAAGTCTTCGTTACCGTTGAGCCGCAGGGCGGGAGCGCCAAGCCGACCGGCAAACAAATTCTGATGGCCTATCTTCGCGTGCAACCGAATCATCCGTGAAAGTTGAGATTATTGATACAACTCCCGGCGATTGGCCGTAGATGGAGGGAACTCAATTCATTCTCACTCTCTTGGGGTTCCGCCACATGAAACGCCTGACTTGCTCACTTCTCTGCGGATTTTGTATTTCAATATCCCTCGCCAAAGCGCAGTCGACGGATGCCACGCTCAGCGGTGGCGTTACCGATCCCGCAGGCACGTTCATTGTGGGCGCGGAGATCGATATCGCCAATGACACTACGGGCGTTGTCTATACGACCACAACAAACAGCTCCGGCATATACTACCTCTCGATTCTCCCGCCTGGCAATTACCACGTCCAAGTCTCGAAAATCGGCTTCAAGACTCTCATTAAACCGGATGTCACTCTGAATGTGCAAAGCGCCCTCTCGCTCAACTTCTCGCTGCCAGTCGGAGCGACCTCTGAGAGCGTCACCGTTGACGCGGCTTCATCCCTCATCAACACTACGAACGCCTCTGTCAGTACAGTCGTAGATCAGACATTCGTTGAGAACATGCCTCTAAATGGGAGAAGCTTTCAAGATCTGATCTCTATGACTCCGGGCGTCGTGACCCAGAGCCCACAAAATACCTCACAGCAAATAGGTGACACTGGAGATTTCAGTGTGAACGGCCAACGCGCGGAATCAAACTACTACACAGTAGATGGCGTCGCAGCCAATATCAGCGGAGGTAATGGTGGGGGGGTAGCAGAGGCTGCAACAGGCGGCACGGTCGGTGCGTCGACTTCACTGGGAACTACTCAAAGTCTTATATCCGTTGATGCGCTGCAGGAGTTTCGCGTCCAAAGTTCCACATATTCGGCTGAATATGGCAGATCGCCCGGCGGACAATTTTCGCTCGCCACACGATCCGGTTCAAATGCCTTTCATGGCACTACGTTTGATTATCTTCGCAACGACGTTTTCGATGCAAATGATTGGTTCAACGATCATTATGGAGATCCGGCCCCGGCTCTTCGGCAAAATGATTTTGGCGGGACGTTTAGCGGTCCCGTATGGTTTCCGCGGCTCTATAACGGCAGAGAGCACACGTTCTTCTTCGGTTCATACGAAGGACTTCGGCTAACTCTTCCGGCCGCCGCAACAATTCAGTACGTGCCAGATTTGTTCATGCGACAGCAGGCTCTGCCAGCCATGCAGCCGATCTTGAATGCATTTCCACTTCCCAACGGGATTGACTATGGAACCTCTGCCAGCCCGAGTCTGGCGCAGTTTATTGCTCCCTATTCCGTGCCTAGCACAATTGATTCGACTAGTGTCCGCGTGGATGAAGCATTGGGTCCAAAGCTGGCGCTTTTTTTCAGATATGGCGATACACCCAGTTCTACTAGCACGAGACAAAATTTTGCTCTGCAGACAATAAGCAGTAATGCCTCAACCTATACCTTTGGTGCTACCAGTCAATTCTCTAGCCGTATGAATAGTGAGTTCCGTCTTGGATATGCCCGTTCCGAATCGTCACAGATCGGAACTCTCGATACCTTTGGTGGTGCAACGCCGACCGACCTAAATGCGAATCTAGGTGCCGGATCGTTTGCTGCGGTGGAGCCGTTTATTCTTTTCCTGCTGCCTGGAGTCGGAGGCCCAAGCTATTTGTCACCTTATTATGGCAAAAATGATGGTCGTCAATGGAATATCGTCGACACCGTCAGCTTGTCAAAAGGTCATCACAATCTAAAGTTTGGGACAGACTACAGGCGGATAACTTCTCCGATAGTGCCGCCGAATCTTGAAGTGGTTGCAGAGTTCTTTAGCGCATCTTCTATTCTAAATGGAGTTCCATTAGTTACAGAGCCGATAGCTTTTAAAGGGGCCACTCCTATCTTTAATGAGCTCGCGCTATTTGCTCAAGATGAATGGAGAGTTCGTCCCGGCCTCAGTCTCTCTCTAGGGCTCCGTTGGGAATTGGATCCGCCGCCTACTGAAAAGCACGCCGATGACGCTTATACGCTGCTTGGAAGCCCGACCGATCCCGCTTCATTAAGCGTGGCGCCCCAAGGTACTCCCTTATGGAAAACTAGCTGGTATAACTTTGCTCCCCGTCTGGGGATCGCATGGACACCAAATAACCAGCCGGGCTCCGAGACCGTTGTTCGGGCAGGCGGTGGAGTCTTCTTTGATTCAGCGAACGAGATAGCAGCGGTAGGTTATAGCTACTTAGGTTTTTCTGCATACAACGTCGAACGAGGCGTAACCATACCCTATTCCGTCAATGAACTTACTGTTCCCATCTCGGTAACGCCACCGTATTCGACAGTCGTGGCCTTCCCTAGTCACCTTCAATTGCCATACACGTTTGAGTGGAATGCAAGTTTGCAGCAGGCACTTGGCAGGAGGCAGACCGTTACGATCTCTTATGTTGGGTCAAACGGAAGAAGATTGCTCGGCGAACAGCAATTGTCTCTAAGCTCTCTCAATCCTAACTTCAGCTCTGCCATATACTTCCCGGGCAATTTAACATCAAGTTACAACTCTTTGCAGGTTCAGTTTCAGCGTTCTGTCACGAAGGGCATTCAAGCCATTGGATCGTATACATGGTCGCACGCGCTTGATTTCGGTTCGATCGCCACGGAGTTACCGCTGGAACGTGGGAACTCAGATTTCGACGTTCGCAATAATTTCCAGGCTGGCCTCACCTGGTCCTTGGCATCACCAATTCGTACTGAGGTCGCGGCCCTCTTCTTAGGGGGCTGGGGTGTCGATGCAAGGTTCATCGCTCGAACAGGATTCCCCGTGACGCTGGGGGGGAATCAACTGACCGATCCAGTGACTGGAAGCGTTTACGATGGCGGCCTAAATATCGTCGCCAATCAACCCATCTACCTTTACGGTTCGCAATATCCTGGTGGTCGTGTGATCAACCCCGCAGCATTCAGCCTTCCGGTGTCTGGGGCCGGGAATGCTCCTAGAAACTTAGTCAGGGGGTTTGGGGAGAATCAATTAAACATAGCCGTGAGGCGACAATTTCAATTGCATAACGCGATTAACCTTCAATTTCGCGCAGAGGCATTCAATGTGCTCAACCATCCAAACTTCGGTTATATAGATCCGACATATACAGATGCGACATTCGGACAAGCAACGGAGATGCTGAACTCAAGCCTTGGAACTATGGCATCTCAGTATCAACAAGGCGGTCCACGGTCTATGCAATTTGCACTAAAGCTGCATTTCTAGGATTTCGGCTGTCTTAACTTCGATCAGTCTCCACACGTCACTTGCTCCCCAATACTACGAGGTTCACGATTGTGGCACGATGGTTTGTGTTTGCGGTCCTTGCAACAATGTTCGCGGCATCAGAGTGCACTCGTGCTCAAGAGCGGCCGTTTACGGTCAAAGATGACATAGAGATGGCTCGCTTCAGTGATCCCTATCCATTGCCAAGTGACCCCGGCAGCTCAGACGCGAAGCGCTCACCTGATGGAAAGCACTTCGCGATTGTGATGACTCGGGGTTTACTCGAATCAGACATGCTAGAGTCCTCGATACTTATCTTCGACACGGCGAAGCCTAAATCGTCTTTCGCCTCTGATACCCACGAGCTGAAGTTTACGCATCGAACCATCGCAACCATCGCATCATATCCGGCACAGGCTACCATCCAGGCGTACCCGTCTCTTATCCTGGACATGCGATGGTGTTCTGATTCATCGTGTGTCTATTTCCGGGCGCCAGATACGCACGGAACATTCCGGATATACGAGGCAAATCTGGGCGGCACTGGGGCACGCGCTATTACCTCCCCCGGTTACAGCGTGATGCAGTATGACGTGTCTCCTGAGAGACTTGTATACAGAGCCGTCAAGGCGGATGAAGGTCATATTTGCCATGACCACGCATCCATGCCTGATTCGGAAGCCGTAACGGGCAAGAGTCTGGATAACATTTTATTTTCCCGTAGCCGTCTTCCGGGTTTCGACACACACACAACTGCCCTCTGGACCTCAACCAGGAGGAGGGGGGTATACGTCACGGCCTTGGTTCCCGGCTCGGCAATCCGCAGCGGGGGGCTGCCTTCAAATTACTTTTCACCCCTCTCTATTTCCCTTGATGGCCGGCGTGTGGTTGAACTGACCCCCGTGTCAGAGATTCCCAAAGCATGGAGTGCATATGATCCCGTGGAAGAGCATCTCCGTCTCCGACCGAATGATCCTGGCGAACTAGGCGATGATAACCCGATTCGGCCTGAACGATATACGATGGTCGACCTCGCAACGGGGAAAATGGTCCCGCTGATAGACGGGCCCAACGGATACGCCCTCGGATACCGCTTGCCCGATATGGTCGTATGGAGCAGAGATAGCCTGCATCTCTTAGTAACGGATACTTTCCTGCCGCTTCCGGACGAAGCAGGTAGTGCGCGCACCGAGCGTCTTCGCCCCTGTGCCGTCGCGAGTGTCGAGCTGCATGGGATGGGTGTGAGCTGCCTCACCTTTAGAGGAGCGAACCCCATTTGGGATGATTTTCATGTCCAGAAGATATCGTTCGGAGACAGCGACAACGAAGCTTTGCTACACGTGAGTCAGTCACAACAAGGACGTATGGTCCAAAGTTATCAATATCGAGATGGATGTTGGGAATTACTTAAAACCCGCCCAATCGGACAAGTGCCTGACGGAGTGGCATCGGGCAAAGATGTTGCGAATCAGAATATTCGAGTAGTGGTTAAACAGACATTGAATGATCCTCCGACTCTCTGGGCTGTAGATAAACGTGCTCAGGCAGACGAAGAGATATGGGAACCAAATCCGCAATTTGCCCACCTTCAGTTTGGTAACGTATCCGTCTACGATTGGAAAGATAAGAACGGGCGCGATTGGGCCGGCGGTTTGGTGAAACCTGTTGGCTATGTATCCGGAAGGCGATATCCGTTAGTCATCCAGATTTACATGTTTTATGGAGACCAGTTCATGACAGACGGTACGGCCCCGACTGCATATGCTGCAAGAGAGCTCGCGAGCGCAGGCTTTGTCGTTCTTCAGATCCAAAAGGACATGAAACCTCCGCTTGACGAAGCCGAAGCGCAAGAACATCTGGAGGCTATGCGGAGCGCCATTGAGTATTTGTCAACCGATGGCCTGATTGACCCCCATAAAGTAGGCGTAGTTGGCTTTAGTTGGACATGTTGGTATGTCGAGAATGCTCTGATTAAGGCGCCAAATCTGTTTGCGGCGGCTACGATCGCCGACGGTATCGATCATAGCTATATGGACTATCATCTGTTCGCAGTAGACAGCGTGTGGATGAAAGAGCAGGAGGACAAGATCACAGGTGCCGAACCATTTGGAGAAGGACTAAAACGATGGTTTGAAATGTCGCCGGGATTCCATCTCGACCAGATACAGACTCCCCTAAGAATCGAAGCGATTGCTCCGATTTCAATCCTGCAAGAATGGGAGATATATTCCTCGTTGCGGATGCAAAACAAGCCTGTCGATCTTATTTACTTCCCCGCTGGGACACATATTCATCAACGGCCTTTGGAAAGACTTGCATCTCAACAGGGGAACGTGGATTGGTTTCGCTTTTGGCTGCAAGGGTATGAAGACCTCGATCCGTCAAAGCATAGCGAATACTTGCGCTGGGAAAAGCTGAGGGTTGAGCAAGATCCTCTCGCAGCGGAAAATCCATAACCGGCGCTTGTTCGGCTCGCATAAACCTCAGTCCTGTCCTGTGAGGACAATGTGCATCCATCGTCGTCCGCGCGCAAATTACATCAGTCCGTATCCTTTTGATCCGGAAAGCTGTCAGCGGATGAATGGTAAGCGTCCGGATCTCCCCACTTGGCCTGCGTAAGTAGTGATCCTCGAAGTGCCCACTACCTTTTTGGTGGGCACCTGATGAGTGTTTCTAAGCGGCCTGGGAGGATTGGGTCTTGAGGGTCCTCGATGCGACGAATGGGATGGTCTGGGATCTGGGACAAGACAGTGCGCAAGTAGAACTCCGGGTCGAGACCATTCAGCTTGGCCGATCCGATCAGGCTGTACATCGCTGCAGCACGTTCGCCACCGCAATCGGAACCTGCAAACAAGTAGTTCTTTCGACCAAGAGCCACAGCCCGCAGTGCCCGTTCGGCCGCGCTGTTGTCTATCTCCAACAGCCCGTCGTCGGTGTAGCGCGTAAGGGCACGCCAGCGCGAGAGCGCGTATCGAATCGCCGCCGCGGTTTCGCTCTTCGCTGACAGCGAACGGAGTGCCTTCTCCATCCATTTGCGCATGTCCTCAAGCAGCGGCCTGGCTCGCGTTTGCCGGACACTCAGCCTGAGATCGGCGGGCTTGTTGCGTACCTCGTCCTCGATCGCATAGAGAGCGCCGATCCTGGCGAGAGCATCGGTTGTCGTGGGTGAAGCGTGGATGGCATGGATCTCGTGAAACTTGCGGCGTGCATGCGCCCAGCAGGCAACTTCATAGATCCCGCCATCGCCGTAGAGATGATGGAACCCTGCATAGGCGTCTGCTTGCAAGCCGCCCTTGAAGTTCTTCAGATGCTGCCGTGGATGCTCGCCCTTGCGATCTTCCGAATACGCGAACCAGACTGCCGGCGCTGTATCTTCACCGGCGGGCCTGTCGTCGCGCACATAAGTCCAGAGACGCCCGGTCTTCGTCTTGCCTCTGCCCGGCGCAAGCACCGGCATCGGCGTATCGTCGGCGTGAAGCTTGGCTCCAGCGAGCACATGCTTCTGAATCGCATCGATCAATGGAGCGAGCAACTCGCTTGCTCCACCGACCCATCCGGCCAGCGTGGAGCGCTCGATCTCAACTCCCTGGCGAGCATAGATCTCCGACTGGCGATAGAGAGGCAAGTGATCTGCAAATTTAGAAACCAGCACGTGGGCCAGCAACCCCGGGCCGGCAAGGCCACGCTCGATCGGACGCGATGGCGCAGGAGCCTCGACCACACGTTCACATCCGCTGCAGGCGAACTTGGGCCGCACGTGGCGAATCACCTTGAAGCTATCGGGGATGTACTCAAGTTGCTCGGAGACATCTTCGCCGAACTGGCGCAACTGGCCGCCGCAATCGGGACAGCAGTCACCGTGAAAAGCGTGACTGACAACTTCGCGAGGCAGATGCTCGGGCAGCGGCTTGCGCCGAGATCTCGTCTTCGGTTCCGCAGCCGGCCTCACCCGCTCGACAGCGGCTTCACTCTCTGCCTGCGAGGTCTCCAGCTCTTCCAGATGAAGTTCGAGTTGCTCAAGCTGAATCACAATCTTCTCGCTCTTGACGCCGAACATCCTGCGCCGCAGCTTCTCGATGACCAGCTTCAGATGCTCGATCTGCTCGCTGCTGGAACGCAGTTGCTCATCTTGCTGAGAGAGCATCTGGCGATGGGAATCGAGTTCGGTCTGCAGTGATCGAAGCTCGTCCTCATGAGAAGCGGCAAGAGATCGCAGTTCCTCTTGATGTTTAATCAACAGGGCCTTCAGAGCTTCTCGATCGAGCCCGTCGAGATCCGGCAACTGAGCGGCATCCATGCACACAGTATGCCATCGATGA
>JBEKCA010000117.1:0-14896 GCA_050015115.1 Occallatibacter sp.
ACCAACCTTGGAAATCGATCAAACCGATTTCCACATTCCCACCGTCACGACGACTACGACGAGATGAATTGATCTCTCAAAACCAAAACCTAAGGGCTACGCATTCTGAGGGCAAGGTCACTATGGCGATCCAAGGAGCCTGGATCGTTATTGCGTATTTGAGGGAAAACCTGCCAACCAAGCCGAACGAAAACATAGATCCGCGTCAGGGCTTCGTTGAACAGCGTTGACGCTTATTGCGGGAGCCGTTGCTCAGTCGATCTTTTGCTGGCAAACTCGAGATTCGAATCGGCTCAGCGATCATCGGATTGTCGCAACTAGGCTAACTTAGCCACAAATACGCGATCGCCCCTCGGCAGGCCGAGAGGCGGCGCGATTACGGACTTGAATGGGAACTATTCGGCGGCTTTTGCTTCCGCAGCGGGTTCGGCGGCAGGCGCTTCTTTCTCTTCTGACGCTTCGGCTAGGACGTTGACCTTGATGTGCGCTGAGACTTCGCGGTAGAGCTTGATGGTTACGGTGAAGTCGCCGACGCTCTTGAGGGGTTCGGCCAACTGGATCTTGCGGCGATCGATCTCGAAGCCCTTTGCCTCAAGAGCCGCGGCGATATCGGCGGAGGTGACGGAGCCGAAGAGATGGCCGGCCTCGCCCGATTTGCGGGTGAAGTCGAGCACCACCGGCTCGAGCTTGACGGCCAGCGCCTCGGCCTGCGCCTTCTCGGTGGCGGAGCGGCGGGCGGCGGCGTTCTTCATCTGCTCGACGACGGCCTTGTTGGCCGAGGTGGCCTGCAGCGCCAGCTTGCGGGGCAGCAGATAGTTGCGGGCATAGCCGTCGGCGACTTTGACCAGATCGCCGCGGTTGCCAAGGTTCACTACATCGTCCTTCAGAATGACTTCCATGAAGTGCTCTCCATTTCTACGTGCGGTGCCGTGGGCACTTTTGTCCCTATCAGCGGAGACTCAGGTCCAAACAGCCCGCACCCGGTTCAACTTCGGCATCCACAATATCGCCTTCGGCCAGAACGCTACGCAAGAACTCTCAAGAGAGAGCGTGAGCGCACAGGCAGAACGGCAGCCGATGGTACAAGTGAAGCGCGGACCAGTGTTATGAGTTGAAGATTCGCTGAAGAACAACCGCAGATCCTTCGGCTCACCACCCCCAAACTGAAAGACGTTTGGGGCCCCGTTCGCTCAGGATGACAGGTCATTTATTCAATGAACCTTTGACTCAAAACTCTAGTGCCGTGTCGCAAACGGCAGCAGGGCGATGTTCCGGGCCTGCTTGATGGCGCGGGTGAGGCGGCGCTGGTGCTTGGTGCAGACGCCGGTGAGCCGCCGGGGCACAATCTTGCCGCGCTCGGCCACGAAGCCCTGCAACAGCCGGACATCGCGGTAAGGAATCGCGTCAATCTTCTCGGTGCAGAACTTGCAGACCTTTTTGCGGCGGAAAAACTTGCCGCGTCCGCCGGGTCCGCCCGAAGGCCTTCCGCCGGGTCCGCCTTGAGGCCGTCCGCCAGGACCGCCGCCGGGCCGTCCGCCGTAGCTTCTCGGGCCTGGGCCTGAGCCCGGTCCGGGACCCGCCGCCGGGGTGGACTCCGAGTCGGATGCTGCTACCGATGGTAGAGTTACACCCGTGTCGGGCGTCTTTGCTTGATTCTCATCAGACATGCTGTTTCCTCTTTACTCTCTTGGCTTCCGGCAACACGCATTGCGTGCCCGCCGGAGTGCTGGATCGGGCCGCGACCTGCTCCCCTAACGTCGGGGCCGGCTGCGGCAATTCTTGACAAGCTGCTTTAGGCGGCCGGGGCCGGCTCTGGAGTTGCTTCCACAGCAGCGGCAACCGGAGCGGGCACAGCCGCCGGAGCCGGGGCTGGGGCTGCGCTGCGGCGAACGCCGCGTGCCGCCTTGACCTTGGCCAGACGCTTCTCTTCTTCGTCGATGCGCACGGTGATGAATTTGATCACCGGCTCGGTAACGCGCAGACGACGCTCGAGCTCGAGCACCACCGCGCCACCGGCCTCGATGGTGAGCAGAACGTAATTGCCGTCGTTGAACTTGCGCACCGTGTAGGCGAGCTTGCGCCGGCCCATCTTCTCGACCGTCTTCACAACTCCGCCACCCTTGGTGACGTTGTCAGAGAAGCCGGCGATCAGCTTGTCGATATCTTCCTCGGCCGCATCGGGCCGAACAATGAACATTACCTCATACAAACGGGACATCCGGTTTCCTTTTCCGCTGGACTTTCAGGGTTTCAACCCCGATCTCCAGCCTTGCGCTCTGCTCTTGCTTCAGTCGTTGACTGCATTGCTTCAAACTCAGGGGCTAAAGCCCGCGATTTTAGTGCGTCCTTTGCGGCACGACTAAAGTCGTGCCCTGACACAAAGCCGTTCCCAAAAAACGCTTTCGTTGTGGTTCCCTATTGCCTGTTCCATGGTCCCTATTGCCTGTTCCCAATTGCTTGCACTTTGTTCCCTGTTCCCTAATTCCTGATCCCTAATCCCTGTTCCCTTGGTCTTTCCGGTTGAACTCGTTCATCGCGGCTGCCGGACCGTCGGAGAGGATGCGCCTTGTGGCTGTCGCCACCCGGTCGAGCACTTCATCCAGCACCGTCAGATCCGCCTTACGCATCGGCGAGAGCAGATAATCCCTGCCCGGCCTTTTGCCGCCTGCTGCGATCGCTTCGGGTGGCAAATTTAGCCCCACTCCAATGCGAATCCGCAGCCATTCGTTGGAGCCCAGGGCGCCGGTAATGCTGCGGGCTCCGTTGTGCCCTGCCGGCGATCCCCGCTCCTTGATCTTGAAGCTTCCCAGCACCAGGTCCAGCTCGTCCTGAATCACGAGCAGGTCCCGCGCCGGGTCCACCTCAAATTCCCTTACCAGCGCGGCTGCCGCTTCACCGCTCCGGTTCATAAACGTCTCCGGCTTGGCCAGAACCACTTCGCGCCCTGCGATGCGGCAGGTTGCGGTTGTGGCCCGGCAACGCCGGTTTTGCACTACAACGCCCTCTTGCTGGGCGATGCGGTCGATGGCCATGAACCCCACGTTGTGCGGGGTCCACAGATATTCCAGGCCTGGATTGCCCAACCCGACGACTAAAAACGGGCCGCGGCGCGCATTGGATTCGACGGCCCCAACGAGCGATCTTGGCTCGCTGGGGTGGTCGAACTGGCTTGCCTCGTCCAAAGCCTACTTCTTCGCCTCGGGCTTCTTTCCTGCCGGCGCAGCATCGGCCTTCTTGCCGCCCGCTGCCGCATCGTCCGTCTTGCCCTTCTTGGCAACTTCCGGCTCGGCTGCTGTCGCTGCCGCCGCATCGGCTGCCGCCGCTGCCTCGACCTCGGCCGCTGTCGGCGCTTCCTCGCGGATGGTGACGACGTGAGCTACCGTTGCGTCTTCCGAGTTCAGATACTTGACCTTGTCGGAGTGAGGCAGGCCGCTGACGCGCAGCACGCCGTGCAACTCCAGATTGCTGACATCGACATCGATGTGGCTTGGGATGTCGGCCGGCAGGCACTCGATCTCGACCTCGCGCAACACCTGGTCGAGAATGCCGCCCGCGGTCTTGACGCCTACCGGGATGCCCAGCAGCTTGACGCGAACGCTGACGCGCAGCGCCTTGTCCAGCGCAATCCGCTTCAAGTCGATATGGATCAGCTCGTCCTTGATCGGCTCGCGCTGCCAGTCAACGATCATGACTTTGGCCGCCGGCTGTCCAGTGACCTCAACGTCGAAGATCGTGTTGTGGCCTTTCTCGGAGAAGAGAATTTTGGAGATTTGCTTGGGGTCTACCACGATGGCCACCGGAGCGAGTCCCTGGCCATACAGAACGGCGGGGATGCTGCCTGCGGCGCGTACGCGGCGAGCTGCATTTTTGTTGAATTTGCCCTCACGGGGCTTGGCTGCGACTACATCTGGCATTCGGTCTCTCGTTTCTGTTCTTCGGGCACGGAGGATTGAGGTCCGCTCCCTTTGTGAGCCAGCTGACAGCTAACAGCTGACAGCTAACAGTAAATAGTTTTCAGTCAACAGCCGAAACAGTTTGCCGGCACTCAGTGTCATGAACTGTTCGCTGTCAGCTGTTGGCTAGTTGAACAGCGTACTCACGCTGGTTTCCATGTGAATGCTCTCGATGGCCGCGCCTAACAGCCCGGCGATGGAGAGCACTTTAATCTTGGGCAACTTCTGCGCCGCCTCGCGCAGGGGAACGGTGTTGGTTACCACCAACTGCTCCAGGCGTGATGCTGCGATGCGGTCGATGGCCGGTCCGGACAGAATGGCATGGCTGGCTCCGGCATAAACTGTTGAGGCCCCGGCGGCATATAGAGCATCGACGGTCTTGACCAGCGTGCCTGCGGTGTCGACGATGTCGTCGAGGATCAGGCAGCTTCTGCCGTTCACATCGCCGACTACGTGCATCACTTCGGCGACATTGATCTCGGTGCGGCGCTTATCCACGATAGCCAGCGGCGCGCCGACTTTTTGCGCGAAGAAGCGTGCCCGCTCCACTCCGCCTGCGTCGGGCGAAACCACCGTCAGCTTGGGCAGATTGAGTTCGCGGAAGTAGCTCACCAGTACCGGGCTGGCATAGAGATGATCGACGGGAATGTTGAAGAAGCCCTGAATCTGGGCCGCGTGCAGATCGACAAATAGCGCGCGATTGGCGCCGGCGGTAGTCAGCAGGTCAGCGACCAGCTTGGCGCTGATGGCTACGCGCGGGCGGTCTTTGCGGTCCTGGCGGGCATAGCCGTAATACGGCACAACCACCGTGATCCTGGCCGCCGAGGCCCGCTTGAGCGCATCGATCATGACGAGCAACTCCACCAGGTGCTGGTCCACCGGATAACAGGTAGGCTGCACCACAAATACGTCCACGCCGCGCACGTTCTCGAGCAATTGGAAGTAGACTTCACCGTCGGCAAAGCGCTGGATCTTGGCTTCGCCCACCTTGACCCCGATGTGCTGGGCGATCTCTTCGGAGAGCTGGCGGTTGGCAGTGCCCGAGAAGAGCTTGAATCGCTTGTCTTCGCTCAGATTACGGCTCCGCTTGCGCTCGGGAGCCGGCTTGGCATCCTTCGCTTTGGCCGCAGCATCCTGCGCCGCGATTGCTTCTTTGGACGACGGCTCTTTTTGAGCGGCCTCTCGCGATGCGTTTGGGTCGTTTTCTTTCTGTTGGTCTTCCAAGGTCGCCGTCAATGTTTCCACTTCCATCTTCCATTGCCTCCAAGCTGGTTTGCTTTGGCTGCTTGTCTCGACAGTGATCAGTGAACAGTGGTCAGTGGTCAGTTTGTTTCCTGTGATTCTGACCGCTTCAGCCTCAAAGAGAATCTCTCGACTCGGCTGATAATGCCCCAAAACTCATCTGAAAACTGACAACTCACAACTGTCCACTGAAAAACTGGCTGGGCGATCAGGATTCGAACCTGAACAAGTGCCTCCAAAGGGCACTGTCCTACCATTAGACGATCGCCCAATCTTCTACAGCCGTTGCCGAGTTTCAACCGCTCAACGGACGACTGTCAACCTGCATCTTGCTGAAGCATTTCGCGCCAGTACTTCGAGCGGGGCAGGGTCCGGGTCAACAGGCTCCTAACTCCGCTCGCCTCCAACCGCCGGCAGGCTGCTTCAGCATCTCCTCGGGTCAGGTACAACCCGAAGAGCGCCGAGCCTGACCCGGACAACGAGGCATGGAGCGACGCCTCCGGTGTGCCGAAGCCCAAGAGAATGCGCTTGATTTCTGCAAGGGAGGGATGCTGGGGAAAAACGACACGTTCGAAGTCGTTCTCGATCCAGCTCGTGATCCCGGTGCGGACAAGCGCGGACTCGTTCGGTCCGGCCAGGTTCCTTTCATCGAAAGGAACACCGGAGGAGCCAACTCCCTGCCGTCCTTCCGGAATCGCTTCCGCAAAGGCGCTGGCATAGGCGCGGCTCAACTTGTTTAGTTTATCTGTGCTGGCCTCTGCGGTCAAACCCTCGACAGAGCAGAGGGCATCCCACTCGCGAAAGGCCTGCGGTGTGGAGACGCCAATCTCGGGCGTAGCGACAACGCACCAGGTGGGCTCGATGTCGGGAAGCGCCTGGACCTGCTGTCCGCGGTCGAGGCCGAGAACCCTGCCCCCAATGAGGAACAGTGGTACATCGGAGCCGACTTGAGCCGCGATCTTCATCCGCCGCGCCTGCCAATTTGAACTGTCATCCTGAGCGGAGCGAAGCGGAGTCGAAGGACCTGCTTTTCCAGCGTCAGGTGCCAGGCGCTGGGTGCCCCATCCTCCGAGCGCACTTTGCTCGATGGGTGGGATACCACGAACCCCAACCCCCAACTCTGCTTCCAGTCCCACGAGCGCCGCCACGGCATTGGCCGAGCCGGCTCCCAGCCCGCCCTGCACGGGCAACCGCTTTTCAATGTGGATTTCGACCTCAGCCGTCAGATCAAGCGCCTCCAAAGCCAGCGCAACCATCTTCCAGGCTGTGTTGCGTTCGTCGGTGGGGACGCGGAGATCGTTCGATGTCAGCCGCAAAGCCGTGACGGAGGCGGAACGGGCCGAGATCGTGACCAGATCGTGCAATTCCAACGTCTGGTAGACGGTGACCAGCGAGTGAAAGCCATCCGGGCGCGGCGCGCCGATCCCGAGGCCGAGATTGATCTTGGCGTGCGAACGAACCGTTGTGGGCATACCGGCTTATTGTAGAAGGTACGCCAAGGGGCGCCCGTTCAAATCAGGAAGCCGCACCAACCATGTGCTAACTTTGATAGCTTGAAACCATGACCGATCTCGCAATTCAGCCCGAGCCAACCGCTCTCGACCTCGAATCCCTTGCCGCCGACGTGGTTGCGCTGGCCATGAAAGCGGGCGCAAGCGACGCCGAAGCCGTTGCGCGCGAGGGCGATGAGTTTTCGGTGAATGTCCGCATGGGCCAGGTCGAGACACTGAAGGAATCGGGCTCGCGCGGTCTCGGCCTGCGGGTATTTCTGGGACGTCACTCAGCCTCTGCCTCCACCAGCGACCTCACGCCGGAGGGCATTCGCCAGCTTGTCGATGGCGCGCTCGCTTTGGCCAAAGTGACCGAGGAGGACCCATTTAGCGGCCTGCCCGAGACCGACGAGTTCGGCTCGATCTCCGCCGACCTGCATCTCTTCGACGACGACGTCTACTCGCTCCCAGGCGAGGAGCGCATTGAGTGGGCGCGGCGCGCCGAAGCAGCGGCTCTGGCTGCCGACCCGCGCATTACCAACTCCGATGGCGGCAGCTTCGACGCGGCCACCGGGCGAAAGGCGCTGGCCAACTCACGCGGCTTCGTAGGCGGCTACCGCACCAGCTATGCCGGTGTCGCCGCTGCTCCGCTGGCTCAAGACGCAAACGGCCAGATGCAGCGCGACGGCTGGTGGTCGAGCGCGCGGCGGCTTGCAGACCTGGATTCGCCGGAATCGATCGGCAAAGAGGCGGCGCGACGCGCATTGCGACGGCTCGGTGCTCGACGCGTTCCCACGCAGCGAGTTCCCATCGTCTTTGCGCCGGAGGTGGGGCGCTCTCTGATCGGCTCAGTCTTTGAGGCTGCATCGGGCGACGCCATCTGGCGCGGTGCGTCGTTTCTCGCCGGCCGTCTGGGCAGTGAGATCGCCGCGCCAAGCCTGACCATCGTTGACGACAATACGATGCTGCTGCCCTCAGGCATGGGCGGCTTCGGCAGTTCTCCGTTCGACGGCGAGGGCCTGCCCTCGCAGCGCACTGTGGTGGTCGAGAAGGGCGTGCTGCGCAACTACCTGCTCAACACCTACGCCGCGCGCAAGCTGAAAATGAAATCCACTCACAACGCATCGAGAGGTTTGGCAGGAACGCCTGGCATCGGCTGCGGCAATCTTTTCGTTGAGCCCGGCACGCTGACGCCGGACGAGATCCTCGCGCAGATCCCCGCTGGCCTCTACGTCACCAGCCTGATGGGCTTCGGCGTCAATGTCGTCACAGGAGATTATTCGCGCGGCGCCACCGGCCTTTGGATCGAGAACGGCCAGCTCACGCACGCCGTCGAAGAAGTGACCATCGCCGGCAACCTCGGCGAGATGCTGCTCAATGTCACCGCCATCGGCAGCGATCTGGAGTTTCGCGGCGCGGTCGCCTCGCCGACACTGCGCATCGACGGCATGACAATTGCCGGAAGTTTCTGACGGACGCCTTATTCTAGTATCGTGACAGTTTGATAGTGAAAGGGCGAAGAAGTGAGAGGGTGAAGCAAGAGTAGCGAGGGTTTATCACTCATTCACTCCTGTTTGATTCGGAATTCAATTGTTACCGTTCTAGCGCGCCTCTTCCATCCGCCGCATCACCGTTACCACGCCGGACGTGAATCCGCTCTCTTTATCCAGAATCGGTGAGGTATTGATCTCGACCTTCACTTCCCGGCGTTCCTTGTCGAGGATCGTCGCGAGTCCTTTCTTCCGGCTGTCCAGCGCCATCGTGAAGTCAAGACGGGTATTGTCGTCCGAAACAAATTTCAGCACGGGCAAGGCCCTCTCGATCGCCTTGCCAAGTAGCTCTGCCGCCTTCCATCCGAAGAGTTCTTCCGCGGCGGAATTGACCGTGCGAATAAAGCCCAACGCATCGGTGACAATTACCGTCTCTCCCATCGAAGCCAGTACGCTCTCTAGCCACTGCCGGGCGCGCTCGGCTTCCTCGCGTGCCTTGTGCGCTTCGGTCACGTCCACGGTCACCACTCTCATCCCCACCGCGTGGCCCTGGGCGTCGCGGATCATGTTCTGATGCAACTCGTGCACCCGGAATGCGTCTGAACTGGTGAAGATCGAGCGGCGCGAGACCGGCGGATCTTCGCCCGTCTCAATGGCCGTCATCAGTGCGGCGCAGCTTTGCTCTCTTTCGTCGGCCGGCATCAGCTCCCAGGCCCGCTTGCCAATCAGCTCACCCGAATGGCTGGAGTGAAGCGATCGGGTCAGGCGGTTGGCGCGAACAATGGCTCCCTTGGCGTCGATTTCGACATAGGCCACAGGCAATTCATCGAACGGATCGCATGGGGCATCGACCTCGCCAGGCGCGGAGGTGCTGGAATTCTGCTTCATCTCGTTCACCTTTTTCTTATCTCCTGCAAGTAGATCTTGTGGAGATCTTCGGCGGTCTTCAAGCGTTCGATCGGGGTCAGGTCGAATGAAAACGGAATGCGCAGCATGATCGAGCGCCCTCCGATGCTCACGTTGATGTCGGTGTTTTTTTGTGCGATGCGATTGAGTTCGGCAGTGAGAATATGCTCGTTGGGCCTGCCCAGCAAAATCGCCACCAGCGAGGAGTCGCTCCAGTGGAAGATCATGTCGTCGCTGTGCAGGCTGGATGTTAGAAATGCCGAAACCGCCATCACGCAATCCTCGACGGCCTCAGGGCCAAAACGCCGGCTGACCATCTCAAGGCAACTGAGCCGGAATATTACGACGAATCCGGTCTGGCCGCGCTCGATCACCTTCCTCAGTTGCTCGATTGCCGCGCCGCCGCCCATCAGCCCTGCGGCATTTTCATTGGATGTGGAAGTGTCGGCGACCTTGAGCGAGGAGATCTTACCCCCCTCCTCGCTTGTCGCGCGAAGCTTCAGGAAGCCGTCCAACAATTCGCGATATTCCGTGATCTGCTCGGCTGTGGTCAATCGGTCGATCCCCTCGATGAGAGGCTGAGCAGTGGAAGAGTCCAGTTTCAATCCAAGCGAAACCAGCATCTCGCGCGCCAGTATGGCCGTCAGCGAGCGCCAGCCCTTTTGCCGCTCGCGCAGTGCGTTTTCCACCCCCAGGCGATAGTTTTCAAACTCGTGCAGAATCGCATTGACCACAGTCATTCGGCCGGCGTTCTCCATGCGGTCGGGAATCTGCAACGCCATCCGCGCGGCGGTCCCGCGAAACTCGCTGTAGGTTTTGTCGTCGATGCGCGGCATGGACTCGGCCACACCCTCAACCAGCGCCGTCAAGCAGTTCCCGATGTTGTCGCCGGCCGGCTCTGCTTCAGCCGCAGCCGCGCCCTTGCCCCATCCGGCCATCTGCTTGAGGTTCATGGGCTACGCTCCCGACTAAGATCATCGGCGGGAATACATACCTCAATAGGCAATTCTCTGACTGCACAGTGTGCTGTGGCCTGCTGACCCCGCTTTATCTTTCAAATTCCCGATATACTTCCAATCATGTCGTACACTTTTGGGGATCATGAGCAGGCGAGCCGCCGACTGCGCCTTCTTGCCGCAGTCTATGAGCCGGAGACGCGCGGGCTGATGGAATTGGTGCATCGTTCCTATCAGCCGCACGCATCCCGACTGGCTGTTGACCTCGGCTGCGGCCCCGGCTGGACAACACAATTGCTCCATGTCGTAATGAAGCCACAACGAACGGTTGGGCTGGATTCGTCCGAGCGCTATATCGCTGAAGCGCGCGCCAATTGTCCGGCACTGGAGTTCCTGCGCCATGACATTCTTCAGACCCCATACCCGGTAGAAGCGCCGGATTTGTTCCTGTGCCGCTTTCTGCTGACGCATCTCGCGTCGCCGCAGGCAGCTTTGCGCACCTGGGCAGCCGTGGCTGCGCCTGAGGCGAAGTTGCTCATTCACGAGACCGAGCGACTCGAGTCCACAGAGCCGGCGTTGCAGCGTTACTACGACCTAGTCGACAAAATGCAGCGGCACTATGGTCAAATACTCAACGTTGGGGCCATTCTGGAAACAAGCTTTGCCGGGACCGGATGGCAGGTCATGCAAAGTAGGAGTTTGGTTCTGGAAAAGCCCGCGCGGGAAATGGCTCAGCTGCATCTGCTCAATCTGCGCACGTGGGGCAGGAATGAATATGCGGTGCGAGCATTCGATCGTCGCGAACTGGATGAGCTGGAGGCAGCTCTTGAAGCCATATCCACTGGGGTCTCTAACGCGGGGATCGTATGCAACACCACCAGACAAATCGTTGCGGAGTATGAGTGATTGCGCCCGGGACTGTTCCTGGCTCCCCGGCAGATTGAAAACTGCCTTACCATTCGCCGGCCAAACGTAACTGAATCCAATCCCATCCTCTAGTACAATTGATTACTCAAGGCCATGAAAACCAAATACCCAATCGGAATCCTCGGCGCGACCGGAATGGTCGGCCAACGCTACATCCAACTGCTTGAAAACCATCCGTGGTTCGAGGTCGCGTGGATCGCGGCCAGCGACCGGTCTTCTGGAAAAACGTACGCCGAGGCCGCCAAGTGGCGTCTCGACACTCCGCTTCCCGAGCGCATCGCCAACATGACAGTCTCCGCGGCCGAGCCGGATGGCGCGCCCAAGATCGTTTTTGCATCGATCGACGCGGCCTACGCTCGCGAACTGGAGCCTAAATTTGCCGCCGCCGGTTGCGCCGTCGTCTCAAACTCCAGCGCCTTCCGCATGGCTCCCAATGTGCCTCTGGTTTTGCCTGAGGTGAACGCCGAGCACCTTCATCTCATCGAAGAGCAGTCCTGGCGCAAGGAGTCTGGCGGCTACATCGTCACCAATTCGAACTGCACCGTGATGGGCCCGGTGATGGCTCTCAAGCCCATTGCAGACCGCTTTGGCATCGAACAGATCTTCGCCACATCGATGCAGGCCGTCAGCGGCGCGGGCTATCCGGGCGTCGCTTCTATGGATATTCTGGATAACGTCGTGCCTTACATCGGCAACGAAGAGGAGAAGATGGAAGAGGAGATGCTCAAGCTGCTGGGCAAGCTGAATGGCCAGGTGGTTATACCTCTCTCAGCCCGCATGAGCGCCAGTTGCAACCGCGTCCCGGTCGTCGACGGTCACACGGTTAGCGTCTCGATCAAGCTCGCCAAAAAGGCTACGCATGAGGAGATGCTCGCCGCCTGGGCTGAGTTCCGTCCGCTGGCTGGTCAGAATCTGCCCAGCGCTCCTGCTCAGCCTGTCGAATGGGCTCCGCAGCCCGACCGCCCGCAGCCGCGCCTCGACCGCAATCGCGGTAAGGGGATGGCCGCGACGGTTGGCCGTCTGCGCCCCTGCGGTGTGCTCGACTGGAAGTTCACCGTGCTCTCGCACAATACGATTCGCGGAGCCGCCGGAGCCACCATTCTCAACGCTGAACTGCTGGCCAGTTTGGGCAAACTGCCAGAATAGCCAGGTGCTGGGAAAACACTGGGTGCCCAACTCTCGCAGCGCCTTTGTTTTTGCGGCTAGGGTGGGACACGACGAGACCCGGAAGAGATAATTTTGAAAGGGCACGGCTTCAGACGTGCCGAAATGCCAAAAGAAGACCCCGGGGCTTTAGCCCCTGAGCAAAAGCAGGAAGATTCGCATGAGCCTGGTAGTGATGAAGTTTGGCGGCACCTCGGTCGAAGACCCTGTCGCCATCGGCCGCACGGCGGCCATCGTGGCTGGACGCGTAGCCAACGGCAAGCAACCCATCGTCGTCGTCAGCGCCATGGCCAAGGTCACCGACCAGCTCTTGCGCGCCGCTGCGGCAGCCTCCACCGGCGACCGCACCGGTGCACTGGCCATCAGCGAACGCCTGCGCTGCCGCCATCGCGACACGGCGTCTGCATTGGTCAAAAACTCCGCCGATTGCGCCGCACTGATCGAGGCGATCGACCGCAAGTTCGATTCGCTCGATGAGATCCTGCGCGGCCTCTCGGCCATCCTCGAACTCACTCCGCGTATCTCGGACTTGATCGTCAGCCACGGCGAGCTGCTCTCCAGCCGCATCGTCGCCGCAGCCTTCAGCGAACTGGGCATCGACGCCGCTCACGCCGACGCGCGCGAGATCGTCATCACCGACTCGCAGTTCCAGAAGGCTATTCCGAACGACGCTCTGATCGAGCAGCGTGCACAGGCCAAGCTCATCCCGCTGACCTCGCAGGGCAAGGTCCCGGTGATGGGCGGCTTCATCGCATCGAACGAAGCAGGCATCACCACCACTCTCGGCCGCGGCGGATCGGACTTCACCGGTGCGCTCATCGGCGGCGCGGTGCAAGCCGAGGCCATCGAGATCTGGACCGACGTCGATGGCATCATGACCACAGACCCGCGCGTCTGTCCAGACGCCCTGCGCGTCAAGATCATCAGCTTTGAAGAGGCCGCCGAATTGGCCTACTTCGGCGCAAAAGTCCTGCACCCGGCCACCATTCTGCCGGCCGTCAAAAAGAACATCCCCGTGCTCGTGCTCAACAGCCGCAACGCCGCCTGCGAAGGCACGCGCATCACCTCGCTCGCTCCGCCCTGCAAGAGCCCCTTCAAGTCCATCGCCGTCAAAAAGAAGCTCTCGATTATCGATCTCGTTGCCAGCCGCATGTTGATGACGCACGGTTATATGAAAGACATCTTCACCGTCTTCGACAAGCACCAGTGCCCGGTAGATATGGTTTCAACCTCCGAGGTTTCGGTCTCGCTGTCGGTTGACTCCAATGAGAAGCTGCCCGCGATCGCCGCCGATCTCGGAAAGTTGGCCGACGTAAAGTACGAGGGCAAGAAGGCGCTGGTGTGCATGGTCGGCGACGATATCCGCGGCAAGAGCGGCATGGCCGCCCAGGTTTTTACCGCGATCCGCCACATCAACGTCAGGATGATCTCGCAAGGGGCCAGCGAGATTAATATGAGTTTCATGATCGACGAAGACGACGCCGACGAAGCGGTTCGCTCGCTGCACGCCATCTTCTTCAAAGACCCCGACCCGGCGATATTCGACGTTGACGCGCGGCGCCAGTAGACCATGGGTCTCATCACCTCAATCGCCACGAAGTTTGGGTGCCCCATCCTTCGCGTACTGGGCGAAGGGTGGGGATCATGAGACTCCGATTCTTTGGAAAGCACGCATGGTCGAGGTTCGTGGATTCCCACCCTTTTCACAAAGAACGTGAAAAGGATGGGGCACCCAGACTGTGTGAGTTAATCAAGGGCGGGCCACCTGCCGATCCGGGTGTAGACTCGGGTGTGCGGGAGAACGATCGAATGGTACGGTTACGAATTGTCTTTACGCCTATAATCCTGCTTCTCTTCCTGGGGGGGCTTGCAGCACAAACCAATACTTCGCCTGCTACGGCCGACGACCGCAAGCACGCCCTCGAACTGTACGATCAGAACAAGTTCACCGAAGCTCTTCCCTTGCTGGAAAAACTCGCCGTCGAGCTTCCCAAAGATCTGGTGATCCAGGAACGGCTGGCGTGCGCAGTCTTCTTCACCACGAATGGCATTAAAGATTCCGAACTGCGCAAGCAACAGAGGTTGCGGGCCCGTTCGCTGCTGCTTCACGCGAAGGACCTGGGGGACAATAGCAACCTGCTCCAGATTCTGCTGGATGCGATTCCGCCAGATGGAAGCGATTCGGCCTTCTCCTCCGACACCAAGGTCGAGCAGGTCATGCGCGATGCCGAATCAGCGTTCGAGTCCGGCGACCTCGGCAAAGCGCTTGGCGGCTACACCCAAGCGCTGGTGCTGGACCCCAAGCTCTATGAAGCGGCCCTGTTTGGTGGCGATGCGCTGTACAAGATGAAGCAGTACGACAAGGCCGGCGACTGGTTTGCTCAGGCGATACAGATCAATCCCAACCGAGAGACCGCTTATCGTTACTGGGGCGACTCGCTTATGGCCGAAGGGAAGATGCGCGATGCGCGGGCTAAGTTCATCGATGCGGTCGTGGCCGAACCGTATACGAAGAAATCACAAATCGGCATTCAGCAGTGGGCGCAACAGAATAAAGTGCTCTTCACCGTGCCGCACATTCAGTCGCCGAATTCCGTCAAGCCAAACGAGAAAGGCATCACGTTGACTGTAGATTCCACCGCTCTGGACAGGAACGATGGCAGCGGCGCCTGGATGATCGCCGACATGAGCCACATGCTATGGCAAAGCGAGACGTTCAAGAAGGAGTACCCCAACGAGAAGGAGTATCGCCATTCTCTGAAAGTAGA
>JBEKCA010000118.1:0-16298 GCA_050015115.1 Occallatibacter sp.
GCCGCCACCGCAAAGCTGGTGGTGGCCGTTGCGGCTGCGTAGTTTCCGCTTGCTGCCTGCGTGGCGGTCAGATAGATGGTTCCCGCGCCGGTGATCGTTACGGTGCCTGAACTGGAGACAGTGCCCGCACTGGTCTGGCCTGCTGTGAGCGCATAGGTGACCGCGCCGCTCGATGCCGAGCTGGCAGTGACCGGGAAGGGCGCGTTGCCATAGGTCTCGGCTGGAATCGAAGAGAAGGTCAGCGTTGGAACCTCGGCCGCCACCGCAAAGCTGGTGGTGGCCGTTGCGGCTGCGTAGTTTCCGACCGCAAAGCTGGTGGTGGCCGTTGCGGCTGCGTAGTTTCCGTTGGCTGCCTGCGTGGCGGTCAGATAGATGGTTCCCGCGCCGGTGATCGTTACGGTGCCTGAACTGGAGACAGTGCCCGCGCTTGTCTGGCCTGCTGTGAGCGCATAGGTGACCGCGCCGCTCGATGCCGAGCTGGCAGTGACCGGGAAGGGCGCGTTGCCATAGGTCTCGGCCGGAATCGAAGAGAAGGTCAGCGTTGGAACGAGAGGAGTCACGGCCAAATCTAACGGTGCACTCATCTCATTTCCGGCTGCGTTGGTTACCTTCACGGTGTAGACCGAACCATTCATACTGATCACTGTTGGCCCAGTATTGTAGGAGCTGGACGTGGCGCTATTAATGGCGACACCGTTCAAATACCACTGATATGTGAATGGACCCACGCCTGTGGCTGTTACAGTGAAGATCGCGCTTTGCCCGACGGTGACTGTTTGCGATTGGCCCTGCTGAATTGTGAGTGCAGGCTTGTTTTCGCCCCAACCTCCACTGCATCCTGAAAGCACTAGTAAGCCAAGGGTTGTGGCCAGAACGCCGAACGCGACGCGGATACGCAGGACCGTCGACACTTTCATTTTGGGAACTCCTCAGAGATAAGGTCCAATTTAGGAACTCGGGAGTACGGGCTTTGCCGGGTTTTCATTGACAGGCAACTCTCTAGGGTTTATCGGCAACTTAAAGACTTTATCTAGTAATGGGGCCGCAAATTTTGCAACGCTGCCATTTCACTCTGGCAAAACACAGCGGTAAACAAGAAACGAGATGCCGGCGCTGAACAGATCAACAAGGCGCTTCAGCAATTGGAGAGAGTCATTCAACAAAATGCCTCCGCTTCCGAGGAGATCGCTTAAACGACAGAGGAGTTGACCGGACAATCCAATTAGCTTGTGAGCGCGCTCGGCTAAGAGCTTATCCTTAAATAGTGCCATTCTTGGTTCTCGACGACAAAGAGCGCGTATTGAGAGGTGCAAGCTAGGCGAAGATAAAATCCCGGATGCCTCAGATCAAGTCATGGGAAGTGTCGGATGCTTTTTGGGCTAAGGTTGAGCCTTTGATTCCTTTTCCAGAGCGGCCGAAGGATCGCTTGTATCTTCGCAAACCTGGCGGCGGCCGCAAGCCGATGCCGCCGCGCCAGATCTTCTCCGCCATCGTTTACGTGTTGCGCACCGGCTGCCAATGGAAGGCTCTTCCACGCGAGTTTGGCAGCGCCAGCGCCGTACATTTGCATTTTCAGAAGTGGCAGCAGGCAGGCTTCTTTCTTCGTTTGTGGCAAGCCGGACTGGCCGAGTACGACGAGATGGAAGCCATCGCATGGAACTGGCAGAGTATCGACGGCGCGATGCATAAAGCGCCACTTGCGACCGAATGCGTGGGCCCCAACCCCACGGATCGGAGAAAAAATGGGCGCAAACGAAGCCTGCTGGTCGACGGGATTGGCGTCCCGCTATCGATCGTCGGCGGCGGCGCAAACACGCATGACGTAAAACTGCTTGAGGCCACGCTGGATCAACTCGTCATGGAGATGCCGGGTCGAGCGGGGCAGTACAATCTCTGCGCCGATGCAGGCTATAAGGGCGCGCCGGCACCGAACGCAGTTGTCGAACGGGACTATAAGCCGCACATTAAACAACGGCGCGAAAAGGCCCGCGAAAAGCTCACGATACCTGGATTCAAAGCTCGCCGTTGGGTCGTGGGAGGACGCATTCATGGATCAACCGGTTCCGCAAATTGCTGGTCAGCTTCGAAAAGACAGAGGCAAGCTACGTCGCACTTCTCTCACTAGCCTGCGCTTTGATCTGCTGGAGACAGACCGTTTCTATTCACGGATAAGCTCTTAGATGGATGAGCGCTCTGCTTGCGCTCCGTTGCTGTGGAATGCAAGTTCGGCGATCCACAGGTCACAGCTTCACCGTGCCTGCATTCATAATCGAGTTCCAGATTCTCAGTCGATTTCACATGTTGAATGCCGGTAAATACGTTCAGGTTGCGCCTGATCCCGACTTTTTGCATCGCATGTTCCGAGTGCGGGCCTTGCGGAACTGCCGGAGGCTTCTTACCAGCCGATCATGACGGCAACAAGGGATAAAGATCGCACCTTCGGAAATGGCTTACACTGAAACCAGTGCCTCCATGTTGCCGCGACCCCAACTTGTGACAACCGGGCCCATGCTTTTCACAGGACTGTGCTCTTCCGATATCGCCCCAGGGTGATACTTTTGGAGCCACCTGCCGATAGACTCTTTGAAACAAGAACATGCATTGCAAGCACGACTAGTTTCGACCCGATGAAGAGACTGACTGCCGCATTCGCGATTGCGATCTGCTCTGCCGCCTGGGGTGCGCCTCCCGCGCCGCTTACGAGTTTGAGCGCCATCGACGCGTTGTCGAATGCCGAGGCAAAGCAGGGTCTCCCGGTCTCCTTCGAGGCTACCGTCACCTTTCAACGCGACTATGAGGGAATCCTGTTTGTCCAGGACGAGGGCCAGGGCCTATATGTGCAACTCAACAATCCCATAGGAGTTGTTCCAGGCGATCGGGTTCTGGTGACAGGAAAGACGCGGGACAGCTTCCACCCCATCGTACTCGGCAAACAGATCACCTTGGTCCGCCACGGGACCGCGCTCCGACCGGTTCCGACCAGCTTTGATCAGTTGGTCCGGGGCGATAACGACGGCATTCTGGTCACGGTTCACGGCGTAATTCAATCCGCCGATCTGGTGTTGAGCGGCAGGGCCCCCATCCAGCACACCGCCCTTAAAATTCTCGTCGACGGAGGCTACCTTGATACGGAAGTCGAGTTGGACCAGCCGGATATGTTGGGAAAGCTACTGGACGCCGAGGTTGAAGTCACCGGGGTAGCGGGGGGAGAGTTCGACGACAAAATGCAGGAGACGGGGATAAGACTGATGGTCCCCTCGATTGCGAACGTCAAGATTCTAAAGGCCGCCTCCTCCAGTCCATGGTCGCTTCCGATCACGTCGATGAAGAGCATTCTCAACGGCTTTCACGTCAACAATCTCACCCCCAGAGTCCGGGTGCGGGGGTCTATCACCCACTATGAACCCGGCACCGCCGTTGTGCTTCAAGATGGCGCCCAGAGCATCTGGATTATGACCGGAACGCACATTCCCTTGCGGATGGGCGACATAGCCGACGCCACCGGAATTCCTGCGGTTCACGGTGGTTTTCTGGCCATTGACCAGGGAGAGATTCAGGATACTTTGATCCAGGCCCCGGTCACGCCGCTGCCCGTCACGTGGCGGCAACTAGCCCATGGCAGCAACTCGCCAGACGGGCACCACTACGATCTGGTATCCATCGAGGGACAGTTGGTTACGGGGGTCCGCGAAGGTGCCCAGGACGAGTATGTTCTGGTCTCGAACGGCCACCTGTTTTCGGCCATCTACCACCATCCCAGCTTCTCCAAGCTGCAACCTCTTCGCGCACTAAAGCAGATTCCGGTGGGTGCTACGGCACGTGTGGTTGGCATCTGCATGCCATCCAGTCCGAATTCGCTTGGCAGCCCAGTCTCCTTCGATTTGATATTGAATTCTCCAGACGATATCGAGATGGTGGCCCCACCCTCCTTGCTCAGCGTGCGCAATCTTATCCTTGTCGTTGCCTTGCTGATCGCCATCGTGCTTGCTGTGGGGGCCAGGGGCTGGATCATCGAGCGCCGGGTGCGCCGCCAGACCGCCGCTTTGGCTGACATAGAACATCGCCGCAGCCACATCCTGGAGGATATTAACGGGTCGCGTCCGCTGGCCGAGATCATTGAGCAGATCACGCGACTGATCTCCTTCAAACTGGACGGAGCCCCTTGTTGGTGCCAGATCACGGATGGAGCCCGGCTGGGCGCATGCCCCCCGGATTTTGCCGCCGTGCGCCTGCATGAGAAGGAGATTCCCGCCCGCTCCGGTCCCGCGCTGGGCACTCTGTTTGCTGGTCTCGGCCAGACTACTAAACTCTCTGCCGAGGAGACCGACGCCCTCTCCATGGGCGCGGAATTGGCTACTCTGGCGATTGAGACCCGACGCCTCTACTCCGACCTTTTGCACCGCTCGGAGTTTGATCTGCTCACCGACATCGATAATCGCTTTTCGCTCGACAAGCGCATGGATGCGCAGATCGAGGAGGCTCGTCGCGAAGCCACCATCTTCGGCCTGGTCTATATCGACCTCGACGAGTTCAAGCAGGTGAACGATCACTTTGGGCATCGCATCGGGGACCTGTATCTGCAGCAGGTTGCCCAGCGAATGAAGGGACAATTGCGCGGAGTCGATACTCTGGCCCGTTTAGGCGGAGACGAGTTTGTGGCCTTGCTCCCCCAGGTACGCAACCGGGCCGAAGTCGAAGAGATCGCACGGCGCATCGAGCTGTGCTTCAACGAGCCTTTCGTCCTGGAAGAGATCAACTTGCAGGGCGCGGCGAGCTTCGGCATCGCCCTCTTTCCGGAAGACGGAGCCGACAAGGACAGCCTCTTCAACGCAGCCGACTCGCACATGTACTGGCACAAGAACGGCAAACGCCAGGCCGCTGCTGTATCTGCCTCGGAACTCTGACCCCTGCCCCTGACACCGAATCGGTATAGAGTGAACTTTGAGCGCTCGTACATTGATTGCGCGTGGATGCAAATGAAGAGTAAGGCCGAAGTGACCCGTTACGCCATGACGAACCAGTTGATCGATTAGATTAAACGAAAGCTGTAGGAAACATCCTACGACACAACCATCTTTTGCTGACTTCGTTTCTGATCTTGTTCCTGTAATCTCTCAATAGATCACCGACTTCAGGCATCCGTGGCGTCACAAGTATACCGGCGAAATGAGTGCCATTAGCTGTTGAAGTCAACGAGACATCTGGAGATGCCTATGAGCGAGAGGCTATTGAATGCTCTTATCATCGTTGGTTTGACCTGCTTCCCCTTTTCTGCGTTAGCGCTGATGTGGCAGAGGCGGTGTTGCCGCATCAGCGCTCCGGCAGTGCCGACTACCAGACTGCCAGGAAGGAAATTGCGCAAATGCATATTCTGATAGCGGACGACTACGCCGAGGTTCGCCGAGGTATCAGAGAGATTCTGGCCGATGCGCTTCCTGAAGCACACTTTTTTGAAGCAGGCGATGGCAATGAGGTGATCAGCCTCCTGGCCAGTTCTCAATTTGACCTCCTATTGCTTGATCTCAATATGCCTGGACACAGTGGGCTTGACGTGCTGCGGGACCTGAAGCGCACTCAATCGCGATTGCCCGTGATCGTCGTCAGCGGGCAACCGAAGGACCAGTATGCAACGTGTTGCTTCCGGGAGGGTGCAGCAGCCTATATCACCAAGGACAATGCCCCTGAAGAACTTGCGACGGCAATAGTGAATATTCTGGGCGCTGTCTGCTAGATGTCATCGCGCATTGCGGAGAAACAGATTGGGCAGCTCGAAGAGGCTGTCGACAAGACCGGCCAGTTGCAGTAGGAATTACCTTACAAAATTTACGCGAAAAGACTTACATAAAATTCGGATTTCACCGATTTCAACGTAGTTTCGCTTCCCATATTTTCAATTCAGGAACATCGAAGCGATCTTCGGAATTGCGCTCCCAGCGGATACCCTTGCAGCAGTTGTTTCTCTTAGCCACTGATGGGCTATGAATGCGGGAGGACAATTCGATTGCTGCTGATACACCTATTGGCTCTGACCTCGTGATTTCGCACTTCAGGGTTCGCGGTTTCCCACCCTTTCGCCGGGAAAAAGGCGAAAGGATGGGGCACGGTACTGGTACAAGAACAAACGGTCAGAGGCCGATTGGCTCTCAATTGGAAATGCCCGCACTCAATCATCGACGGGGATTGAGCAGCGAGGATTGAAGACGTCGAAACTTCCGGCAGGGGTTAGCTGGCAAAGAGAATCGTGAATCGTAAGGAGAAATTCCAATGAAAAAAGTGAGTTGGTCGCGAGTTATTGATGATTGCCGCGGCGCAATGAGAGGTGCAACAGGTCGTACCCTGCATTGGATGAGCGATCTTCTCGATAATGCACTATCTGGCCGCAAACGCGACGAGAATGCGAGGCGATGCCAGGATGAAAACCCTGACCGATGCATCGAAGGCTGCACGTCACTGATTCAGTCGGGTCAGGAACCTAACAATAACCTGTCCATAGCCTTCAATAACAGAGGTCTTGCTCTTGGGCTTCGGGGCGACTTCGATCAAGCAATTCGGGACTTTGATCAGGCTCTAAAGTTGAATCCGAGTTATGCGGAAGCCTTCAGAAACCGAGGCGAGGCGTATCGGCTTAAGGGCCTGTATGACTTGGCGATTCAAAACTTCGACCAGGCATTGCGGCTGGATCCAATTCACGCACGAGCATTTAACGGCAGGGGCAACGTCTACGAGAGTAAGGGAGATATCCACCGCGCGATCAGAGACTACGGACAGGCTATACGTCTCAATCCAAACGATGACAGCGCACTGAGCAATCTTGCCTGGCTATATGCGACGGCAACTGATAGAACGCTTCGCAACCCTGCAAAAGCCCTGGAATATGCTCTGCGCGCTGTGGCGATTAGCGGTGCCAATAATGCAGATGATTTGGATACGTTGGCTGAGGCCTATTACGTCAATGGAGATTACTCGAATGCCATCTTGACGGAGAAGAGGGCTGTGGCTCTCCAGTCAGACAGTACCACCAGAGAGGATTTTGAGAAGTCCCTCGCAAAATTTGAGATGTCACAAAAGCAATTGGAACAACCTCAGCATAGCTGGATGAAGCTCCACGGAGAAGTTCAATTCGGTTTGCCTCAGCCTCAAGGGTGAGACAAAACGGAAGCCTTCTCAGACATCCCGTGCAATGGCGCGGTCTTGCGTGCTTCGCGACCTCATTAGTTTCCGCCGTCGCCAGATGCCAGATCCCAAGGGACGAAACTTAATAGGAGTAACGGTATGGCTGAAAGATGCATTAGAAGGATAGAATCCATCCCGCTTGTCTGTGGCGCGCACAGCGTGCATCTCGTGTAGAGTCAGATTCTTTTCTGCGTCGTGATGCAGTTCGGCGCCATGATCTCCCTCGGCCTCTTCACGGCTGCCGTTGTAAGCCAATTGCAACTCCTGGGAGTCCGCGCAGCCGGAGTCTACATTGCGCTTTTGGGCGGATTTCTGCTGGTCGCCAATGCGTTTGGGGGCGGCACGGCCATGTGAACGATGCTTCCCCCGGAGTTCTCGCGGACCATGCTCTCACGCTGGCGCTGTATTACCTCGGCTTCGCCCTCGGAGGTCCCGGCTTCTCCGTGCCCATGGGTCTGCCGATGGCGGGTGTCCACCCAGGAAACTCTGAGGATTCTGCCGGTGTCCATCGGCAAGTTCAGAAGATTTTTCGGAGCGAATGGTCTCGGTCTGCATCCGAGAACAGAGGAGGAATAAGATGGCAACGAGCGAAGAGAGAGACAACGAAAACGGGAAAGGTCATCTCGCGGTAAAGACAGCCCCGATCGTGTCGCAACAGGAGTGGGAGGCTGCGCGCCAGCATCTCCTCGTCAAGGAGAAGGCCTTGACCCGCTCCCGTGACGCGCTGGCCGCCGAACGCCGGCGAATGCCGTGGATGGCGGTCGAGAAAGCATACGAATTCGAGGCGCCTCGGGGCAAGGCCAGCCTGCTCGATCTGTTCGAGGGCCGCCGGCAGTTGATCGTCTATCGCGCCTTCTTTGAGCCTGGGGTGTTCGGCTGGCCCGAACATGCCTGCCGCGGCTGCTCCCTGGGCGCCGATCAGGTCACCCATCTGGCCCATCTGAACGCCCGCGACACCACCCTCGCCTACGCCTCGCGCGCGCCGCAGGAGGATATCGCGCGCCTGAAGGCGCGAATGGGGTGGGAGATGCCGTGGTACACCATCACCGACAGTTTCGACGCGGACTTCGGCGTCGATCAATGGCACGGCCACAACGTGTTCTTTCGCGACGACGACAAAGTGTTCCGCACATACCTCATCAACAGCCGGGGCGACGAGGCAATGGGAACCACCTGGAGCTACCTCGACATCACGCCACTTGGCCGTCAGGAGACTTGGGAGGACTCGCCAGAAGGTTATCCGCAGACTCCGCCATATAAATGGTGGAACTGGCACGACAACTACGAGGCCGAGACCTCGCCGCACCCGCTGTGGCTCGATATATTGACAGATCCTCAGGGAGCTGCCGCCCGAAGGCGCGACGCAGAAGCGAAAACCTGCAACTGCGAATGAGCGCGGCACTGCTTCTTGTTTGCTCACGATCAGGAAGCCTGGAGTTTTTCGGTGCTACGTTCTACTTCTGGAGCCGCGGAGGCGCGGAGTTAGGACTTGCGTTGTCGGATCCCAAGGCGCCCCAAACCGGCTGACTTTCGTTTCAAAAAGGCGTGGACACGCAATGACATCGTGCGCGCTGGACACGCAGCAGTTGGATATTACCCTCTGAGACGGTGAACTACGAGGTCAACTGAGCCGACCTTGTTGACATAGCTGATACATCATTCAACAATTCGGCTCTTGTTGAGCGCGTTTTTTTGACCGGCACTTTGAGGCGAAGTTTGCTATGAAAAGTTTGAGAGTAGTGCTCGTTGTCTGCGCTGCCATAGCGGCGCAGTCCACGCTGGCCGATGGTCAGCAGTCACTTGCTTCGCTTCGCGAGGCCTGCTCAGACGACGCACAGAGGCTGTGCGCGGGAGTGCAACCGGGCGGGGGCCGGATCGTGGCCTGTCTCAAGGAGCATAAGGACTCGCTCTCTGATCGCTGCAGACAGGCCGCCGGGCTGGCTCCGAACCCAAGCGGTAATTCTGCGCCCGGCACGTCCAGTGAATTGCCCGCTTTCGGAACCAGCGCTTCTGGAACGGCAGCCAATTCCCCGGCTACGTCGACCCGCCCCGTTGCTGCGCCGAGCGTTTCTGCTTCGGCCCCCAAGGCTAAACCGGCCTCCGCTCCCAAAGCCGCTCAAGCCGCCACCGGAGAAAAGTTCGTGGAGCGCGTCATCGCGGATACAGAACATGGCGGAATGCGCGCCGCAACCATTCACTTGCCCGAGAAGTGGCGCTTCGAGAGCAAGATCGAGTGGCACTATAGCTGGGTCGAGTACCCTCTTACCTTTTCCTCTCATGCGGAGAATCCCGACAATGCAGAGGCTTATTTCCAATACCCGCTCTTGCGATTGGAGTCCACCGAAGTTCCGCCTCAACTCAGGCAGTACGACAAGGGCCGCAAACCTGCTCCTGGAGAGCGGCTTGCCACTGGCGCACTCTACTCTCCCCCGCAACCTCCGATGCAGGCGATGACAGCGTTCATCCAGAAGATCCGTCCCAATGTCCCCAATCTCAAATGGCTTGGGCAACAGGATTTGCCGGACTTGGCAAAGGCCCTGAACCTGGATCCGTGGCCCAACCAGCACGGCGTGGCCATCAAGATCGGCTACGACCTCAACGGCCAACCGGTCGAAGAGGCCTTCTTTGGCGTTTACTACATCTCGCAAGGCGCTAACGCGGGAGTGAACGCAGGCATGATCAAGCAGACCAACTGGGGTTTCCAGGCCCTGCAAAGCTTTCGAGCACCCGCCGGCACTCTCGACAAGCGCATGCCGATGTTTTGTTTCGTCGCCAAGTCTTTCTATGTGAACCCGGAATGGGTCCGGCTCTCAAAGGCGATCACCGACAAGATGCTAGCCGACTTCAATCAGAAGCTGCAGCAAGGCTACGATCAAATCCGTGCGGCTCAAGCGACCATGGAACAGACGATGAAGCAAGAGGCCTCTTTTCAGGCGAACTTCGACAAACAGGAAGAAGCCATGCGCTCCAGCGGCGGGGTCGACGACAGTTTTCTTCGGGATGGCGGCGCCCGCAGCGCGTCCGATCATTTTAGCGATTTGATTCGAGGCGTCGACACGGTCAACGATCCCAGCACCGGCGGTACGACGCAGCTCTCGAATCTAGGCCAGTATCACTTCACCGATGGCTTCGGCAATTACCGCACCACCGATGATCCCAATTACACACCGGAAAAGGCAGGTGAAGTGGGAAGCTGGACTCAGATGACGGCTGCACCCTAAGTACTCTGAGGCAGAGCCCGGGAAACTCTTGACAGCGTTCGAGAGCGACTCGAATGCTCACGCCAAGTACAAATTGTAAGTTCGTTTTACTCGCGATCATTCAATAATCTAGCCAACCGTTGTGAATCTCCTTGAAGCATGTTGCCAGAGCAGAGCGTGAGTAATACAACCCCATCACGACTCTGCCCCGATCCGGCATGGCCACTCCCAAGCGTAAAATATGAATCATGCCAGCCTATAGGTCCAGAACCTCAACGCACGGTCGCAATATGGCCGGAGCACGCAGTCTTTGGCGCGCTACCGGAATGCAGGACGGTGATTTTGGCAAGCCCATTATCGCCGTTGCCAACTCCTTCACTCAGTTTGTTCCTGGTCACGTTCACCTCAAAGACCTGGGGCAGCTTGTTGCCGAAGAGATTGCGCGCGCGGGCGGAGTTGCGAAGGAATTCGACACCATTGCCATCGACGACGGCATCGCGATGGGACACGACGGGATGCTCTACAGCCTGCCCTCGCGCGATCTGATTGCCGACTCGGTTGAGTACATGGTGAACGCCCATTGCGCCGATGCGCTGGTCTGCATCTCGAACTGCGACAAGATCACGCCGGGAATGCTGATGGCCTCGCTGCGGCTGAATATCCCAGTGGTCTTTGTCTCCGGCGGGCCGATGGAAGCAGGCAAGATCAAACGGGGCGATGGCGTGAAAGCGCTGGACCTGATCGACGCCATGATTCTGGCGGCCGATCCGAAGGCGAGCGATGTCGAGGTGGAGGAGTACGAGCGTTCTGCTTGCCCCACCTGCGGTTCTTGTTCCGGTATGTTTACCGCGAATTCGATGAATTGCCTGGTCGAGGCGTTGGGTTTGGGGCTGCCTGGAAATGGCACCATCCTGGCCACGCATGCGCGCCGCAAAGAGCTATTTCTGCAAGCGGGCAGGACGATTGTCGATCTTGCCAAGCGTTACTACGAGCACGACGATGCCACGGTGCTTCCGCGCAGCATTGCTACGTTTGAAGCTTTTGAAAATGCGATGACGCTCGATATTGCGATGGGCGGATCAACGAATACTGTTCTGCATCTGCTGGCCGCGGCGCAAGAGGGCGGTGTGCCCTTCACCATGGCCGATATTGACCGGCTTTCACGTCGTGTTCCCAATCTGTGCAAAGTGGCTCCGTCTGCGCCTGCGGTCCATCTGGAAGATGTACATCGCGCCGGTGGAATCTTCGCCATTCTGGGAGAACTGGATCGCGCAGGGTTGGTTCATCGTTCAGCGCATACGGTTCATGCTCCGACGCTCGGCGCGGCTATCGGCAAACTAGACGTAATGAACGGCGTGTCGTCGGCGGTCAAGGAGTTTTATCGCGCTGCGCCGGGTGGCGTGCGTACGACAGAAGCGTTCAGCCAAAATGAGCATTATGACGAGTTGGATCTCAATCGCGAGTCTGGTGTAATCCGCGATAGAGCGCATGCCTTCAGCGCAGACGGCGGTTTGGCTGTTCTCTTTGGCAACATCGCCGCGGATGGTTGCATCGTGAAAACGGCGGGGGTTGACCCAGCGCATCTGACCTTTGCGGGTCCGGCGCGCATCTTCGAGAGCCAGGACTCGGCAGTCGAAGCCATTCTGGGCGACAAGGTTCATCCCGGCGATGTAGTCCTGATTCGTTACGAAGGGCCGAAGGGCGGTCCGGGGATGCAGGAGATGCTTTATCCGACCAGCTACCTCAAGTCCAAGGGGTTGGGCAAGGTCTGCGCTCTGATTACGGATGGGCGCTTTTCCGGCGGGTCCTCCGGACTTTGTATCGGCCATATTTCACCGGAAGCAGCGGAAGGTGGCTCATTGGCGCTGGTGGAAGAGGGCGACACCATCGAGATTGATATTCCCAAACGCGTGCTCCGCGTTGCTCTTTCCGACGCGGAGATAGCCAACCGTCGCAAGGTCGTCGAGGCCAAAGGAGCAGCCGCATGGAAGCCCGTAGCGCGCGACCGAAAGGTCTCGCAGGCTCTTCATGCATATGCCGCAATGACCACGAGTGCATCGCGTGGGGCTGTGCGTGACGTGTCTCAGATTCGGCAGTAACTTGTTCGACGCAGCCGTTCGCAGGGACTTGAAAAACATGGGTCTGATAACAAATTGGGCATGCATGGTCGCGCCTGGACTACGCTGTAGCGGCGGCTAAGCACGCCAATCTGTTGAGACGGCGGTCACATCCCATCGAATTCCAACCCCTTTATAATTCCTATGGTTTATCCCATTGGATCGGTTCCGAGGTGTCTGCTGGCGGCAATTTGGCTAGTGCTTAACGCCGAGCGGAGTTTGGGGGTGCAGGTACGCCGCCTCCCTACTGAGGTGCTTGTCCAATGAAGCCTCGAACGCCATAAGGCGTAACGGAAGTTGATGAAATACCAGTTTTTAACTCAACCAGACAAAGGAGCGCAACTCCAGATGCATACACACGAAATTGAACAGATGTGTGTAGTTGCCAAGGGACCGAATCACGGCCCGGCACCTATTCCACAAGAAGGCCGTTGGACCAAGGCCAAAGAAGTGAGCGATATCTCAGGCCTTACCCACGGCGTGGGTTGGTGCGCTCCCCAACAGGGAGCTTGCAAGCTGACCTTGAACGTTAAGAAGGGCATCATTGAGGAAGCGCTGGTCGAGACGATCGGCTGCACCGGCATGACCCATTCCGCCGCGATGGCCGCTGAGATCCTTCCCGGCAAAACCATTCTTGAGGCGCTGAATACAGACCTGGTCTGCGATGCGATCAACGTGGCAATGCGCGAACTGTTCCTGCAAATCGTTTATGGCCGCACACAGACAGCTTTCTCTGAGAACGGGCTCCCCATCGGCGCCGGTCTCGAAGACTTGGGCAAGGGCTTGTGCAGCGTCACAGGTACGATGTATGGCACGAGCGAAAAGGGCGCGCGCTATCTTCAGTTGGCTGAGGGCTACGTTACGGAGATTGCTCTGGACGCGGATAACGAGATCATTGGTTACAAGTTTGTCCGGCTTGGCCCAATGATGGACTCGATTGCCAAAGGTGTGGATGCGCAGACCGCGCTGACCAAAGCAACCGGAACCTACGGCCGTTTTGCCGAAGCTGTCAAAACTATCAACCCGCGCAAGGAATAAGGAGAAGATCATGGCTTTGTTTGAAGGATATGAGAGACGGATTGCACAGATCGACTCCTTTCTCGCCGCCGCTGGCATTGAGTCGCTCGAAAAAGCAGAGAAGATCTGCCTGGACAAGAACGTCGACGTACGCAAAATCGTGAAGTCAATTCAGAATATCTGCTTTGAGAATGCCGGTTGGGCCTATCTGATTGGCGCTGCTGTTGCCATCAAGAAGGAACAAACCGTCGCCGCGGAGATCGCGGAAACGCTCGGCACCGGCTTGCAGGCTTTCTGCATTCCTGGCTCGGTTGCCGATGACCGCAAGGTTGGTATCGGGCATGGAAACCTGGCCGCGATGCTGCTGCGCGAAGAGACCGGGTGCTTTGCCTTCTGCGCAGGCCACGAGTCGTTTGCCGCTGCTGAGGGCGCCATTGGCTTGGCCCGCTCGGCAAACAACGCTCGCAAGACTCCGTTGCGCGTCGTTCTCAACGGTTTGGGCAAGGACGCCGCTCTGATCATCTCGCGCGTCAACGGATTCACTTATGTTCAAACTGAGTTCGACTATGCGACGGGGAAACTGAACATCGTTCGCGAGAAGGCTTATTCGACCGGCGAGCGAGCGGCAGTGCGTTGCTACGGGGCCGACGATGTGCGCGAAGGCGTTGCCATCATGCACCTGGAGCGCGTCGATGTCGCCATTACCGGAAACTCGACCAACCCCACACGCTTCCAACATCCGGTGATGGCGGTCTACAAGAAGGAGCGGCTGCTCGATGGGAAGAAATTCTTCTCGGTAGCCTCTGGCGGCGGCACGGGTAGAACATTGCATCCCGACAACATGGCAGCTGGTCCGGCCTCTTATGGCATGACCGACACCATGGGCCGGATGCACTCGGATGCTCAGTTCGCTGGTTCGTCGTCGGTGCCTGCGCACGTTGAGATGATGGGCCTGATCGGCATGGGCAACAACCCGATGGTCGGCGCATCGGTCGCGGTTGCAGTCGCGGTCGAACATGCGATGAAGGAGCAGTTGCAAACGCTGGCTGTTTAAAGCGAAACCAGGGAAATAACCTGATTCGCAGCGCAGAAGGTCGCCGCTTCCTGTCGGTCGCGGCGACTTGATTTCATCGAACAGCTTAAGCGGATTTTGCACCGTCGCTACGGGCGGCCGGAGCGTGTCAACGAGTTTGAGACATGTGGCGTCAGAGTTTAGTGTCTAATCTCTTCTGTCGCCAGTGTTGGTAACGGAGTTGGCGGGTTGATCCAGACCGCAGTGGGCTGGGGCGGATGATGCATTGGTCGAGCATGGGTGAAGCGTTCGGGGTTGCGATCATATGCCGCGTCGAGAACCTGTTGTCTCTGTTCAATGACTTTCCCAGCCATGCCGTAATGCAGCATCTCCGGTGTCAGCAAGGCGATGCCGCTGTGATGATGCTCGTGGTTGTACCAAGCAAAGAAAGTCTGGCCAAAGGCACGTGAGTGTTCGATGGATCCGAAGCGATCGGGAAACTCGGGTCGGTACTTGAGAGTCTTGAACTGACTTTCCGAGTATGGGTTGTCATCCGAGACGTGGGGTCGGCTATGCGTTTTTGTCACGCCCAGATCGGCCATCAACAGAGCCACCGGTTTCGAGGTCATCGAGGTTCCACGGTCGGCGTGGATGGTGAGAGTCCCCGGCTCGATGCCTTGTTTTGCGCAGGTGTCGGCGATCAGACGCTTGGCCAGTTCAGCGGTTTCGCGCGGCGCCACCATCCAACCCACGACGTAACGGCTGAAGATGTCCAGGATGACGTAGAGGTGGAAGTAAGTCCATTTGGCTGGCCCCAGCAGCTTCGTTATATCCCACGACCAAACTTGATTGGGCCCTGTGGCCAGCAGTTCCGGCTTCTTGTACTGCGGATGCCGCAGCTGGTTGCGACGTTCCTTCAACTCCCCGTTTTCCGCCAGGATGCGATGCATGGTGCGGATCGAGCAGAGATAAATGCCTTCATCGATCAACGTACCGTAGACCTCCGCCGGGGCCTTGTCGCAGAAGCGCTGAGCGTGCAGATGGTCGAGCACAACCTGCCGTTCGGCCACACAGAGAGCCCGTGCTGGCGTGGGACGAACTCGGAGCGGAGTGGCTGGCAACATGCGCCGATAGAGTGTGGCGCGCGGCACACCGAGGACGCGACAGGCGACCGCTTTGCCGACGCTGTTGCCCAGTTCCAGAGCGGCGCTCATGAGTTCTCCTCGTCGATCTGGATGTTCGGAATCGGGTTGCCCAACAGCGCAGCCACTTTTTTTTGGACCTCGATGATCAGTTCGGCATTCTTCAGCTTTTTGGTCAAGCGGTCAATGACCACCTGCTGATCGCGGTTCTGCTTGACCAGCGGGCTGACCACCACCTTGGGCCCACGCTTCTTGGGAGTGAGGGCGTCGAACCCGCCCTGTTTCCGTTGCTGCCTCCAGGTAGCCAAGTGCGAGGAGTAAAGCCCCTCGCGTCGCAGCAGAAGACCCACGGCCCCGGCATCCTGAGCCGCATCGGCCTGGTCGATGATCGAACGCTTATACTCGGCAGTGAACCGTCGCCGGCGAGGCCGGGCGATCACTTCCGAATCGGGAACCGGAGGGCGGGGGCTTGGTGTCGTGGCGCCCGCTGCGTTGGCAGCTTCTCCGCTACGCTCCGAAGCTGCCAACGCAGCGGAAGAAGTACTGGTCTTGCTTGTGCTCATCAAGGTGAGATTTCTTTCCCCGCCCTACAGTAATTGTTGAGGGATACTTGTCTCACTCATGTTGGCACAGAGGG
>JBEKCA010000119.1:0-14435 GCA_050015115.1 Occallatibacter sp.
GAGGCTAGATGCTTGGCGCTAGAAGCTAGGAGCTATTCTTGAACTTACTATTTATCGGCGACATCTTCGGCAGCGCGGGCCGTAGGATCGTGCGCGAACACATCGGTCACATCCGCCAGGCGCACGACGTCGAATTGGTCATCATCAATGCCGAAAACGCCGCCGGGGGCTTTGGCCTGACCCCGCAGATCGCCGAGGACCTCTTCGACCTGGGCGCCGATGTAATCACAACCGGCAACCACGTCTGGGACAAGCGCGAACTGATCGACTACATGAACTCAGTGCCCGCCGATAGCCGGGAGCGCCCGCGCCGCGTCTTGCGGCCGGCCAATCTTCAGCCCGGCCTTCCCGGCTACGGCATCTTTGAGGGCACGACCGACAGCGGCGTTGATTACGCAGTCATCGACCTGCAAGGCTGCGTCTTCATGAACACGACCAACGACCCCTTCCACACTGTCAACGGCCTGCTGGCTGGCGTTGAAGCCAAAGTCATCGTGGTGGACTTTCACGCCGAGGCCACCAGCGAAAAAGTCGCCATGGGCTGGCACCTCGATGGCCGCGTCACTGCGGTGCTGGGCACGCACACACACATTCCCACAGCCGACGAGCGCGTGCTGCCCGGCGGGACCGCCTACCAGACCGATGTAGGCATGAGCGGCCCTTACGACAGCGTCATCGGCGTCGAAAAGGAGCTCGTGCTCCGCAAATTTCTCACCGGAATGCCCGGTAAATTCGAGGCCGCCAAGGGAAATCCAAAGATGTGCGCAGGGCTGGTCGCGTGCGATCCGCAAACCGGCCGCGCGCAGCGGATCCAGCGCATCATGCTGGGAGAATAGCCGTGTTCAGTTCCGCAGACTACCAAGTCTCTTGCAAAATCAATCTATGCCCTGAGCGTAGTCGAAGGGTGCCGCAAATGAACGAAAACCGATTCCGGCTTTAGCCGCTGCGGAATTGCAAATAACAGAAAACAAAAAGCCGCAGGGGCTAAAGCCCAACATTCTTTTGTCGCTCTTTCGGCACGACTGAAGTCGTGCCCTGACACTTTTTGCAATCTCAATTGAATTTTGCAAGTGGCTCTACTGAATCAAGATTGCTCTTGAACTCGGATCGGTCGCCTTCACCGGTTTTCCTTGAACCTCGACCGGTTTCTGCTCAACTGCCTTTTCGCCCGGCCTCGGCGCCGCTGAATGTGTAGCCTTCTGAAGCCTTCCCTTGCCGTTGAAGGTCATCGTCCACTGCATCGGCCGGGGAATCGTCGAGACATCCGTGAATGAAATGACAGCACCGCCATTCATGGGAATCACGAGCCTGCCCGGCGGAGCGGCGGGCAGATTCTTGGCGTCGGTCTCCTCCGGCGGCCCGGCTAGCGGATGCGCCCCGGCAAGCGCGGCGTAGCAGAGGCCCGTTTCGAGCCAGGCTGGAGTCTCGTCCGAGTGCTCCTCAGCCCGGATATGGTTGAAGGCCGAGATCGTCAGGGCATTGATCGGCGCGGGCGAGAAGAGCGAGTAACCCCTCCGCAGAATGGGAATAATGCGCACCCGACCGTCGCCACCCCGCGGAATCGAAGCTGAAAAGACGCTTACATCGCCGGTGCCGTTATTCCGCGTGAACTGCAAGAGAAGGTGGTTGGGCAGCGCCGGGCAGACAATCTGCTGGTAACTCCACTTGCCCTGATTGAACTCCAGGCCGGCAAACCCGGCCCGCTCGTCGATCGAGGACTCGGCGTCTGCCGCCAGATTGCGGTCGTGGGGGCTCATCTGGTCATACGGACGGAACTCGAGCACGGCGGCAGGTCCGGACGTTTCGCTGCCGGGAGGAAACGGCATCGGCCGTGGCGAGGCTTTGCTCACGTGGCTGGGCTGCGGCGCTGCGGCGTCCTGGTCATTCTGAGCATCAAGGGGCGCGCAGAGGGCAGCAATTGCGACTAGGGCGAGGAGAGTTCTCGATCGTTCCATTCTGCCCCTAGGCTACCACCATAACTGGGCAGTCTCCTGGCCGGAAATTGAAGCGCGAAAAAAGGGCAGCCTGATGGAGGCTGCCCTTGATGACCCAGGAGGAGGGTTTAGGTGCGCCGGAGGCTTCCCTACCGGCGCGGTCAATCAAACGTTACGATCAGCCGGCTAGTCCCCTGCCGGCTTATGTGCTGCGGAGGGCTTGGCTCCTGGATGGTGCACTGGGGCCTTCTTTGCCGGCACGATAGTGCCATCGGTCAATACGATCTGCGCGGTTTGCACTCTGGTGTCGGTGGCTGGGACCTGCGTATAGGAGTCGTAGGTGGCATCCAGTTCTGCCGCAGGCTGAATCCCGAAAACCGCGCCAGCCGCAGGAACATCCTTGTCGGCCAACGGCGTCTTCAGATTGACGATGAAATCGGCATATTTGGGTGTGGCGTCCTTGGCATCCGGAGATACCGCGAGTTGAATCTGCGCAGCAGTAGCCGAGATCACCTCTCCCGGAACTGGTGTCGCCTTGCCCTTCATAATTCCCCAGAGCTTGTCGGCATCTTCCTGCTCGCCGTTTGCCAGAATGTATTCCTTGTCGCTCAGCGCCAGAGTATTCAGGTCGGGAGTCTCCACCATCAGCTTGTGAACGATCTCGGCCGGCGTTGCAGCAGGCGAGAGGACGAAGGTTCCCGGAGGAAAGAGCGTAGCAGCCGCCTGGGTCTTCACAGCGTCCAAACCATCCGCGTTGCCGTGATACTTCGTGTAATAGAACGTCATCTTGGATGCGATCGGAGCCTTCAGTTGGGCAGGGGCGAAGTTCCATGCGCGGGCATAAAACCAGACAGCCTGAACCAGGTCGTTTCCGTCTGCGTCCTTGGCATCCTTGGCAGCTTTTACGGCCGCGGCCTTGCCATCGGGGTCGGTTGCCGTTTTCACTGCGGCCGCTGCTTGCAGCGCCGCTTTGGCGTCCGCAGGCTCCTGTTTGACATAGGCCTCAGCCAGTTGCAGCGTGTCCCAGAGTCCGGGGCCGCTCGTGGTCTGATCGGCCGGATAGAGCATCAACTCCGTACGATATTCCGAGATCCCGGCCTTGATGTCCTTCTTGGAGAGAATGTCGTCCAAGGCGATCGCGGAATGAAAGGCCGGATAGGTTCCAGCGGTGAACTTCTTCCACTCGTCGGCGGGGGTGGCGGCGGGCTTGACGGCGGTGAGTCCCTTCTGGGCAAGCGCCGCAGCGTCGTCGCAGGTCTGCGCGTCGCTGGTCTTCGCGCATTGGCTCTTCTTGATGTAGACCGAAATGAAAATGGCCTTCATGTTGTTGGGATCCACCTGCAACAGCCGGCTGGCAGCACTGAGCGTCTTGTCGGCATCCTGAAGGCTCTGATAGGTGTCGATCAGCGTGTCGAGAACCGCGCTCTTGATAACTGTCTGCGGGTAGGTTTTGAGGAAACTTTCCAGCTGGTTTGCCTTGGTCTTTGGATCAGTTTGCGTGCTGGCCAGCTGATAGGCGTTGTACTCTTGAGGATCCTTGATGGTAATTGAATCCTGGGCTCGCAGCATAGGTGAGGCAACATAACCGATGCTCGCCAATGCCAAGACAGACGCGAAAACTAACTTCTTCATTCAGTGCTCCTGGGAGATGCAAAAATGGAGATCAATGTTACGCACTCGCTCGCGACTTGCGCAACTGTTTTTAAAGCGGTTGCGCGCCGGGGTGACGGGTATACGATACCACGGCTTCCAATGCGGTGTTGGAAGGATTATAGAAAGCCCTGCCTCTTGTGACAAGCAAAGTTGTTGAGGATTGCAAGATTTCCTGGGGCGAAGGAGATTCCAGCCCTCTTCGGGAAGGTTTTGGGCGCCTTGTCTGCCCATCTGGCCCGGCAGAAATGCGAACGCAACACTCCCCCGAATTTGTCCTCTTTCCCAACGCCACGTCCGCCGCCCCCGCAGACTGCATACCGGCTTAGACACCGGAATCGCGAAAATGGTTCCCAGCCCTACTGCAACAACCGCACCAGCTCAGCCTGCTCAGCCAGAAAGGCGTCATGGCCGTGGGCGCTGGTCATCTCCCGGTAATCCGCCGAAACCCCAGCTGCGCGGATCATGTAAGCAAAATCGCGCACATTCTGAGGCGGAAAAAGCCAGTCGGAGCTGATGCCGACAAAGCTCAGCCGGGCTCTGATCCGGCCAAAGGCCTCTTCCGGCGAAGAAAATCCGCGCAGCGGATCCCAGGTATCCATCGTGCGCAAGATCGCCAGGTACGAATTTGCATCGAAGCGCTCGACGAATCGCTCTCCCTGATAGTCAAGGTAGCCGGCGATGTCAAAACGCCCGCCGACCAGCCCGCCACCCTGGTTGTCCAGCCCCCACGGATCCTCGCCGTTGCGGTTGGGCTTGCGCCCATAGCGCTCGTCGAAAAGCTCCGCCGACTTGTAACTCATCATGCCCACCTGCCGCGCCAACGCCAGCCCCCGGCGCGGTGGCCGTTGCGGCAGATAGTGGCCGCCCATCCATTCCGGGTCATGCAGAATGGCCTGGCGTTGCAGGTGATTCAGCGCCAGACCCATCGCCGAAACCGGCGCGACGCCGATCACCAGCGCCCGCTGCACGCGCTGCGGATCGTGGATCGCCCACTCCAGAGCCTGCATTCCGCCAATCGAGCCACCCAATACTAGCCGCAGACGCCTCACGCCGAGCGAATCGAGCAGTCGAGCCTGCGCCCGCACATTGTCGCGGATAGAAACCAGTGGAAAATCGGGTCCATAACTCTTGCCGGTCTCCGGATCGACCGAGCCGGGACCCGTCGATCCGTAACAGGAGCCGATCATGTTGATGCAGATCACAAAATCCTGTTCCAGCGAAAGCACCGCGCCGGGGGCGAATATCTCAGGCCACCACGAGCCCACCAGCGCCGAGCCGGAGAGCGCATGGCAGACCAGCACGGCGTTGTCGCGGGCCGCGTTGAGCCGGCCATACACCGCGTAATGCAGCGTAACGCCGGCCAGCGCGCGGCCGCACTCCAGCAGCAGGTGCTCGTCGAGCACGAAGTCGCCTTCATACGTAGGATTGAGGGTTGCCCCCCCGGTCCCGCGTGGAACTGGCCAGGCGTCGGCCCCGGTGCTCGATTCGGTCATAACCTTCATTGTGCAACAAGACCCGCGCTTTCGGCTTTACATGCAAACTTCTGACCGTTGGCCGCCTCAATGGCCTGATCAAGATCGGCGAGAATATCGCGGATATCCTCGATGCCCACTGAGAGCCGCACCAGTTCGGGAGTCACACCAGCTTCGGCCTGCTCTTCCACCGAAAGCTGCTGATGAGTAGTCGATGCCGGATGGATGACCAGCGACTTGGCGTCCCCGATATTGGCAAGCAACGAAAACAGCTTCAGTCCGTCGATCAGCTTCTTCCCCGCCTCAAAGCCGCCCTTGATGCCGAAAGTGACCAACGCGCCCTGGCCATCCGGCAGGTACTTCTGAGCCCGCTCGAAGTACTGGCTGGATTCGAGGCCCGGATAGTTGACCCAATCGACGCCCGGATGCTGCTCCAGGTGTTTGGCAACGGCCAGCGCATTCTGCGAATGGCGTTCGAGCCGCAGGTGCAGTGTCTCGATGCCTTGCAACAGCAGGAACGCACTGAGCGGAGAGAGCGCCGCGCCGGTGTCGCGCAGCCCCTCAACCCGCGCCCTGAGAATAAAGGCCAGCGGACCGAAGGCCTCTGTAAAGGACAGTCCGTGGTAGGCCGGATCGGGTTCGACGAAGTCCTTGAAGCGCCCCGAGGCCGCCCAGTCGAATTTGCCCGCATCCACGATTACGCCGGCGATCGTTGTGCCGTGGCCGCCCAGGAACTTGGTGGCCGAGTTGATCACAATGTCCGCGCCCCACTCAATAGGCCGGACAAGAGCCGGCGATGCCGATGTGTTGTCGATGACCAGCGGCAGCTTGTGTTCATGAGCGATCGATGCCAGCCTCTCGATCTCCGCCACGTCAAGCTTGGGATTGCCCAGCGTCTCTGTGTAGATGGCGCGGGTCTTCTCATTGATGGCGGCGCGCAGACCGTCGAAGTCATCGGCATCCACAAACCGCACCTTGATCCCCAGGCGCTCAAACGTGTAGCGGAAAAGGGTATAGGTGCCGCCGTAGAGCGAAGTCGTAGAAACGATCTCCTCTCCGGCCGAAGCCAGCGTGGTCATCGCCAGCGTCTCCGCAGCCATGCCGGAAGCCGTGGCCAGCGCCGCCGCGCCACCCTCCAGAGCCGCGACACGTTTTTCAAAAACATCGGTCGTCGGGTTCATGATGCGGGTGTAAATGTTGCCGAACTCTTTCAACCCGAAGAGCCGCCCGGCATGATCGGCGTCCTTGAAGACGTAGGAAGCGGTTTGATAGATCGGCACGGCGCATGCCCCGGTGGTTGGGTCAGGCACTTGGCCGGCGTGGACGGCTAGGGTGGCGAGGTGCTGTTGCTTTGCTTCGGACATGGTAGACTCCTTGGGGTATTGGTGCTTGATCGGTTCTGATCTCTGGGTGCTCCATTCTTCGCGACGTTTGCGGAGAAGTGGAATCAACTCTCTCAAAACGAAACGGCCCGAATCCTCTCGGACCCGGGCCGCCTGACTTCAAGCTTGGTTGCGCTTAGCGCATCTGCCGCTCAAGAGCCACACGGACGGGTCCGCTGCCACACATACACATGGCCATGGCCGCAAATCCGTGATTCCTTGAGTTCCGCATAGAGAGCAGTATCAATCGAAGGCGGAGCCAATGTCAAATCAAACCGTCAAGTTGCGTGTCGTCTGGGACCCTGGCTTGCTACAAGACTCCGCGATCGATGCCGGTGATTCTCAATCATCGCGTGGACGGAGAACGAGAGATTTCTGCTGCTCTCGACAGGCGAAAAGGCCGCTGGCTATGACTCTGCAAAGAAGCACGCCAAAATTCGGTTGACACGATTTAATTTCTGTATATACTCAGTATATACATATGATCTCTTCGATCATTATCTCCCAATCCGACGGCCGTCCGATGTACCTCCAGATCATGGAGCAGATACGCCAGAAGGTTGCTGTTGGGGATTGGAAGCCCGGCGAGCAGATCCCGTCTATTCGCGCCATGGCGGCGGAGTTGCAGATCAGCGTGATCACCGTGAAGCGCGCTTACCTGGAACTTGAGCGCGAAGGCGTGATCGTGACCCAACATGGAAAAGGCTCCATCGTTGCGCCCGATCCTGGCCTGGGAGCACGGCTCTACGAGCAGGAGTTTGAGGTGCATCTCTGCCAGGTTGTGCGCATCGGAACCCTGCTGGGGCTTACCAAGAATGAAATCGTAGAGAGGCTGAAAGCAGCGGCCAAACAATTTGAAACGGAGGCTTCATGACAGACCTTACCGTCGAGTTTTCCGCGGTAACGAAGCAGTACAAACAATTCACTCTCGATCATGTCGATCTGGAGCTTCCGGCGGGATGCATCATGGGTCTCGTCGAAGCAAACACGACCGGCAAATCGACAACGCTGCGGAATGGACGCGATCGTGATGATGTCGCCGGCCTTGGAGCGAAGGGAACGCACGCTGCCCTTTGTGGCCAGTCTGCCAATCAGCTATCTGAAATATACGACTGCGAAGATCGCGGGGTGCCTGCCTATTTTTCTCGTTCAGTGGATAGCGCTGGTCGCCGGCCTCGTCGCAACAATTCTGCTCACGCCGTGGCACGCACACGGGTCGGTACCGTTCGTGGATCTCATGTCGGCCGAGATCTTGATGAGTACATGTCTGGTGACCACGGTTGCGATAACCACCGAGTCTCAAAACTGGACGGTCGGCTCAACGCAGGTTGGCGTGTTGACTTTCAATGGCCTTGGGTGGTGGTTCGTGAGTTTATCGGGAATCCGAGGAACGATAAGAAGCGCAACCATCCAGTGGAGCGGTACCGCAAAGGCCTTGATAGTGGGCGAGCTGGCGCTGATTGGGCTGATGATTGCAATCGCTTTTTTCGTTCAATCGCGTAAAACGAACTTCATTTAGGGACTAGCCGGGTCTTCCTGCAAGGCAGGAGCCTGCGTCGTGACCGAAAGGCAATCGCATCGCGACGGGAGCGGTGTCTACAAAACAGCGTTTGGAAAGGAGAGCCGTATGCAGGCTCAATTTAAAGATCGGCAGTTTCAACTATCGTATTTACGCACACTGTTGACGCTGCTGGTGGTGGCGCATCACTCTGCGTTTGCCTACACATCATTCAAACTTCCCCGGCTTCCATTCACAGTGCAACCTTTGATCTGGGCTGCCTTTCCCATTATCGATTCAGTCAAGTGGCCTGGATTCGACCTGTTGGTGGAATGGAACGATATCTTTTTTATGGCGCTGATGTTTTTCGTCTCGGGATTGTTTGTCTGGCCCAGCCTGCGGCGGCACGGCACCGGAAAATTCATCCAAAGGCGCATGCTGCGGCTAGGTATCCCATTCATCCTCGCGGCTGGCGTTCTTGCACCAGTGGCCTATTTTCCCGCGTTTGTGCAATCGACGGGCGATACGAGCTGGATAAGCTACGCTCATGCCTGGCTGGCGTTGGGCAACTGGCCGGCCGGACCGGCGTGGTTTCTTTGGGTCCTGCTGGTTTTCGATGGCGTGGCTGCGCTGTGCTTCGCGGCAACGCCGCGTGTAGTTGAACTATTGGCCGGTGGAGTGCGCAAGATAAGTAGCCGTCCTGCGCTGCTCTTCCTTTCTCTGACTTTGCTGTCATTCGCCGCGTATGTGCCGATGTCCATCCGCTTTGGGGGTGAAGCGTGGTGGGGTTGGGGGCCATTCTCCGTACAGTCAAACCGCGTCATTCACTACTTTGTATACTTCGGGATGGGCGTATCTCTGGGTGCACTCGGAACCGAGAACCCGCTCTTTGAACGCAAGGGACCGTTGGCGCGTAGATGGTGGCTTTGGGGCCTGGGGATGGCAGTCGCGTTTCAAGCCATCGTCGCTCTGGCGCTCACAGGAAGAGCCCTGGCCGCCAAATTCATGTTTCCTGTTTCATGTGCTGCATCGAGTATATTCGTGATCGCTCTAGTGATCCGGTTTGCGCGTCCGCTGCGCTGGGCAGATAGCTTGAGCGCAAATGCGTATGGGATTTATCTATTGCACTACATCTTCGTTATTTGGGTTCAGTATGCTGCACTGCATTGGGCGTTGCCGGCTTTTGTGAAAGGCCTTGCCGTTTGGATTGTCGCTGTGGGGCTGAGTTGGATGACGACAACTGTGATGAGGCAAAGCAAGATGGTTGAGCGAAGAGTGTGATTCTCGAGTTTCCGGTTGTTGCACCGGATGGCGGCATTGAACTACAAATTGCCGCCACGCGCACTCTCGCTTTATTCCCAAGCACCTGAAGCAACAAAACCCGCCCAGTACCAGGGGTGGGTGCTCTTACCGGCGGCGCGTCGCGCGAGCAGCAGTTTTCGCTCGGTATTCCAAACAGAGTTGGCAGTGGAAGCATGAAGGCCCAAACGCTGTGCGTATAACTCATGCATGAATTGCCGTGCCGAATCGTCCTCCACGGGCCACAGCGTCATCACCACGGTACGCGCGCCGGCCACCCGGAAGGCGCGCTCGAGGCCAAGCACACCCTCGCCGTCATGCATCTCGCCGTTGCCGGTGTTGCAGGCGGAGAGTACAGCCCAGTCAACTCCGCTCAGGTCCATCGATGCGATCTGTTGGGCGGTGAGGACGGAGGATTCCGTTTTGTGGTCGCCGGTGGAGGCAAAGACCAGTCCAGAGCGAAGCAGCGGATTGCCGCTGCCGCAACCACTGCCGAGCAGATAAGCGTGGGTGGCAATATGGAGAACGCGGCTGCGCGGCGCCTCATCGAGGAACCGTGACCGCGTGGCGTCCGTGCCGGTCTCGAGCGTCGACACCTCATTGGCATTCCAGTGCAGCCAGGCCGATTGAACGTCGTTGATTTCGGCACCGGTTCCAGGCAACTGGTGGAATTGGACCTTATCCAGGTTGTCACAGGTGATGCCCGCGTCGCGCAACTCCGCTACCAGGGATTGATCTGTTGCCGGCCCAAACGCGGGATTGCCAAAAGCCAATAGTCCGGTCTTTGTGTGCACGCCTTCGGACGGAACCAGATCACGTTCACTCGAAAGAATGTGGATGGCCGGTCCATGCTCGACAAGATAGCCACTGCCCTCGGGAAGAGCGCTGAATGGAATCAGATTCAACAGGCCATCGGGAACGACCAGGGCTAGCTTGGCATCTCCGATCTCTGCTTGCAGCGAATCCCAAACCAGTTTACGCAAAGCCTGGCCAGCCTCGCGCCAGGCACGCTCATTGCGAACAGAACCTAACCCACCAGCGTGAGCCTCGGCATCAGCGGTCGCACGTGCGCGAGTCACCAGCTCGTCGATTCCCTTGGCGTCTCCCAAATCGAAGATGTGAATCTTGTCAGAGTTTGGCTTGAGAACAAAGGCCATGTAAGCCGGGGTTCTAGTACGTGCGGGGTCAACCCTATCTACGGCGTGGCGCTTGTAAGCCACGTAGGAGATGAGGACCGAATGGGCGGGCAGGCCGCGCCGCAGGTCTTCCAAACGAACAGCGCTGGCCCGCTCATCATTACGCAGATCAACGCTATGCTCGGCCAACTCGCGCTCGATCTTCTCCGTCCGGCTGGTGGCCTCAACTACGGCATCGCCGGCGGCTTTGTTGTCTTCGGGGTTCTTCTGTTCCTTCTGCTCAACGGCCAACAGATCGGCGCGGGCCCGATCCATCTCTTTGAGGAGGCGCGCAACCTCCGGGTCGTTGCTTGCGTTGAGGTTTTTTTGGCGGCGCGCCATCTCGTCGGCCACCAAAGCACGAGAGCGCACCATCTCCTGATAAATGTCGACAGGAGGCATCTCGGGATGGCGAGCCAGAACCGAGAGCGCGATATCCAAACCCAGGGGCCTCTGATCGTCGTAGGCAAGCGCCTGGCGCTCCGGCAAGGTGCGAGCCTGTAGCACAAATCTTTCGCGACCCATTTCTGCAGACATCAAGCCCTCTTGGATCGCACGCGTGAGATTTCCCCCCGATGCCAAGGACGACGCGTATAACGCGTGAGCATTTGCGAGAGAAATGGAAGTATTGTTTTTGGAACCAAGGGCGATCTCATAGTTTTTCCAGGCAAGAGGGAAATCTCCCATGCGGTTATATAAAGTTGCCAGATTGAGAAGGGTGGAATTGACCCGAGAAGAGCCGGGGCCGTAATCTCTGATCTCAAGTTCAAGAGCGTGGTTGAAGTGGGAGAGGGCTTTGGAGAACTCCTGAGTCCGTACGTAATGCACTGCGGCGTTTTGTTCCAAGGCACCCAAAAGAGGGTCGTTGGGATGGACGCGTAAACCAATAGAGAGCGCCTCCTCGACGTCTTCGCCGGAGCCAGCCATATCGCCCATTTGATCCTTCACCATAAAGCTGGTCGACAAGCCGCCCACCAACTCCCATTCGTTCGCTGGGCCGCCCTTTCGATCCCAGGCGATCATCGCCTCAACCGCGTGCAACGCGCAGGTCATGTCTCCCAATTGTTTGCAGGCATCGGCCAGATCCTGGGCTGCAACGCCAAACTGCAAAGAAGCGGGAAACTCCTTTTGCGCAATTTCAAAGGCGCGTTCCGCGAACGGGCGACCTTCAGCGGGGCGGCCAAGTTCGTCGTAAACCCACGCGGTGGACGCCAAGGCGCTTACAAAATACTCGCTGTGCTCACCGACAGCGGCTTGAGCAACGGTCAACTCTCGTTTCGCCTGAGCCAATATCTCAAGACTGGGTCCCTCCGCATCCATCTCTGTGAATATCAGGTGGTCCATTGCGTCTATCACTTCCACAGTATTGCCAGGATGCGCAAGCTCCGCGGCATGCAGCTTTTCGAATGCAGCGGCGACCCGCTCTTTCGGAGACAGTGTGGGCTGGGCCGCCTGCTGCGCAGCGCAAGGAAGAACCGGGAGCAAAAGAAGAGGAAATGAGACTAGCTTGCAAAGACTCATACGCAATACCGCGCCTTTCGCTTAAAGTGAACTTGTTTGTCGAGAAAAGAGAAATCAATCGAGAAGCGACTCGGCGTCACTTCGTCTCCGGCTTCGGTCGTTGGAGCGGACGCTCCTGGCTATCCTGCTCCGTCAATTTTGCAATCCGGCGTCCCTGCTCTCTTGCCCGCTGTTCAAAGTCCCCGCGCAGAGAAATGGTGCGGTTGAGGTATGCGTGGGCAGCCACCGGGTCGTTCTCAGCCAGCGCAATCTGGGCCAACTCATAGAGAGCTGCCTCTTGCTGGGGCGAATCCCCGGCATCGGCAACGTTGCGCAAGAGTTCAGAGGCTGAGGCATAATTGCCGAGGCGCATCTGGCAGACGCCAGAGTAGAACCGGGCGGCGCGCGCCTCCGCACTCTCGGCCGGAACTTTCGACAAAATGGTCAAAGCGCGGCGATAATCACCTGCGGAATACTCCTTCATCCCGGCTTCGAAGCCTGCATCCGGGTTTTCTCCGCGCAGGCTGGACGCAACGAAGGCGGGCGACGCAAAATCGGCCAACTGTGAAACTCGAAGCGGCACAACCGGAGTGGCGGATTGCTGCGCGTGAGGCGCCTCTTGCGGCAAGGACTTCTGTTGGCTCTGGAGATCCGTTGACCGTCCCGGCTTCGATTCGAGACCCTTATAACTAAGAAAGCTCACCAACAATAATGCCGCAGCAGCTCCCGCTGTCCACATCGCTCTCGTCCAGGTGAGTGGCATCTTGCGATGCGGCTGTGCGGGCACCGTAACGGGCTGCCGGGCGAGTTCCTGGCTCACGGCTTGGATCGCCTGCAAATGAGCCAGACAGACCGGGCAATCGAAATAATGCTCTTCGAACCGCTCCACCTCGAACTCGGGTAAAGTGCCCTCAATATACGGAACCGCATACCGCTCAGCGAATGTTCCGATGCAATTGGTCATAGCATGACCCTCACCATCAAGTGGGCCGCCGAACGATTCTGTGACCATTTGGACACAAAATTTGTCACTTTTCTTATCGCGCGTGCCTTTCTCTGTCGAACAACCTCCGGATTCAGGCCCAATCGTTGTGCGATTACTCCCGGTTTCAGTCCCTCGACCAGGGTCATTTGCAAGATGGACTGATCGACTGCTCCGAGACTGGAGATGGCTCGCCTGGCCAAGTCTTGCTCTTGCTGTTCGGCAACCAAGTCGGTTGCTATCTTCAGATCCGGCAGATCGTTGGGAAACGCCAATGGAACCGGTTGGCGGGCCGCGCCCTCGAAATGGTGATTCAATAAGTTGCGCGCTATTCCCAGAACAAATGCGGAGAGTTTTGTGACATCACGAAGCTGCCCGCGCCGAAGCGCGCAGATCGACTCAATCATCACATCCTGCTGCAGGTCCGCTGTAAGTTCGGAATTGCGAGTGCGGGCCAGCAACATAGCCCTGACCTTGGGGAGATAGTGCAGGACAAAACTTTGCTCGGCACATTTGTCTCCGGAGGCAATGGCCGAGACAAGGCGCTGATTCTCCTGAGCCAATTGCTCAGTCAAAGTACCGTCTTCCCCGCTTTGGTCTACGGACATCTGGTTGCTTCAAACCTGGTTACCTACCTCCCATTTTACACAGATCAGGAATTGCCCGGTAGGCTACCTCGCGCACTGGCAAGCTCCGCCAATTCCAAGAACGCAACACCTTCCTGGCCGCGATTTGATGCCTCGGTTGCGAGACACTCTGTCGGTTGGCACGGGCGTTGATGGCACGGGCATTGAACGCGTCTGCCGGTCTCTGGCTCCGCCCGTTTCGTACGCCCGTCGCAGAAAATCGTCACTTTTCTTCAATACAGCCTGTCACAAATTGGTTTCTAAGCTCACTCCAATAAAACGGCTGTGAAATCCCGGACTTGTTGTGCCGCGACACCGGCGTCTCTAACGTGATTTCGGCAATTTGAATTTGAGATTCGGAAACGGAGCACCCTAATGGGAAGCTGGAAGAACTCCTGCGTATTCATGCTTTTAGCGATGGCGGCCTTCACGATTTTTGGATGCGGCGGTGGCGCCGGCGTGTCAACCGGGACCACTCCCCCGCCAACCACCTACACGATCGGCGGCACGGTTTCAGGACTGACTGGCTCCGGGCTGGTGTTGCAGGATAACGGCGGCAACAATCTGGCGGTCAGCGCGAATGGCAGCTTCTCCTTCAGCACGGCGATCTCAAATGGGAGCGCATACAGCGTCTCTGTCTTGACGCAGCCAGCCGTTCCGGCTCAGCAATGCGTGGTGACATCAGGCAGCGGCACTGCCAGCGCCAACGTCACCAGTGTGCAAGTGACCTGCACAACGACGACCGCTCCCACCTATACCATCGGCGGCTCAGTCTCCGGACTGGCGGGTTCGGGATTGATCTTGCAGGATAATGGCAGCAACAATCTGACGGTGAGCGCAAACGGCAGCTTCACCTTCAGCTCGGCAATTTCAAGCGGGAATTCATACAGCGTTTCTGTCTTGACGCAGCCAAC
>JBEKCA010000120.1:0-14162 GCA_050015115.1 Occallatibacter sp.
ACGATCTTTGTGCAAAGTATGGCAAGCCGCAGCCTTACAACGGCGAGGCATAGGGCTATAGCAATATATTGCTATAGGAGTATCTTTCAGGGAGTCTGAGCGCATGGTGAAAAGCAGGGCAGACGTTCGCCCTTGGCCCTTGATCTTTACGCGCTGATTTCTTACCGCGCTTTCGTCATTGTGCAAAAGAACCTGCCTTCGCAATTCATCTCCTGGGAGCAGTTGCGCAGCCAGCTTGGCACCGACTATGGCGACCTCGGGGACTTCAAAAAGGAAGCTTACGCCGCGCTCCGTAAGATTGCGACGGTGTACCCCGGTCTTATCATCACGAAGGCCAAAGGGGGCTTTGCCATTCATGCCGGCCGCCTTGCTGTACTTCAGAAAACACAGTGAACAGCAGGGCTAAAGGGGTACGGTGAAACGCCTCCTTTGTTGAAAACCCTTTGGATTTCCAAAGTTTTCCACGGTGCCCCCCCCTTTTATTCCCTGACGCAAACAGAGGCCTTAGATCCAAGGCTGGTTGGATACACCGAGAACCTTGATGATCTCTATGAAGGCTCAGTCTTCAGTTCGGAATATGATGGAAGCAGAGGCATTCTGACTGGCTTCAGGTAAGGAGCTATCAAGGTTGCGAAGCCCGTTTGTCGTCGATCCCAGGTCATGGAACGATGGCTGCATGAGCTGATTGGCACTCACGCGCGCCTTCTCCATGGATGATGTTCCGATCGCCTTGAAAGCTCCGCGAGGGGTTTGCGGCACGATCGCCTACAGGTTCGACTCCCGTTGAAGATCGGCGCCTCACCTCAAGAACCTAGGAATCAGGTGATGCAAACCTCCTATATTCTGCACTTTATTGATCATCGCCGAAATACATCCTCGAAAGCGGGCAACTGGCGCTGCCAGACAGAAAGAGAAGGAACAACATTTGTTTCTTGGTCGCCCAGCGTCCGGAATTCGGACTCCGGCTGCCCGAAAGCTATCCTCGGTCCAAAGGGCGTATTTCGGGACCTTTCCGACTACCGTCCTCTAAAGCACGCTGGATGAGCGTTTTGCCCTGTTAATCACAGGTGTTTCCTTTCTTAATTGCTCCCTGCTCGGTAACTACATCCTGTGATCCCTTACTAATCCCGTTTCCGGCGGCGGTCGTTAAGAAGTGAGTTGGTTCATCGGCCGGAAAGGACGGATCGATGCGGAGCTCAGTTCCCTCGATTAAAAAAGACACTTGCATGTGATCGTGTGTTGTGGTTAACTATAACACCATAGACGCTGTGACCCTCTGCAGTCTGATTGGGGGCGGCGAGAAAGATAAGTTCGAGGAGGAATCAAGATGAGAGCGTTGCGTGTTGCTGTATTGATTTTCATGCTGAGTATGTGTGCTTTGGCACACGGACAATCTTCTGCCAAGCCCGTTGCCAGTTCCGACGCGCAGAGGTCTTTCGAACTGTTGAAGACTCTAGCGGGGACCTGGAAAGGTCCGATAACGACTGACAATCCTGCCTGGGGCACGGACCAGTTGATGCCCCTTTCCATCCGAGTTGCGTCGAGTGGAAACGCGATAATTCACGAGTTGAGCACACCTGGTCCGGAGGTCACCATTTTCTATCTCGATAGCGATCGCCTGACGTTGCTTCACTACTGCGATTTTGGCAACAGGCCGCATATGGTGGCTCGGCCCTCAGCGGATGGGAAGACGGTGGAGTTCGATTTGGTGGATGCCCCCGGCAGTAACCAGGTGGGGCATGTGAGCCACGCCGTGTTTACCATCATCGACGCGAACCATCACATTGAAGACTGGACGTTCACGCTAGCGAATGGCACGCTTGTGCACGGCCATCTGGATTTCAAGCGGGTGCAATAATACGTAAGGCTCCGGTCGTGAACATGCTATACCAGCACCGACCGGACCACCCTTACAAGTCGTAGCTGGTCGGACAGCTCGTTTTGACCCGCAGATGTGATGGAGAGCAGAGGATATCTGGAACACAGGATGGATTTCGAGTGGAACAACAGTCAGCCGATCTATCGCCAGCTTCGCGACCGCGTTGTCGCCATGATGCTCGACGACGTGCTCAAGGAAGGCGACCCGCTGCCCTCAGTGCGCACCGTGTCAGCCGAATATCGGGTCAATCCCCTGACGGTCCTGAAGGCTTATCAACAATTGGTAGACGAAAAGCTGGTCGAGACCAGACGAGGGCTGGGCATGTTTATTAATGCCGGCGCGCGCACCCTGTTGTTGCGAGCCGAACGCCAAAGATTCCTGCAAGAAGAATGGCCCAGGGTTTGTGCAACCATTCAGCGGCTTGGCCTAAAAGCGGAAGATCTGCTGGATGCCGCAGACTCGAAGATCGCCAAGCCGCGTTTTCGAAAAGAGGAGCGCTAAAGCCATGGCATGCATAGAAGCGCGCGGTCTCCGCAAGGAGTTTGGGACTACGATCGCGTTGGACGGCATCGAAATGCGCGTCGAAGAAGGCCGCATCCTGGGGCTTATCGGTCCCAATGGCGCGGGTAAGACCACCGCGCTCAACGCCATTCTCGGTCTGCTTTCATATCAAGGTGATCTGCGGGTTCTTGGTCGCGACCCCTGGACGCAGCGCGATCAGCTCATGCGCGATGTCTCGTTCATTGCCGATATTGCAGTATTACCGCGCTGGATCAAGGTTCGGCAGGCGCTCGACTATGTTGCCGGGGTGCATCCTCGATTCGATCGCGTAAAGGCGGAGAGTTTCCTTGCCAAAACGTCCATTGGATACTCTCGCAGAGTCCGCGACTTATCCAAGGGCATGGTGGCACAACTGCACCTCGCCCTGGTGATGGCGATCGATGCCAGGTTGCTGGTGCTCGACGAACCGACGCTGGGGCTCGACATTATCTACCGCAAGCAGTTTTACGACTCCCTGCTCAATGACTACTTCGATCGCAATCGCACCATCATCGTGACGACGCACCAGGTGGAGGAAATACAACACGTCATTACCGACCTTATGTTTATCAACAGGGGTCGGGTCGTGCTCAGTTACAGCATGGAAGAGATTGAATCCCGTTTTCTTGAAGTGATGGTCCATTCCGGCAAAGAAGTCGCGGCACGAGCCCTCAAGCCAATAGACGAGCGCCAGGTTCTCGGTGGCAGCATCCTGATGTTCGACGGGGTTGATCGGCAGCAGGTCGCTGCGCTGGGCGATCCTCGAACTCCCGGCATCGCCGACTTGTTCGTGGCAGTGATTGCCAATCAGGACAAGCAGGCAAAAGGAGCGGCAAGGTGATCAGTCAACCGAATGTGATGCCCGAACCGTATCTCCGCTCGCAGGGAATCGTGGCTGCGGCGTTCCCCGCGACACGTCTTATGTATTGGTCGGTGCGGCGCGAATTGTGGGAAAATCGGGCGATCTATGTTGCCCCCGTCGTAGTGGCTTGCGTGTTCTTGTTTGGCTTCTCGATCAGCATCCTCCACTTGTTGGTTGAGATGCACGCCGCGCCATTGCTTGACGCAATGCAACTGCGCGAGTTTTCCGGGCAGCCATACAAGCTCGCCGAAGATTTGATCATGGGCACCGCTCTTTTAGTCGGCCTATTTTACTCTGTAGATGCCCTGTACGGGGAACGCCGCGATCGCAGCATTCTGCTCTGGAAGTCGCTGCCGGTCTCGGATCTCATTACGGTTCTGTCTAAGGCTGCAATTCCCATGGTAATTCTTCCTCTGCTGGCATTCGCAATCACGGTTCTAACGCAGTGGTTGATGCTGCTGATCAGCAGCGCAGTGCTGCTAGGCAACGGCCAAAACGTGGCTATCCTCTGGTCTCGGGTGGGGATCTATCACCGCTGGCCTATGCTTCTCTTTCACTTCCTGTGCATACACGGGCTCTGGCAATCTCCGATTTATGCCTGGCTCCTGCTGATCTCGGGTTGGGCGCGGCGCGCACCGATTCTTTGGGCTGCGCTGCCGCCTCTAACCATCGGTATCGCGGAGAAGGTGGCCTTCAATACGACCTATCTTGGTTCTTTGATCAGTAACCGTTTCACCGGCGGCTCCGAAGGCATCGCGATTATGGAGAGTGGCAGGGCAATGGATCCGATGATGCTATTCGCGCCGCTCCATTTCTTCATTAATCCCGGCCTCTGGATAGGCCTCGCGGTCACCACGGCGTTCCTTGCTGCGGCCGTGCGCCTGCGCCGATATCGCGCCCCGATCTGAATTTATCCCGGCTTCTTTCAAGCTCGATCCGGAAGCAAGTTTCCCATTGTTGACGAATCCACTCAGTCCCAAGGAGGACCTATGGAATCCTTTGTCTCTCTGAACGCTTCAGAACCGGTTGCATGCAACTCCGCTGTGTCCACCGCTTCAATCTGGCAGGATGTTCTTGCCCAGGCAGTGACCGGTGAGGTTATGGCTGCCATGAACTATCGCGCACTTTCTACCATTTGCGACGCCCCAGAAGAGGTTGCTGAAGCCCTGGAGCACGCCCAGGGAGAACAGGGCCACGCCGCGGCGTTCATCGCCGAGGGCCAAAAGATTGGCGTGGATGTTCCCAGCAATATCAACGCCAGATATTGGAAACGGATCCGCGAAGCATTCATGCTCTCGATCGCCGACAGCGACTTCATCGCCTGCCTGATCGTTCAAGAGGTCATGCTCGAATCGTTCGCAGTCGCGAGCTATACCCGCGTTGGGAAGTCAGCTCCGGGCAGTCTTGGCAAGACCTTTGCCGCGATTGCTGCGGAGGAGGAAGAGCACATCGATCACGCGCTGGACATTCTGCGATCGGAGCGAGCGAAGGACTCGCGGCGATTCGATGACAAAGTGTATCGTCTTCACCTCGAAGTCATGACTACGCTTACAGAGATGGTTGCCAAGGAATGCAGCCAAGGACAGTGCGAGCTTTGCCACGGCACCTGCGTTAAACCATCGCTCTCCGACGTCGGGCTAACCACAGCCGAACTGCGCGGAGCGTCGCTGCAACGGTACCTCAAGACGTTGGACATGCTGGGACTGCCCGGGGAGGTCACACTTCAATGGATCACACAACTGCCAGCCTAACCACGCGAGAGCCGCGGACCGGCGTGGATTTTGCTCTCGTCGGACACCAGGAAAGCTGGCGCGCCGCTTCAGACGTCCTCGCTGTCCTGCGCGGGACTGAACGCACACGTTTACCTGACGATGAAATCATGGAGATCTTCCCGTGGATTCCGCCGCGAGCCGTCTGCAACGTTGAGGCCACCTCGACAACTGGCGCGAAAGCGCGTGGTCTCTACATTGACTGCTTCATCGCTCCGGATCGCCTTGATTGCGAATACCTTCACGACAACATCGGCCGGGTTCGGGCCGCGGCCTCCCGTGCAATCAACGCAGGAGCGAGGATCGTGAGCCTGGGCGGATTCAGCTCCATTCTTATCGAAGGCAACTTCGACCGGCTCCCCGGAGCGACCGATACGGTTTTCACCACCGGTAATACGCTTACAGTCGCATTCATTGTTCAAGGCATCAAAAAGATGTGCACGCTTGAGGAACGCGAGCTCTGCAGATCGACGCTCCTCATCGTTGGAGCGACAGGAGATGTGGGTTCCGGCTGTGCTCGCTGCCTTGCGCCTTTCGTCAAAAGCGTAATTCTGTGCGCGCGCAATGCGAAGCGGCTCCAAACCCTTGCTGCCGAACTGGAGGCCGGCGGCACCGAGGTGCAAGTCACAACCCGACTCGATCATGTCCCATTTACGGCGGATATTGTGATCTGCGCGGCGAGCCTCCCCTCCCCGTTAATTCGGCTGCGCTGCGTAACGCGCCAAGCCATCATTTGCGATGCTGGCTATCCAAAAAATCTAAAGAACAGCGGGGATCTGACTGACACTCGAATTTTCTTCGGTGGTCTGGGACAGATTGCGGGCGGTTTGAGTTTCAATCCAGATCTCAAAGGTGTTTTAAATCGTCATCCATTCCCTGATGTTGTCCATGGGTGTCTACTCGAGGGCATGGCTCTTGCTTTGGAGCGCCGGTTCGAGTCCTTTTCCCAGGGAAGAGGGTTCATCACTCCAAAACGCGTTGAGGAGATCGAGACGGTTGCCGCTCGTCACGGAATCTATCTTGCGCCGCTCTACAATGCCGATGGTCCGATAGAGGGTGGACTTGTGTCGGTTGCTGCGAAACAGCCCTGCACGAATGGGGCTATTCGATCTTCAACCCAAAGAAAAAGACAAGCTGACAGCTCTTCTTAGATCGTTGTGCCGTTTCACCGCCACTCGAAAACCGGCCACTCGGCCACTCGGCAGTTACCATTTGTGCTTCACATGACACGCTCTCCACAATCTTTCCAGGGATTAGTCCCCAAAATGTGTGCGTCCAGCGAAGGCTGGCGTGATCAGTGGGAGCAAGTCCCACCGGGGTAAAAGTCCAAGCCCCGTAGCTTGAATAGCAGGAAGGAAGGAAACTGAACATCCTGAAGCCTATTGACGAGGCCATCTGAAAAGGGTGGTGAGCGAGTCGCCGGGCCGTAACGCAAGTGAACCAATATGGCCTCGAAAGGACAAGCCCGAAGGCCGAGCCTCCACATTTCTGGCGAAGGCAGCATGGAGCGTCGCAAGGACCGACGCGGCGCAACACTTCGGCGGGGTTGGTAGGGACAGCACGGTGACAAGGTCATGCTAAGCAACTGGAGAAGCCCTCCTCGTCCCGTCGGGAAATCGGCGGAGCAGGGAAGCCGTATACCGTGTCTTTCACGTCGATGAAATGGGCTGCGCCGAAAAAGGTCAAGCAGAGACCGTAGAGAACGCGCGCGATGCGTAGGCCGTCGTTGCTGCTGACGAATCTAAAGCGTTTGCGGTCCCAGTCAGCGGCAAACCGGACATAGAGCACCCACGTGGCTGCCAGCATGACCGTGAGCGGAAACACCGACCAGCAAGCGGCGAAAGCGGGTTCATAAAGAAAGTTTGGCAACCGGAATAGCAGCAACCAAAGGAAGAGAGTGGCGAGCAGCGAGCGCGCAGCAATGGCCGCCAAGCGCGGAACAAGCAGACCAATGCCGGCTGTCAGGGAGATCAGGGCGCCAAAGTAAATGAATAGTTCGCGTGCGGGGACACCGGTGGGCACAGGATTCCACAACGGCACGAGATCGGGATGGAGCAGGCCAACGGCTCCGAGACCGATCATGGTGACGGCGAAGATAGCATGACCTACACTTGCGATGCGCATCGGCATCGGCTCCAAGGGATGCTTCAGTTTATAAACAATTGGACGAACACGTCGAGCTGTCTGAGGCCGGAACGCCTTGGGTCGGGTCAGCGAAGCGGGCATGGATCGATGTCGCACTGGACTGTGACCAAAAGTCTGGGAGACAAGTTCGCCGTTTCTCCATCCCTCAGAAAACCGCGCTGGCGCAAGGATTCAACCGTGGCATAAAGCTTCTCCCGTTGGGCTTCGACGATCTCGCCAAGCTGTCGCTGAAATGAGGCTTTATCGGTCCACACGATAGCAAAGGACTCGACCGGCTGCCAGGTCATGTCTCTTTCCGGAATGCCGAGCCAATGCGCGATGATTCTGTGCCGGGTCGTGGGGTTGAGCGATTGAACCGCATTGCATGATCCCCAGCCGCCATTTTCCTCATAGCGCCGGTAAAAGATCTGATCACCGTCCAGATCGACGACAATTGGCTCTCTTACTTTCTGATAATTGTCCTCCTCAAGACCATATGCATATACCTGCGGCCACCCCGGCGTGGCCTTGTGGCCTATGGAATCTCCGCAGGAGTTGCTTCCTATCAGGCTATGACGGGTGTTAGACGAGCTGACTGAGATTTGCAACTGCTCCTCGGAGGCCGCGACCACGTTGGCGACGAATCCGGCCAGATTTCCGTTCCGAATGCCCAAGCTGGGTCCAGGATCCTTCGCCAGCATCATTGTTGCAATACGCGCGAGGGCGGGCCCGGTCCACGAGGCTCCCGTCGATCCCAGGCTCCAGTCGCCTAGTGTCACACGCGACTCGGACAATGGAAGGCGGGCTATCAGGATGGAAGCTTGCGTCGGAAAGATGGGCGCGACGGCTTCGATGGCCGGAATCGGAGGCACTGCGTTCTCCCGAATGAGCGTGTCGAGAACGGCTTGAGCAGCTCGGCGCTCGGCCCGCTGCGACTCGTCGCCTCCATCGAGCGGCGGCATCGTCCAGTGTTCCAACAGCGCGGGCATCTCGGCGACAATCTTCGCGTCATGTTTTCGCCGGGCAAAGTCAGCCGCCCACGCGATCAAACGTGGGTCACTGCTGTGAAGCCACTGATGGAGAGTGTTGTCGTCGACTGGCATCTCGGGGGTGATGAGCGGTTCTTGCGCCGGAATCGCGCCAGCCACAGCAACGAGTAAAAGCGGCGTTAGCCACGAACATTTCATAGCAACCTCCCGATTGAACAATCCAAGCGTCGAGTCATAGGCACTGAGTGAGGATACGTCAGTCACCTATCTGCGGGTTGCGGTCGAACGACCGGCCACTCGTTTCCGACTTCTTTTAATCCTCACGTTGCCGTTGCCGGCGCTGTCCAGGGTCGGGGACAAGTAGCCGGCGAGGCGCCGGGAATCCGTGACTGAATAGGGCGCTCACTGTTGAATGGCCGAATTGCCGGTCCTTCAGACTGTGCGGAGGATGGAGATCACGGTCAGGTCATCATCCTGTCCGTGATGAATTGCGGCTTCGGCGAGGACGAGCGGGGATGCTTCCTGACGCATAAGGGCCTGAGTACGGTCGAAGCCGAATAGATCTCCCTGCGCATCTCGCGCCTCCACTACGCCATCTGTAATCAGGGTGAGGCGATCGCCAGGTCGCATCTCGAGCGTAACCTGCTCCGGGACGGCGGAAGCAACGATGCAAAGCGGAAGCGACCCGGCGAACGCGATTTCGACGCCGTTGAGCCAGGGCGGCAAATGACCCGCGTTCGCGAGCACGGCGTTCCCCGAAGGATCGAGGCGGACTACCAAGCAGGTCACGAAGCCTCCGTGCTTGTGTTCGTGAAGCCTGTTGTTGAGTTCGACCAGTATCTGCGCTGGATCCCGGCTGATTCTGCTGATAGTGTGCAGCATGCCAACAAGCATGGAGACGATCATGGCAGCGCTGAGCCCTTTGCCGCTTACGTCGCCAACGATTACAAGAGTTTGGCCGCCGAGCGGGATGACCTGAAAGAAATCTCCGCCGACCTGGGCGGCGGGACGGTAGATGCTCTCAATGGTGTAGCCGGGAGTGGGGGGCAGCTCTTCGGGCACCATGAGCCGCTGGATTTCGCGGGCGGCAGCCAATTCGGTGTCCAGGGCAGCTTTATCGAGCTCAAGCCGTAGGCGGCGGCGCGACTCGGCAATGGAGACCACGACAAGACCGGTGTAGCCCAGAACGACGGAAATGACCACAGCTAGACCGTCAAAGACCAGCCGGTTGTGAAAGCCGTTGAGCTGAACTGAATCGAGATGGGCAAGCGGGGGAGCGTCGGGCAGCCAGTAGTGCAGCAGCGTCATGCAGATGTTCTCGAGAATGAACAGCGGCACTGCCGGAATCCAGAACCGTTGGCGGAGGGTGATGCCCGCGACGGCATAGGAGGTGGCGAACAAGGCAATGATCACCACAGAGAGAGCAAGACATAGGGCTGACTGACGTTCCATGCCCATGCCGTCGAATACGAATCCGAAGCTGGCGAAGATGCAAAAGACGGCGAGCAGGAAGACGACGATGGCCCAGCGCGGGACCGTCTTCCACGCCTTCGGTTGCAAATCCGCGGCTGCTTTCGATCGCGTCATACTGTTCCCCAAGGATCACACGATTGGACGGGATTTGTACGCGAAATCTCTAGAAAGGCCGGGCAATCGGCAAATTCGAGACTTCGATACGGGAGCGTGACCAAAGGACTCTTCCTGCGGGGTGTCCAGATGACGCGCGTCCCCAATGCGCTTTTCGGCCAACCTTGGAACTCCGGCAGGCCTCGGGCATGAGTAGGAGACGGTTGGCCGACCACGGGAGAACAACGCCAATTGCCTTAGAGATTAGGCAGGAGTAAGCTTTGGTGAAAGACAATCAAATAGCCGGCAATCAATATGGACACTCAGAATCAAGACCCCGCGTTCATGCGTTCGCACATATACAGGATGAATGTATGGCAGCGCATCGTTGCAATCGCAGTGGCCGCGTTCGGACTGATTCTGTGGTTTGGAATTTGGACAGAAGTGATCAGGGGTGACCGAGATGCAAACCTGATTGGAATGTTGATCCCTCCCGCATTAGTTCTCGGTGGTTCAGTTTTCGCGTTGCGCGCAATCCGCTTTTCGGTCCGCCTCTCCGATGATGCGATTGAACTCCAAGGCTTGACAGGCAAGACAGTCCTACCATTCGATCGCATCGAAGGTCGACGCCGATATGTAGACGAGGGCGGCGAGGATATGCCTCGCGTCTCGCATCTGGTCTTAGTGCCGAACGACGATCGTTTTCCCAAGATCGACATCGAAGAGCTGTGTAGATTCGATGACCATTTTTATCGCTGGTTCAACAATCTTCCCGATCTTGATGAAGCCGAGAAGCACCGCCCAAAGCCATTCAACTTCGGCCTGGTTTGATCCTTTGCCCGTCAATGTGGAACGCAGTGGCTTGGCACCAGGTGTGTAACCGGCCACCCTTCCCTGACGCTGTTTTTAGATTTGATATTGCCTTCGGGGGCGAAAGATCGTCAAAGGTCAGAGTCGGCGACGATTTAGGTGCGACCAGGAAATTGATCCTTGCATTGGGCCTTGCCGCTGGGGGTCTCAAGGATATCTTCCTTAATCTGTTCATAACTCTAGTTAAAACAAGGGTTTGAAAGGGTACAACCTTAGCCATGCCGTAAATGTCGCACAATCAATGCGGGCTCTAGCCGCCGAGGGGATAATGGAACGACAAGAATTCATTTAGAACTTTCCTGAACAATCCTCATGCTGCGCCGATAGTCAGAACTAGTGAAGCCTGCGAGTTCCGGGTTGGATTGTCAGGTTAGCCCTACGGTTTGGGAGGAAGATTCCGCAGAAGTCAGAAATCCCTTCCGAGATTAGAAGCCGTCGAGCGAGAGCTCGGTTGCGCCTGAAATAGACCACATGAACGGAACGTGGACGGGCCAATCCGGTTTGTATCGTCGGTGACACAGAAGCGATTCAGATTTCGTCCATTTTTCCATCCAGGCATGGCTTTCAGGAAACACGGCGGCGGGGGAGTGAGTGCCAGCGGCATTGAAGGACTCCGCGCGCCCACCAGGATCCGAATGCAGGCCACTGAACTGCCGGCAGATGCCGAAGGTGGCCCCATGCAAATTAATACGCGAGTCATATCTGCGACAATTCTCAGCATCTCGCTGGTAATTCCAGGATTCATACTGTGTGCCGCGCAGGCGCAAGAGGACGCTTCGCGCGCGATATCAACCTCGCGACAGCACGCGCAGATTCTTTCCACACAGGCTGCGGCTCCCGCTGGTTTGAAGGCATTGGGCGGGCTTCACCCCGGACGGCGGCTGGATCTGGCCATGACTCTCAAGCTGCATCACGAGGACGAACTCGCAGAGCTGCTCAAGGAAATTTACGATCCGGCAAGCCCCAATTACCGGCGCTACCTGACCGTGGCGGAATTCACGGAGCGGTTCGGTCCAACCGTGGAAGACCATGAGCAGGTCCTTGCATTCGCCCGTTCAAATGGACTGACGGTAACCCACACCTCCGCCAACCGGATGGTGGTGGATTTAAGCGGAGCGGTCGAGGAGATCGAGCGCAGTTTTGGCGTGAAGATGCAGCTGTATCAGCACCCGACGGAGGCACGTAACTTTTATGCGCCGGATGTGGAGCCTTCAGTCGACGCGAGCCTCCCCGTCCAGGGTATATGGGGCTTGAGCGACCTTCACCCGTTGCGTCCTGCCAGCGATCCGCGGCAAACTGCGGGAAGATTGACACCGCAGACGACAACTGCTGGCTCCGGCCCCGGCGGAACGTTTTCTGGCAATGACCTGCGCGCTGCGTATGTTCCGGGAGTAACGCTGAATGGAGCGGGCCAGACAATCGGACTGTTTGAAGCGGGTCCATACAATATGGCCGACATTCAAGGTTACTTTGCCAGCGAAGGCCAGACGCTGAGCGTTCCCATCCTGAACGTCCTGCTGGACGGTATGAGCGGCGTATGCGGATCCGATTGCGACGACACGGAAGAGACGCTGGACATCGACCTGGCGCTTGCCTTGGCGCCCAACCTATCGGCGGTCGTAGTGTATGAGGGCACTTCCCCGGCCGACATCCTCAACCAGATGGCGACGGACAACCTTGCCCAGCAACTGAGCTGCTCGTATGTTTGGTCGCCCGATCCGGCTCTCTACGAGCCGATCTTCAAAGAGTTTGCGGCCCAGGGGCAGAGTTTTCTAACCTCGTCGGGAGATGGCGGAGCGTACTCGGCCCCGGGCTGCTCGACTAACTGCTGGAACAGCCTGTTTCCGGCCGGCGATCCTTATGTGACAGCAGTCGGCGGTACAGAGTTGACGACCAGCGCACCGGGAGGCGCGTGGCAATCGGAGACGGCATGGCAGTTGAGCGGAGGCGGGATCAACGACTACGCCTACGCGATTGCGAGCTACCAGGCGCCGCTGATCAACTCGTTCAACCAGGGATCGGCGACGCTGCGCAATATTCCGGATGTCGCGGCAATCGCATCGAACGTATTCTTGCAGGCCAACGGAGCACAAGGCTCCGGAGGGGGCACAAGCGCATCGGCGCCGGTGTGGGCCAGTTTCATGGCGCTGGCAAACGAGCAGGCCAATGGCTCTCCGGTCGGGTTTCTGAATCCGACCATCTATGCTCTTGCGCAGACCGCGAATTACAGCAGCGACTTCCACGACATCGTCACTGGAAATAACGATGACACCTATAGCCCCGGTCTCTTCCCAGCGGTTGCCGGGTACGACCTGGTGACGGGCCTGGGTTCGCCAAATGGGCAGGCGCTGATCGACGCGATCGCCCCGGCGAGTTCCGGGCCGAACTTTGCGCTGCAATCTTCGGCTCCGACGATCGACGTGATGCAAGGCGGCCAGGGAACGTTCCAAGTGACCCTGCAGGCGGCGAATGGATTCAGCGGCGCCGTCAACCTGCGAACGGTTGTGATTGGTCAGCCCGCGGGAGTCACAGCTTCGCTGAGTCAGACATCCATAAGCGGAGCGGCCTATTCCACGGTGACCATCTCCACAACGGACGGAGTCTCTGTTCCCTCGGTGACAGTTTGCGTGACCGGGACGAGCGGCGGCCTGACTCAGCGCGTGTACGTCGCTGTGACGGTCGATCTGCCGAACCTGGTGGAGACAGCGGTGAGCGCACCTCCGGCCACGGCCTCTCCGAACAGCACGTTTTCCGTGACGGATACGGTCGAGAACAACGGACAGGCTCCGGCGGGCAGCTCTGTCACTGTGTATTACCTGTCCGACGCCACGACAAAGAACGGCATCGATTTTCTGGTTGGGAACCGCAACGTACCTGCTCTGGCAGCAGCGGCGAGTTCGACGGCAACCGCGACGGTGACCGTGCCCGCTGGTATCTGGCCAAATACGCCGTACTACCTGCTGGCTTGCGCGAATGACACCGGCGCGGTGGCGCAGGATACGACGAACAACTGCGTGGCCTCGTCATCGGCCATGGTCTTCAGCCCCCCGCAGACGGGGACAACAACGTCACTCGCGGTGACCTCGTCAAGCACGCCAGTCTCATCGGTAGCCTCCGGCGCCGTGGTCACTTTGAAAGCGACAGTGGTGGCAGGAACAACCCCGGTGAGTCCTGGACAGGTGATCTTCTGCGAGGCATCGGCGGCTTATTGCACGGATATTCATCTACTGGGAACGGCGCAGTTGACATCGAGCGGGACAGCAGCGATCAAGATCATTCCCGCCATCGGCACACACACCTATCGCGCCGTCTTCGCGGGCACAACCAGCTACGTGGCTAGCGCCTCGGGCAGCTCCGCGCTGGACGTGACCGGCACGCACACAACTACGACTGCGATTGCAGAAGGAGGCAGCAATGGCAATTACACGCTAACGGCGACCGTGAGCGGGGCGGGGGGATTAACGACCCCGAGCGGGAGCGTTTCGTTCCTGGATACGAGCTTTGCCAACGCATCGCTGGGTGACGCAACGCTGGCGGCTGGCAGGGCGAGCCTAAGTTGGCTG
>JBEKCA010000121.1:0-14103 GCA_050015115.1 Occallatibacter sp.
ACCGCTACATCGAAAACCACAACCACGACCCAAAACCCTTCATCTGGCATAAAACCGCAGACCAGATCCTCGACTCCGTCGCGCGATTTTGCAGACGAATTAATGACTCAGGACACTAGCGTAACTTCGACCAATGCAATGGCGACAGGAACCGCTCCGGCGGCGTCGACCTGGAAGCAACCGACGGACTCCGGCGGGAGCTTATTCATCCCCGTATATCCAGATTAAGCTTAGCAGGCCAGAGCTTGAAATTATGGCCAAGGCCATGTCTCTTGTGGTTGAGCGATCTGCGGTCAGTAGGTCATAACAAACATGGGATACTCAGGGTCCTAAATGATTGCAAGGGATGAGAGCGGCATGGATTTGAAGAGATTTAGCATCGTAGACATTATGGGCGGAGTCGCTGTCGCGGCGGCGATTGTCGTTGTCATTCCAGGCCAATTCCAGTCATCTCGGGTAGTTACTGCAGCAGAAAAGAATTTGACAGGCGTCACGGTTGACTACCCCCTCGACGGTTCGATTTTTCCGCCGGAGATTACCGCTCCGACTTTTATATGGCGCGACGCACGCAGACCGCCAACGTCTGGCGAATCGTCATCACGTTTTCCGATGGTTCGCGAGAGATGAACTTTGAATCCAGCGGCGAACCAATGAAACTCGGCGAGATAGACACACGCTGTATCTCGTCCAACAACGAATTACCCAGACTTAACCCGAACCAAGCCGCCTCGCATACCTGGACCCCTGATCTGAAAATCTGGGAGAGGATCAAAAAGAACTCAACTGCTGGCGCGGCTGAGGTGATCATCACAGGCTTCAAAAAGAGCGATCCGAGGCGAGTGTTGTCGAGGGGAGAGACGTCGATTCATACTTCGACAGACCCCGTTGGTGCGCCCATCTTCTATCGTGACGTGCCGTTGATGCCCTCGGAGACGGCTAAAGGTCTCATCAAGCCCCTCGCGCCAACCGCGATTCCGCTGATTCAGTGGCGGCTGCGCAGCATCGATCGGCCAGAGAGCCGTGTGGTTTTGGAGGACATGCACACCTGTGCGAACTGCCATTCTTTTTCAAGGGATGGTAAGGTCATGGGGATGGATATGGATGGACCACAGGACGATCGAGGGCTTTATGCCGTCGTTCCAGTCAAGCCGCAAACTGTCATCCGCGACCAGGATATGGTTACCTGGAATCCAACGCAGGAACGTCAGTTTGCACTCAATCGCGTTGCCTTCATGTCTCAGGTCTCGCCTGATGGCAGATATGTGCTGACCATGGTCAATCGATCGGATCGAGCGCCTGAGAATAACTTCTACGTTGCAAACTTCAAAGATTACCAGTTTTTGCAGGTGTTCTTTCCGACCCGCGGAGTTTTGTTTTGGTATGATCGGACGACCGGCGAGCGCCATCCCTTACCTGGAGCCGACGATCCGCATTATGTGCAGACCGGCGGAGTCTGGAGCCCCGATGGCAAATATATTGTATTTGCCAGAGCCGTGGCCACGGACCCTTATCCGATGGATAAGGCGATGGCTATGCATGCCAACGATCCAAATGAAACTCAGATCAAGTATGACCTTTATCGCATCCCGTTCAACAACGGGCGGGGCGGAATACCGGAGGCGATTGGCGGCGCATCGGCGAACGGGATGAGCAACTCATTCCCCAAAGTGTCGCCCGATGGACGCTGGATTGTCTTTGTTCAGTCCCGCAACGCTCAACTCATGCGCCCTGACAGTGAGTTGTACATCGTGCCGAGTGCGGGCGGTCAGTCACGGCGTCTGAACGCCAATATGTCGCCGATGAATTCGTGGCACAGTTGGTCACCCAACGGACGCTGGCTGGTGTTTTCTTCGAAGAGCCGAGGACCTTATACCAGAATGTATTTGACGCATATTGACGAGCTGGGCAACGATACTCCGGCAATCTATATCGAAAATCCTACGGCTGCAAACCGTGCCGTCAATATCCCTGAATTCTTGAACATTCCGCCCGATGGGTTGATCAAAATCAATACCCCTGCGGTCGATGTCTTCCGCCAGTTTGACCATGCAGCAGCGCTGAGCGAAAAGGGCCAATACGCCGCGGCGGTTGCGGAGTGGACGGCATTGGCGACAAAGAATGACCAGGATGCGCGAATCCACAATAACCTGGCGGTGGCGCTGACCCGCACTGGAAAGTTCGAGGAAGCCATTCCTCAATTCGAGAGAGCGCTGGAGCTGAATCCGCAATACAATCTGGTTCACAGCAATTTGGCAGATGTGCTAGTGAGGGCACTTCGACTAGATGAAGCATTGCGGGAGTACCAGATAGCTCTCAAGTACTATCCCGAATCAGCAGATCTTCATAACAGTTTCGGGAGTGCCCTCGCAATCTCGGGGCACAACGAGTTGGCGATCAGAGAGTTTGCGAGGGCGATTGAACTCAACCCCACCCTTGCGGAAGCGCATAACAATCTTGGCCTGACGATGCTTTCAACTGGACAACGCGATCAGATCGGTCGAGCGGAGCTGGAGTTCAAATCCGCCTTGTCGATCAATCCCCGCTATGCGGACGCGGAGAACAGTCTGGGCACTTTATATGGACAGCAAGGAGATGACGTGGAAGCTGAGAGGTGTTTCCGTGAAGCGGTGAGGATCGATCCTACTTTTACGAAAGCGCTCGTGAATCTTGCTGCTACACAGGCTAGCGAATCGCATTTTGCTGAAGCAAACAGCACTCTGCAAAAAGCTCTCCTAGTCGAGCCCGAGAACAAGGAAGCCATTGAACTTCGGAACATGCTAAAAAGCGCACAAGGGGCCAATAGTGCGCCATAGGCCTCTCTTCCTAAGACAAATCGCGCGTTTCGGCGATATGGGGTATTGTCGGCGTGAAGTGACGCCGTTTGACTCATATTTCAATCAGGTGTGCATTCAAGATGATGAGCGTGCAGCTGGTGTGAATGTTGGTCGTCAAGGCCATCAAAAAAGCCGAGACAGCAATCATCGCGCCGCGGGGATGTTGCGGATGAAACCCGACAATTATTGCTATCGAGAGGGCGGAGCGAATACCAAGAGAACCAGCCGCTGCCAATGCGCGGGGCGGATTACCTTCGCGAAGTCTGCTCTTTACCTGGAACTACACAGCGGCAACGGCGGCGACGGCTTCAGTCCGCAGATCCTTGGCACGAGCAAGATCGTTAGCGAAGACGCGCTACGCAGGGCGCTAGCAAAGATGAGTGTGGTTGAAGACCAGAATTGGCTTCGACCTCCAGCAAAACGAGGAAGCCTTCTACAAAAACTCAAGATGTGCAGCGAGCTCCGTCGAAGAAATAGGCATCATATCAGCGGTTAAAACGTTTTAACCTATGTCACAATAGACTTCTAAGCGTATGAAAGTAATGCCTTTTTGTGGCTAACGTTGTTCCCAAATCGTGATGTAACGTTCTTAACCTTGCGCATCGTTCTAAGGTTTCTTATGTTTCTTCACGATTCGGATGCATCGAATCTAGCTTCGCAACCGGTTCCTGATTCGTGAGGAGCTTCAAGTCTCCACCGGCTCAGGGTTTTAATTTTTTCAAGCGCTAACTGTTAAGCGATTAATCAGGATAGAAGAGAATTCCTTTCCGCCAGGTTAAACCGGCGCAGATTACAGCGCATCATCAACAGTTTCAGAGAAATGGGAATTCGGAGAACACAATGCAGAGTAGATATTCACAGAGCGCGATCATGCGATTCGCCTTCTGTCTAGTCATGTTGCTGGCGCCAGTGGCGCTGCTTCATGCGCAAGCTACTTTAACCACCGGCACACCGTTCAACATCGTTAACGAGAACAGCGGCAAGTGCATCGGAGCCTCCGCCCAGGCAACGGCCAATGGCACCGTCCTGGAGATGTACACCTGCGCTAACGGCACCTACAGCACCCAACTCGCCCAGCAATGGATCTTCACCGCCGCGAGCAGCGGCTATTATGAAGTCTCCGATGCCGGCGCCACCTCTGAAGCCTGGAATGTGGTCAGCAACGGCACCAGCAATGGCAGCCTGATGCAGATCTGGAGCTATGCGGGAAACTCCAACGAGGAGTTTTCGGCAGTATCGCTCGGCAGCGGGTACTACAAGTTTGTCGGCCAGGGAAGCGGACTTTGCCTGGATGTTCCGGCTAACTCAACGGCGAACAGCGTACAACTGGATATCTATACCTGCAATGGCACGACCGCGCAGGCATTCAAGCTGGTCAATCCCTCGGGAACGGGAGGCACTTGCACTTCCGCACCGAGCGCGCCCACAGGGTTGGCGGCCTCTGGAACGACAGGTTCCAGCACCAGCCTGAGCTGGACTGCCGTCACCGCGCCAGCCAATTGCTCGATCAGCAGCTATACGGTGTTCGAGAATAGCAGCGAGATTGGCACGGCAACAGGCACGTCGTTTGCCGTGACCGGCCTTTCGGCTTCGACCACTTACAAGTTCACAGTGGAAGCGAGCGACAGCGTAGGTCCCTCGCCTGCGAGTTCGGCTTTGAGCGTGACCACCTCCGCATCCAGTGGCGGTGAAGGACCGTACAGCGGAACTCCTGCTGCGATTCCGGGCACAGTAATGGCCGAAAACTATGATCTCGGCGGACTGGGAGTTGGCTATGAGGTCAGCTCGACCAATGGAACGGATAACGCCTATCGTTCCGATGGCGTCGATCTGGAGACAGCGTCGGCCCCCGCAACCGGCAACGATCTCGGCTGGACGGCTTCCGGGCAGTGGTTCCGTTACACGGTGAATGTGTCCACGGCCGGGACGTACACGGTCAGCTTCCTTGTTGCAGCGGAGAGCGCCGTCTCCGACGCATTCCATCTCTCGAACTCGTCGGGAACCAACCTGAGCGGCTCAGTCGCCGTTCCTGATACAGGCGCCTGGCAGACCTGGACGACAGTGACGGCATCGGTCACATTGCCCGCAGGCACACAGACACTGACTCTGGACCAAGACAACGGCGGCTGGAACATCGACTCGATGGCATTCGCGTCGGGAAGCGGCGGCGGCGGAAGCACTGGCAAGGTCTTTGCGCCGTTTGAATACGTAGGAGACTTAGGCGACGCCGATCAGATTGCCCCCATTATCTCAGCTTCAAAGGCGAAGGCTGTGATACTGGCCTTCCTTGTCCCCAGTGGCAGTGGGTGCAACCTGGAGTGGCCTGGCGCAAACGGAGTGTTGCCTAGCGATACGATCGGAAGCACCAGCATGGCCACTGCAATTGCGTCCCTGCAGGCTTCGGGCGTAACCGTCGCCATTTCCCAAGGCGGCGCAGGCGGCCAAGAGGCTGCCGCATATTGCAGCACAGCGGCGGCAACTCAGGCTGTCTATCAGCAGTTAATCACCAAATACAATGTCAAGTGGCTCGACTTTGACATTGAATATGGCGAAACTTCTGGTCAGTCTGTAAGACGCGCGCAAGCATTGGCTGCATTGCAGAAGGCCAATTCGGGGTTGACCGTCTCCTATACGCTGCCGCTCGGTTCAGGCGGACTAGACTCGGGCAGCGGCGGGGGCACCCAAGACATCATCGACGCCAAATCAGCCGGTCTCAATCTCACTATTGTCAATGGCATGGCCATGGATTTCGGCGGAACAAACACCAATCAGCCGGCGTTATCCGAGGAAGGTGCTGCCGCTTTGAAGTCCCAAATTGCATCCGCTGGTTTAACCTCGACGGTTGGACTGACATTCTTGCCTGGAACCAGTGACGATAATCCCCCAAACTATTTCACCCTCGCCAACGCAACAACGATGGTGAATTTCGCCAATGCCAACAGCTATATCACTCTGCTGTCGTTCTGGGAGCTCAATCGCGACAACGGCGGCTGCCCAGGCTCTACGGTAGACGAGGACACGTGCAGCGGCGTCAGCCAATCTAATTACGAATTCTCCTCTATCTTTGAGGCGTACTAAAACCTGTGCAGTTTTCTTGCGCGGAGCCCCAGGCCGTGAAGCCTGGGGCACGCGTCTTTCCTTTTTTGCAGGCATCGCGGTTGAAACAACTCTGAGCTGAATCTGGTATTTGGGTTTAGGACTCAGCAGGCTTGGGACCGAAATCGAAAAGGATCAATCGAATGAAAAATCGCACCACCTCAATACTTCGACCAAAGCCTGGAACGTGACCAGCAACGGCACCGCAAGCGGCAGCCTGATCCAGACCTGGACATATGCCGGCGCTTCCAACGAGGAATGGGAGGCGGTGTCGCTGGGCAGCGGCTACTACAAATTCGTAGGCCAAGGCAGCGGACTTTGCCTGGATGTTCCGAGCGCGTCCACGGCGAACGGCGTGCCATCGCAGATCTACACCTGCAATGACACGGCTGCCCAGGCGTTCAAACTTGTCACGCCTTAGACGTTCGCGGGATTTGTTAACTGCCCCTGTTTGGCCCACCTGGACTGTTGATTAAGACCAGGTGGGCCAAATCAGGCGACGCGGACCAATAGTCAATTCAAACGTCAACTGTCTTCACTCAACAGCATCGCGTTCTTCTCCCATCGAGAACAATGCAAACCTCAAAAGACGCGGGCAATCGATGATTTCCAGCGTCCCAGATTAGCTTGACAGCATCGTTAGCCAGACCGTTTTAAATGCGGTTCTTGGAAATCAATCCGATGCGCAGTGGAGGGTTTCACATGAGCAATGCCGCAACGGGTCGTTTTGCACCGTGTCAATTGGGCCGCATGGTCCTTCGCTTCTTTGTGTTCCTAATCGCCACCTTTGTGTATTCGCAGGTCGCGTGCGCGCAACTCAGCATGTTGCACGCCAGCGGGCGGAACATCGTCAATGCAAATGGCCAAACCGTGGTGCTGAAGGGAATGAATCTGGGGGGATACATGGTCATGGAGCCCTGGATGTGCCCTGCCGATGCCGGCGGCCTGCCGGACACATACAGCATCATTCAGGAGTTGGATAGCCGCTTTGGAGTGGCTGAAGAGCAAACGCTCATCAGAGACTATCAGCAGGCCTGGATCACGACGCAGGATTTTGTCAACATTAAGAACGCCGGGTTCAACGTCGTGCGCGTTCCGGTATGGTGGGGGAACTTCTACCCCATCGCCAATGTGTCGAACGCCAGTTGGCGTACGGATGCCTTTACTCAGCTTGATTGGATCGTCAACCAGGCCGCCGCACAGGGAATCTATGTGATCATCGATATGCATGGGGTCGTGGGCGGCCAAAGCACCTCGGACGATACCGGCCAGCAGAATGTGAATGCCTATTGGACCAATTCCAATGACCAGGGAAACACCGCCTACATGTGGTGGGAGATTGCCAACCACTACAACGGAAACGCGACCGTCGCCGGCTACGATCTGCTCAATGAGCCGATGAATGCGCCCAGCGATAGCGCCGTTATCAGCGCATATGTCAGCTTGTACAACTCGGTTCGCTCCGCCGATCCCACGCACATGATCTTCATCGAGACCTGCTTCGATCAATGGGACTGGGCTATGCTGCCGAATCCTTCCTCTGAAGGCTGGACCAACGTTGTCTATGAACAGCATGAGTATGAGTGGAATGCCACTCAGGCTGTGGTGGAATCCGGGTCCGCCAACCAGGTTACACAATTCAACAACTACGCTAGCTACAATGTCCCGGACTACATCGGCGAATGGAATGACATGGGCTATTCCGCGGCCACTTATCAATATTCTTTTGACGAGTACACCAACAACGGAATCAGCTCGACGATGTGGGCCTTAAAGAACGATTCGCCAGGTAGCGGCTGGGGAATGTACACTCCGACCGGGACACCACCCATACCCAACGTCTCCACCGATTCCGCAGCCACCATCGCCGCCGACTGGGGGCAGTGGACCACCGCCAATGCTTTTGCCCTGAATACCGGTCTCGGCTTCTCTGTCGGCAGCGGTGTAGAAGGGCCGTATGGCGGAACTCCAGCAGCCATCCCCGGCACAGTGATGGCCGAGAACTATGATACCGGCGGCCAGGGAACTGGCTACAGCGTCTCTTCGACCAATGGTTCGGCGAACAGCTATCGTTCCGATGGCGTCGATCTGGAAGCAGCCTCATCCCCTGCATCCGGTGACGATTTAGGCTGGACGGCCGCCGGACAGTGGTTCCGCTATACGGTGAAAGTGGCCACAGCCGGCACGTACACAGTCAGCTTCCTGGTCGCCGCTCCCAGCGCCGTGACCGATGCATTCCACATCTCCAACTCCTCTGGAACCAACCTCAGCGGCTCAGTTAACATCCCCGCAACAGGCGGCTACCAGACTTGGACAACTGTAACGGCTACAGTCACCCTCCCGGCAGGTACGCAGACGCTCACCTTCAACCAGGACAACGGCGGCTGGAACATCGACTCGGCGGCATTTGCTGCAGCAGCGCCTGCTGAAGGGCCGTATGGCGGCACTCCCGCAGCCATCCCCGGCACCGTACTGGCCGAGAACTACGACACGGGCGGCCAAGGAGTTGCCTACAACGTCACTTCAACTAATGGATCAGACAACGCCTATCGCACCGACGGCGTCGATCTCGAAACAGCGACATCCCCCGCAACCGGCAACGATCTCGGCTGGACGGCCAGCGGACAGTGGTTCAAATACACCGTCAACGTGGCCACAGCCGGCTCGTACTCAGTCAGCTTCCTGGTTGCCTCTCCCAGCGCTGTGACCGATGCCTTCCACATCTCCAATTCCGCGGCAACCAACCTCAGCGGCTCGGTCAATATTCCGGCAACGGGCGGCTACCAGACTTGGACAACCGTAACCGCCACGGTCACACTGCCCGCGGGCGTGCAGACTCTCACCTTCAACCAGGACAACGGCGGCTGGAACATCGACTCGGCGGCATTTACATCGTCGGGCGGTGGTCTTACCCTAGCCACTGGCACGCCCTACAACATCGTGAACCAGAACAGCGGTTCGTGCATCATGGCCAACGGTTCGGCCACTGCGAATGGAACCACAGTGGTTCAGTATGCTTGCGCGGGCGGCGCCAACAGCACCGAAACCAGCCAGCAGTGGGAGTTTACGAACGGGACCGCATCGGGCTACTTCGAGGTCACCAACGTCAATGCTCCGACAGAGGCCTGGAACGTAACCAGCAACGGCACCGCAAGCGGCAGCCTGATCCAGACCTGGACCTATGCCGGCGCTTCCAACGAGGAATGGGAGGCGGTGTCGCTGGGTAGCGGCTACTACAAGTTCGTAGGCCAAGGCAGCGGACTTTGCCTGGATGTTCCGAGCGCGTCCACGGCGAACGGTGTGCAATTGCAGATCTACACCTGCAACGGCACGGCTGCCCAGGCGTTCAAACTCGTCACGCCATAACCGCCCGGATACTTCTGCTACTCCGGACTAGCCCACTTTGGCCATCCATTTGACCAAGGTGGGCTCTTTCGGCGGGAACAGATCAGAACGCATCCTCGAAGTTTATCCGTCAACATGTCCAGCACTTCCCGGAGGCAGTGCGAGCATTCGTTACGTCGCAAACTTCTGATTCGATGCGACCAGTAACTGAATTCCAATAATGCCCGGTAACCGAATGCGGAGGCAATTTATCAGTAAATAACTTCGAACTTACTGTTAAGCCATTCTGTAAGGACCTTGCGAGCAATTCGTTCGGTGAAATCCAATCCTACCGCACGACCGAGATGCAATTCCTTGTATCTCAAAATTCAACCTAGAGGTGACCGCTTTGAACTCCCCCATACGAGCGCTTCGCAATATCCATCTGTCAACTAACCCACTTCTGACTTCCCTGTTACAGTTTCCTCTTCCTGCCCGGAGGTTTTCCGCAGAAGAGCCTGCCTCAGTCCACTCCACGCCGACAACCACTCAAAGTCTGCGAGCCTTCAGTCTCCCGACGATCATCAAGCTAAGTCTCTTCCTGGCGGCGCTTCTGGGTGTTCATCCCATTGCGAGTGCTCAGGCAGGAGCTCCCGTACCGTTCATCCAGTTCAACGCCGCGACGAGCGCCGGCGTCCAGACAAATGGCTCCCTCCTCGGGCCCAACAACTACTTTGGCACGGTAGCCGCGGAGTCTACAGGACGCGAGGCAATCGTGCTGAGCGGTCAGGGCCAATACATCCAGTTCACTCTAACTGCTCCGGCCAACGCGGTAACCATCCACTACGCGATCCCGGACGCTCCGGCCGGCGGCGGAATCACCGAGCCGTTAAGCCTTTATGTAAACGGAACGCTGACCACCTCGCTTTCGATGACTTCGAAGTATAGCTGGCTCTATGGCGCATACACATTTGAAAAAGCGCCTGTAGCCAACCTCGGAATGCCGGGCGCTTTGGCTCCGCATGATTTCTACAACGACGTGCGCTTCATGTTTTCCTCAACCCTTCCTACCGGAACGGTGGTCAAGCTGCAAGTGGATACGGGCGACAACGCGGCTTGGTACGCCATCAACACGGCCTCATTTGAGGTCGCGCCAACAGCCATTGCGCAACCGGCGGGCTCGGTCAACGCGGTCACTTCGTTTGGCGCGGACCCAACCGGCGCTAACGACTCCACCACGGCGCTGCAGAATGCGATCAATTCGGCTGAAAACGCGACGACGCCCGGTACGGTCTATCTTCCGGCGGGAACTTACACCATCAGCAATCCGCTCAGCGTAAACAATGTCACGGTTGAGGGAGCTGGCGAGTGGTACACGGTGATTACCGGAAGCCATGTCGAATTCGCCGGCAACATTTCGCCAGCCAGCACCAACGTGAACGTCTCCAACCTGGCCATCTTCGGCAACGTTGCTCTGCGCAACGACAGCGACGGCACGGTCAACGGCTTCAATGGCGGCTTCAGCAATTCGACGGTTTCAAATGTCTGGATTCAGAACACCAAGGTCGGCGCATGGATTGTCGGTCCGGCAACTAACCTGACCTTTAATAATTTGCGCATCATGGATCTGAAGGCGGACGGAATCAACTTCAATGCTGCCGATGGGGCCATCTCAGGGGGCACGGTTGAGAACTCGTTCTTCTTCAACACGCAGGACGACGGTGTGGCTATGTGGGCCGAAAATGCGGCTGACACGAACATCACGGTGAACCATAACACGATCCTCTCTCCTGGATTGGCAAACAACGTCGCCGTCTATGGCGCGGGCGCGGGAGACGAAATCACAAACAACCTGCTGGAGGACCCAGTTACGAGAGGCAGTTGCTTCCAGACCAGCCAGGGAGTATTCAGCAGCGTCGCTTCCTCGGGACCGGTCACGATTCAGGACAACGTGATGGAACGATGCGGAGCATTCGATCCCGGATTCTACTTTGGGACCGGCGCGGTTAGATTCTGGCCCTCGACCTCGGCATTAACGGGGCCGTTTAACCTCTCCGGCAACAGCATTGAGAGCAGCGAGTACGCAGCGTACCAGTTCCTCGGGCCGAGTGAGAACCCGACTGTTACCGTCAACGGCGACACGGTGACCGGCGTTGGAACCTTTGTTGTCCACGCGCAGGGGCCTGGATCGGCCACCTTTACCGACGTAACAGCAAGCGGCGTGACGGATGGAGGCTTCCTGAATCTGGGCGGCGACTCAGGATTCACGGTGGACACCAGCGGAGACACCGGTTGGTCGGCCTCCCCCGCCGCAACCGCAATCCCAGCCGGCAATCCGCTCTGGGTCTATCCGGATATCGTCACATTCTCAACGACGGGGAGCACGGCAGTGACAGAGCAGGTTGCTGTCATCAATGCCGCATACCAGACAACAACGATCGGACCGATCTCTGGAAGCGCCGGATTTACCGTAACGGCGGATCCCAGCGTTCCCTGCGGCAGTTCGCTAGCCGCCGCCGAATACGGCGGAGCAAGCGAGCCGGGGTATTGCCTGGTCGATGTAACCTTCACTCCACCCTCTGCGGGCATTACCAAGGGCACGCTGACGATTCCCAACAGCGCGGGCAAAACCGTCACGGTCATGTTGGTTGGCAGCACGGGTTCCAGTGGTGTTGTCTACACACCGACGGTGACGCCGACCAGTCTTTCCTTCGGGTTCCTGCTGCTGGGGACCACGTCTTCGCCGCAAACCGTGACCGTAACCAACCCAACGGGCGCGGCATCCATGTCGATCAGCATCGCGGCTTCTGCGGGATTCTCTGAAACCAATACCTGCGGTACCCTTCTGGCTGGCGGCGCTTCGTGCACCATCACGGTCACCTTCACTCCCACCGCAGCCGGCACAGCGACTGGTGATCTGACCATCACCAATAGCGAGACCTCCACGCCAATTGACGTGGCGCTGTCTGGCACCGCTTACTCATCGATAACGAATTTGGCGCTCGGCGCGACGGCGACCGCCAGCAGCATTGAATCGGGCTTCCCGGCGTCGAATGCCAACGACAACAACACGAGCACCTATTGGGAGAGCCTGGACAATTCGGCTTATCCTCAGACCCTCACGTTGAACTTTGGACAGGTGCTTCCTCTGGGCTCGGTGACGTTAACCCTGCCCCCCTTGGCGGCCTGGACCACCCGCACCGAGACGCTCTCTGTGCTGGGATCGAACAACGGCACCACCTGGACCACGCTGGTAAACTCTGCGGGTTATACCTTCAATCCCTCGACCACACCGTCAAACACGGTCAGCTTCAATTTGCCGGCGGGAACCAGCTACCAATATCTGCAACTGTCCTTCACCGCCAATACGGGATGGCCTGCTGCGCAGATCTCCGAGTTTGAGGTCTTCCCTGGAACCACAACCTGCACAACGCCCGCAGCTCCGACGGGTCTCACCGCAACCACCGTCTCTTCCAGCCAGATCAACCTCAGCTGGACGGCATCGGCGACCAGCGGCGTGACCTACTCTGTGTTCCGCTCCACCACCAGCGGCTTTACTGCCTCTGCATCGAACCAGGTTACCAGCGGAGTTAGTGGCACCACTTATTCCGACACCGGGCTTGCAGCCTCAACCACTTACTACTACTTGGTTCAGGCCGATAACAGTTGCGCCAGCTCGGCATCGTCCAACCAAGCTTCGGCTACGACATCAGCGCCGGTATCAGCAACGATTACGGCTACGCCTACATCGCTTGCTTTCGGCACAGTGTCGGTAGGATCGTCCTCCGTAGCGCAAACCGTGACCCTGAAAAACACCGGAACCGCAACTGCGACGATTACGTCGATTACCGTGGGGACAGGCTTTACCGAAACCAATACTTGCGGCAGCAGTCTGGCTGCTGGAGCTTCGTGCACGGCTTCGGTCGACTTTGCTCCCAGCACGGGATCAAGCTACACAGCAAGCCTGACTGTCAATAGCAACGCCACCGACAGTACGCTGACTGTAGCGCTCACCGGAACGGGCGTCTCCTCGACAACCAACTTGGCCTTGGGCGCGACGATTACGGCAAGCAGCAACGCCTCAGGTTATCCGGCAACTAATGCGAACGACGGCAACACGAGTACCTATTGGGAGAGCCTGGATGGAGCGGCTTATCCCCAGACCCTCACGCTGAACTTTGGACAGATCGAGCCTCTGGGTTCGGTTACACTCACCTTGCCACCTCTGGCGGCCTGGACCACCCGCACCGAAACACTCTCCGTGCTGGGATCGGACAATGGCACCACTTGGACCACGATTGTTCCGTCTGCAAGCTACACCTTCAACCCCTCAGCCTCGCCCTCAAACACCGTCAGCTTCAATCTGCCTTCCGGAACCAGCTATCAATATCTGCAACTGTCCTTCAGCGCCAATACGGGCTGGAACGCGGCGCAGATCTCCGAGTTCGAGGTCTATGCTGGAACGATCGGCAGCGGCGAGGCTCCCTTCGGCGGCACTCCGGCCGCGGTTCCCGGCACGGTTCTGGCTGAGAACTACGACACCGGTGGTCAGGGAGTCGCCTACAACGTCAATTCGGTAAACGGAACGGATAATAGCTATCGTTCCGATGGAGTGGATCTGGAGACAGCGTCATCCCCTGCAACCGGCAACGATCTCGGCTGGACGGCCAGCGGCCAGTGGTTCAAATATACGGTCAACGTAGCCACGGCCGGAACCTACACGGTCAGCCTTCTGCTTGCATCACCGAGCGGTGTGACGGATGCATTCCACATTTCCAACTCGTCGGGAACGAACCTCAGCGGCTCAGTCAATGCTACTGAGACCGGCGGGTGGCAGGACTGGACGACG
>JBEKCA010000122.1:0-13535 GCA_050015115.1 Occallatibacter sp.
CGCAAGAAGCAACAACTCAACGAACTGTTTGCGCTGAACCGGCGCATCATGAAGGCCTATCTGCTCAAAGAGAGCCTGGACCGGCTGTGGAGCTATCACTACGAGGGCTCCATGATGCGCTATCTGAAGAACTGGATCGGCCAGCTGCGCTGGCAGCGGCTCAAACCCATGGAGAAGCTGGCCGACATGCTGCTTCGCCATCTGGATGGCATCCTCAACTACTGCCGGACCAAGGTTCCCCTGGGGGTGGTCGAAGCGGTCAACGGCAACATCAAAGCTCTGCTACGACGCGGACGCGGCTACCGCAACCTCAACTACCTGCTCCTGAAAGCGCAACGGCTTGCCGCCACAAGAACCCAACTCGTCGCCTTTCAGAAAGCCGCGTAAAACGATGTCTCTTACACTTTCTCGTCAAGAGCCCTTTTTCCAGACTTCGTCTGTCACATTCCCACTTGTCGATACCCAGTACCCACGCCCCCACAGGTGTTGTCCCCAGTATCGCTTGCGCAGTTGTCCGAATTCTCCCAGCAACTTGTGTGAATTCTTCCCTTTCAGATACTGCACCGCTCGCGACACCGAAATATGAGGCGGTATCCCGATAAGCATATGAACGTGATCCCGGTTGATCGACCCAGCGTAGATGATCATCTCCTGGCTCCGCGCTATCTCGCGCAATAGTTCTCGGCAACGACGCCCCACGTCACCTCCGAATGCCTCATATCGATACTTCGTCGTCCACACAAGGTCATATTTGCAATCCCACACTGTGTGGCTGCCACGCTTGTAGTCTTCCATTCCACAAGCCTAGTACCGTCCGTCGCCTGAAGGCGAGGGGTTTACCGATCCCCTATCGGGGACTCTAAACAGGTGCCAACCGCTCCGAGCAATGTTTGATTACAACAATTTAGCGACTGATAACCCAAAGGTCGCTGGTTCAAATCCAGCCCCCGCAACCATTTACGGGCTGATCAACTCATTTTCAACACATCGGTATCGGGCACCTTCGCGCCCGGTTTCGTTTTTGAGGTTTCATGCGGCGGCTGACGGCCACCGCCGCGGAGACGGGACCGTCGTCTTTCCTGGTTGCCGCCATCCACGAGCGGGAACAGCAATTACGCAAGATCACCGACCAACTCTTGGCGGGTGGGGCCGATTCTATGGATGCTCACTGGTCGGAGATTCGGGGCTTCATCACAAAGCGGCCGGGCGATCTCCAGCAGTTGATCTCCGGGGAGTCTGCGGAGGCTCGCAAGGAACTGGTGAAGCATGTCTCGGAGATCCGTATGTTTCCGCAAGACACCGATGGGGACGGACATGGGAAATCGCATTATGTTGCTGAGGGAACGTGGCATCTGGTCGGCGGGGAAGAGGAAACGGGTAACGTAATGCCGCAAATTCGGAGCGTTGCAGCCTCCCGCAACCACTTGCGAAGTTCAATCGTAAAGTCCAACCCTACAAACCGGGCGCCCAGGGCCCGGTTTCGAGTTTCTGGGTTTGACGCGACGATCTCCGAATGAAAAATCCACGCGCGAGGTTGCTGTGGCTCCCCGCGGGTTTTCCATCGGCGGACCGCCGTGGTCGTCCGTAGTTCGACAAATGCGTCGACACACTTCCGGGGCCTTGCCTTCATCCTTGCCTCTAACATACTCGCGAGCGGCTTGATTACCTGGAGTGGTGGCTATTGCGGATCGAGGCCCGGCGCGGATGCGGAGTCGGTCTCATTTGTCACCGCCGCCTGCTGCTGAAGACTATATCCATCACGCGTGCGCAGGTGATACTTCTCGGATTTTTTGCCTGCCAGTTGCACTTTGATCGAGCGCCAGCCGCGATTGGGATTAGGCCCGGGATAGTAGCTGAGAGTGTAGAGGTGAGTGAGGTCATCTTTGATCGAGGAGAAGGCATCTTTTTCCTGGCGCCAATTACCTGCAAAATAGGTCTTTCCGCCAGTGGCCTTGCTGATACGTTCAAATGCGGCAGAGGTGATTGGTTCCGACTCAGCCTGGCGAGTGCTGACGATATAGATGATGGTTCCCGTCGACTGAGCCAGTTCCGCCACATCCTCAGGGGGAATTGAGCTGGAGTTGTCAGGGCCGTTCGAGAAAACCACGATCGCCTTTCGTCCGCGGAGCGGCGCCGCATCTTTGACAGTGAGCAAGAGGGAATTATAGAGTGCGGCATCGTCACCAGCAACGGTGCTGCGCACGCCGCTGACGACGCGAAAACGGTCCGAGGTCAGCGATGCGGCCCGGGAGAGGTTGCGGCTATAAGAATAGAATGCAATCCTGTTGGCATCAGGCATCGATCGCACAAATTCAGTGATGGCATCCTGAGCGAACACAAAGCTTCGGTACATGTAGTTACTAGTGTCGAAGAGAATAAAGACATTGGCCCCGGTTAACCCTGGAATGGCGACCCCTGCGAGGGTGTGCTCTGGCTCCGGTTGCTCCGATTCGGGAGCTTTCGCGGCGACCTGCACGTCGTCGAGCTTTGCGGGCGGAGCGGCCTCGATTGGTTTGCGGAGGGACTCGTCGCTTTCCTCAAAGTTGGAAATCTTCTCTGGAATGTTGTCCTCCTTAATCACAAAGTCCTCCGGGCGAAGGCCCGTGACATAGTTTCCTTTGTTATCCGTGACGGCAACGTTAAGTTCTACCAGAACGACGTCGACGCGTAAACGCGACGACTCGTACTGAGCCTCCGGGTGCGGCGCCGGGGCCATGAATAGAAAGAGACCCGAGCATAGTTCGAGACAGGCGAAAGTTCTGTTTGAGAGAATCATCTGTTTTTGGCTCCAGTCAGCGGTTGGGGTTCTCAGCCCGGGCACTGGGGGAACTGTCAATTTGTCCGGTCATCGCAGCCGGATGCGCGGCAATCTTACCCTGCCGGAATTGGTCGCCTGTCTCTCGTGTGGCGCGCAATAATGCGGGCCAGTCGTCCAGATCGGTGGCAAAGATCTTGGCAACCATATGCCGGGTCAGATCCGGAACCAGAACGTTGAGCATTACGGGAGAGTAACCCATTTCATCGGCGAGACGGGCCCAGTAAAGGTTGCTGGACTCCCAGGATTCGGCAAAAAGCCGGCCTTCAAACGCTCCGGAGAAGGGGAATATTCCAGTGTCAAGCAGAGTATTGGTATTGCTTTGCGCCATTGCCGGGTGCGGTGTGCCAAAGTCCTTCGAGAGATGCTCCGGTGTGACATCAGAGCGATCTTTTTGGGCGAGATCGTCCAATTCCCGTCCCGCTTTTCCCCAACGAGCCGTTTCTCCGGGAAACCTGCTGCGAAATTCAGAGGCTAAAAAAAAAGTATCAGTAGGCAGCATCTGATCAACGAGCGCAGTTGCGCTTTCCTCATTCTGCAAGGCCGCTTCCGTCTCTTCCAGCCGCTTCGGCGAAAGATGACCGGAGAGGATGCCCAACACTCTCTCTTTCAGCTGCGAATTGGACGCCGAAGCGATCAAGAGCTCTTCACCGCAGCGCTGATAGAGAGCGGCGGCATGCATTTCATCTTGACCGACGGCCCACCATCGCGGCATAACAGCAACAACCAGAAGTTCAGGAACTACCTCTTTCCATATCAAGGCTTGTACATTCTCAGGAGCAATGAAGTCCTGTTCCATGGTAGCCAGCGCAAAGGGCAGATCGGCGAGCGACCCCAATAGATAAGCCCCGCCGCCCGCCGTAACGCCGACCCCAATAAGCTCCGGAGTGCCCCAGGCGTGTTCGACGCCCTGCACCGATGTTGCTGAGAAATCATGGGAGCGGACGAAGAGCGGATCGTTGTGCAAGACTTGAGCTCCCGGGGGTTCGTAGTAGGCGTAATTCAAACCAACCAGCGTATCTCTCAGGAATGGGGTGAGCAGGCCACGCGCGTCTTCGAGTTGGGCTGGCGAACTCGGAGAGCGAATGATCTTGGTGAGGTCGGTTCGTACTTGCAATTCCGCATGGCGGGCGGTGTAGACGATCGGAGCCCAGCTCGCTTTTTCGGATCCCGTGAAGATTGGGCGGGGCATTTCGAATTCGTGAAGATCCGCGGCAAGTGGAATCAAGCTGTCTCCTACGGCTGCTCCGTGCGCCATCTGATTCAGGCCATCGTAGAGACCGAAGAGCGTGTCGAGCGAAACCAAACGCTGGTCATCCATTACGGCACGAATTCTCCGAGCGAGTTCCTGATGCACGCGCCGGCCGTCCTGGCGACTCTGAGGAGGCCCCGCGAGCAGATCTACCACCTGATTCTGCAAGCCTCGGTCGTTACCCCCGGCTGCCAGCACAGTCGATTGGAGTGACGCACGGGCTGCTTCAAAAAGCTGGATTGAAGAAGCGACAGCGGAGAAGGGGCTAATCGCGCTCTGCCAAGATCGATTCAGATCGTGTTTTGGAATCTGCTCCTGGCGCGCAAGTATCTCCCATAGTCCGACGTCAGCCTGAAAAGCGCCCAAAGCATTAGAGCGCAGTGCGGAGTTTGGGATCTTGTCGATGCCTTCAGCTGCTTCGACAAAACCAGTAATGGACGCATCGTCCAAAGCCGGAAACTCTGCGAAGATAGGGTACCAGCTGCCAAATTCGGAAAACTTACCGGCAATCATCCGCACAGTTTCATCAGAGACCTGGCTTCCCGGCGGCCTTCCACTATCGATTGCGCTAAGAATCAGATAAATCCGCAACGGGTCGGAGGCGGCTTCAAGAGCGGAAGCAGCTACGAGCGCCTCGAGAAGCTTCTCCGGGTTGTCCCAGGAGTGGTTGTTGGCTGCCCACTCGTGGATGTCGTTCCACTGGGACTTGCGGGTGAGGATTTCCTCCCAGATTTGCGGATTCCCCGGAACCTGAGGCTCACCGTCCGGTTGCCATTGCAGACGAGTGAGGAGCACCAACAACCCGGAATTTCTCGGGAAGACGCTTGCCGCCGCATTGGTGGCGCTCGAATTACGGTGGGCCGGCCGAAAGGCCACGTAGAGGCGCCCGAGCCGGTCGCCTTCAGTAAAGTGGGCCTGCTGAGTTGGACCGATACGCGATAGGGCGTCAAAATATGCCATCAGCCAGCCGTTATCTTTTCCAAGCAGATGGACCACGAACTCCCCGGGAGAGTTCGGGCTTGCTCCCACGAGTTCCTTCCAGGCTCGCTCGGCGCTCGCTCCTGCAGGTACAGACACCCGACCCGAGCGAATGCAGATCCGGCTTCCATAGAAATCAAGCGACGAGGAAAACGGAAGCATTGCCTTCAGCCCAGGCGACCGCGCAAGAGCAGACCTTGTTTGACTATCGTTTTTGGCCAGAGCGGAGTACAGACGATCCACATTCGGGTCGTGCAACAGGACGTCTAGGATATCTTTTCGGTATTCTTTCTTTCCCGTCGAGAGAGCGATCCATGCCTTTTGGGAGAATAGGACCGGGACCCTCGTCGCGGGATACGCAAATGTAAAGGGAGTGCCTTTCTGAAGGTCGTTTTCAAGTTCGGTGAGTGGAAAACCTGAGTCGATGGTCAGGAATGCGCGCTTCGCGTCTTCCGTCACCAGAGAAACGCCCTTCGGACCACAACCCTCCTGAAACTGGTATCCGAGGACCTGAATTAGTTGCGCCGCGTGGTCACAATCCGCCACTCGGATGGTGCCGTCGGCGCCGGCCAGCGACCGAAGCTCTCGCGCTAGCTGCACATACCGATCAAGCAACACCAGGAATTCAGTCGGTTTGCCACTTTCGTACCCCAGAAAAGCAACATTGCGAGCCAGCAGCGGCAGCACTTCATCGGGAGAGACCTCCTGGCTAATCGCGGCAAGCCGTAGGAAGGGCTGGAGGGGGCCCGGAATCGCAGCCTCATTCACGGACCGGGATGGCGATAAAGCCTCTGTCGCGGCATCTTCCTGCGGGGAGTTTGGTGAAGAGCCCGTTTGAGGTGGCTCGCCATTGCTCACAGCGAAGCAGGTTGCGACGCAAATTAGACCCGCCGAGATTACGGCGAGGTAACGAACAGGAAAGTTCATTGTGAAACCCCTCTCCGACCAGATGGAGTCCGACCCGAATTCCTGAACGAGCAAGCTGCGTATGCTACCGCACTATATCCGGCACTATATCCGACAAGGCAGTCCCAGAGTCCGCGCCGTGGCTTGGCTTACGCTTACGCCGATTTCCTAGGTGCGGAAAAGAGAATGCCACCAGCCGCAAGTGAGGTTCTCGGAGGTCGCTTCGGGAAGCCTTGGGGTCTTGCCTTGCAAGCCTGATCGGTGCCACTAACCTTGGAATGAAACCAGACGTGGGGAAATCACGCGCACCGGTTGCCATTGTCGCAAACTTCAAAATGAATTGGCAAGTTTATCCAATTGGTTACTGCGCCCCCAGTCGAAAAGGAGAGAACCGGGCCGTCGGGTTCAGGGTCTCTTATTTCTTAAATCGTTGATCGGCAACACGGCGATCAACCTTGAGATCAGGCAGATGCCGATGTCTGCGCGGGGGCTTGTGGCGTCAAGGTCGGCCAAGTGTCTCCCTCGTCCATTCAATTTATCTCGGGCCTGGACTTTCTTTCTGCCGAAGATGGTTCACAAAGGCATTCGTATGATTCAACCGAAAAAACGGGGACTTCACCAGGAATGACTTCCAGGATTGGTAATCAATCCGGCCCGCTTCTCACGTCGAGAATCGGGCCGGTTTTTTGTTGCTTTCGGAAGCCTGACTGAAGCTGTGCTACTCGCTCAACTCCTGGGTCACGACGGCTCCTCCCATTGCCGCCACAACCGCGGAGGCCTTCACAACCTTGTGGGTTTCCTTGGACACCCAAAGAGTTTTCTTGTCCGATCCTCCATCGGCCGAAGTGATCTCGACTCGAAACGCATCGAATTTTCCGGCAGGCACGGTGACCGTCTCGACGCCGGAAACGTTCAGTTGCAGCAGTTTCACTTTCTGCGACTGAATGTCGAAGTTGCGGAAGGAGGTAGTGTATCCCGCTGCCAGCGGCAGGCTTGCGATCGCCTGATCCCCACCTGCTCCATCGGCAAAGAGGGCTCCGCCGAGGTCCGCGGCGACCGGCTTCTCCTGGCCGTTCATGCTCATTCTGCCAGCTGCCTTGTCGCCGCTAAAGTCCAGGTCGATCACCACCGGGCCTTGCGTCACATTTCGTTTGTGCAAGACAAGAGTGGTCTTCTCGATGGTTGAGGTGTCGGTTACCGCACCCCCCGGTGTTTCCATCTGATCGATGGCTGTCCAGGAGTTGCCGCTGTCCTGAATCGTGGTGGTGAGCTTGAGGTTCATCTGCTGGCCACCCATTTCAATCTTCACCTGATAATGATTGACGCCAGGCTGCAGATCGATCGCTGGCCTTGGCAGTCCGACGGCTGCCGCATCCACCTTTTTGGCCAGCACAACCGTTTTGGGATCAACCGTGATCTCCTTCAAACGAGTCACAGATTCCGGCGAACCTCCCTCCTGGAACCTACTTCCCAGGTGCTGCGCCAGAAACTTCTCCGCCTCCATGAACAGCGCCAGATTATTCACCGGACGCGCAAAGCCGTGGCCTTCGTCGGGAGCCAGTATATACTCCACAGGGAAGCCGCGATCACGAAGCGCTATAACAATCTGCTCGGCCTCGCGGCGGTTGACGCGCGGATCATTGGCTCCCTGCGCCACCAGCAGCGGAGTCTTGATCTTATCGGCGAAGTTCAGCGGCGAACGCTCCGTCAGCATCGCCTTGCCTTCGGGCGTGCTCACGTCTCCCAGGCGTACGGCAAAGGTCTTGCGGGCCGCCTCCCAATAGGGAGGAATCGACTCCATCAGCGTAATCAGATTCGATGGCCCAACGATGTCCACTGCCGCTGCATAAACATCTGGTGTGAACGCCACCCCTGCCAAGGTTGCATAGCCGCCATACGAACCGCCGAGAATGCCCACCCGCTTGGGATCGGCGATGCCCTCGGCCACCAGGTATTTCACACCCCAGGTCACGTCGTCCTGCATCTTGCGGCCCCACTCCAGGTTGCCCGCATCCAGAAACTTCTTGCCGTAGCCCGTCGAGCCACGAAAGTTGGGTTGTAAGACGGCGTAACCGCGATTGGCAAAGAACTGCGCCAAATGGTTGTAGCCCCACATATCGCGTCCCCACGGGCCGCCGTGAGGAATGATAAGTGTCGGGAGGTTTTTGGCGGAAACTCGCTTGGGAAGCGTGAGATACGCCGGAATCTCCAGCCCGTCGGAAGACTTGTAGGTGACGGACTTCATCTCAGCCAAATCCTGGCGCGGCAACTTCTCCCAGAGTGTGTATTGGGGAGTCACGATGCGAGTTTTGCGGTCAAACAGCAACGTCTGCCCTGGCTCAGTGTCGCTGACCGCAGTGAACAGCCATTTGCTCTCATCTCGCGTCCGCGAATCCACATGAATTTCGGCCGTGGGAAACTTCGATTCGAGATAATGCACATCCGCGCCGAATGCCTTGTCTTTGAAATAAGTCTTAACGCGGGCGTGGAAGTACCAGGTTTCAATCAGCTCATCGGTCGCCTCGGAGAACATGGCGCCGCCGAAATCCACCTTGCCCAGCGGGTCCGACTCGACCGTCCGCGTTTTGCCCGTCGCCGGGTCCAGTAGCGCAAGTTGAGTCAGATCGACATCCTTGTTGGTACTGATATAGACCTGGCTGTTATCGGGAAGGAAGTGCAGCGGATCGCAGGACTCAAAGACCGTGCAGGAATATATCTTGGTCAACTTGTCGGCGTCTACGCGCAGAATCTCGGTATCGCCATTGTCGGCATTGCGTATCCCCAGTCTCAACTGCCCCTTCACGTCGAAGCTCCAGCCGACGATACGGTCCGTGTTCTTGCGTAGCAGTGTCTTCTCGCCGGTCGAGATCTTCAGCTTGTAAAGATCGTGCCAGGCTTTGTCACGGTCGTTTAGCCCGATGTAGGCAATGTCAGGATCGCTCTTGGGCAGCTCATACACCATCACGCGAACGCCTTTGAGCCCGGTCAGATCGCGCGACGCCGGAGCATCCGCGCCTGGCGCCGGCTTAGCCGAAGGATCGACGGCATAGATGTTGTAGTTTTCGTCGCCGTCGTTGTCCTTAACATAAAGAATGGTCTTCCCATCCTGTGTCCAGAAGTACCCGGGAATCGGCCGCTTGCTCTCTGCCGTCAGCAGTCTGGCTGCGCTGAATGGCTCGTCCACTGACTTCACGTAGATATTGCGGGTATCCTTCCAGGGCTTCAGGAATGCGATGTATTGGCCATTGGGAGAGAGTTGGGCGCCGGCGATCTCGGGATTGCCGAAGATCAGATCGCGATCGATCAGCGGCGGAAGGCCAGCGGCCTTCTGATCCTGCGCTCCCGCAGTAGTTAAAAGCAATGAAAGACATGCTAAGACGCGAACTAAGGTCTTTGTCACAACCATTCCTTTCTTTTGGGCTGAGGCAAAATTGATATCTGGATTTTGTCAACCTGCATCAGCGTGCTTTGGTTGTCCTGCGGCATGATACAGAATTGTGCGTGCACCAAGCAGAATTGCAGAGTGCGCAGTATGATGCGACTGTAGAGCGTACGAATGAATCATCCAAATGGTTCCGTAAGCTCCCGGGACAGCTGACGCTCCAGCCCACTGATTTGCTCACCATTATCACGCGGGAACCCCGGCATTGCGAATGATTATTGGCTGGTATATTGACTTGTTTGTGCAGAAATGGTTACAGACGGCGCTTAACTTTGTAAATGCCAGGGCGCAGCATCCAGCGCGCGCTTTGCCGCGGATTCTCATTGAGGCCAACACCCGATTCACTCATCGTGCCCTGCCTCACCCGCTATTTCGGAACTGCACCCGCATGGTCAGCCAAGTTTCCCCGCCCCCTCCCGAGGCCGACTGCGGTCCCCTGGAGGGTCGTAAAGGGCAATGGCGAGGAGTGGCCGGTAAAGACAAAGCTGCACGAGCAGCGGCCGCTGCAGTGATGGCTTTGGAGCAGTTTTGTGGCCCGGATAAAGCGCTTGTTGCAGGAGGGTACCAACTGTGACTAATCTTCTAAGCTGACTCTGCACAACTCCAAAGCGTGAGTTCTGTTTTGGTCGAATGATAAGCAGAGAGTAAGCACATTCTCAGATTGGATGGGTGCCCCAGGTCCGGTTTTTCGGACCTGGGGCACTGCGGACCATCGATCAATACTTGACGATCTTTTCAAATGAATCGGGCTTGAGGCTGGCTCCGCCGACCAGCGCGCCGTCAATCTCTTCCTGACCGATCAGAGATGTGGCGTTGTCAGGCTTCACGCTTCCGCCGTAGAGAATGCGCACAGCAGCCGCAACCTCTGCGCCCAGCAGTTTGGCAACTTCGGCTCGAATGATCTTGTGCGCGTCAACGGCGATTTCGGGGGTAGCCGTCTTGCCTGTTCCGATGGCCCAGACCGGTTCGTACGCAATGACAATCGGCCCGGCGGCCGCAGCCGTGACGCCCGCAAAGGCACCGGCAATCTGGGTCTTCAAAACCGACTCCGTCTTGCCTGCCTCGCGCTCGGCCAGCACTTCGCCCACGCAGACAATGGGGACAACGCCATGCTTCAGGGCGGCGTGCAGCTTTTTGTTGACGATCTCGTCGGTCTCGGCGAAGTACTGGCGGCGCTCTGAGTGGCCGATCAGCGTATGCGTGCCGCCGACCGCCTGAAGCTGATTGAGCGAGGTCTCGCCGGTGTATGCGCCCTCCTCGGCAAAGTGAATATTCTGCGCACCCACGAGAACGTTACTGCCTTTGGCGGCCTCAATCACCGCGGGCAGCAGCACCGGCGAGGGAAACAGAGCAATCTCGTCGCGCGTGTGCGAGGCAACGAGGGGTAAGAAGGCATCGACGAAGGCCTTGGCTTCAGCAGGCGTCTTGTACATCTTCCAATTGGCGGCAATCAGTGCTTTACGAGACATTTTTTCGGGACTCCTCAGCATCGATTTTATTGGATGGAATCGGGGCGGGGGGTGACGGCGGGCACAATGGGCCCATGCGCGGATTTTGTAATGCACTCGCTACGCCATACAATGTGAGTAGACTTCGGGAATCGTGATGGAAATGCGCAGTGAAGCATACGCACCCCATGCGCGCACGATTGCCATGATCGCTCGAAGGGCCTGTAGCTCAACGGTTAGAGCAGGGGACTCATAATCCCTTGGTTGGGGGTTCGAATCCCTCCGGGCCCACCAAAAATACTTACAGATAAAACGAACAAATAAAATAACTTAGATAGATAATCTCCTTCAGGTAAATGCGCAGGTTTTGCTGTACATTTGCGCCAAATATTCGCTTTCGGTACAATTGCGGTACAGTAGCGGTACGCAACAACTGTACTGGAGTGCAGATGGCGACCATAGTGAAGACCCCTTCGGGAACCTGGAAAGCGCTCATTCGCAAGAATGGCTGGCCGACCAATATCAAGACCTTCCGCACCAAGCGCGACGCAGAGGACTGGGCGCGCCGCACCGAGGATGAGATGGTGCGCGGCGTTCACATCGTGCGCGCCACTGCCGAGCGCATGACGCTGGCGGCGGCTCTGAAGCGCTACACTGCCGAAGTCACGCCCACCAAGCGGCCATCGTCCCAAGAGGGCGAACTTCGCCGCGCTGCGATTCTGGAGCGGCATCTTGGCAAATACTCTCTCGCCGCCCTGAATCCAGAGATCATCGCCCGCTTCCGGGACATGCGCCTTGCCGGTGAAGACCGCAAAGATGAGAACGGGAAGCCAATACCCCGCGCCAACAATACCGTGCGGTTGGAACTGGCCCTACTCGGCCACCTGTTCACCATTGCCATCAAAGAATGGGGCATCGGCCTGGTCGTGAATCCAGTCATGAGCATTCACCGGCCTGCGCCGGGACCAGGGCGCAATCGCCGTCTGACGGAGGACGAAGAAAAACGTCTGCTCGCCGCCGTTGATGCGCACTCCAATCCAATGCTGCGCTGGATTGTGCGCGTCGCGCTCACAACTGGAATGCGCGCCTCAGAAATTCTGACACTGCGTCGGTCGCAAGTGGACCTCAAGCGCCGCGTCGTGCGCCTGCTTGAAACCAAGAACACGTCGCCGCGCACCGTGCCGCTGAGTGCGGCGGCCACGGCAGTATTCCGCGAGGCTCTGAATCACCCGATACGCCCCATCGACACCGACCTGATCTTTTACGGTGAGCCAGGCCGCGACGGCAAGCGCCGCCCCTACCAGTTCAATCCGGTATGGCTGAATATCAAGCGCGAGCTGAAGCTGACCAACGTGCATTTCCATGATCTCCGCCACGAGGCCGTCAGCCGTTTTGTTGAAGCCGGATTCTCCGATCAGGAAGTTTCCGCGATCAGCGGTCACAAGTCGATGCAGATGCTCAAACGCTACACGCACCTGCGCGCTGAAGATCTTGTCTCTCGGATAGATGAGATTGAGCAGAAAGAAAGGAAAGTGCGAGTATGAAGATTTCTCGAAATCCTGAGCTGAACCCGATAAAGCAGAAGGCTAAGTGGTTTGACCTCCGCAACTATGACTCGTTGGCAAATGCGACGGTTGAAACTTGGTTCAATCAACTGGCAATTCGTATCGACCTTAGGAACATACGCAAAATGTTTAGGCCCGTCACTTCCGAGACGCAAATGCAACGTGAAGCCTACGACATGATAATGCGTAAACTGTGCCAGCAAGGGGTGCTGGGACCGAACGATCTAAAAATAATTGTTGAGCTTGAGCCTTACCTGTATCCAGGGACGTTTTCAACTTTTCACAGCGCGAGCACTCCAAGTGACTATGTTCGCTCGATGACCGTTAGAGATTACATGCATATTTCTCGTTCGATGATGCAGGACAGTCAAATGAAAGCAGAGGTCGCTTTACAGGAAGCGGGTCTGGATCACGCAGGGCCGTTTTCCTTGCCGTGCCATCGAGAGACAATTTTGTCCGACGCTCTGATACAACACTTGAACCTCTCTTCTAGGGAATTGAACAAGGAGTTTATCGTAGTCGATTTGCGGCTTCCTCGGCCGCTCCTCCTTGAGCAAATCGAGGGGATCATTGCAAAGAGGGTTTCAGAGCTGACTTTGAAAGGCGGGGAAAATCAAAAGAGTTTATTCATGAGAAAAGTTCTGCTTAAAGAAGATGGGAAAAAGAATAGCAGCTCGGCATTTTGGGAAATCTTCGGGCTGGTTATCCCATCAAACCAGAAAGTTTCTCCAAAATGCCAGTCTTGGGTTAAATCGAGAGTTCTTCCGTACTTGGATATTCAATACTGGCTTGATGATCTGGGAGATCAGAGACTGAAGGAAAGCATAACTGATTCACATTTTGCAATGGCGCTAAATGTCGATCTTGAAGTGATCCGAAAAACGACTAGGGAACACGCCGAGGCATTGTCGGACCAATACTCCATTGAGTTTGTAAATCTAATCGAGTCAGTGCACAGTGCGCGGAGGGGGCCAGTGTCGAAATTGCGTAAGGCTTAGATAATAATAGAGATGGGTATCCATTTGACTCAGGTGGACACCATGGGTTGTGGTTTTGAATGCATAGAGGAACAGCATTGCGGGGACTAAAGCTCTTCGGTGTTATCAGAATCGCTATTTATCCACGTAAG
>JBEKCA010000123.1:0-16457 GCA_050015115.1 Occallatibacter sp.
TGTCGGTATAGACGATCGATTGCCAACTTCCGCCCATGCCTAACGGCGGAAAATTCACCGATCCTACGGAATCTACGCCAGGAATCGCTTGTAAGGCGTCGATCATGCGCCGCTGCATGGCGGGTACTCTGTCGCCGCTGTAACCTGCTGTCTTCAGATCGGTATCCACCAGCATCACATTCCGCGGATCAAAGCCGAAGTTGCTGTGCATGGAGCGCATGAGTCCGCGCACAGCAACCATCGAAGAAGTGACCAGCACGGCACAGATCGAAATCTGGACGACAAGCAATACGTCTCGCAGAGTAATTCGGCGCCCGAACGCGCCTGTCGATCCCGCTTTGACAATCTCGTACGGATTGGCCCGGAGAATCTGGCGTACCGGAACAATTCCGAATAGAAATCCGCTGACCAACGCCAAGACCAAAGCGACCAAATAAACGTTACCGTCCGGACGTACCGGTACATGGAGGGGGATTTGCGGAAATGGCTGCCACATGCTCAACCGGCGCAAAAGCAGAATGCTTGCCATGAGTCCCGCTACGCCTCCAGCGAGCGAAAGCAGCGCGGATTCGGTGAACAGCTGGCGCAAAATGCGGTTGCGGCTTGAACCAAGAGCCAGGCGCAAGGCCACTTCGCGAGAACGGTCGGCGGCCCGCGCTGCAAACAGGCTGCCCAGGTTGGCACAGGCAGCCAACAGGATCAAACCCGAAAGGAGCATCAACCCGGTGAGAAACGCCCGCGTTGGCCCGTTCAAATAGTCGCCATGAAGCCCAGGCCGCCCCAGCGTATAAGGCGCATTCCCTTCTTCCTTGGGATAGCTTCTTTTCAGATTCGAGTCCACGGAGTTGAGATCGGCAGTGGCCTGTGCCGGAGTGACTCCCGGCTTCAGATGTCCCACCATCTCAAACAACCAATGGACCCCGCGCGCGTTCAAGATCTTCTCGCCGGACAACTGCTCATGGTTCACCATGGGAACGAAGATATCCGAAGCGAAAAACAAGACGGTTCCCTGGAACCCTGGAGGCGCCACGCCAAGGATGGTGAACGGATGCCTGTTGAGCCGAACGACGCGGCCCACCACGGTGCGATCGTCTTGAAAATAGCTGTGCCAATATGCGTAGGAGAGCACGACATAGGGCGCGCTGTTTGGGCCGTGCTCATCGGAACCATGGAAGAATCGGCCAAGGTACGGTTGAATGCGCAAAGTGTCGAAGTAGTTTCCGCTGGTTTCGTATTCCCAGACATTGGATGGATCTTTGCCCGCATCCAGCCCTGACTGAGAGATGGCAAAAACGGCCACATCGTCGAAGCTGCGATTGCGCTGGCGAAGATCGAGATAATCGGGGTAGGAATGGGAGCCGACGTCGCGTCCGTGCTGGATGACGAAAAGGCTCTCTGCCTGAGGCACATTCAGCGGACGCAGGATCAGCGCATTCATCACTCCGAAGACCACGGCGTTTGCGCCAATGGCCAAGGCCAGCGTCGAGACAGCGGCAATCGTGAATCCAGGGGATTTGCGCCACTGACGCAGGGCGAATCTCAGGTCCTGAAGCAGGATAGTCATGGTTGGCCTCCGGGTGAAGATGCCGACTCACGAAGAGAGGAAAGCAATTGTAGATCCAAAATATCTAAAATGCAACTTCATGATAACAAAGCAGCTTATTAAATATCATCGAGCTCTGGGAACTGAATTGGGTGTCCGGCTTCGCCTCAAGGTGTCCGGGAATGAACAGGCCGCGGTAGGGAGTGTCTGGCGCTTTATGCTACGTAGACACTCTTGCCGAGTCTCTTTACGGAGATTGAATGTGCTGTGATTGCTCGGGATACACTTCGATCGCATTGATCGTCGGATAGTTTGTGATCGGCGTGAAGTACAGTTCGAGCAACCCCTGCGCCGTAGGCCTCAGATGCCGTATGGTGCGAACTGCTGTTCCGTCCGAGCTATCCTTGAGAATATCGAAATCCTTCAGCACGGTATTGCCATTGCAGACTACATCGAAGCGGCGGCTTCCCACACCGCCCGGTCCCTTATTCATGGTTCCGAACCAACCCTCGGAGAAGTACATCGTCAGGCTGTATTCCCGGTCCTGGGCGACGGGCAGAGAGTAGTAAAAATGCCCATAGCGCTCCGATGCATAGATCTTTGAGTTGGGCGCCTTGGGAAGTTTAGCGGGGTGAGGGGTACGCCGGCCGGCATGAAAAAATCTCTCCGGGTCCCATATCCTGCCTTCGTCGTCGCGCAGGATGGCTGGGCCAGCCACCATGCGCAGCGGCAACGGATCGTCGTTAGGCGCGGGCAGCACCTCGACGGCATTCAAAAACGACGCCTCGGAGAGAAAGTCCAGGTGGATGGCCCCATCGGCCAGCGGATGAATCCCCGCATAAACCTTGCCGGTGGCCATGTTCCTGTCTCCTGCCTCATCCACTACATCGACGTCGCGGACCGTGCCGAAGTTAATCGAATAGAGGTTGCGCCGGGAGTTTTCGCTATTCCCATCGGTATCGGCAAAGAGCAATTGCAACTGATATGCGCCGGGTTTGACCGGAATAAGACACTGAAACTGGCCCTTGCGTCCCTGCTGGAAGATCGATGGATCGTCGGTTCCGTTCACCATCTCGGAACCATTCAGAAAGCCGCTTCCGCCTTTGCAGAATCGATTCTCCGCCCAGCTTCGTCCAGCCGTATCGACAATCGGATCCTTGCCTTCTCCGGCCAGAAACCGCAGCGCCTCGGGAGCGTTGCCAACTGTCTTTGGACGCGACTCTGGTTTCATTTCAGCCGACGCAGCCGGATGCAGCCGCGGCAGGACCACCCCGGTCACAGCCAGCGCGGCAGCCAGGACAACGGCCATTCCCACCCAGAGCATCTTCCCAGGGTGTCTAGCGGAAGCAGAAGATGGGGTCGCAGGACCGGTGGCTGGCGGGGCAGAGACTTCAGCGTGAGCCATCGTTGATTCTCTGCCGTCGGAAGGCTCTGGGGGGGGGATCGCTTGCGCATCCCGCCGGTAGAACCGCAGCACATACTTTCCCGTGGGCAATTCCATCTGGACAGGATGGCTCGCTCCCTCACCGCGGTAGTAATCCCTGAGTCGTTTCCGCAGCGCATGGGCCGTTACGCGGACAATCGCGTCTGTTTGCGGATCAAAGCTTTCTGGCCGCTTCAACGCCTGTACGGCAATCACATACTCTTTCAGCGGCTCCGCGCTACCCGAGAAATGGTGCTCGGCGATGAACTCCAAAAAGCGCAACAGATTGGGACTTTTGCCGAGAACTCCAGACTGCAAAATCACATGCAGTTCATCCCATTCCTGCTCATCGGACTGGTTCACTCGTGTGGGTCCTACGACCACCATGTGATTCGCCTTCTCGCACCTTTGGGCCTAGGTGAACACAACGACGGTTGCTCCGCAGGCCACCCGAACCATCGAGATCGATGGGATTGTCGGGGAGTGGGCCAGTCCGCTCGCCATTGCGACGCGGATTCGCCACTTGACCAGATTGCAGCCCGTTTAGGTGCAGTAGACCAAGTATAACGTTCCAACTCTAGTCTGCTCAACGTATGTATTAACGTTAAAATTCCACAGTAACAATTGGCCATTACCTCCGAAATACCCGCTTGCAGTCACCGTTTCAAGAGATCGCAAGCGAACTGGAGTGTAGCTAACCGAAAATCAACGGTTATCTGCTTGACAGCGGTAACTCTGGCTGACGACCCTCATTGTCGGGTTTTGGAACCCCCTTTTCTGCGTTGCCCATTTTTCAGAACTGTTTAAGGAACGAGAGGATAATTTCGATGAAGCGGTCTGTTCGGCCTTCCGTAAGACAAGCGATTTCACTTTTTGCAAAAATCTCGGGGACGATGTTCATTCTGACCGTCCTTCTGTGTTCAGTTGGGCAGGCTCAGAACACAACCATCTTCGGATCGAATGTTTACGTCTTCGACAATACCTTCCCCGACGCGACGATCCAGACAGATCTAAATAACCTCTCTAACGAAGTCCAGTTCAGCACCAATCGCTACGCGGTGCTCTTCAAGCCCGGGACCTACAACGTCGAAGCGGGCGTGGGCTACTATGAGCAGATCGCAGGCCTAGGCACCAGCCCCAGCGGTGTCACAATCAATGGCTACCTGTCTCCGGATGTGGCCACTCCCTGGAACGGCAGCTATACCTATTTCAATTACGACCTGACGAGCTACTTCTGGCGCTCGATCGAGAACATGGCCATCAACCCGGCCACCGACTCCGCCCAGGAAGGCGGGCTCAATACGCTCCTATGGGGCGTCTCGCAGGGCACTCCCGTTCGCCGGGTGCAGATCAACGGCGATCTTGAGCTGACCAACTCCTGGTGCGGAAACTCCTCTGGCGGGTTCATCAGCGACACCGTCGTCACTGGCCAGGTGAGCTCCTGCTCGCAGCAGCAGTGGTACACGCGCAACAGCAACTTCGGCAGTTGGACCGGCAGCAACTGGAACATGGTCTTCTCCGGCGTCGTAGGTGCGCCCATCGCTGACTACCCTCCCAGTTCATCGGCTAATTCCAATGCCGATACCGTGTTGACAAGCACCCCGGTCAGCCGTGAGAAGCCCTTCCTCTATATCGATTCAAACGGTAATTACGACATCTTCGTGCCGCAACTGCGGACCAATTCGACTGATGTCAGTTGGTCAAGCAGCATGGGCACCGGATACTCGATCCAGATCACCAACGGATCCGCCCTTACCGGCAACGTGCTGATTGCCGGTCCCACGACGCCGCTGGCCACCATCAATGCCGCACTGGCCGCCGGTGAGAGTCTGATCCTGACTCCAGGTATGTATGGATATGCTGGGCCCATCAATGTTACCCAGCCCAACACCATCGTTCTCGGCCTCGGCTATGCGACCTTGATTCCCACCAGCGGAACGGCCGCCATCACCGTCGCCGATGTGGATGGCGTGCAAATCGCCGGTCTCATTATTGATGCCGGCCCGGTCAACTCTCCTGTCCTGCTGCAAGTTGGCACTCCCGGCGCAGCTCGCGCCAATCACGCAGCCAACCCCACCTCCATCAACGATGTCGATATACGCATCGGCGGCGGGGAAGTAGGCGCTGCAACCACTGCAATTGAGATCGACAGCAACAACGTTATCCTCGACGACATCTGGTCCTGGCGCGCCGATCACGGAGCTGGCGCAGGCTGGACCTCCAACCCGTCCAATCACGGCCTGGTCGTCAACGGTGACGATGTGACCGCTCTTGGCCTGGCCGTCGAGCACTATCAGAAGGAACAAGTGCTGTGGAATGGTCAGGGCGGCGAAACTATTTTCTACGAGAGCGAACTGCCCTACGACCCGCCGAGTCAGATAGCCTGGATGGACGGCAGCATCGCCGGTTACCCATCCTATGTGGTCATCGATGGCGTGGCAACCCACCAGGCCTACGGTCTCGGCGTTTACTCCTACTTCGATCAGGGAGTGAACATTGTCGATTCCACGGCTATCTCTGTCCCCAATGCTCCGGGAGTCTCCGTCACGGATGCGGTGACGGTCTTCCTCAGTGGCAGCGGCTCGATCACTCACACCGTGAACAACGTGGGAACTGTGGTGCAAGGTCCAAACGTAGAGACCAGCTACGTCCCTTACTACAGCTACGTGCCTTGCACGGCCAATTGCCCCACGGCTCCTGCGCCGCCGACGGGCCTGACCGCGACCGTGGTGACGGCCACCAACCAGATCAACCTGAACTGGACAGCCAGTCCCACCGCAGGCGTGACCTACAACGTCTATCGCAACCAGACCTCTGGCTTCACGCCTTCCGACAACTATATTGTTGGTGCGGATCTGAGTGCCACCACTTTCCTGGATGCCACGGTGAGCGGCTCGACAAAGTATTACTACGTGGTTGAAGCTGTGAATGCAGTTGGTGCTTCGGCGCCCACCGCTCAGGCTGCTGCCACTACCTATTCGTCGAACACCTGCTACGCCGCGCCCAGCCAACCGGCGACTGTGCTGTCCGAAGCGATTGCCTCAAACCAGAACATGGTCACCTGGGACCCGAGCACCGCTCCTTCAGCCTGTAGCGTGACCTATACGGTTTATCGTGGCCGCAACGCCTCACAGGGACCGTTTGCGCCGCCCATGCAGATTGCGACGGGCCTCAAGGTGACCTCGTACACCGACTCAGGCCTTACCAACCCGGCTACCTACTACTACACCGTCAAGGCGGCTGACGCCTCGGGCTCCTCGGCCCTCACAAGCGCGCAACAGTCCACTGCACTGGCTGCCTATTGGACCCTGGCTTGGGGAGACGACTTTACCGGCGCGGCGAATACAAGCTACAACCCCGCCAACTGGACCCCCGACGTAGTCGACAATACAGGCAATAACCCCTTCGGCGACGGAACCATCATGTCGACCACCTCCAGTCTTCAGAACGCCTACCTCGATGGCAACGGCGATCTGGTGGTTGCCATGACCTATGACGCGGCCAATGGCACCTACGATTCAGCCCGCCTCATCAGCGCCAGCCCTGTAGGCCCTTACGGCAGAATCGAAGCCCGCATCATGAACCCCTCCGCGCAGGGCATGGGCGCGGCCTTCTGGGCCTTGGGCAGCGACTATTGGAGCGCAAGTAACCCGGTTGCCTGGCCATGGTGCGGCGAGCTCGACATGATGGAAGCTCAGGCAGCCAACCCTGGCCAGGGCGGGTCGACCATCCATGGCGGCGAGACCGATACCGGCACCAACTACGAGTACGGCGGCCTCAGCGTGCCCTATAGCCTGCCCAACGGGGAGACCTTCAGTCAAGGCTTCCACACCTACGCCGTGCAATGGGCCCCCTATCACATTCAGTATTTCCTCGATGGCGTCCAGTATGGCGACGTCGCCATGGCCAATCTTAGCGCCGCAGACGTTTGGCCGATGAACGAGTCCATCAATTTCATCCTCAGCTCTGGAGTCGGCGGCAACGGTGGAATGCCCGATGGCATCGGTTTCCCATCTAACCTCACCTTCGACTACGTTCACTATTACCAGTGGGCGGCCGGCGCACCTGGCCCTGTCACTGGTTTGACCGCCGTTGCCAATTACAGCAACGCCGTGAATCTTAACTGGACCGCCAGCGCCACCTCTGGAGTCACTTACAACATTTATGCCAGTACCACGCAGGGAACTGCTCCGAGCCCTGCCACTCTGGTGGTTGAACAGGTCTCCGCGACGGCTTACCAACATACCGGCCTGCAACCGAACACCACGTATTACTACACGGTGGTTGCCTCAAACTGGGGCGGCGAATCGACGGCCTCAAATGCCTCAGCCAAGACCATGCCGGCGGGCAACAGCACTGGGTTGCAACTGAGCGCTGGCGGCTACGCCGCGGGCACTTACGCTGCCTCCAACTTCGTAGTCGGCGGCAACACCAACTACCACCTGGACAATGTCGTCAATACCGCGCAGGTCACCAATCCCGCTCCGCAATTGGTTTACGATACCGAGCGCTGGGGACCTGCTGCCTGGACCATCACCGGACTCACTCCAGGAGCTGGCTACAACGTTCGCCTTCACTTTGTTGAGGCCACGCACACCGCCGCCGGACAGCGTGCCTTCAATGTCTCGATCAACAGCGAGAACGTCCTCACCAACTTCGACATTTTCGCTACTGCGGGCGCCATGAATACGGCGGTCACCCAGGAGTTCTATACCCTGGCTGACGAAGGCGGCATCATCGAACTGCAAACTGCGATGGGAACCAATGGTGACGGAGACCTGAACCCCACCGTCAGCGCCATTGAAATCATCCCCGCTAATACGTCTACCGCCGCAAGCGGAATCATTGGCGCGGCGCCCGGAACGACGGTCGATCTGGCCATCAACTCCGGCGGGGCCGCCGTAAGCGATTTTGTCGCCGATGAGGACTTCAACGGCGGCATAGCATCCAGCGCCACCAACACTATCAACGTCAATACCCCCAATGCAGCGCCTGCCGCCGTTTACCAGACGCAACGTTACAGCCCCTTCACCTACGTTCTTACCGGTTTGGTGAAGGATGCTGCCTACACCGTCAACCTGCACTTCGCTGAAACATACTGGACCAAGGTCGGCCAGCGCGTCTTCAACGTAGCCCTCAACGGAACGACGGTCCTGCCCAACTTCGACGTCTTCAGGCTGGCTGGGGCAAACACCGCTCTCGTGGAGACCTTCAGCGCCACCGCCGACATGTATGGGCAGATCATCGTGCAGCTCATCGGTGGCAGCGCCGACCAGCCCTTCATCAGCGGAATTGAAGCGGTTCAGCAGGGCTCTGCGATCGGTTCGCCTACCACCCTGGCGGTCTCTGCAACTACTTCGGGCGACAACCTGAGCTGGAATGCAAGTTCCAGCGCTGGGGTCACCTATTCCGTTTACCGCTTCACCACGGGCGCGGCGACAGTGCTCGCGAGCGGCTTGACGACGACTACCTACCCCGACACGGCCGTTACCAACGGCACTTCATATACCTACTACGTCGTCGCCACCAACGGCGCGCTGGTTTCTCCGGCTTCAAACTCGGTCACAGTCGTAGCCGCCATCGCCGCTTGCACTGCCAACTGCCCCACTGATGTGCTTGCCATCAACGGCGGCGGTGCGACAATTGCTTCTCCCTCGACGACAGGGATCGGTTGGAGCGCTGACACAGACTTTGATAACAACGGCAGCTTCGCCACCGGCGATGCCATCGATGTCTCTTTGATCAGCAACCCGGCCCCGCAGGCGGTCTACCAGACCATGCACACCGGCGGCACCTTCACCTACACCATTCCCAGCCTCACCGCTGGAACCGTCTACGGCGTCGTCCTGCAATTCGCCGAACTGTGGTACACCACGCCGGGTCACCGCATCTTTGACGTCAGCATCAACGGCGTTCCAGTGCTCAACAACTTCGATATCGTCGCAACCACCGGTGCGGGCCGCAAAGCCATCGCCTATCAGTTCAATGCTCCCGCCAACAGCAACGGAAACATTGTTATCAGCTTCGCTGCCTCGGCCGATGGTGCGCAGGTCAACGCAATCGAGATCGTCGCCAATCCTGCGCCTGCGATTCCCGTCCCGGCCAGCAATTTGACCGCTACCGCTCTGGCCTCCAACAATCAGGTTCAACTAAACTGGTTGCCCACCCTGGACCCCAGTGCCACTTATAGCGTCTACGGCGGCACAACTCCCAACTTCGCAATCACCGCCGCCAATCTCATCGCCAGCGGGCTGACCACGACAACCACCACAATCACCGAACCCGCTGCCGCTACCACCTACTACTACCAAATAGTCGCGGTCACCGGCGCAGGCTCTTCGATGCCTTCCACCATGGCCTCGGCCACCACCGCCGGTTGCACGAGCTCCACCTGCGCCGACGTTATCGCCATCAACTCCGGCTACTCCGGAGCCACCAACTACCCCGGTACCGCAACCTCCAGCAGCTTTATTCCCGATCCGGCGACCGACTACTCCGGCGGCATGAACTCCAATTCCACCGGAAACACCATCAACGTCACCAACGTAGTCAATGCCGCCCCCATGGCTGTCTATCAGACCGCGCATCAGGGCACCTTCTCGTACACCATTCCCAACCTGACGGCGGGCCAGACTTATAATGTCCGCCTGCACTTCGCCGAGCTTTGGACCTCCTCCCCAGGTGTGCGGCAGTTCGACGTCTCCATCAACGGAACTCAAGTGCTGACTAACTTCGATATCGTGGCCACAGCTCAAGCCAACTTCGGCCTCCCTGCCTCGGCCGCCGGAAACTTCCTTCCTGTCGTCGAGCAGTTCCCGGCCACCGCCAACTCCAGCGGGCAGATCGTCGTTAGCTTCAGTAACGGCGCTCAAAACAGCCCACAGATGAATGGCATCGAAGTTTTCTAAGTCGTACCAATGCTGGGTATCCCAGGTCTCGAGTCTGCGGCCTGGGATACTTCGAATTCAGTGATACAGAATCATCCGGTCATCAAACTGGGTCATCCGAAGATAAACCGCCCGTGGGCAGCCCACCGCTCACGGCATTAACAAAAGTGAGGATTTCCATGAAACGTTTCATCTTTCTTTGCTCTGCGGTACTGTTTGCAACCTCGGCCAGCGCATCTACCGTTGATTTCAATAACTATCCCGACCAGGACGATTGGAGCTTTTCCTCCAACGTCGTCTCCTACCAAGGTCTCGACTTCACAAGCCCCAGCGACGGTTTTTTGTTGGTGGCCAGCGGCCCCGGCTCTGTGGGCGCGAACGGGAACGGTACGGCCGCGCTTGCCTTTTCCGGCAATCAAGGTTCTCCGCTCACCATCACCCAGACCGGCGGCGGCGTCTTTACGCTCAATGGCTTTGATATGACTCTCAGTTGGTATGACACCAATACCACGGACGACGTCGCTGTCGTCGCCAACTACGATGCCGGCGGGACAGCCACAGATCTTCTCACTCTTGACCAGGGCTTTCAGACCTATTCCCTGGATTTTGTTGGAGTTGATTCGGTCACCGTCGATGGCCTGCCTGAAGGCGCGGGCAATGCCTATTGGCTGATGGATAACGTCGAGTACGACAACTCGGCATCTCCCGTCCCCGAGCCTGGCAGCTTCGTCCTGCTCGGTTCCGGTCTCCTTATTCTGGCGGGCCTGGCGAGGCGCAAGTGCGTCTCCTGATTTGGAAAGACTGTCAAGCGCGCTGCAATTGGCCCCGGCATTCCTGAGCCGTCGCGGCGTGGGCCGCTGGCGGAGCGTCCGGTGGGAAGCTTTCAAGTTAGCGAACGGCATGCCATGCCGTGTGTTGTGTGCCGACGGCGACCCACCGAGGGATGACGACCTCTGAGTAATGGACGAAAGCGGCCTTTGGCCGGGGAATCACCTTGCGAGAGGCCCCACGACGGCGGCAGAGCGGACAGCATTTGTAATGTCCAAACGCTACCCAGGGGCAGGATCGATGCTATGCCTGGATCTCCCAGTCGGAACTACAGACGGAACAATGCGAACGGTAGAAGCTTGCAACCCATTAAAGAAAAGCATGATTTACACACAAAGTCACATGTTACGGATAAGCGGATGTAAAGCGTCATATATGAGTTAGTTGCCAAGATAATCAATGGATTACGGAGATTCCCTCCACTTGCGGTGCCATTTTGTTGCTAATCTGCCGAGCGCGCCTGCCGGGCGCACCAACAAAAACAGACCCCGTCCGAAGGCGGGGTCTGGTGATTCCACAGAAAGTGCAGCAAACGATTGTCAGGCCACCTACTCTTGGACGACCATCAGTCCAGGGGCCGAGTTCAAATCCACACATACGGCCTTGCCCTTCGTGGCGCTGCTGGTCGCGCTGTCCACGCTGATGGCCGCGCAGTACTGGGAAATGGTGGTGACGCCGTTCGCTGTGAGATTCACATCGAAGATGCCGTAAGCTCCTGTGGGGTCGAGAGTCGAGTCAGGCGCCAAGACGCCGGTGTAGCTGGCGCCGCGGAAGCTTCCCAAACCCTCATCCCAGTCGGCCCAGAGGTAGCCGCCCGTGTCCTGCGCAAAGCTGTTCAAAGCGCCGGAGCTGGAGACACCAAGGGTGCCGCTATAGACGTTCTCAAACAGATTGCTGTTGACTTTTTGCATCAAGTAATTCGAGGCTAGGTCACTGACCGCCCAGGCGCCCGAGACGGTTTGCGGCTCCAACCAGCCCGTCCTGGTAGACGCGTAAGTGGTGCTACTTGAGTCGGAGGATAGCGCCGCCGCCGCGTTGGCATTGTAGAAGTACAGATAGTCGTATGTGTTTGCAGTGGCGCCCGATTTGACAATAGATCGGCCGTAACTGTCAACACTTGTGTAAGTCGGTTGCGTTGTGGGCAGTGCAGTGCTGATGGAGCCATTCCAGTTGCCCACGAAGGCGTCGATGGTGAAATCGCCGCTGGAAGTGCCTGTGACCTGGGATAGCGCGGCATCGGGCAATTCGCCTGTGTTTGTTGACTCATAATCTCCCGCGACATAGAGCACTGCATCGCCGGTAAGAGGATAGCTTCCGCTGGTGATCGAGGAAGCCTGCTCCCGCGCTTCGCCGATCAGATAGCCCGGGTTGCCGGTTGCGTTGTGAGGGCTGGTGGACATGAAGAACGCGTGTCCAAGGGCGTCGTTGGTCAGGTACCCTACCAGCGGCGGCCCCGATTTGCCGGTGGTAAGTGTAAAGCGACCGTAACTGTCGGCGGCGCTTGAGACTGAACCGGTGAATGTGAGTTGCGTGCCCAACTGGTAATCATCGACAACGTCCATTTCGCCGGCAATGGCGCTGCCGCCGATGGAAAGCTGTCCGGCAGCCGACAGCGGATAGCCTGCATCGTCTTCCCCGCGAAGAGCAAAGACATAGGCGCCGGTTGTGCCGCTCAGCGATTTGGTGTTCTGCTGGTAGCAGAGGCCAGAGCCGTGCTTGCCTTCGGGCGAAGCGCCCGCGTCGCTCATATCTGTCAGAGCGACGGTTGAGAAACTACCGTTCTGGATGTTGCCTCCAGCCAGTGCGAAGGTCCTCGTCGAGCCGTCCTGGGTGACCAGCACGTAACCACGGTTGTCAGACCCGATTACGTAGCTGCCGCTCATAGCGCCAGCGGCGGTTGGGCTCTTATAGCCCTTCGAAGGCGAATTGCTGTCGCCCTCGCCGGAGGTGAGGCTGCCGCTGCCGTTGGCGATTACCGAGAAGACTGAGCCGCCTTGGGAGAATATAGCGGAACCGACCGTTACGCCGCTGTCGAGATAATCGCTGACGTAGCAGGCATATTGGCCGGAGAGATAGCCGGTGTTGGTGCTGTCGGCTACCGTCTCGGGCACCACCGGTAGATTGAAGGTTATCAGTCCCCAGTTGGTTGGTGAGGTGGTGTCATGCACCGTAGCTGTGACCGATGTTGAGCCCGAAGCAGTTGGAGTGCCGGTCAGTGAGCTACTGTTCGAGGATAGGGGGGAAGCCGTGATTCCTTCCGGCGAGGTCGAATAGGCGAAGCTGTATAAATCGCTGGGGCCGCCCCCTTCGGCGAAGAGATTCAAGGTGTAGGGCATATTCACCATGCCTTGGGGAATACTCTCCCCACCGACATACACATAGTAGATCGAATAGTACGCCCCCTGCTGATAACTATTGGCATAGCCGGAGAGAGTGGCGACCGCAGTCACGGAGACCATCGGCGAAGACGAAGTTGCGGATAAAGTGAATGGACCGCTGTAGAGCGTACCGTTCGTGCTGCTCGGTGCGCTGCCGTCGAGGGTGTAGTAGATTGACGCGCCGTTGGTAGCGTCGGCGATGGAGACGACCGGATTCAGGCCTATATTCACCGTTCCCGATCCAGGGCTGATAATCGGCGTGGCAGGCTGTGAACTCGGCGAGGTCAGAATGGTATACGTGGCTGAAGCCGTCTGGCTTGGCAATGAGCTGACGTAGGCGACCGCTGTGATCGTCTCGTTGGCTGAAACCGGAATCGCGCCGCTATAGACGTCCGACGAAGTGGTCGGCGTGGTTGGCGTGCCGCCACCGTCACCAGTGATGGTGTAATAAATCGTCGCGTTGAATGATACTCCCAGAGATCATTCTCCTCACCTTCGAGGCCCAAGACATCCAGACCATTGCCGCCGAAGAGCCAGAAATTGCCGCTGTTGTCGGTCCAACCCACCACTCCATAGCGAGCGCCGGGTATATTGGCTGGTGCGGCTGTTCCCAAGGTGCCGTAAACGCCGGGAGCATCAATCGTGGTGCTGCCGCCCATCCACGCCCATTGGTTGGTGCCGGTATTGTACTCCCAAAGGTCGTTCAGGCCGACATCCTCGTTGCCGTCGATGTCGAGGCCACCGCCGCCGAGGAGCCAGAAGTTGCCACTGCTGTCGCGCCAATTGACGGCACTGGAACGAGCGCCAGGCATATTAACGGTGGAGGGCGATCCCTGGGTGCCGTAGACGCCGGGAGCATCGACCTTGTTGCTGCCGCCCATCCAGGTCCACTGACCGTAGGTGCCGGAAGATGGCGTGAACTGCCACAGATCATTTAAACCGCCCACGGCGCGGTTGGAATCGATACCATAGCCGCCAAAGAGCCAGATGTTGCCGTTGCTGTCGGCCCAACCCATCGCCTCATCGCGGCCGCCGGGGATATTGGTTGTTGCAGCCGTTCCCCGCGTGCCATAGGTGCCGGCGGTCCCGGCGGCGTCGCTGCCGACCATCCAGGTCCACTCACCGTAGGTGCCGGAAGAAGGCGTGAACTTCCAAAGATCATTCAAAGCGCCAAATCTGCCGTTGGAATCGTAACCCCAGCCGCCGAAGAGCCAAAGATTGCCGCTGTTGTCAGTCCAGCTCATCGCCCCCGTGTTGGCCCCCGGCACATTGGTGGATGCGGCCGTTCCCGGCGTGCCGTAGTCGCCAAAAGCGTTTACCTTATTGCTACCCCCCATCCAGATCCATTGACTGGCGGAAGAAGAATACTCCCAGAGGTCATTTAGATTGCCTTTGGTTCCGGCGGAATCATAACCTGAGCCGCCGAAGAGCCAAAGATCGTTTTTGCTGTCGGTCCAGCTCACTGCAAGATAGCGGGCGCCGGGCGTGTTGGCGGATGTGCCTGTTCCCTGATTGCCGTAAATGCCTTTAGCATCGACTGTGCTGCTGCCGCTGATCCAGGTCCATTGGCCGGCGGAGAAGGAGTACTCCCAAAGGTCGTTCAGGTCGCCGTAAGTACCGCCAGAATCAAGGCCTTCCCCGCCAAAAAGCCAGAGATTGCCGTTGCCGTCGGTCCAAGTCACCGCGCCATCACGGCCGCCGGGCGTATTGGCCGATGCCGCCGTCCCGGGCGTTCCATAGACACCTTTTTGGCCACTGCCCGAGTCAAAGGAGTTGCCATACGGATTTTGGCCAACGTTATTGCTGCCGCCAATCCAGGTCCAATCTCCGGTTGCCGTGGAAGGCAGGTCGATGACGTAGGTTTCTGAAACCACCGAACTGCTGACAGTCGATAGAACAGCGATGGCATTGACGACCTCTGAAGAGGAGACGGTGATCGAACTGCCACTGCTGATCGTCTTTCCGTTCGAAGCGCTAGGCGTTGAACCGTCGGTGGTGTAATAGATCGTGGCGCCGCTGGACGAGTCGCTGAGGGTGACCGTCTGCGCCGCAGTGTAGGTTCCGCCCGGAACCGAGAAGGCCGGAGCCGCTGTCGTCAGATTAATCGTGTAGGTAGCAGAAGCCACAGCACTGTCATTTTCGCCCGACAACACGCCGACGGCTTCGATCGTCTCCGTGGAAGAGACGGTGATGGCGCCAGCGTATTGGATGTAGGAAGTTTTTGTCGGCGGGGTTCCGTCGGTAGTGTAATAGATCGTCGCGCCGCTGGTCGAGTCGCTGAGGGAGACCGATTGTGCCGTAGTGTACGTTCCGCCGGCAACCGAGAAAGTTGGCGTTGCCACAGTCTCTGCATCGGAGGTGGTCGAAGAAGATTTGGACTTAGAGCCTTTGCCGCAACCGGCGAGGAGGCCCAAACTGAGAGCAATCGAAAGTCCGATCGCCGCGATTCGCAAAGACGTATCTTGCCGTTTCATATCTACCTCAAAAGTCGCGTTACCGGTTAAGGTCGAATTGAGCCCACTGCTCGTTACGGAAGCATCCATCTGGTTAGGTTGGAGTCACGAGCGCATCTTGATCTTTGAACCGTTGATCATCTCTTCGAGATCAGTGTTGTACTTCGCCAAATAGCCGTCGAAGTCCTTCTCGCACACCACGTCGTACAAGACCACGAATGGATCATCCAGGCGGCGAAAGGCCAATATTTCCTTTCCTGCTCCATTCGGTCGATCGATCAGATAAACCGTGAAGGAAGGATCCAGATTCAGCCCCTTATAGGGCGTTGCTGACTCAGGCGCATAGCCTTGTTCCTGTAATCGTTCAAAATAGAGTCGAATGTATTCGTTCAAGTCTCCGGGTTTCTGACCGAGTTCAGCGAGCATCAAATCGACCGCTACGACGACGCGCACATCGTTTGCGTCATGAAACAACCTCTGCAAGGTCGCCGAATACTTTGAAGGTCCTTTCAAATGGTGCCAACCCTTGGCGAGCTTGAAGTCGTAATCGAAGCGTTTTTCGTACCTGGCTAGAATCGTCCCCAGGTCCGGAACCTCGCTGCCTAATCCGCGCGCCTCGGCCATGGCGTGAAGGTGCCCCTGTTTGTTGAGCAGGCCATAAACCTGATTGCATTCCGCGCCGACAGCAGCACCGTAATCGACTAAAAAGGCCTGACGATCCGATGTGGCTGGCCCGAACTCCTGCTTGCGCGCCGCATAACTGCTGGCTCTGCCGGTCTTGCCAAGCTCCTTGCCGGAGGCGGCATCGTAGAGCTTGAACTCCAGTGCCGACCCCGCGGAAAGAGTCCCGAGATTTGTCAGGATCGTGGATTCTCCGGCGTAGGTTTCTTTGACCCACAAAACGTAGGGGTAACCATCAGCCTGTGCCTTGCTAAAGTTGATATT
>JBEKCA010000124.1:0-13424 GCA_050015115.1 Occallatibacter sp.
ATTGGATAAAGAGGCAACATATTGGCCGTATATCTCAAGACTGTGCAAGAGGTCCAGACAGGCATTGCAGGGCGGTTCAAGGCCCGGCGTCTTGCCATGAACCTGACGCAGAGAGAACTGGCGGCGCGCTCGGGCGTGACCTTCAGTTCGCTGAAGCGATTTGAGCGCAAAGGATTGATCGCGCTGGACTCACTTCTGAATCTGGCCTTCGTGCTCAATTGCCTTGACGATTTCGACAAGCTGGCCGCAGAAAGCCCGTCTATCTCAGCCACCCAATCGCTCGACGCCTTGCTGGCAACGCCGGCGCGGCGGCGCAGAGCGACGGGCAGAAAAGGACGCAGCCATGGCATATAGTCCGACAGAGTTGCTGACTGTCTATCTGGATGCGCAAAACCAACACCGCAAGGTTGGACGTCTCGCATTCAAGGACAGGCAGATCCTTTTCGAGTATGACGCCGCCTTCATCACTTCTGGCATTGAGATATCGCCGATCAAGCTTCCCCTCAGGTCCGGCGTGTCTATTGCAGACACTACGATCTTCGACGGCCTGTTCGGTGTATTCAACGACAGTCTGCCGGACGGATGGGGCCGCCTTCTGCTCGATCGCACGGTGGAAAAATACGGTATCCATCGCGGCCAACTGAATCCGCTCGACCGGCTGGCTTACGTGGGACGGCACGGCATGGGCGCTCTCAGCTACGAGCCAGAACTGAACCAGCAAAACGCCGACGATGCTCCGCTGGCGCTCGACAAACTTGCCGAGGAATCAGCCGCCGTTCTGGCCGGAGAGAATGAAGAGGTCTTCGAAGATTTGCTGCGGCTCAATGGCTCTTCTTCGGGTGCCCGGCCCAAGATCGTGGCGCAAGTGAGCACCGACAAGAAAAGGATCGTTCACGGCCGGCAGGAATTGCAACCGGGCTTCGCGCACTGGATGATCAAGTTTCCGTCTTCCCAGGATGCGCGAGACGCGGGAGCTATCGAATACGCCTATAGCCTGATGGCAAAGGATGCAGGCGTGGAGATGCCTGAGACCCACCTTTTCCGCACGAAAAGGAACAAATATTTCGGCACGAAACGCTTCGACCGGGACGGCGATGCCCGCATCCACATGCATAGCCTTGGCGGCCTGATCCATGCCGATCATCGCACTCCTAGTCTCGACTACGACATGGTTCTGCGCGTGACACAGGCCTTGACCAGGAATATCCAGGAAGCAGAAAAGGTCCATGCGCTGGCCTGCTTCAACGTTCTTGCTCATAACCGCGACGATCATGTGAAGAATTTTTCGTTCCTGCTGAACGCAAGAAATGAGTGGACGTTCGCGCCTGCCTATGACCTTACCTTTTCCTATGGCCCGGGCGGAGAGCAAAGCATGATCGTCATGGGCGAGGGAAGGAATCCCGGCGCAGCCCAACTTGAGACATTGGGCAAACAGCACGGGATCAAAAACGCGCCGGAGATTCTGGCAAAGGTAAAAGCGGCCGTGGCCAACTGGAGCCGCTATGCAGAACAGGCAGAGGTATCGCAAAAATCCGCCAAAGAGATTGCTGACAAGATCAAGTTGCAATGATTGTCTGCATCTTCGAATTCAGGCTGCAAGTCGGTCGGCAGCCGGTTCATCCGGCATGAGGCGAAACCCCGTGTGAAGCTCTCTATCGAAACGTGGAGACACTGTGGGATCACAAGCAGAACAAAGCCCGCAGGAAACTGCGAGCCTTGTTCTGCGGTGGCCGCACTGACAGGTGGCCGGCTTTCAACGTCTGTACTACGAGAGCACACTGATACCGACATCGCAGGAAGATGCTTCATGCAGGTGCGACGATTTGTCGGTTTCAAAACGTGCAAGTCAGGTTAAGTGCGAGTGATCGGCCCCGGCCAGTGACCGGAGTCATGTTGCCGGTGGCGCTATAGATGTCGATGTTATTGCCGCCAAGAGGCAATTCGTAAAGACGATTGAAAAGATTGTCCGCCCGGAAGCCCCCCTGCAGATTCCTGGTCTTATAGACGGCGTGAACATTGAAGAGCGCATATCCTGGGGTATGCAATTCCATGCGGTGGGGGTCAAGGCGTGACTTGCTGTCCACCAACTCCGAGCCGAATCCGGCGCTGAGTCCTTTGATTTCCTCGTCAAAGGCAAGGCGCAGGTTGAGCGGCATCATCTGGTAAAGCGGAGTGTCGCTGTCGGTGCGAGTCCCATGCAGCCATGCCCCGCCGACGCTCAGTTTGCCAGTGCCGGCGGCGTTGCTGCTCCACAGCGTGGCAAGACCGGAAACATCGCCGCCGTAGATGCGGGCGTCGTGGTTGGCGAAACGCAGCAGCGGTGTTCCCATTCCCATCATGCCCATCGAGGCGACGTCCACGTCAACGTAATTCTGGATGGAATTCAGGTGGGGCGTCAACTTTACTTCCCAAGGCTTTGGCGCGTGGCTGTGCAGCAGAAGAGTGCCACTGAGGAGGTTACCGGTCTCCGGCTTCAGAGCGATGTTGCCGTAATACATGTTGCCATCGCCAAACCATCCGATCATGCTAGCCGCCATCATGCTGGTGGACCACGAATATCGCTCGTAAAGGTTCGGCGAACGGTTTTTGCGCGCGTAGCCGAACTCGAACGCGGCGTGCTGGTTGACGTCGTAGCGGGCCAGTGCCGTCAAATCAAAGTTGACGTCGGTGCGAGAGTGGTTTTCAGCGTTGAACGCTGCCGCGTCGGCGGCGTACATGCCGGAGTATCCTTGCACATTTCCCGCGTCAGACCACACGGTATCGTTGCGCACGCCGACAAGAGTGGACCAGTGCGAGTTCCAGTGGCTGAAGGATTCAGCGTACGTTCCAAGCCGTGTACGGCGGCCATTGTTGATATTGATAAAAGTGTTGGGGCCCATCATGGGAGCCGTACCCGCAACCGGTGGCCACCAATCGTCCAGGCGGAGGCGGTGCAGTTCATTGCCGGCGCGGAAGGTGTGGCGCGCCGAAAGCGCAGACTCATAGCGCAGCGAGTAGCCGAAGTCCCGGCCGTGGGTGTTCATCGGCATGGATGCGCCTGCGCCATCTACGGCAACTTTGTCCGAAAGAAAGTTCATCTCATGAAGGGTGTTCTGCCAGTAGAAGCGGGCATCCACCGAACCGGTGGCCAGCGTGCGGCGGTAGCGCACATTGAGCGACGTGGCGTTGTTGTGGGTGAGGTCCATGAAGGCGTTCACAAAGCCCTCGAAGGGAACATGATGGTAGCTCCCGGTTGCCTCAAAGAAGTTGTGACCGCTCTGCGCCGCCAGTGTGAGCGAATGGTCAGTGCTCTGCGCGTAAGTTGATGTGGTTTTGTGGCCCGCACCGTCGGTGTAGTCATCTATCGTGGTAAACGCGCCGACATAGCCGAGGCTGAAGTGCTCGTTGGCAATCCCCTCGTTCAGCGATCCACCCCAGTTATCACCGTTGGAACGGTAGAATGCCGTGAAAGTTCCTTCTTCGCGCAACTTGCTTCCGGCCTCTGCAAAAGCGGGCGCGGAAGTTTCGACCGATATGGTGCCGCCCAGGCTGTCTCCGCCAAGGCTGACCGGCGTGATCCCAGCGAGCACTGTCATTTGCGCGGCCTGAGACGGGGCGACGTAGCCGAGCGTGGGGTTCATATGATTCGGGCAGGCGCTGGAGATGGTCATGCCATCCACGAGAATTTTGGCCCGCTCATCGCCCAGACCATGCAGGAACGGGATCGTAGCCAGCTCGCCATTGCCATGCAGGCTGACTCCGGGCGCGTCGGCCAGCATATCGGCGCTATTGTGGCTCTGCGAGGAGGATTGCGCCTTTAGATCCCAGGCGGAGACGGAGCTGGCGTCCTGTCCCTCAACTTGAACGTTGGTCGCCACCACGGCAATCGCAAGCGAGAGATCTTCGGCGAGTTCCTTGCCGGCTGCCACGGTGACGGAACGGATCATCTGGCTGGCAAATCCTGGAGCCGTGATGGTTAGCTGATACTCGCCAACTGGGACGGAACCAAAGGAAAAATGGCCCAGATGATCAGAGATTCTGGTTTGGTTGAGGCTTAAGGCGGAGGAGCGCAATTCCACGCGCGCTCCGGCAATGACCGCACCTGAAGGATCCTTGAGCACTCCGGCAACGCTGCCGGTGGAAATGGATGCTGGTACAGCGGGTTGTTGTGTTTCCTGGGCGAGACTTTCGCCCCACATCGACAAAGCAAACAGAAGCGCAAGCACACATAGATGAGCGCGCACGATGACCTCCTCCGGTCTGGCAGTGCGTTCGTGGTGAGTTACGAACGCGCGGAACGGCTGACGCACACGGCGGGGAGCAGACAAGAGTGTTCCTGTCTTGCGTGCCGCGCGTCTAGGTTAGAGGAGTTGTGACTGGGGTGGGCCGCGCTTGGACCGCGAACGGTCGCGCGAAATCCTGCGCTTTGATTCCGACTGCACGACGCCATGGGGATGGCTCGCGACAGAGATGAAGCTAGCGGGGATTGATTGATAGAGCGTGAGTGGGGTATGAGCTGCCTTGGGTTGAACAGGAAAGCAGGGACATTTCGAGGCGGGCGCCGTCCAATGCGGTTGACCATCCTCGAGCGCCGCACGTTCCGCCATGTTCATCATGCAATGGTGCTTGCCGCCCCTGCGGCAGCACGCGGGCAGGCGCGACTCCGCACTGGCGGGAACGAGCGCCATCAGAGGCACGAGCCAGTACAAGAGAACGAGACAAATACCCACGATGCGACGCATGGTGCTCCATCTTACACCGAAATCCAATCGGAACCAGACTCGGCATATTCTAGTTTCTACCAGACTCTGCCGGCCCTTCTTTGCGGAATGTCAAAACTTGCTTAGTGCAAATCTCCAATGCGCTCGTCGACCGCGGATTATTGCCGATCAAGTCGCCATTGCGCTCAATTTCCATATCTCGGCGTTGCGCTGAGTATGTGACCGTTCACCAGACAGTTGCTGGTTACTGGTCCCTCACGGGGTTTTCTAACGGCAGAACTCTATATCGGTTGCGGGACCGATTGTATTCCGCGTTGAAGCTAATCAAGCAGCCTTTGCCGTCTTCTTCTTTGGCTTTGGCAGCGGCGCAACCGTGGCGTTCAGGTTCGCCTTGGAAACGCCCTTCAATGCTGCCCAGCGCTTGATCTGCGCCTGACGTACGCGCTCCCGTCCTTCCGCGCTCATCTTGCCGCGCTTCTTGGTCTTCTGAACCTTCGGAATCACAAGAGTAGCAACCTTGGCAGGACGGCCAGGCTTACGTTTGGCGCTAACTGTGCCCGATGCGCTCAACAAAGCCTTGGCCTGTTCGAGGCGGGCGATCTCGGCGTCGATCTTAGCAAGAATATCTTTCACCATGGTGCGTTTAGCACCTCCCATCGAAGAATACACGACCTGATTCAAAACCCCATGTGCCTTGAACCATAAGATGGCACCGGGTTGAATCATAAAGTGGCACTGCTGCATTTGTAATCCCTTTGCGATCTGCGCGTGTCCTCATGGGCGGAGAGCCTCTTTTGAAGCATAAAGTGGCAGTAAGTGCAAAAGTGAAGGATAAAGTGGCAGTGAGTACACGGGTGTAATGATGCGCCGTATCGCTTGGCGGAAAGCGCAGCTGAACACCGCAACGCTGCAACGTCGGCCGCAATGCTCTCTCAGAAAACGGAATCACGGTAGTAATTAGGATGGCAGTTGACAAGAAGAGAATAGGTGTTATATTGCACACATACGATGCGTAAGAACGAAACTTCTGAAGATGTCCGGCGATGGTTCTTGAACGCGATCCGGAATTTGTGGCCGGTAGCGATGGGTTCTGTTTCCTTGCGGAAGAGCCCTTGCATTCGGGAGAACTGCTCGGCCTGTGCATCGGGCAAGGGCCACAGCAGCTTTGCTCTATCCGGCTACCTGGCGAATCGCCGATTCTCGATCTACGTGCCGGAACAGTTGGCTCCGGAGATTCAGGAAGCCATCAAGAAGGGCCGGCGATTGGAAGACCTTATCAAGGAAGCTGGGGTGCGTTACTTGCGTGCTCAGAAGCGAGAACGGAGCTCTGCGTCGCAAAAGTGAGCAGTGCTGGCGCGGCTGAAAGTATGCAGATCCAATCGAGGTGCCCTTGATGCTCGGACGCGATGATCTGTTGGTTTGGTTCCAGAAACTGGCCCTTGCCGAGTCGGCACGATCGCTAATCGAGGAGATTCGGTCGTCAGGTCCATCCCGGCGCGTGGGCGGTGGACGCTCGAACGTGAGTGGCCGGTACCCGAGCAGGAAGATGGGCGTCACCATCCAGTTTGAAAGCCATCGAGTCGAACTCGCTGGTATCTATGAGATGGAGCACGACGATACAGTCCTCGAGTATTTTGACCAGCCGTCGCCAATCAAATTGGATTACGAGAGCACGTCGGGAAGGCGAATGGGCGTTCTGCATACGCCCGATTTCTTCGTCATTCGCCGGCAAGAAGCGGGCTGGGAAGAATGGAAGACAGAGGAAGAGCTGCATCGGCTCAAAGCGCACAATTCGAACCGCTACTCCAGCGGTGAGGATGGCCAATGGTTTTGTCCGCCCGGCGCTGCCTATGCGGAACGGCATGGGCTTTACTACCGTGTTCGCTCGTCGGCAGAGATTGATTGGGTGTTTCAGCGAAACATCCAGTTTCTTGAGGACTACCTGCGGGAGCCTCAAACAATCTCGGCAAGGTCCCGCGAAATTGCGTTCGCATATTTGTCGGCTAGCCCGGGTGTGACCTTGGACGGGCTGTTGCAATTGACCGAAGGCAAGGTTTCTCCGGACGACATTTTCAGCATGATCGCGGCGAACATTATCCCCGTGGACCTTCATGCCGCTCCACTCGCAGAGCCGAGACGCGTACAGCTTCAGGCTGGGCCAGAAGTGATCTCCAAGACAACAGCCAATCTGGCCCGAGACCCTCATACACCCATATTTGCTGATCTTCTGTGCGGAAGTACGGTCAATTGGGATGGTCACCTGTGGAATGTGGTGAACCTTGGCGAGACCTCTGTGAGTCTACTCTCAGACAATCAGAGGCTGAGCGAATTGCCGAGACGGCTCATTGAGTCTTTGATTGGTCAGAATCGAATTAAAGTCGTAGCCTCCAAAGTCAGTGCGAAATCTGCTATCAGCGAGCGGCTGTCCCGAGCGCGCGAAAGCGATTTGTGTGTTGCCAATCAGCGCGTCCTGCTCATTAGCGACTATCTGGCAAGTGGGAAGTTGCCTTGCCAGACAGAAGCGACCAGGCGCACATTTTTCCGCTGGCTTGCTCGGTACCGCGCAGCAGAGGCCAGTTCAGGCACAGGATACCTGGGCCTGTTGCCCGAGTCAGCTCATAGAGGAAACTGCACACCGCGATTATCTGAGGCGACGCGCTGTTTAATGGGAGAAGTCCTCGATAGCGACTACGAGACGCTCAAGCAGAAAACACGGTACGCATCGTGGGCAGGACTGAAGCTTGCGTGTGAAAAACAGGCAGTTGTGGCTCCCAGCTACAAGACCTTTTGCATTGCCGTGAAGAAACGACCGGCTCTGAATCAGACATTGAAACGTCAAGGTCGGCGCGCGAGCTACAGGTTGGAGACGTTTTATTGGGAGTTGGATCTAAAAACGCCCCGGCACGGTGATCGCCCATTTGAAATCGTTCATATCGACCACACGGAGTTGGACGTTGAAACCGTCGCCGCCACCGGCCAAAACCTTGGCCGTCCGTGGATCACGATAGCTACGGATGCATTTTCCCGTCGGACACTGGCATTTTATTTGACATTCGATGCACCGAGTTATCGTTCCTGCATGATGACGCTGCGGGAGTGTGTCCGCCGCTTCAGCAGGCTGCCGCAGATATTTGTCATCGATGGTGGTAGGGAGTTCGAGAGTACGTACTTTGAAACGCTACTGGCACGCTATGAGTGCATGAAGAAGACCAGACCTCCAGCGAAAGCACGATTTGGCTCTATCTGTGAAAGGCTTTTCGGAGTCGCTAACACCCAGTTCGTTCACAACCTGACCGGAAACACGCAGATCACCCGTAACGTCCGCCAGGTCACCAAGTCGGTGAATCCCAGATCGCTGGCGATATGGCCGCTGGCGGAGTTGCATCAGCGATTGTCGGAATACCTGTACGAACTTCGTGACACGATTGCTCATCCCGTGCTCGGGGAGAGCCCGCGGCAGGCATTCGAGGCGGGCATGACTCGATACGGTCAGCGCCTCCATCGGATTGTTCCCTACAACCAGGAATTCCTGATGCTCACACTGCCTACGACTTCCAAAGGAACGGCGAAGCTGATGCCGGGCAGAGGCGTGAAGATCAACCACATCTATTATTGGTGCGAAGCTTTCCGCAATTTCGCCGGTGAGTGCCAAGCGGTACCAGTCCGGTACGATCCATTCGATGTCGGTATTGCTTATGCGTTCGCAAACAAACAGTGGTTGCAGTGTCACTCCGAATATTACGCGGTGTTGAAAGGCCGCTCGCAACGTGAGGTCATGCTAGCCAGCAGCGAAATGCACCAGCGCCGGCGCAACCATTCCGCTGCTTCTTCGGTAACCGCCCGACGATTGGCAGAATTTCTGCAGTCCGTCGAGGCGGAAGAAGTATTGCTGGCCCAGCGGCTACGCGACCTGGAAAGCAAAGAAACTCGGCTGACACTTGTATCCAAGCCCCACGCCGAAGACTGTATTCCCAGCCGAGACTGCCATGAAGAACCCACTGTGAAGAGTGCTGGATCGTATGTCGACGAGACGACCATCAATGAAGTATACGGAGCCTTCTGATGGATATGGCGCCACCAGGATTTCCTCGTGAACTGCTTGGTCAGCCTTGGCCTGCGAGGCTAGAGTATTTCCGCGCATACACCATGGCCCATCCACGGTTACTTTCTGCTCGGGAGGTCCTCCTCGGCGCAATTCACGGAAGAGTGTCGAACTCTTTGATTATGGTGCTGGGACCAACCGGCGTCGGAAAATCGACTCTGCGTGCAAAAGTCGAGCAGATGCTGACAATGGAGATGCTACCCGAACTCGAAGCTACCCCGGGGCGACTCCCTGTCGTGAGTGTGGAGTGCATTGCGCCAGAATCTGGCACCTTCAATTGGCGTGATCACTTCGTACGGCTGCTTCTCCAAATGGACGAGCCGTTAGTAGACCGTAAGCGGAATCTGGAAGATCCGGTTCGGACAGCCGATCGAGTTATGAGCTTCATGCCCAACACGAGAGCAGCAGGAGCAGCGTATCATCACGCTACAGAGCAGGCCCTTCGATTCCGGCGCCCGGTGGCAGTACTGCTTGATGAGGCACAGCACTTGGCAAGAACTGGCTCCGGGAGGAGGCTCTCCGACCAGTTGGACGTGATCAAGTCGATCGCCAATCGCACCGATACGGTTCACGTGTTATTCGGCACCTATGAGCTTCTTGCCTTTCGCAATCTCAGTGCACAACTGAGCCGCCGGAGCGTAGACATTCACTTTCCGCGCTATCGCGCCGACGATCCCAAAGATCGGGAAATGTTCCTGAATGTTGTGCGTTCGTTTGAACAACAGCTTCCCCTCTCGCAACCGCCGGATCTCGTACGCGACTGGGAATACCTATACGAGCGCAGCATCGGCTGCGTGGGAGTCTTGAAGGATTGGCTGGTCAGGGCGCTCACCGGAGTATTCAGACGAAACGCGACAGTCTTGACGATTCGAGATCTGCAGGCACACGCGCTGAGTGTGTCCCAGTGCGACAAAATGCTGTCGGAAACATTGGAAGGAGAGGTTGGGCTGCTGGAGGGCTCCGAAGAATGCAATCGGCTCAGAATGCGACTCGGATTAGGCTGTGATAAAGGACATCCAGACAAGTTAATCGCTTCTGCGGTTTCCATAGGAATTCCGTTGTCAAAGAAGCAACGTTGGAGACCGGGACAACGGCTTCCGACGCGCGACGTTATTGGACGAGTCAACGCAAATGCAGCCAGCTTATGATTCGTGGTCACTATCAAGCTTTGCTATTCCTCCAAGAAGCAAGCTCTATCCGCTTGTGCCAATCGGCGTCGGCACCGCGTTGGTTGAGAGCCTGAGCAGCTATGTGGCCCGACTTGCAGAGGCACACTCGATAAGCGTTGGAGATCTTGTAGGCCATGTACTCTCGGAGTTGGCGGATCCGCAGGACCCAATGGTCACGGCTGCAGCCAAAGCAGTCCGAGCCGGCGGGCATGGATTCCGAGCTTGCAGCTATGCGATCAACGGCGTTACAGATCGAGCCACAAAGTGGGTTCACGTTTTGGAAACCGCAACCAGGCGCCGAGATCTGCGATGTCTCACTCTGCTTCCGTTCCGCAATGCGATTCCTGAGAATTTGTTTCACCGGCACCGGGCTTGGTGTTCGTTCTGCTTCGAGCAATGGCGGGTGAACGGGCAAACCGTCTATGAGCCGCTTTTATGGGCATTCAAGGTGTCATCGCATTGTCGGGTGCATCAGCAACCGCTCAGCCACAGTTGCCATCGCTGCAAACGACAACTGAGTCCTCTTGGTGTGTTTTCTCGGCCTGGATATTGCGAGCGTTGCGGTTGGTGGTTGGGCGCGTCATATGTCGACGAGGACCGATCGAAATTCATCTCGACCGACGGAGAAGGCCAGACGTGGTCTTCCAGACAGGTAGAAGGTCTGCTAGCAATGCTCCCCCGTGTCGACCCAACTGCCGTCCGAGAATCGCTTCGCGGAAGCCTGATCGCGTATCTCGGACATATTTCCAACGGCAACGTTCTTGCGCTGGCCGAGTACATTCATTGTCCGCGCAGCATTCTACAGAATTGGCTGGATGGTGCGACGGTCCCGCGGCTGGAGAACCTACTGCGGACCGCTCGCTCCCTGAATGTCCCTGCTTCGAGCCTCTTCGCTCCATCGGGACCAACACCCACGAACTTTGCTGCAGCAAAAGATGCTCTGGTAAGCGCAAGAAATCGCAGCGTGTCTCCATCCCGGCCTGCGATCCAAATTCGACAAGCTCTTCTGACGGCGCTTGATGAAATCGTGCCGCTCAGCTTGTCGGAGGTTGCGCGAAGGCTAGGGAAGCGTATCGCCGAAACACAAGCACATTGCAGGCTGGATGCTTTGAATTTGAACGAGGCGCAGCCCGCTACGATGACACATATTGGCTACTGGTACGTTCCCAAAGAAAATGGGCCCCGGTTGAAATTGAGCAGCAGGATTATGCCGTTGCCGTCACTCTCGAAGCCTACGAAGATGAGCTTTACAATTCCATTTCCGTGCGCCTACAGCAGAGAACCCGCGTCCGCGGCCGCGCGCGGGTGTAGAGGCGCACGGAGAAGGCGCTTACTCAAGGAGCGGAGCAGTTCGAGCGTCGGAGCTGTGGACCTGACCAGCCGGCACTGGGCGCCGTTACACATCTGAGGCGGCGTTTATCAATGCGTCTCTCCTGCCCCTTACGCCTTCTTCGACTTCAGCCTGATCATCTCCCCATCGACAGCAAACCTTCCATACCCGTGATGGTGGATGGTCTTGGGATTCTTCTGCGCCGGATCTGTCCAGGCCTTCAGCACTTCAAGGATGAAGATGTTGAACTTGCTGACAAGGCGTGTATCGACCACCCTGCATTCGAAATTTGCGAAGCACTCAGCCGCAAGTGGCGACGCCACGCGCTCGGCTGGAACCGGGGTCAGGCCAAACTTCTTGAACTTGTCCACGTTCTGGCCGGAGCAGTTGCCGATCCCGACGACTTTCGCCGCCAACTTGCGCGCCGGCACAGCGATCACACACTCTTTGGTTGCCCGCAGTGCGGCAAAACTGAAATTGGCGTTGCTAACAACGCATGCGACCAGCGGGGGTTCGAACTCGACCATCATGTGCCAGGACATCGTCATGATGTTGGCCCGGCCCTTTCGTGCGGTGGTCAACAGGACCACAGGTCCCGGTTCGAGCAGCTGATAGACCTTCGAGAGTGACAAATCCTTCATCGCCGTGAAACTCCCCTTTTGCTTAGTCGGCCTTCTTGAGGCCGATGCGATGCATGCTGTTTACATACCTCGCGGGCCTTCCCTTACCGAACGCTCCTCCCTGATTCCTTCTTGGGCAACCGCAATTTGCTTCGACTTGCGATAGACATTTGCAACCGCCAACGTCCAGAGAGGAGCCAAATCAACTCCCGGCACCAGCTTGCCAAGAAATGATGGCAGGAACTCCCAGTGCCAACCGAGAAGGTAAGTCAGCACAGCTCCCATTCCCAAGTCGAGTATGTCGTCGAAGGGCGATTCAGCGCCCGCAACAAAGAGAGGGAAAACAACGATCTGCACCACGTCCGCGACGATGGCCAGAATCAAGGCGGCGCGAAGGCGCGGACCCGGCGAAATTGTGATGGCGTCGTGAGTCACATTGGCCTGCTGCATTCATCTTATTGCTTTTCTTGCTCTGCGTTATTGGTGCTAATCCCCAGCCACGCAAATCGGAGTTATCGTTGCAGACAGCGGCCCCGGCATCTTTGCGCATTGGTCTCTGCTCCGCAATGAGCGATCAAGCGGATTCCCCTGATTCAACGAGAGGTGTTAGCAGATGCGGGCCATTCCCTTGGAGTTTGGCCACTCGCCGGGCTTTCATTCCTTCCGCCGGAAATGTTCGAACCAAATCAATCGGCAGATGGGAAGGCTCGGCCGGTGCCAGCCATCGCTCATAGTCTCTGGGCTCGATAATCAGAGGACAACGGTTGTGGAACGGCTCCAGAACTTCGTTTGGATCTGTTGTGATTATGCTGAAGCTCTCGACGATGATTTCGTTCTTGTTGCTGTCCTCGCCCTTCCATTTGTCCCAGATCCCTCCGAATGCGAACAGGCCACCATCCGCAAGCGAAACCGCCCAAGGCTTACTGTGCTTTTTCTTTTCCTCCTCCTTGGTCAGTGGCTCCCATTCGAAGAAGAAATTTGCCGGTATGAGGCAACGACGGTGTTTCCATGGCTCTTGCCAGGCGCCGCTAGACTCGAGCTTGTCGGAGCGGGCATTGATGGAGCTGAAGGCAGCCTTGGCCGTCTTGGACCAATAAGCCAAGAGGCCCCATTTCATGAACGCCAAAACACGTTCGCCTGTGTCGCGGTCGAGCCGCACTACGGGCTGAATGCTCTCAGGAGAAATGTTGTACGACGGCGTGAGGCGTGTCGAGTTGATCTCGTAATACTCATCGTTGAACACATCGGTGTTGTGGGCATGGAACCACTCAGCGATCCGCTGCTTGTCCGCCCGCCTGCCGTATCGCCCGCACATAGGTCTACAGCTTAAAGCGGTTGTCGTCTTTCCGCCAGCCTATCGCGCGATCTTTTCGAGGATCATTCTTGCCGGCGCGATGCTGTCCGTTACGACCGATGTCAAACGGGGCGATGGCCTGCTGATGTCCTGCTCCCTTGCAAGCCGCACTGCCGCAATGATCGACGCGGCAATCACGGGCGTTGAAG
>JBEKCA010000125.1:0-13342 GCA_050015115.1 Occallatibacter sp.
CTCCACCCGAGGGTCTGTCAATTCGGCAAAATACTTCAAGGGGCTGTCCATTTCCCCTTGTTACAGCTCGATTGCGGTTTGCATATAGCAAATGCGGTTCATTTATATGCGTCGGCCCTGGGGATCTGAGACTGGATCAGGTTCCTCAGCCGCTTTCCTTGCTAAAATCGAAGGGACCCCTGACACGATGAAGATCGGGAGGGATGGCTATAGCCCGTTCAGCATCCGGGGACTTCTATTTCCAGAGCGCCCCATCTAATTCAGGGTCGCAGTGGGGACACCAGCAACGATGCAACCGACGTCATCCAAGCCCTTTTCCTATGAGACCTTTCCCGCTTCAGGCCTGGTAGCTTACTACTCGATGGAGATCGCGATCGAGCCCAGTATGCCCACCTACTCCGGCGGCCTGGGGGTGCTTGCCGGAGACACGCTGCGCTCCACAGCCGATCTGGGCGTGCCGCTGGTCGCCTTCTCGCTTGTCCATCGCAAGGGCTACTTTCAGCAGCATCTGAACGAAGCCGGCATGCAGACCGAGGACATCCAGCCCTGGAACCCGGCCGACTTCTGCACCGAGGAGAAGGCGCGGGTCACGGTTTCAATCGAAGATCGCATCGTGACGGTTCGCTGCTGGCGCTATGACATGGTGGGCCGCTATGGCCACGTTGTGCCGATCTACCTGCTCGATACCGACCTTGATGAGAATTCGGGTTGGGATCGCGGCCTCACCGATCACCTCTATGGCGGCGACACCAACTACCGCCTCCAGCAAGAGATCGTACTGGGCATGGGCGGAGTGCGCATGGTTCACGCCCTGGGGCATCGGGTCAACGTCTACCACATGAACGAGGGCCACGCCGCGCTGCTCACCCTGGGTCTGCTGGAGCGCCAATTAGGTGGCGGCCCGCTGGGCGCAGCCACTGAAACCGACATGGACCAGGTGCGGAAGCGCTGTGTCTTCACCACGCACACGCCGGTGCCGGCAGGGCACGACCGATTCTCAATGGAGCAGGCCATCCGCATTCTGGGCGGCGACCGCTCGGCGCGCCTCGAGCGTCTAGGCTGCTTTCGCGACGGCATGTTGAACATGACCCTGCTGGCGCTGCGCTTCTCGCGCTATGCCAACGGCGTGGCCATGCAACATGCCAAGGTTTCCCGCGAGATGTTCCCTGAGTTCACGATCGATTCGATCACTAACGGCGTTCACGCGCCCACTTGGGTCTCCGAGCCATTCCAGCAGATGATGGACACGCACTTCTCCTCGTGGCGACGCGATACCCTGTATCTGCGCAACTCCATAGACCTGCCCGAGCAGGCGATTCTCGAGGCTCATGCCCGCAATAAGGAGGCGTTGCTCGCCGAGGTGGCCGCGCGCACCGGTCGGGTCTTCGATCCCAAGGTGCTGACACTGGGCTTTGCCCGCCGCGTCGCGACCTACAAGCGCGCTACCTTGCTCTTCACCGATCCCAGTCGACTGGCGGAGATCGCCGCCAAGGCCGGCGGTTTGCAGATTCTCTACGCCGGTAAAGCCCATCCCCAGGACGAGCCCGGCAAGGCGCTCATTCAACAAGTCGTCGAGGAAGCGGCAAAGTTATCGAACAACGGACTGCGCATCGTTTATCTCGAGAACTACGACTGGAATCTTGGCGCGATGCTGACCGCGGGCGTCGACGTCTGGGTCAATACTCCTCGCCGGCCTTACGAGGCCTCCGGCACGAGCGGCATGAAGGCAGCGCTGAACGGCGTTCCTAGCCTGTCGATACTTGACGGCTGGTGGATCGAGGGCTGCATCGAGGGCTTTACCGGCTGGGCAATCGAAGACGGCGCAAACGATGCCGAAGAGGCCAATTCGCTTTACCATAAGCTTGAAACCGCCGTGGTCCCGCTCTTCCTGGATGCGCCCGAGCGGTGGGCCTGCCTGATGCGCAACACACTGGCCTTCAACGGCTCTTACTTCAACACCAACCGCATGGTCCGCCAGTACGCCCGCAACGCCTACTATCCCGTCAAACTGATCGACAAACCAAAGTCGCGGAAATAACACGTTTGAAAGGGCCCGATTTCATTCGTGCCGCAAACCCTCCAAAACAAAGACCGGCTTTAGCCTCAGAGGGATGCTGCCTCTGAAGCATTGTGGCCCACCTTCCCGCGTCTTTGCTCTTCTTTTGCTGCGGCTAGAGTAGCATCGCTGTGGCGTCACCGCAGCGGTCCAGCAGCATTTCCTCAGACGCGTCAAACGAGTATTTCCAGTTCGATTCCAAGATTGTTTTCCGCAGACTCGACGCTCGATCCGCTGGCGCTGGCTCCGGGTACATTCGGAATGGAAGCCGTATAGGTTCCTCCCGTCTCTTCTACGCTTCCCGAGTAAGTCTTGCCCTCCACGGTTGTTGAATAGGAAGCAGCGAGCGTTGCGAGTTGACTGCTGCTCGAAGAACTCTGAACCGGCGCCGAAGATGAAGCCCTTCCCCCCGATTTGGGGGATGCGGTTGAAGGCGTCGGAGATTTTGGCGGGGCGGCAGCTTGAGACGAGGAGGCTGCGGCGGGTGTAGACGAGGTCGCGGTAGCCGCTGGCTTCGATTGCGGAGCCGCGGCAAATGATGAGGCTTTGGAGGACATCGAAGAGGTAAAGGAATCCTCACGTGGCAGTTGCTGAAGGGGGGACGCAGATGACGAAGTTGCTTGTCTGGACTGCGTTTGTACCGTGCTCCAGCCCGATGCAAGCGAAGCGGTCGTAGACATTCCGTTGATTTGCATGACTCGCCTCGCAATCGCAGCATCTATCAATACGGATCATCTATCGGCGGAACCGCCGGCGACTTCAGAACAATCTGCAAAGGCAATCTTAAAAGCTTCTTAGCTCACCAGCCGAATCTCACTCGAAGTTCCCCCCGCCGCCGGGACGTAGCACTTCAGCGTGTAATCCATCACCATGCGATCCGCATTGAAGCGCCACCCTAAAGTTCGAATGGTCCGCTTCATCCGTTTGATCCAGCCGCGCGGCAACCCATCGCGATCGCGCTGATAGAAAAGCGGAATCAACTCGTCGCGCAGAACGCGGTAGAGGTCTTCACCGTCGCGGCTGTCATGCACGTCCATATCCGAGTGAGTTCGGCCAGTGCCGATGGCAAATCCATTCAGCCCGTCGTAGGCCTCGGCCCACCATCCATCCAGCACCGACAGATTCAGTCCGCCATTGAGCACGACTTTTTGTCCGCTGGTTCCCGAGGCCTCCAGCGGCCGCCGCGGATTGTTCAGCCACACATCGACGCCTTGCACCAGGTACCGTCCGACATTGATGTCATAGTCCTCGATAAAGACAAACCGGTCTGCGAACTCCCGACTGCGCATCATCTCAGCGATCTGCTGCAGCACTCTCTTTCCCGGCTCGTCGTGCGGATGGGCCTTGCCCGCAAAGAGAAACTGCACCGGCCGCTTCGGATCGTTGACCATTGACGCCAGCCTCTCGATGTCGGCAAGCAGAAGATTCGCCCGCTTATACGTGGCAAAGCGCCGCGCGAAGCCGATCGTCAGCGCATCCGGCGAAAGGACCTTGTCGAGCCTGCGCAGTGTCTCCTGCGGCTCGCTGCGCCGCTCAGCCTGCTCCCGCGCCCGCCGTCGCGCAAAGTCGATCAGTTGCGACTTAAGGCTGAGATGCGTCTCCCAAAGCTCGCCGTCGTCGACGCTCTCAATCTCCTCCCAGGTCCGCGAAGCTCCGCTATTCGCCTGCCAGCCAACACCGAGATGGCGATCGTAGAGGCGGCCCATCTGCGGCGCAAGCCACGACGGCACATGCACTCCGTTGGTGATGTGCCCGATCGGCACCGCATCCTGCGGCTTGCCGGGATAAAGGCCCCACCACATCGACCGCGAAACCTCGCCATGCAGCGATGAGACCGCGTTCGCGTGACGCGAGAGCTTGAGCCCGAGAACCGTCATGCAAAAGGGCTCCTGAAAATCGGTAGGCTGCTCGCGTCCAAAACCCATGAAGTTCTCCTGCGACAGCCCCATTTGCTCGCGCAGAGGCCCCAGGTGCTCCTCGATCAGATCGGCGTGGAAGCGGTCGTGACCCGCGGGTACCGGCGTGTGCGTGGTGAAGACCACCTCGCGCGCCACCTGGCTTGCCGCAGTATTGAAGTCGATGCCCTCCTCATGCATACGGCTGCGAACAGCCTCAAAGACCGCAAAGCCGCTGTGGCCTTCATTCAAATGCAAAACTCCTGGAGTAATTCCCATCGCCTTCAGCGCGCGGAAGCCGCCCACGCCCAGCAGCAACTCCTGCCGGATGCGCGTTCTCGCGTCTCCGCCATAGAGGCGCGATGTCGTATCCAGATCTTCAGGCGCATTGCCCGCAACGTTCGAGTCCAGCAGCAACAGATCGATTCGGCCCACCTTCACCCGCCAGACCTTGGCACCGATGATGCCGCCACGCGTCCGAATTTCGACTACAACCGGTTTGCCGTCCTGGCCAATTGCTGGTTGCATCGGCAGTTGGTTCACATCCGTCTCGAGATACTCCTCCCGCTGCCAGCCGCTCTTGTCCAGCCGCTGCAAAAAGTACCCCTGCCCGTAAAACAAGCCAACGCCGACAAGCGGAATGTCCAAATCCGATGCGCTCTTGATGTGGTCTCCAGAGAGCACGCCCAGGCCGCCGGAATAGATCGGCAGCGATTCATGTAGCCCAAACTCGGCTGAGAAATACGCCACTGGCCGCGGCCGCAGCACGCCCGCATTCGCTGCGCCCCAAGTCCGGTCCGCCAGCAGATACTCCTGCTGCCGCCGATAGACGTAGTTAATGCGGCTGTGCAGCACCAGCTCCGTGGCCCGCCGCTCGATCTCGCTCAGTGGCATCTCGTTGAGCATGGCGATCGGGTTCTGATTGAGCTGTCGCCAGCGCGTCGGATTCAGATCGCGAAACAAGCTGACGCAGTCCGGATCCCAGCTCCACCACACATTGCGCGCCAGAGCCCAAAGCCTCTCCTGCACCGGCGCAATGAAGCGGTCCAGCGTGCGCGCCTCGCTCACCACCGGCGCAACCTGACTCGCCGCCTCCACCAGCATCCGAATCTCATTTTCCCTGAAGCACCGCGGCTCTCGTGTTTGAACCACCAGAACACCCTGCAAAACTCCACGGTCGATCAGCGGAACGCCGAGAAAGGAGTTGTACTCTTCTTCGCCAGACTCTTTGAAGTATTTGAATCGCGGATGATTCCGCACATCTTCCACGGCCACCGGCAGCACGCGCTCCGCAACCAGGCCGGTCAGGCCCTCGTTGAGCGGCATGCGCAATGTGCCAATGCTCTGCGGATGCAGTCCAAGCGTAGCGGCCAGCACCAGATTCGACCGGTCAGGTTCCAATAGATACGCCGAGCAGACGTCGGTCCTGAAGCGAGTGGCGATCAATGCCACCACGTTCAGCAGCGTATCGGCAGGCTTGCCGCCTTCCTCGGTCAGGTTTGTGATCTCCTCCAAGGTCAGTACCAGCCTTTCGTCAGTTGCTTCGTACGATTGGGTCATCGGTCTGCGCTCGCCTTTCCACTCATTTCACGGTGATCTTGCTGACACCTGTGCGCCGTCTCAACCTGGGGTGCAGAGATGCATCCGGCTCAACTGCTGGAAGCCTTATCTGCCGGAATCGCTGTGGTTGGTTAAAGGAAGAATCCCGATTTCGCCGTGCCGGGATGAATTTGACAATATCATTAATCGGACTGTAAACAAAGACCCGTCATCAGGCACAAAGGGCACTGACGTTGCTTTATAGACAAATTCAACCCCTTATTATTGGTCTAAATCGATTTGACCAGACAGGAAAAAACAGCCCCTTAGCCCATCGGCTGGCGCAGAATCGTCTTCAGTTTTTCGGGCGCGGTTCGCCGCGGATCGCTCAAGTAAATCTCATGATGCTTTCCCCGCAGCTCCTTCCCGGCAGTGTGAATGAAGTCATGCATCCGCTGGATCGTCGGAGCCTCCTCCGCGAACGGCCCTAGATAAAGCACCTGCGCTGACTGGCCTTCTGTGAGCGCTTCAAATCGCGCCCGCTCGAGCGCTGCTAGGTTCTTCTTCTTTCGCACCTCATCGAATGCCGCGTCGATCTCCGCCTGCCCGATGACATCCGGTTGCAGGATCATCGCTGTCCACTTCCAAGCAGATTTCTTGGCTTCATAAAAAACCTGCGGATCGTCGGCCCACCACAGCCCCTCCAGGGGCATCACGCCGTAATCGATGGCGCGCGGACTCTTCTTGAGCGTGAATTTGAGCGTATAGGAGAGCGAGTAGAGAGCCTCGATGGCCTCTTTAAATGCCTTTGAAGTATTCGGGTCGCCCTCGCCGTCCACCATCAGATAATGAAGCGGCGGAACATCCACGGCAGCAATCACGCCCGCCTTCGCCCCGTAGAGTTCCTTCCACTGTTTCTTCAGATCGAGCTTTTTCATTCCGTCTTCTCCGTGCGGCGAATCGCCGACGGAAGTATAACTCAACCGAGCCGGGTCAGTGATCGTCGCCGATAAGCATCTGGCCAACCTCGGCTCTATATCGTTTCAGGTCGTCCAGGTGACTTGTAAGATACTTGGGATCCGCTTCGACCAGAGCCTGTTTCAGGTCGTCGATCACCTTGCGTGTGTTCTGGGTACTCTCGACGATCAGGCGAGAGAGGCCTTCTGTCTTGATCATGATTTCGCTGTCGGCAACCTTTCCGATGAGCGGGAGTTGTCGTATCAGAGGTCTCGCCACTGTAAGCGCTTGTGCGATCTGGCTCGCGTTCTTAAATGCAAGGGCTTGAAGATCCGAAGCTATCTCGGATAACTCGATCGCCGACTGCTGAATCGCGTCGATCATTTCCTTATTGGCGCCGACAGCGTCCTTCGCGCGCCGAACTCGTGGAAACTCTTTGAAGTAAACGTAAGCCAATGTGAAGAAAGTGAGAATAGCTCCCACTGTAACAACGATGTATCGGATCGGCCCAGGCTGATTCCAAAAAAATGCGGCCAGCATGAGGATTGCCCCCAGCGTCAGCAGGGTCAACCCAAATCCCCCTTCCTGGTGAGCCTTGATAAGGGGTTCTGAAATCGCATCGGAGAAGCGTTTGAAACCCGAATTTGCAGTATCTTCCGGCATATCCGGGAATCGTAACACGAACAATCGACGCCTGGGAATCAGATTGACGGCACTGCAGTATTTTGTCAGGTGGTTTGACCAGCCTGGTTGTCCCCGCCACAGACGGTTGGTCCTAGTCCCCCGGCGCCTCTTCCAGCTCCGCACCGATGCGGCGCAGCTTCATCACCTTCCATTGCAGCCGGTCAAAGAAGAGATAAACCACCGGCGTAGTGAAGAGCGTCAGCATCTGCGAAACAATCAGCCCGCCGACAATAGCGATGCCCAGCGGCTTGCGCAGCTCCGAGCCCACGCCCATCCCGATAGCCAGCGGCAATCCGCCAAAGAGCGCGGCCATGGTCGTCATCATGATTGGACGGAAGCGCAGCAAACACGCCTGATAGATCGCCTCGACCGGCGTCAATCCCTGGTCGCGCTCGGCATGCAGTGCAAAATCGATCATCATAATGGCGTTTTTCTTCACGATGCCGATCAGCAGAATGATGCCGATCAGGGCGATGATGCTCATGTCGGTTCCAGTAATCATCAGCGCCAGGATTGCGCCTACGCCCGCTGGAGGAAGCGTCGAGAGAATGGTGAGCGGATGGATCAGGCTCTCATAGAGAATTCCGAGCACAATATAGACGGCGACCACGGCGGCGAGGATCAACCACTTCTCATTCTTGAGCGAATCCTGAAAAGCTTGAGCGGACCCCTGAAATGTGGCGTGAATGGCTGAGGGCATGCCCATCTCGTTCTGGACTTTTTCCAGCGCGGTTACGGCGTCGCCGAGGGCCACGTTGGGCGCCAGATTGAAGGTGAGCGTAACGGCCGGATACGGGCCCTGGTGATTGACGGTCAAAAAAGTCCGCTGATTTTCAAAGTGAGCGATGGTCGACAGAGGCACCATCGAGCCAGTTGAAGATTTGATAAAGATGCCGTTCAGCGAGTCCGGGCTCTGCTGATAGATCGGGTCCACCTCCATCACCACGTAGTACTGATTGAGAGCAGTGTACATGGTGGACACTTGGCGTTGGCCAAAGGCATCGTAGAGCACACTGTCGATGGCCGAGGCTGTGATGCCAAGCCGGGAAGCGGCATCGCGGTCGATCACCAGATTCGCGGCCAGTCCCTGATCCTGCAGATCGGTGGAAACATCGCGCAACTCGGGCATGCTCTTTGCGCGCGCCTCCAGTTGCGGAGCCCAGGTGTTCAGCTCTTTCAGATTCTCGTCCCAGAGCGTGTACTGATATTGCGCGGCGCTCGCGCGTCCGCCGACCTGAAGTTCCTGGAAGGCCTGGAGAAAGAGCCTGGCTCCTGGAACGCTGCCGAGCCTGGCGCGCAGCCGGTTGACCACATCGTCGGCGGAGACGTGGTCGGGGTGGAGATGCAGCATCTTGCGCAGCCGACCAGTCCAGTTATCGACGTAGTCGCGATAGGGCCGCAGGTCGAGAGGTTTGAGGGCGATAAACATGAAGCCCACATTGTTGCTGTTACGGCCCCCGCCAGCAAAGGCCGTCACGGTTTGGACCGCGGGATCATCCAGCGTCATTTGCGCCAGTTGCCGCTGTTTGTCGCGCATGGCAGCAAAGCTGATGTCCTGCGCTGCAACGGTTTGCCCGCCGAGCCGGCCGGTATCCTGCTGCGGAAAGAATCCTTTGGGTACGATGATGTAGAGATAGATATTGAGCGCAAAGGTGCCGACGAGCACGCACAACATCAAAACCTGGTGGCGCAGCACCCATTGCAGTCCGATGGCGTATTCATTGTGCAGCCAATTGAAGGCCCGTTCGCTGGCGCGGTAGACCGGACCGTGGCGGCTCTCGTCTCGCGACTTGAGGAACCTGGCGCAGAGCATCGGCGTGGTGGTCAGCGAGATCAGCAGCGAAACCGCGATGGCGGCGCTGAGTGTCACTGCAAATTCGCGGAAGAGCTTGCCCACAATGCCGCCCATCAACAAAATCGGAATGAAGACGGCGATCAACGACAAGCTCATCGAGAGCACCGTGAAGCCAATCTCCTTCGAGCCCTTCATTGCCGCCTCGAAAGGCGTGTCTCCCATCTCCAGATAGCGGGTGATGTTTTCGATCACCACGATGGCGTCGTCAACAACAAATCCTGTCGCAATCGTCAGCGCCATCAAAGAGAGATTGTCGATGGTGTAGCCGACGAGATACATGACGCCGAAGGTGCCCAACAGAGAGAGCGGTACGGCGACGGATGGAATGATGGTTGCCCAGACCTCGCGCAAGAAAAGGAAGACCACCAGCACCACCAGCGCAACGCTGATCACAAGCGAAATCTCCACGTCGCGCACGCTGGAGCGAATGGTGGTGGTGCGGTCCACGGCTACGTCGATCTTGATGGTGGGCGGGATGGCGGCCTGCAGACGCGGCATCTCGGCCAATACATTGTCCACGGTCGAAATGATGTTGGCGCCCGGACTCTTGAAGATAATGATCAGCACCGCGCTCTTGAGCTGCGCGGGCGGACCCTTATCCTGCTTGATTGCCGAGATGCCAGCGGTGTGGATGTCGGCGATGCTGTCGACGACCTTGCCGACGTCGGTGATACGCACTGGCGCGCCGGTTTGATTGTTATAGCCGACGATAATGGGCGCAAAGTCCTTTGCGCTGAAGATTTGATCGTTGTCGCTGATTTGCCAGCGATGACCGGCGTCTTGAAATGCGCCTTTGGGACGGTTGGCGTTGGCGCCCGTCAGAGCGGAGCGAACTGCCTCCAGGCCGACTCCATTCGCGCCCAGCTGCATCGGATTCAGTTCTGCACGCACTGCCGGCGAGGAACTGCCCCCGACAAAGACTTGACCTACGCCGTTGATCTGGGAAATTTTTTGCGACAGGATGGAGTCGGCCATGTCGTAGATCTGCGGCTTGGGCACCAGGTCCGAGGTGAGCGTGAGGATCAGGATCGGCGAGTCGGCCGGATTGGCCTTGCGGTAGCTTGGATTTTGCGGAAGGTAGGAGGGCAGTTGGCTGCGCGCCGCATTGATCGAGGCCTGCACGTCGCGCGCCGCGGCGTCAATGTTGCGATTGATGTCAAATTGCAAAGTGACCGAGGCCGCGCCCAGCGAACTCGTCGAGGTCATCTGGTTCACACCGGCGATGCGCCCGAACTGCCGCTCCAGCGGAGTAGCCACGGACGAGGCCATGGTCTCGGGACTGGCGCCCGGCAACCCCGCGCTCACCCCGATCACGGGAAAGTCGACATCGGGCAGCGAGGCCACGGGCAACACCGAGTACCCCACCGCACCGGCCAATAACAAAGCCAGCGAGAGCAGCGAAGTGGCTACCGGGCGCTGAATGAATGGTGCGGAAAGATGCATCGCTCGCTTTTTCCTAACGAGTTACAGTTGAAATTCATGGAACACTAGGACTCAAAATCGAGACCTGGGCCACCCATCCGTCGTTTTTCTGTTCCCTGTTCCCAAATCCCTGTTATTCAGTCCGCACTTACCGGTTGGTGCTCATGACTGATCTGAAGCTCGCGCGGTTTCATGCGCTGGGCCAGCTTGTCAAAGTAGAGATACGTCACCGGCACGGTGTAGAGCGTGAGCAGTTGCGACAAGATTAGTCCTCCGACAATGGTCACGCCCAGCGGCATACGCAACTCCGCGCCCACACCGCCACCCAGGGCCAGCGGCAAACCGCCCAGCATCGCGGCCATCGTCGTCATCAGAATGGGTCGGAAGCGCAATTTGCAGGCCTGGAAGATGGCAGCCTCGGCCGACTTGCCTTCAACGCGTTCCGCCTGCAAGGCAAAATCGATCATCATGATGGCGTTCTTCTGCACAATTCCAATGAGCAAAATGACGCCGATCAACGCAATCACACTGAAATCCGTGCGCGTGATCAACAATGCAACCAGCGCACCCACGCCCGCCGAGGGCAAAGAAGAAATGATGGTGATCGGATGGATGTAGCTCTCATAGAGCACGCCCAGCACGATATACACGGTGATCAGCGCAGCCAGAATCAGAATCGGCTCGTTGGCAAGAGAAGTCTGAAATGCGGCGGCCGTGCCCTGGAAGCTGGCGTTGATCGAGGCGGGCATCTGAATGCGCTGTTCAATGCCGTTGACTGCTTTCACGGCGTCGCCCAGCGACTTGCCTGGTGCAAGATTAAAGCTGACCACCGTCGATGGGAACTGCCCCTGGTGCCCGATCGCCAGTTGCGCGGTCGACTGCTCCCAGTGCGCCAACATGCTGAGCGGAACCTGCGTGCCGTTGGCTGATTTCACATAGAGATTGTTCAGCGCCGAGGGGTCAGTCTGGAAGGTTTGACCCACCTCCATCACCACGTGGTACTGGTTGAGCTGTGTGAAGATCGTCGAGACCTGGCGCTGCCCGAAGGCATCGTAAAGGGTGTTGTCCACGTCGGCCATTGCGATGCCCAGCCGCGCAGCGGTATCGCGATCGATCACAAGCTTTGCGCCCAGCCCCCGATCTTGCAGATCACTGGCCACGTCGGTCACCACCGGTTCCTTGCCCAGTTCGGTCACCATCATGCGCGTGTACCGCGCCAGTTCCACCGGATCGGGGTCCTCTAGCGAATACTGAAACTCAGTTCGGCTGACGCGGTCTTCCACCGTCAGGTCTTGCAGCGGCTGCAGGAAGAGCTGAATGCCCTGCGCGTTCTCAACGCCCGCCACCGAGGACTGCAACCTCCGAATCACCTCGGTCGCTGAAATCTTGCGCACATCGAGTGGCTTGAGATTGATCTGAATGCGCCCCGAGTTCAGCGTGGTATTCGTCCCATCCACGCCGATGAACGACGAGATATTGTCCACCGCCGGGTCCTGCAACAGGATGTCAACAAGTTTCTGCTGGCGCTCGGCCATCGATGCAAAGCTCACCGTCTGCGGCGCTTCGCTGATGCCGAGCAGCACGCCCGTATCCTGCACCGGGAAGAAGCCCTTGGGAATCACGATGAACAGCAGCACTGTGGCCACAAATGTCGAGATCGTGACCAGCAGCGTGATGAAGCGGTAGCGTAACACGACTTGCAACGTCCGACCGTAAAACGCGATCACTCTGTTAAACACATCTTCAGACCAGTGATAGAAGCGGGTCTGCCGTGCGACTTTCTTGTCTTTCAGAATCCGCGAGCACATCATCGGCGTCAGCGTCAGCGATACAAAAGCCGAGACAAGAATCGTGACCGCCAGTGTAATGGCAAACTCGCGGAAGAGCCGCCCTACGACATCGCTCATGAAGAGCAGCGGAATCAAGACCGCAATCAGCGAGACCGTCAGCGACATGATGGTAAAGCCGATTTGCTCGCTGCCCTTGAGCGCTGCCCGCATGGGGCTGTCGCCCTCTTCAATAAAGCGCGAGATATTCTCGATCATCACGATGGCATCGTCCACCACGAAGCCCGTGGAGATCGTCAACGCCATCAGCGTCAAGTTGTTCAGTGAATATCCAAGCAGATACATCACGCCGAAGGTTCCGACGATCGAGAGCGGCACCGCGACCGATGGAATGACCGTCGCTGCGAGATTGCGCAGGAAGAGGAAGATGACCATCACCACCAGGGCAACGGTCAGCATCAGCTCGTATTCAACGTCCTTCACCGAAGCACGGATTGTGACCGTGCGGTCGGTGAGCACCTTCACCTGAACAGAGGCCGGAAGGCCCGCCTTCAACTGCGGCAGCAGCGTCTTAATGCGATCGACGACCGCGATGATGTTTGCGCCCGGCTGGCGTTGAATGTTCACGATCACCGCGGGCTGGCGATCCATCCATGCCGCCTGCTGCGAATTCTCTGCGGCATCGACGATCGTCGCAACATCGGATGCGCGCACCGCGGCCCCATTGCGATACGCAACAATCACCGGCTTGTAGTCGCCACTCGATATCAGCTGATCGTTGGCGCCGATCGTGTACGACTGACGGTTGCCGTTCAGCGTGCCTTTGGCCTGGTCGACGTTGGCTGCGGCCAGTGCTGTGCGTAGGTCCTCGAGGCTCAGGTTATAGGCAGCTAGTTGCGCCGGGTTTGCCTGAATGCGCACCGAGGGCTTCTGTCCGCCGGCGATCGAAACCATTCCCACGCCGGTGACCTGCGAGATCTTCTGCGCCAGATTGGTGTCGGCTGCGTCTTCAATCTTGTCCAGGGGCAGCGAATCCGAGGTCAGCGCCAGGGTCATGATCGGCGCGTCGGCCGGGTTGACCTTAGAGTTTATTTGAGTGTTGGGAAGTTCTGTTTGCAGTAAGTTTTTGGTAGGGTTTATTGTTGTT
>JBEKCA010000126.1:0-13327 GCA_050015115.1 Occallatibacter sp.
GTTCCCTGACTGCGCCCATCCCCTCGGATATATCCCATAAACGAAGATGCCCTCGCTCTCGCAAGGGCATCTTCTCATCTATTCAAGCAAACCGGAAGAGTTTCGTAACAGACTCCGAGGGGCGGCTTTCCTGGCCTTTGGATGCTGCCGGTTGCTTAGTTGAAGATGGCTCCGACGGCTACGTTTGCTGAGTTGGTGCAAATATAGCTCTCGGTCTGTTGGTTGAGGGTGCAACCTCCTCCGACTATCACTGTGCAGGAGTTTGGCCCGGCGGCAGTTGACGGATTCGGGTTAGGCGTAAATGGATTGAAGCAGGCCGCGGACCAACCACCGAAGTTAACGCCCGTTTCGGCTGGTGCAGTGATTGTCACGACGGTGCCGTTGGGATACGTTGCCTCGCAAACAGACCCGCCTGGCGCAGCTTGCTCGGTCGAGCCGCCGCAGTGGATCACATCCGGCGTTCCCGTGGCGGAAGGAGCAGTAAGCAGCCAGTTGGAGGTGTTCAGGCCCGTGCTCGAGATGCTCGCATTGAAAACGGTCAAGGTCGACAACTGCCCGTCCCCGATCGTAAGGGCGTTGCAGGTGCCGGGGTTGACTACTTCGTTGTAGAGGACTTGGCCAGTTTGCGGATTGACGCCATAGGTCGGCGGCGAATAGGGGCAATTGAAGGTTCCCGTGTTGGAACTGTACACGAGGGTGCCGTCCGGGTTCGTCGCAACGGCATAAACCTGTGCGACCCCGGATGCATCGGCAGTGATCAGTCCTCCGTAGGCTCCCGGTGCGCCTGCCGAGTTAATTGGGAAGTCGAAGGGGAACGGTACAGAAGTCCAGTTCATTGGCACAAAGGAGCACTGAGCGTTTGGCGCGGGAGTGTCGGCCAAAATCGCATTCGTGTTCGCGAGAGCCAGGGCAGCGGTGCAACCTGCGTTGGGGAAACCAGAGTGGTAGAAACCGTTGGTGACGTCCATGATGGTCGGCGCGGTCGAGAAGTTTCCAAATGCCAGGAACTGTGCTGTACCTTCCAAATTGTCGGTTAGAGCGCTGGACGGCAGAAGGTTAATCCCGAGCAAAGGCTCTGCCGCGGGCGTATTTGTCACGGTGATGGTACCGGTAGCCGTGACCACATTGGCCGGGATCGAGCCGGAAATCGGGTTGGTGAATTCGGCCGTAAGGTTGGTGGTGCCCGCACTCACACCGACGGCCTGGCCAGGCGTCGTGGGGCAATTAGCCGGTATGCTCCCCGTGGTCTGGGCCTGGGTGCAAACGGTAGCAACGGTCGGAAGACTGGTGGTCCACGCAAGCTGCGGCGAGTTGGTCACATCCTGCTGGAGGCCGGAAGTTAAAGTGGCCACCGCGATCAACTGGCCGGGCTGGCCCGTGGCGGAAAGCGATATCGTGTTCGGGATGATGGCAAGCGAGGAAACCTGCTCCGATCCGCTATTGGTTACCGTGAAGGTTATAGCGCCGGTCACCACGCTCGAGTCGGGGTTTGACGCGATGGCCGTGATGGCTGCGGTACCCTGGCTTACCGCTGTAACTAGTCCGTCGGTTGCCGCTGTGCAGGGAAGAGGCGAACCAGTTGTGCAGACAGTAGCCACGGCCGTATTGCTTGAAGTCCAGATAACCGGGTAGGTGGTGCTGCTGTTCAGATCCTGCGTGACCGGGGCTTCGGAGAAGGTTCCGATCGCGGTCAGCTGACTGGTTTGGCCCGGATATCCAACCGATTCAGAACCGGGCAGGATATCGATGGAGAGGAGGGGCTCTTCTGCTACGCCGCTCACAGTCAAGCTCGCCGTTGCCGTCACCGTGTTGAGAGGAGTCGATGCAGTGGCTGCATTAGTGTATTGAGCCGTGATAGTGGTGGAGCCCTGGCCGACCAGTGTCACTCCGCCGCCGTTGTTGACTGTTGCAACCGCCGTGTTGCTGGATGTCCAGGAAACAGCGTTGGTCTCGTTCTGTTGCAGGCCGCTGGCTGCGTTGGTACCGATTACGACATAGAAGACGGATGGCGAAGCCGACGGATTCAGCGGCATTGGAACCGTCTGCGAGCCGGGGATGATCGACAGCGAGGTGATTTGCTGTGTTGACGCTCCCGCCACGCTAAACGAAGCTGCGCCTGTCACGACGCTTCCATCCGGATTCGTCGCGATAGCCGTGATGGCGGTAGTCCCAGGGCCAACGCCCGTAGCAAGCCCGGTGGCTGCGCCAATCGTCGCTACCGATGAGGTGCTGGAACTCCAGGCGACGCTTGTGGTTACGTTTGTCTGTGCGCCAGTTGCGCCGGAAGTTGCGATGGCGATGAACTGCCCGGTTTGACCTGGCGACGCAACCGACAGGGACGCAGGCAGGATCGCAATGGAAGCGATCGGCTCAGCCGGCGAGCCGGTTTTTCCGGTAACTGTGAAGGCGGCAGAACCTATGACCACGGTGCCGTCGGGATTGGTCGCGAGGGCCGTGATGGCAGTGGATCCCTGGCCGACTCCCGTAGCAAGCCCGCTCGAGGTAATGGTGGCAATGCCGACGCTTGTGGAACTCCAGGTGACCTGGTTGGTCACGTCTAACTGTAGGCCCGTCACTCCCGAAGTCGCGATGGCAATGAACTGAGCCGTCCCACCCGGCGCGGCTACGGACTGAGTGCCGGGGATGATTGAAACAGCTGTGATCGGTTCAGCCGAAGTGGTGCCCCCGGTGCTGACAGTGAAGGTTGCTGTACCGGTTGCAACGGTCTTGTCGAGGTTTGTAGCGATAGCCGATATGGTGGTGGTTCCCTGTGCCGCTGCGGTGGCAATGCCCTTCGCGTTGATGGATGCAACGGTGCCGCTGCTCGAAGTCCATGCAACGGTTGAAGTCAGATCTTCCGTAGCCCCGCCCACAGTGGTCCCAATCGCGATGAATTGGGCCGTTTCACCGGGAGATTGAACTGTCTGGCTCCCGGGAATGATCGAGATCGAAGCGATATCCGTGCTGGGAGGCCCGGTTTGCGTGGTGGTGGTCACCGTCACGCTGGAGCTGGCGGAAATAACGCCGGTAAAGCCGTTCATGCTGGCTGTGACCTGGACGAGGCCCGGGCCGGTAGACGTGACCAATCCGGAAGAATTCACCGATGCCACTTCTGGGCCGTCAGAGGCCCAGGTCACAAGATTTGTCACATCCTCAGTGGTCGCTGGATGACTTCCATGGTCGATGGTCGCCGTGGCAGTGAGTTGCGCCGTGAGGCCTACCGCCCCGAAGTTCACCGTCTGCGGTGTAACCACAATCGAGTCTACCGTTGACGAACTGCCACACCCGACAAATGGCAAGGCAAGGCAGATGAACATCAGTGTGCCCAGGCGAATACGATCGAACATCGTTGGTCTCCTCGCGCTCCCAGCCGGCTGGTTCAATCCGTCTTTGACCCAGCGCACAAGAAATCTTCACGCACTTTGGATGGAAGTTATGCTAACGAAGCATAGCGTCCGGTAGGTCGTATGTCAATCCAAAATCAGCCTGAGGCACCTTCTGAAATACGTCATTCAAGCAGCCATCCCCCATTGGTAACCGCCCATTGCTTCCCAAAGTGTTATCCTCCTTGCCAAGGACGTGTATGGGTTTCTTTTTCACGCTGGGCCACTCCAATCACGACCTTGAAGAATGGCTTGCGCTGGTTCGCAGCCACGACATTCAGGTAGTCGTGGATACGCGCAGTTCGCCATATTCGAAATATGTTCCACACTTCGATAAGGAACTCATGCAACGATCCCTTGAGGGAGCGGGCATGCGATACCTCTTTCTCGGCGCGGAGTTAGGCGGCAGGCCGGCCAATCCCAACTACTACGACGACTCGGGCCATGTGCTATACGGCCGACTTTGTGCCGATGCCGTGTTCCAAACGGCCCTGACCAGGCTTGAATCCGGCATTGAGCGCTTCCGCGTAGCATTAGTTTGCGGAGAAGAAGACCCCACTCACTGCCACCGCCGCCTGCTGATTGGCCGCGTACTTACAGAGCACGGCCATACCATGCTTCACATCCGCGGCGACGGCCGGGTTGAGTCAGAAGAAACCGTCGCAACGAAGTCGAAAAAGCCGCTAATCGACGCTCAACCCGCGCTATTCGCGGAACTCGACGAGGACCAATGGAGATCTACAGCATCGGTTTTACCCAAAAGAGCGCCGGCCAGTTCTTCGACACATTGAAAGCGCACCGCATCGAGCGCCTCCTTGATATTCGGCTGAATAACACCTCCCAGCTTGCAGGATTCGCCAAGCAGGCTGATCTTGCCTACTTTCTCAAGGAAATCTGTGCGGCGAGTTATGAGCACGAACCACTCCTTGCACCTACACAGGACATGCTTGATGTTTATAAGAAGCAAAAGGGTGATTGGAGCGCTTATGAAAGAGAGTTCCTTGCTCTTATGCGAGATAGAAGCATTGAGGACAAGTTAGATAAGGAGAGCTTTGCGCGGAAAACAGTGCTCTTATGCAGTGAACCCACCGCGGAACATTGCCATAGAAGGCTGGTTCTTGAATACCTACAAGAACGTTGGGGCGATGTTAGAGTCATCCATCTTTAACCCGAGGATCAGTGTATGCACGAGTCTCGATTCCTGTGTCTTGCCGTCTCAAGGAGGGACGGGGGCAATTGCATCGCCGGGATCGACATTGACTCACGCAAGTGGATTCGCCCCATTAACTCCAGAACACACGGCGCGTTTGCCGACCACGAAGTCATCGTAGTAGACGGCGGGACTCAACAACGGAGGATACTAACACCGCTTGATGTTTTGCTTCTACGCCTCAGCAAGTATGTGGGCAATAATGTGCAGCCGGAAAACTGGGAAACCTCTCCTGCATCGTTTGAAAATGCGTACCCGGTTCTTCGGCGTTTCGACGAACAGCTGGATCCAGAAATACTGGCTCCCTATTTGGATCAGAGCGGCCCGCTGTTGCATAGCTACAGCAATTCAATTTGGGCTAACGATCCATCATTGAAGCCCAGCCTGCGCCACTCTCTATCAATAATCCGGCCGGAACAAATGTATTGGAAAGTGGGAACGCACCCGACGTTTCCGAACAGACTTAGGGTCGAAGCTGACTTTCGCTTCGACGGCGATTCATATTGCCTTGTGGTCACAGATCCCTTGTGGGAAGCGCAGTGCCGACGCTCCGGTCCGGGCCGACACCTGCATTCCGCGATCGCTGAAAAAGGTCTCGGAAAGGTTTTCCTGACAATAAGCCTTGCCGAAGTGCCGCTTCATGGTTACCACTACAAACTTGTGGCCGGCGTGATCAATTTTCCGTCTTGATCGCATTCTGAATGCCTCCGGTTGCAGTCGTAACCTCGGACCGTTAGACTTCTCGCAGCATGGCCATCGCCCGCGACAACTCCCCGGATCGGCTCGTCAGCGCCTCGCGCGCCGAAGAAGAGCAGGGCTTCGAACTCAAGCTCCGTCCGCGCTGGCTGGGGGAGTTCATTGGCCAGGCCAAAGCCAAAGAACAACTCGCGATTGCGCTTGAGGCCGCCAAATCCCGGGGTGAGGCGCTCGATCACGTGCTGCTGTTCGGCCCTCCCGGCCTGGGAAAAACGACGCTGGCCACAATCATTGCCAATGAGCTGGATGTGGGCTTTCAGCAGACCTCGGGGCCGGCCCTGCAGATTCAAGGCGACCTGACCGCAATTCTCACCAACCTGCGCGAACGCCAGGTCCTGTTTCTCGATGAGATTCACCGAATGCAGCCGGTATTGGAAGAAAAACTCTACACCGCGCTGGAGGACTACAAACTCGACATCATCATCGGCCAGGGCCCCGCGGCGCGTACTCACGTGATGGAGATTCGGCCATTCACTTTCATCGGCGCCACCACCAGGCCGGGCCTGCTTTCTTCGCCGTTGAGGTCAAGGTTTGGCATCCTGCTTCGCCTTGAGTTTTATTCGGAAGAAGATCTGCGCGTCATCGTGAAGCGGTCTGCCGAAGTGATGGGTGTACCGATCGACGAGGACGGAGCGGCTGAAATTGCGCTTCGCTCACGGGGCACTCCGCGCATCGCCAACCGCCTGCTGCGCCGCGTTCGCGATTACGCTCAAGTCCGCGGCACCGGGTCTATCGACCGCCCCACCGCCAACGCCGCGCTGACGATGCTGGAAGTGGACGCGCACGGATTCGACGAAATCGATCGCCGGCTGCTGCTAACCATCATTCAGAAATACGACGGCGGGCCGGTGGGACTGGGAACGCTGGCTGCGACCCTGGCCGAAGAAGAAGATGCGCTTGAAGAGGTGTACGAGCCGTTCCTGATTCAAATCGGGTTTCTTGATCGCACTCCGCGAGGACGCGTCGCGACGCGACTCGCTTATGAGCACTTTGAGTTAACGATACCGGGCAGGCAAACACCGCTGTTCTAGTGAGTTAGCTTCCAACCGGTCAGCAACTTAGTGCATCAACGCATTCTAAAGGAGATTTTCCATGGCCCTTACCGAATCCACGATGCTTGAACTTGGTACGCTTGCTCCAGAATTCGTCCTCACGGACGTAGTTACCGGAAACGAAGTCACTCTCGACCACTCAAAGGCTGAAAAAGCATTGCTCGTCATGTTCATCTGCGCGCATTGCCCCTATGTGAAACACATCAATGAGGGCCTCGCGACCATCGGCAAGGATTACTCTTCCCGCTCACTGGCGATCGTTGCCATTAGCAGCAACGACGCGATCACCCACCCCACTGATAACCCAGAAGGACTGAAACACCAGGCGGAAACCTTTGGATTCATCTTTCCCTATGTATACGACGAATCACAAGCCGTAGCGCACGCTTACAAAGCGGCATGCACACCCGACTTCTTTCTTTTCGACGAGGAGTTTCGTCTTGTGTATCGCGGCCAATTCGATGGAAGCCGACCTGGAAACGGCGTCCCCGTTACCGGTACGGATCTCCGCGCCGCCATCGACCTGGTACTCGCGGGCGAGCCGGTTCCCGTCGACCAGAAGCCGTCCATTGGGTGCAATATCAAGTGGAAGGAATAAGCCAAAGCGGAGAAATCGTTGTTAGCGGAGTTAGGGCAGAGAGTTCTTGACTAACTCCGCCAACTCGACGAGAAGCGGCGGCTAACTCCGCTAACAACGCCTGCTACAGCGCCAATCCCTTCATATACTCGCGAAATTGTGGGCCGAGATCGCTGCGGCTAAGTGCAAACTCCACCGTCGCCTGTAACATGCCGAATTTATCGCCTGCATCAAACCTCTTGCCCTCGAATGTGTAGCCGTAGACCTTCTGCTCCATGAGCAGCGCCTTGATACCATCTGTAAGTTGTATCTCGCCGCCGGCGCCGGGCTTTGTCTGTTCCAACAATTCGAAGATCCGCGGAGTGAGGACGTAGCGGCCAATAATTGCCTGTTTTGAGGGGGCATCTTCCAGCTTCGGCTTCTCAACCATTCCAGTGCAGTTATAAATTCGCCAGTTATCGGGATCCTGTTCCCCGGCCAGCACACCATAGGCGCTGATGGCTGGACCCTCAATCGTCATGGTTGCCAGAACCGAGCCATCCTTCTCGTCGAATATGTCGATCATCTGCTTCAGGCAAGGGACTTCGGAAGCAATCACGTCGTCGGGCAGAATTACGGCAAATGGCTCGTCGCCTACCAGATCCTTGGCGCATAACACCGCATGACCAAGACCTAGAGGCTCCTTCTGGCGTACGTAACTGATTTGTGCGAGCGCAGATACCCCGCGGGAAACTGCCAATAGTTCCTGCTTACCCCTCCGTTCAAGCGTCGCATTTAATTCAAAGCTATGGTCGAAATGGTCCTCCATCGAGCCCTTGCCACGCCCGGTGATGATGATGATGTGCTCGATTCCCGATGCAACAGCCTCTTCCACGCCGTACTGGATGATTGGTTTGTCTACCAGCGCCAGCATTTCTTTGGGAATTACCTTGGTGGCCGGCAAGAACCGTGTGCCGAGGCCTCCTGCCGGGAATACTGCTTTCCGTATGCGCTTATTCATTTCATCATCCTCATCTCAATAACCTTCAGACCACTTAGAGTTTGTTGCGTTCACACGTCGGCGAGTTATCCCCAACTCACGGCATTCTAGGCACCAACCGGAGCTGGCGCGAGATTGGCGAGCAACTCGTGAATTTCAAGCAACACTTCATCGGACCGCATAGCAGTCAAAGGATACTTCAACAGTCCCTGCGGCGTGAACTGCGCGCCGCGCTTGGCGTTGCGCGCTACGAGACGCATGAGTTGCTGCGGCTCGACGGCCGCGTTCTCCATGAAGCGGATCTGCAGTTCGCTACGACGTCGATCAACCTGCGCGATGCCAAGCCGCTCGCATTCCAGGCGCACCATGGCCGCTTCAAGCAGATAGACGGTAGCATCGGGCGGCGCTCCGTAGCGATCTTCCATCTCCGCGCGGACCTCGGCAACCGCGGCTTCGCTGAATGCTCCGGCGATCTTCTTGTAGAGGCGGAGGCGCTGATTTTCTTCCGGGACATAGCTCTCGTCAATGCGGAGCGCGATGCCAAGGTTGAGTTGCGTGGCGGGGCGCTCTTCGCTGCTCTCGCCCTTCATCTCCTTGACCGCAGCCTCAAGCATCGACGTGTAGAGTTCGAAGCCAACGGCCTCGATGTGTCCGCTTTGCTCACCGCCCAGCATGTTGCCGGCACCGCGTAGCTCGAGATCGAGCGCGGCAATTTTGAAGCCTGCGCCGAGGTCGCTGAACTCCTTGAGCGCGGCGAGACGACGGCGCGCGATGTCAGTCAACTCATTCTCGGCAGGGATGAGTAGATACGCATAGGCACGGCGATTGGAACGTCCTACGCGGCCGCGTAACTGGTATAACTCGCTGAGGCCGTGGCGATCGGCGCGGTTGATCAGCATGGTATTCGCGAGCGGAATGTCCAGGCCATTTTCAATGATCGTGGTGGCTACAAGCACATCGTATTCGTGGCCCATGAACGCGAGCATGACGCGCTCAAGCTCCGTCTCGCTCATCTGGCCGTGACCGACGGCGACGCGCGCCGCGGGGACAAGTTCCTGAATGCGCGCGGCGATTTCGTAGATGGACTCGACGCGGTTGTGCACGAAATAAACCTGGCCGCCGCGTTCCAGTTCTACCTCGACGGCAGAGCGCACGATCTTCTCGTCGAATTTGGCGACGACGGTCTGGATGGCCATGCGATCTTTCGGCGGAGTCTCGATCACGCTCATGTCGCGCAGGCCGACGAGGGACATGTGCAGCGTGCGCGGGATGGGCGTGGCACTCATGGCGAGCACGTCGATCTCCTTGCGCATTTGCTTCAGGCGCTCTTTGTGGCGCACGCCAAAGCGCTGCTCTTCGTCGACAACAAGCAGCCCGAGGTCCTGGAACTTGATGTCCTTCGAAAGCAAACGATGCGTTCCAATGAGGATGTCGACTTTCCCGGTTTCAACGCGCGCGACAATGTCTTTCTGCTCTTTTGCGGTACGGAAGCGCGAGATCATTTCGATGTTGATGGGAAACTGCGAGAAGCGCTTCTTGAACGTTTCGAAATGCTGGAAGCTGAGGATCGTGGTCGGCGTGAGGACTGCGACCTGCTTGCCATCCTGCACGGCTTTGAAGGCGGCGCGCATTGCGACTTCGGTTTTTCCGTAACCAACGTCGCCGCAGAGCAGACGATCCATCGGCGTGGTGGATTCCATGTCGTACTTGATGGCGCGGATGGCAGATAACTGGTCGTCGGTCTCGTTGTAGTCGAAGGAGTCTTCAAACTCTTTCTGAAACTCATTGTCTTTTGAGAAGGCCGTGCCCTGGGCGGTAGTGCGCTCAGCGTATAACTTCAATAACTCGCCAGTCATGTCCTGCATGGCTTTGCGGACACGGGCCTTGGTCTTGGCCCACTGCTGAGAGCCGAGGCGATTGAGCACCGGCGCGGGGCCTGCGTCAGTGGAGCGATACTTCTGGATAAGATCCAGGCGAGTTAGCGGGACGTATAACTTTGCAGCTTCAGCGAATTCGAGAATCATGAACTCGACGGAAAGGCCGTCCTGCACAATTTCTTTGAGGCCCTGGTATTGTGCAATGCCGTGTTCGACGTGGACAACATAATCGCCGATGGTGAGGTCGCGAAAGTCGGAGACGAACGCCGCTGTCTTCGATCGCTTGGGTTCCGGACGAGCAGCAACATCCGCATCGTCACTGAGATCATTGGCGCCGAAGAGAATCAGGTTGCTGTCGCTGAAGGTTACGCCCGCCGATAACGGCGATCGCACGATGACTGGGACGCGCAGATCGCCGGCAAGGTAGCTGCCTTCGTCGAGCATGGTTTCGCCAGGATGCGGGTTGCGGCTGCCGAGACGGTAGGGGATCTGATACTCGCGCAGGACGGTCGCCAGACGCTCCACATCGCCTTGGGTCGGCGCGGCGAGAACGATGCGCGTCTCCGATGCCATCAGGGTTTTCAATTGCTCAGTGAGCGCAGGAATTGATCCATGAAAGCGCAGGGTGGGCCGCGTGTTGAGCTCGATTTCGCCGAGGGTCTGGTCGTCGTCGAGAATGTCGACTACGCCGAGTTGATCGAGGTCGAGGCCCACGTGCGACGCGAGCTGAGCCTGCAAAATCTCGGGGCGCAGATAGATGTCTTCGGGCGTAATCAGCGAACCCATCGCCGAACGATCATGCCGCTGCTCAACCTTGTTCCACCAGCGGTCGATCTGATTGCGGACCATGGCCGGCTCTTCGACAAAAAGCATGCACTTGGGCGCAAGAGAGAGCAGGGACTTTTCAGCACCGGCGACGGCAGAGAAGAATTCCCAGCCGGGAAAGACGCTGACACCGCCGGCAGCAGCCATTTCAATGGCCATCTCCTGGTCGGCTTCGGTTGCGTCAACATCGATGCGCTGGCGATTGAGGCGGGCGTGGACCGCGGCGAGCAGGCGCTCGGTGACGGGAGTTTCAGTGAGCGGAAGCAACTGGGTTTCATCCAGGCCGGATTGCGAGCGCTGGGTTTCGGGATCGAACTTGCGGATGGTCTCGATTTCGTCGCCAAAGAATTCGATGCGGACGGGGCGGTCGGATTCAGGAGAATAAACGTCGAGAATGCCGCCGCGGCGCGTGAACTGACCGGGCATCTCGACAAGGTCCATCTGTGTATAACCAACGCTGGCGAGGTGGGTGGTGAGTACTTCGACATCGACTTCTTCTCCGCGCTTGAGGGTGACGGCAAGGCCGGCGTAGTAGTCGCGGTCGAAGAGTTTGAGGGCGGCCGACTCAACCGGCGCAATCAGGATGGATACGGCCCCGGTGGCGAGCTTCCATAAGGCAGAAGCGCGCTGCTCCTGCACGTCGGGATGAGGCGAGAGATTTTCAAAAGGAAGGACGTCGTGGGCGGGCATGCGCACAACTTCAGAGGGATCGATGGCGCCGGTGAGCTCGCAGCCGGCCTTGAGCATGGGTTCCAGAGCTTCGGCGGCCTTGTTGTCGGCGACTACGACGATGACCGGCAGGCGGGCGGCGCGCGCCATGAGCGGAATATAGAGGGCACGGGCGGTGGAGGTGAGGCCAGAGACACGCCTCCGCCCCGCAGCGAGGCTGAGATGCCTGCGAACGCGCTCAAAGCCCGAAGAGTGCTCCAGCTCCGCAAAGATTTCGCGGACGAACGGGAGAATCATGAGGTTCTAGTTTAGCAGCGATGGAGGACGGCGGCTGCGCTTGAATCGGATCGCTCGATTCCGCCGGTTCGCGTCGTCAATCTCCCGCGAGTTTGCGGATGTCCTTTAGCAGCGCAACCAGATGGAGAGGGTCAGCGGGGGAGGCGACGAAATCGAACTGCTCATAGTAACGGCGGGCGTCGTCATCTTTGGCGTGAACGGCAAGCGCGCGAACGCCGGCGATATCGGCTGCCTGCAGGGTACGCAGAATAGCATCGCGCAGCAACGCGCGTCCGACACCCTGCTTCTGCCAGTCCCGATGGACGGCGAGACGGGCAAGGAGCATGATCGGCACGGGGTGACGGGTCAGTTCCTTTTGCAATCGATCGGGAACGTCGGAGAATTCAATCTGGCCGACGGTCAGGCTGTAGTAGCCGGTGACGACTCTGTCCGCCAATCCGACATAGGTCTGCGCTGCGCCAGCGCCCTGATTTTGAAGTGCGTATTTTCGCAGCCAGGTATTTAATGCTTCTTGTCCGCAGTCGAATGCGTCGATCGGATGGTCACGGCGGAGTTTTTCGATTGACCGGGATGGGGTCATCGCGACGAGCCGGAGTCGAAAAATCCTGGCTCATCAAGGAGTTTTTTGAGTCGCGGCAACGGGTGAACGGGCGCTTCAAGTGCAGCCTGAAAAGCGGCCCACTTCTCTGCGTCCAACCCAAAAACCCGGCGCTCCGCAAGAGTCTCTTCGGCGCGAGAGAGAGCGCTCTCCATCACGAAGTCGCTCATGGAACGGTGGACGGCCGATGCGGCAGCCTGCAATTTCGCTTTGGCCGAGGGTGAGACGCGCACATCGAGTTTTTCTGTGCGGCGTTCTGTGAGTGAGAACTGAGTGGCCATTGGGTTACCGTCGCTTACTGTTTTGATTGTCGGGGATTGTATTGACAATGTCAAGACTTTCTTGACGACGAGATTCTTAGTATCCGGCCTCTCGTCCGTGGCGCACTGCGAGGATTACGACTTCTTTGCCGTCGTAGCTGTAGAGGGTGACGTATGCCCCATTGCCAAATTCAATCACCCATTCGCGGATTTCAAACGGGAGTTCATCCACGGGACGGCCAATCTCAGGGTGACTCCCCAGCACATTGACGCCTTGCCGGATCGTTTGAACTGCTCTTTTGGCCGCAACCCTGCTCTCGGTGGCTAGAAAGTCATGGAGCCGGGTTACGTCTCGCAAAGCGGCCAGCGACCACCTTACACGTGGCATTCGGGCGCCTCGGCATCCTCACCCGCTTCGAGTTTGGCCAGCCAGGCATCCGCTTCTTCGCCGGTAACATGCAGTCCGGTCGTTTGGTAGTGGTTCCAGGCAGCGAGAGCATCCTGCCGCAGCTGCTCCCGTTTCTCTTCGCGTCCCACGTACTGCTCGACGGCCTCGCGCATCACCCAATGCGGTGAACGGCGGCGCGCAGAGGCGAGACGATGGACGCGCTCCTTCAATTCCTGATCGAGCTTGAGGCTGGTGGTTGAAGATGCGGGCATGTCAGGTACTCCCAGGTGTTACCTAGTTTTACTTTACTACAAAAAGTATAACCGGTGCGCTGAAACTCTTGTCCAACGCAAGATGAGCCTGAGCGAGGAAGTTGATTCCAACTCAAGATGAGCCTGAAGGAGTCCGAGCGGGCAAGCTGAGGATGGATGATCAGCGTGCTTGGAGCAGAGAAGT
>JBEKCA010000127.1:0-13251 GCA_050015115.1 Occallatibacter sp.
TGCCACTCGGTGTGCGAGATGTATTCGCCGGACTCTTTGTCCTTGTAAGAGGTCTTGGTTGCGAGTGAAAGGGTGGTGAACTTCTGGTTGTTCTTGCCGGTGCGAACTTCGGCGTCGCCGCCGAGGAAGCCGATGAGGATAGCTTTGTTCTGATACATGACGAGTGTCTCCGTTTTTGAATTCCCGATCTGCTCGGGTCACACCTTGCGAAGCTATGCGAGTGGGCGCGACTCCCAAGGCCGAAGCTCTGCATTTACGGAGGGTCCATCGCAGATGGAAACCGTAACCCGCAGGGCGTCGAAGACGAAGCAGAAGAGCGAGCCTGCCGCCGGGCGTCGCAAAGGCCCCGAAGCAGTGACCGAGCAAGTGAGGAATGGAACTGGGAGACACACTTCAAGAACAACGCAATCTCCGCTTCCTGGCGATGCCATTCCCCGGCAAACCAGATCCATACTTCTCGCGCCTGACCTCGGGACAAAGAGCCGCATCTCACTTCCGTTATCTCGCGTCTGCCATTCGGTGTGGTCACGCTCAAGAGCGCACAACAAGGGCGTGATTTCGTTTGCTTCACCGTGCTCAAGAAGGCTTTTCATAGCCGTGCCTCCGAGTTGCGTCTCCATCCGTGCGATCCGCGCTGAATTCATGCCGCCGCCGTGGAGGAAGCCCGGTAGATTTCCTCCGTCACGAAGCACTGGTCTGCGTGGCTGTATCCACTCACGGTGATCAGCTCGCGTATCCGGCGCCGGCCCGTGAAATCGCGTTCGCAGTAGAGAACAAAATCCACTGCCTTTCCGGTCTGTGACCGGATGAATTGTTGATTGAGATTGGTTCTGGCGCTGAGCGCCATATCCGCCAGCCTGTCGAGCGCATCAAGGGCGGAGTCCGCGTGCAAAGTTGAAAGCGTTCCGCCGTGGCCGGTGTTCATCGCTTGCAGCAGGTCGTAGCCGCATTCATCGCGGATTTCGCCCATGATGATGCGGTCGGGCCGATGCCGCAAAGCGGCGGCTACAAGCTGGCTCGGCGTAACGGCCACCTGGCCGGGAATCTCTGCGACTGCTTCCCAGCGAACGGCGTTGGGATGGGCAACTTTCAATTCGGCTGGCTGCTCGATTACAATCAGCCGCTCGCGGAGTGGAACATGATCGAGTAGCGCCTTCATCAGCGTGGTCTTTCCCGAGCCGGTTCCACCGGCGATGATGCCGTTTTTTCGATCCTCAATCAGGCGCACAACTGCGTTCCGGACATGGGTAGGCAAGCTGCCAGCCCTGACCAGTTCATCTGAGGTAAACCAGCGGTTGAATTTGCGCACCGTGAATGTCGGTCCGTTGATCGAAGAAGGCGAGCCGACAACGGCCACGCGCGAGCCATCAGGCAAGCGCGTATTGAGGATTGGATTCTGCGAGGTTAAGTCCTGCCCGAGAATGCGAGCCACGCGCTCAATCGCAGCCTGCAAGCGTTCGTTCGTATACGGCTGCAATAGTGCTATTTGCTCGACGACTCCATTACGATCTGCGAAGACACCGCTCGTTCCATTGATCATCAGATCGGAGATCGACGGGTCGAGCAGAAGCTCACGCAACTCCTCGGGGAAAAACGGCAGGATCAGGTCGAAGCTCACTTCGTTCCTCCCGTGCTTGCGTCCGGCTTGATGAGATCGACAGAAACGCGGTTTTCGTGGAACTCGGTGATGGTCAATCCCAGCGGATTGATGAACTCGTATTGCGGATAAACGCGGGCCTGATCGCTGACCTGTTTCGGATTCAAGTAGTAGGTGATGCTGAGCATCCAATGTTCTGTGCGCGGCTCATGCGAACTTTGGGCGGAGTAGAACCGATCCACGGCCATCAGAGCTGTTCCACGGGCAATGCGTGCGCCCTGAAGCATTTCCTCAGACATCGTCGTAATGGTCACGTTCTGTACCTGCACATCGCTCGCTTCGATCTGCCCTGCTGCGACCTGTGAAACCAGGTGGTTCGCGTTGTCTTCGGCCATGAGGCGAGAGGCCAATGCCTGCGAGAGAAAGTAGTAGTTGAGTGGGTATTTCTTGGCAATAACGTCCCGGTTGACGGTGTAGCGGTAATTCGCCCAATCGGTCAGATAGGTGCGGACTTCGCCCTCACGGGGCGAGTAGTTCAGGTCGCTGTACTGGATCGCCTGTGCGCGTCCCATCTCGTCGATGCGGATGTAGCGATTGGCAACGGGGCGGCGCGCCAACGTCAGGTTCATGCCCAGCGAAGCGAGCAGCATGACGGTGCCGCAAGCGAGAATCATGCGGTAGGCTTTGCGCTCGGCGTAGTGCGACGAATAGACCTCGTTGCCGATGTGGTCAACGAGCAGCGATTCAGCGGGCGTGAGTGGTGATTCAGAAGTAGCCGAGTGTCGCGGCATGGGAAGCACCGATCCTTTCTTCGAGCGTGAGAAACAAGCTCACGGTGTAGATCAGAACAAAGATGACGAGGCCGATCAGGAATACCGCGAGCGCATAGCGGATGGGTTTGCCAATCCGCAACCGGCGAAAGAGCAGGAAGCTGAAGAGATAGGTCCACATAGTGCCCTCCTCAACCTGCCATCATGGCGATGGAAGCAACCGCGCCGCCAACCTTGGAAACACTGTCGGCCATGCCAGCCGTGCCGCCGAAGATCGCCTGCGTCATGCTCGGAATAAAGAGCATGTTGATGATGAAGGCGATGAAGACCATCGTGCAGGGAATGAGATTGGCCAGCCACATCTCCATCGAGTAGGTTCCGTTGAAGGTTTGCTGAATGAAAGTATTCAGAAAACCCGCCCACACGAAGATGAAAGCGGCGGCCACGGCGCGGATCATCGCGAAGCTCAGCAGCACATCGAGAAAGTGGAAGAACTTCCCCCGGAATGTCCTGGTCATCAGCAGCGGAATGAACACTGGTCCAAAGAGCGCAGTGACGCCGTAGAGAATGAACGAACTGCAATTGATAAGGAACAGGATCGCTGAGGCTAAACCGAGCAATGCCTGCACAAAGAAGTAGCAGAGAATCTGGACTGGTGCGGTCAACGAAGGCATCGATGTATTGTCTCCAGCCGTTTTCAATAGCTGGAGCAGATTGTCGAGCGAACTCTGATCGAATGCTGCAACCATTGCCTGAGCGATGTAGCTGAAGAAATGATTCAGTCCGAAGCTCGCGCCGGGAAGCGGATTGACCCAGTAATTGATGAGCAGGCAGCAGACAATCAGCCGCAACAAGAAGTGCGTCAGATCGCCCGCGCGAACCGGGTGCGCATGGAAGCGCCACACGGTCATCCCAGAGGTGTTCCAGTTGATGACCATGCTGATGAGAGTGAAGAGCGCAATGCAGCTCAGTTCGGTCAATCCAAGCTGCGTCAATGCGCCGCCGTTCTGCGTAGTCAGATTCGTCAGGTTGTTGGTGAACTGGTAGAGCCAGTCCACGCCGGAACTCGCACTCGGCAATGCCTGAGCCAGTAGCGTTGGTGAAATCATGATCGTCACCTCACAATGGAAAGTGCGGCGCTGGCCGGAAAGGCCCGCGCCGCGTGAAATTCACTCACGGAAGGTAGGTCTGCCAGGTATTGCTTTCGCTGGCAGCACTGGCATCGTTCGTTGAGCGTTGCTGCTGTACGAAAGTCGCTGTATTGATGTCTTCGACAGCCGCATTGCGCCGTTCCATGTTGGCGACGGTCATCTGCCCGGCGAGGCAGGATTGAAGCGTTCCCTGCGCCTGCATCTCGCTGAGCTTTTGCGCCTCGGCGGCGTTGAGGAGATTGAGCTGTTGGACCTCACTGTTGGTCCCGTCGCCACTGTCGAATTGATCCGAGAGCAGTGAGGAATTCGCGGTGGAGTTTTCCGATCTGTTGGTGCGGTATTGCCCGACAGCGGTGAGGCAATCGGGAGAGATGGCGTCCGACGTTTCGACCATTGCAAGCTGCGACATACGCGAGCTGCCGAGCGACTGACCAGCAAGGTAGCTGCTTGCGCCGCTATTCATCGACATCGTGGCCGTTTTCCATGCCGTTGCCGACGTGGAAGGGGAGTTCGAGTTGAGTGCAATGCTGATGCCGGCCGTTTCGCCAAACATATTGGCGACGTTCACGTTTTCAAGCGTGTGCAACGTCGTCTGCCATTGCTGTTTGAGCGAGAAATGGGCGATGTTGTTTTTGAGCATCTTGTACTGTGTCTCAAGCGTGGTTAGCTGGGAGACAAGACTTGCATAGCTGGTCGGGTCGAAGACAATGTCGCCGATCCCGAAGAGCGCGAAGCTGGGCGTTGCGGTCAATAGAACTGCTGCCGCAATGACGAGCCACTTCTTCTGTTTTCTACGTTGCGTTGGCATATTACCTCCTGTTGTTGGTTGAATTGGCTGCCGCGCCGCGTCACAGCCCTTCATTGAGAAGTTCGCGGGCGATTCGAGGAATGACGACGATCCATTCCTCGCCCGCCTCCTCGATGGCTTCGGCCAGGGTGCAGCCAAACTCTTCGAGCCAGTCGGCACGATTGAGCACAAGCGCAACAGTCACCTTGTCGCTCAAATTGAACGCTGCCCACGCATCATGGCCGCGGTGCATGGCATGGCGCGAAACCTCGATCAGATGTCGCGATCGTTCGCTCTGCTCAATCATGGCCAGTCTCCGGCGCTACAGGGTTGGGTCCATGCGATGTTCCGCATAGGACGGAATCAGAATGTCGCGGCCCACATAGACGCGGGCACGCGAACCTTCCTTCAGAGTGATGACCGGCAGGCGGTTAAGAAAGTGATTCAGAATCTGCTCGCCCTCGCTTGCCGTCTGCTCAGAGATGCCGTTACGAATCTCGGTGGAGGGGTCGAGCACGCTTCCGTTGTTGCCTATCTGCGCGAGGCCGCCGATACCGCCAACGGCTGCGGCTGCGGCGAATGCCTGGAAGTATCCGTGATCGACCTTGGTGGCGAGTCCGGTCGTTCCAATCGGGTCAAGCCCGATGTACTTGTCGAAGTCGAGCGAGAATCCATCCGGGCAGACAGCGCGATGGAAGGTGACGAACATTTTGCGCTGCTGGGAACTGCCCACGCTCTGCACGGTGCCGATCAGGCGCGTGCCTTGGGGCATAAGCAACTGTTGATGGTCATGGGAGTAGTAATCGGTGGTCAGCATGACGAGAATCGGCCCGTTGAATCCGCCGTCAATGTGGTTGGTGACGACCCCTTCGAGAACCGTACCCTCGAAGATTCGATAGAGTCGTCCCTGATACTGGTCAAACGGATACGGCCCCATCGGATCGGCTTTTGTGTTTGCCGCAGGCAATTGCTCGGATGCTGCCGCCACATTCGAACTCTTCTGCGATGGCGCGCCGCCCACGGTCTGGGCGGACGCCACCTCTTCCGATTTCGCTGAAGACGGCGCCTCTGCACGTTCCGCAAGCACGGTGGCCAATGGAGCATTCGGTGATGGGCCGGTTGTCGCTTCTCCGGCGCGTGCAAAATCAATTGCCATCGTGTCACTGTTTATGGCGTCCTGCTTATGCCTTTCACGCGCCAGTGCGCGTTGCTTGGCTTCGGCCTGCGCCTCCGAGACATTCGAGGTGCGCTGCGGCGCATTGGAACTCCCGCCGTAGATCGCATCGCGTTGCGCCGCTGTCATCGGCGCGGCGTTGGGTGACTCGGGACCGGGCGTTTCTGAAGATTGAAGTTGCTGCATCGCCGCCAACAACTCTTGCTGACGCTGCTTTTCCTCGGCATCATGCTGCGCCTGCAACTGCTGCTGTGTCTCGAAGCTCGATACCTGCTGCGCGCTGGGTGAGGTCGGGCGCATCGGCAGCGCGCTTGTTGGTGCCGTCCTCTTGTTGCCGCGCAGAAGGCTGGTTACGTTGGCGATGCCGAGTATGGCGAGAATCGCCACCAGCGCAATGACCACCGGCATACTCTTCTTGAGCGGAGGTTTCGCATCCGGCTGCTCTGAAACTGTGGCGGGCGTGTTTGGTGTCAGTTCGGTCATGGCTACTTTGCGCCTCCCTCGCGATGGAATTCGACCTTCTGTTTTCCGATGGCCAGATACCCGTGTTCCAACTGCTTCGGCACGGTGTAAAGTCCACCGTTGAAATCGAAGTTGATGAGCGAGCCTTTGCCGTCCTTCAGCTCGTAGAGCGCGGGCGTTTCCTGGAACTGACCACGCAGGTAGGTAAACTTGTCGTCGTGCCAGATTTGCTGGAGGCCGAGTTCCTTGCCCTTGCGCTCGTCCCACACGAAATCGAAGTGCAGAGAGCCGGGGTATTCGCTGCGGTACTGCTCGGCCTTTGTCGCTTCGGCTTTGAGTTCTGCTTCCTGGGCAGCCTTCGCGGCAACAGCTTCCTGTTTCGCTTTGTCCAGTTCGGCAACCGGCACAAATACTGGAAGCTGGGCCAGCCGGTCCTTGGCAGCTTGGTCGCCCGGAGCGATGAAGACTTTGGAATCGAAGTGTGGATCGGAATCATCGGAGACCTCGCGCAGTGCAAGGGTGTATTCGTTGCCGTGGTCGGACACGATGTGAATGTCCGTGGCGGCATTTGCCGTTTTGGGCTTGACGCTGATGAAGCGCGAGGCCACATGACCGCCGTCGAAGATCCAGTTCACCGTGTCGCCGGCGAAGACGTTGGCGACTTTCTCCTCGTTGGGCAGAACGATGAGCGTCGATTGCAGAAGGCCGGCGCGAATCTGTGGTGGCGTATCCGCTTCCGACACCGTGACCGTGCGCGGCGCGCTCGGTTGCAGAGGATGCGTTTCAGTTGAGGCATGAAGTTGGCTAGCGGCCAGCATCATGCAAACGGAAAAAGAGACAAAAATGGTAGGGCGCATATTCTCAAGTCCTTTCTGCGTTGTGGTGTTTGGGTTATTCGGACTCGCCTTGAGCGAATCGTGTGATGCCCTCCGTGAGTCCGTACTTGGCGATCAGCCTGGACCGGCGCACGCGGTCTTTGGGCTTCGTCGAAAAGACTGCGTAGCTGCGGTTATCGAGATTGAGCTTTACGACCTTGGTCAATCCATCCCGGCGCATATAGAGATCATCGCCAGCCGCACGCCCGACGCTGACGAGACGTTCCACCGGGAGATGGCGGGCATCGCGCTTTCGTTCCGGAACTACTCGCTTGAAAAGCCGCCATCGGTCTCGGAGATGATCGACTTCGCCAACGCGCTTCGGCTGTTGGGCGCGGACCATGTGACCGAAGAACTGCGCGATGTGCTGCTGCCGTTTCTGGCAAAGACGGAGAAGGACCGCAGGCATCTTCTCTTGCGCGAAGGGTTCAAGAGCCTGCTCGTCGATGGCGCGCGCTTTGCCGCCAGGATTACAACTCCGGAGGCGACGGAATGATAAAAATAGTCCTTCCAATTGTTCTTCTGCTCTTTGCTGTGCTTCCCTGCGCACGGGCGCAGCCCAACACTTCGCAGGCGGAGCGATGTGTGCGCCGGTACGCGGCTCACTTGCGGATCGTGGCGCGCTACATCGAGATCAACGCGGAGCTATTTTCGCTTGTCGAATCGATTCATGCCGCGGAGGCCCATCATGGAGATACATCTGTCGATCGGTCAGAACCATCGCTTCGAGTTGCATGAAGCTCTGCTTGTCTACCGCGACCGTCAATCGAGTTTCATCACTAGGCACGACGTTCGGGCTCAGCAGAGCGGGCCGCCTATGCTTGGTCCGGCGCAACCGCTCACCCTCGCATTCATCGAATCACTGATGCGGTCACTTGGCGGCGGCGTCACTGCCGAGGTGCTGCCTGAAAATGTTCTGGCCAAGGGCGACCGACTGATTGTCTGGTGGACTCCCGAGCAGCGCCGGCAGATGTTCTATGCAAATGCCGAGGGCAAGATGGCCGACTTCAACGGCTGCATCTTTCCTCAGCCGCCTCTGGTCTGGAGGGTCTCGAACGGCGAGTTGAGCATCCGCGCGCTCGTAAATAACAAGCGGCCCAAGGCCAAGACAACACTTGCCGTGGCTCCTTTCTGGAATCTTTCGGACGATGGCCGCGTTTGCACTGGCACGATGCGCCGGCCTGAGAGCGCGACCGCTGCGGCGATTCCAGCCTGGGAGCGCGGATTCTACGAAAGCGCCTTCACACACGCGAATGTAGGCCGCCTCACGCGCCACGAGGGCGGATTCGAGGGTCTTTGGGAATCGCTCAAAGGAAAGAGCAGGCGCTTTCCCTCCGAAACTTTGATTCAGTTGCCGCAAACCCTCGAACAATTCGTGCGCGGAGAGCGGGGGAATCATGCGCATTGAACACACTCTCGCACTTCGCGCCGATGCGCGAAGATCAATTCGCGTTCTCGTTGTCGGCGCGGGCGGCACCGGAAGCGCCATCACGATGGGCCTGCCGTATCTCGATCAGGCTCTACGCGCCTGGGGACGGTTCGCCGGTCTCGATGTCGTCCTGATGGATGCCGATACGGTTTCGGAGACCAATTGCATTCGCCAGCCGTTTTCGGTCTCCGACATCGGTCAGAACAAGGCGACGGTGCTCGTCAATCGCATCAACCTCTTCTGGGGAACGCACTGGCGGGCTGAGCCCAGATACTTCGATGAGAATACCTTCGAGAAGAATCGCGTCACAACAATCGACATCCTCATCGGCTGCGTGGACAGCCGGTCTGCGAGGCGAGTAATAGCGGAGTCGCTGTTCAGATTCAATAACGGCACTGTCTATTGGCTCGATCTTGGCAACAACGCGGCGAGCGGGCAGTTCGTACTCGGCCAGCCATTGAACTACTCAAACCGGCGCTCAGCTCAGCGGTTGCGCACGGTAAGCGAGTTGTATCCGGAGATTATCGATGCCGAAGCCGGTGAAGATCCGCTTCCGAGTTGTTCGGCCATTGAGGCTCTCGAACGCCAGGAACCGTTTATCAATCAGACGCTCGCCATGAGCGCACTGTCGATGCTGGCGCGATTGCTACGCTACGGAAAGATTGCGCATCATGGTGGTTTCCTCAATGCCGCGACAGGCAAGATGACGGCGCTCGCCGTCGATACCGAACTCTGGCGGAAGACCCGCCGCCGCAACCGGAAGATGCAGACTCGCTGAATCCTAACGGGAAGTCGAAAACTTCCAACCAATCACAAAAAGGAGTTCTCATGTTCAAAGAGCTTGTTCCCATCCTGCGCAATCGCGCCGTGCTCATGACGGCGACTGCGCTCGACGACGATCAGATTCGCGTCAATGTCGTTCCCAAGAAGATGAAGGACGGCGACCATGACGCCCTCACCACGCCGCTGAGCGTCACTGGTACTGCCGAGGAACTGGACGCGCAGTTGGGGCCGACCCTGGTGGGCTTTGTGGCTTCGCATCTTCAGATGAAGAATGCTCTGGAGAAGGCGAAGGCCGATATGGACGCCGCCACCAAGGCCGCACAGGCTGAAACGCGTGCGAAGTCGAAGACCGTGACAAGGTCAGTACCGGCGAAGACGGAAATCTTACAGAATACTCCAGCGACCAAGCCTGTAGAGCCAGTGAAGCCAGTACCGCAAAAGTCGGCCAGCCTCTTCGATATGCCGACACCGGCGACTACAGCCACCGTCACGCCTCCAGAATCTGACGAAGACCCTGGATTTGCAGAGATCGACGATGACGAACCAATCGATGAGGGCGAAGAACTGGATGACGCGGCCTGACAAAGCACTTCGAAGTGCGCCTACTCAATCGATGATCGCACACCGACAACGCACCAGAAACTGATTTGCGATGGGAAGCAATACGTTCCTCGCTGAGTGCTGAGGAGGTCAATCTACTCAGCTTCGCTCACGAGAGTGACATGGGCAATCCAAGCATAGTCCTTCTGCGATTCTAGATTAGACCGTTCAAGTCACATACAGAATCTGTTTTGTACGGTGCGTCACGACCCCCGGCAAGTTTCCGTTATTCGAAAAGGCTTTGTTGAGCGCCATCCGTCTTTGTGACAATATCAGGCCCGAACAGACGTTCACCACACGGATCATGCTGGCGGTATCGGCTCTGGGCAAGTTTGCGGTTCTGCACTGCGTAGCAGTAGACACATCCATGAGGGCAAGTGTCATAATCGCCGATGTCTTTTGACTCAAAGCAACCGCATTCTTTTCTAGGTCCCTTCAGATGCGCATGAATATCTCGTCCAACCAGAGCCGAAAGGCGCCTAGCATCGACACAATGAGATTCCTCCACGCCTGGCTCAATAAGATAGGGCTGAGAGCACAAAGTGAGCTTCATCTTACGAGTGCGTGCTATCTTGAGCAATTCCCGCATAAGGTTTCGCTTTGTTTGGTCGTCTGGATCGGTCCATGTAAAGTTAAATTCTCGACTTGCCCAATCCATGTTCCTCTTGGTTTTCTCGTACACTTGAGCAAAGGAAATCACAACTTCGTCTGTAACCCCCTCAAGCCTGCCAGCCAACCAGTCAAATGCTTCCATGTGCCTTTCTGGCGGGGTTTCCGAGGTGAATAGGATGGGATCATAACGCCACACTATGCTCTTTGCTCCGTATTTTGTAGCAATTAAGTAGGCCTGCTTCAGCGCGCGTGTTGCGTCCGTGACGGAGAACTCTAGTGTTCTCGGGTAGGCGTTGATTGTGTATTGAATGATAAACGGGTATGTCCGCTGATGTACTTCTTCGAGCACTTCCAGAAAGGGACCAGCGTTCTTTGTCCAAAAGACAAAGCCGTCGACATGTTCTCTTAGTAGTGAGATTCGACTCGCCAGGTTGCGATTGTAAGGATTCGACATCACGCAATACCCGGCCTTCAGGCGATTCAGAAACCACTCCCCATAGAAGGCTGGAATGTCAGTTTTGTAGCTGGCGCTGATGATCATCCTAACCTCTTGGTGCCAACCATCCAGAACGAGTTCCACTTTAATCTTGGATAGTGGTCTTTGATCAGATACTCCCCAAGGTCTGAGGATTCTTCGTCTGAATCCATATTCCTCTTGGACTCCACTACATCAGACAAGTCAAGCTTAAGCTCTCTCAAGAGTCGAGTCGCCATCTCCTTCACCCGGTTCTCGGATCGATCTATGATCAAAAACTTCGATCCAGGTTTTGCCGCAGTTGCCATTGCATCGAGAAGCTTTCCTAAGCCTCCAACCTGCTCATCCTCAAAGATCTCTGATACTACATAGCTGAGAATAAATAAGTCTTGGTCGAATAGATGTTTGATGCTCCCATAATTCGCTGTCTTCGTTACGTCGAACGGGATGAATGACTTGCTAATAATAAATGGCCAAGAAGACGTCTTCCCTAACTTATCTCGCAAGAATGACTTAATTTCTCTCTCGATCAGACTCCATGTCTCTGCCCATTCTTCAACTTCATCCAGAAGCGTGAATGTAACCGTTGACTGCGAGAACTGCTTTCGTTTAGCGACCAGGAACTTCGCCAAGGCCAGAAGCTCAGTTCCTGGCCCACCTCCAAACGCACATACCTTGATCTCCTCTTCATCTCGTAGTTTATTGCAAATGAATTCGGTCAAATCCTCTGAACTCGTCATCGCGAGTTCGCAGAGATTTGCATTTGCCGCCACATAGCAGTAGAGATATCCGAGTCGGCACAACGGATCCTGAAAGTTATTCTCTGGTTTCTTTTGTGTGCGGTACTCATCGGAAATGCATTTGAGGTGTTTGAGCATCTCCTGTCTGACCTGCTCAGATGTTAGACCTCGTTCGGCGGCGATCGCGGGAACCGCGAGATCCAAAACACCCTTGACTGCCCTGAAATAGTTGAATCGAACATTTTGGGGCCAAAGCTTAAAAACCATATCCAGCCTCCTTAACGGACATTGCAGGAGCGTTCGCTGTAAGGCCCACCACAACGATGCTAGGAAATCCCATGGAGGCTCAGTTCAGTTTGCGCACGAGCCATTATACTACCGACCAAAATGAAGGAGATCTGACGACGGCATCCAAACCACTGTGATCCCGCAACCAATGTCTGTAAGATATTGCCGAACTACTCCAACCGCTCTAAATTCGTTAACTTCCAAAATCGCCATACCCACGCGGGGGCGTATTGACTCTTCACGACTTCTCTTTGTATACCAAGCCTATCTCTCCCGAGGTAAATCCCCATGAAACCATCGAAACTCTACGAGGCGCTTCATGCGCTGATCGGCGAACGTGTGCCTCTCCATATCTGGGGTGCGTGCGGCGTGGGCAAATCGCAGATCGTCGCCCAGGTTGCGCACGATCTCGACATCGACTTTCTTGACGTGCGCGCCGTGCAACTCGATCCGGTCGATCTTCGCGGACTGCCGCGCATTGCATCGGATCAGACCGAGTGGGTTCCGCCCAAGTTCCTGCCCAACGAGGGCAAGGGCATTCTCTTTCTCGACGAGTTGACCTCGGCGCCGCAGATGACGCAGGCCGGCTGCTACCAACTCGTCCTCGACCGCAGACTGGGCGAATATGTCCTTCCCGATGGGTGGGTCGTCATCGCCGCCGGCAACCCGGCGTCGGAGCGCGGCGTGCACTTTGCCATGCCGCGGCCGCTGCGCAACCGGTTTGTCCATCTCACGCTCGATGCCGACCTGAACGACTGGTGCTGCTGGGCCGTGGGCGCGGGCGTGCGGCCGGAGATCATCGCCTTTCTGCGCTTCAAGCCGGACCTGCTGCACGCGGCCGACACAACCTCGGACGCCAACGCCTGGCCCACTCCGCGCTCCTGGGAGATGGCCTCACATGTCCTCACGGGCGTGGCGCGCCGGCAGAACACGGCCCTGCTGACCGGGGCCGGCGAGTTCGAGGCGCAACTGCTCGATGGAACTGTGGGGCAGGCAGCCTCGGGTGAGCAGGACGGACACCCGGAACTCGTCTATACGCCCATCGATGTACCGCTGGCCGACGTGGTGAACGCGTGGATGTTTGTCGAGAGCGATGCCGACCGGCAGGCATTTGCGCGGCGCGGCGGGCTGCTGCGCTCGACGAGTGACGAGCAACTCTATCAGATGTACGACAGCGAATCGTATTACTGCGGAGGCTATGACGCAGCCTCACCCACGCGCCCTTATCTGGTGACGACCGACATATTCTGGGAACTGGTTGCCTCGGCCTATGAAGGCGCAATGATCGTGAGCGAACGGCAGAGCGCAATGCCGACTTTCTGGTCCTTTGTGGGTGCAGCGCGGAAAAGTCTCGACGGCTCGGAGCGTGATTCGACCTGGGCGCGGGCCATGCGTGCAGTGGCCGATTCGCGGCTGAAAACGGCTACGGGCGAGGCTGCGCGCATCCGCGCGACGAGCGGTCGCGCAGCATCTGAAGTGCTGGGAGCCGATTTCGACTTCAGCGAGTT
>JBEKCA010000128.1:0-13178 GCA_050015115.1 Occallatibacter sp.
GGAAATACCTGGGCAAAACCGTCGGCTTTTTCGATCGCTTCCTGAGTCTGCGAAGACTCTTGCTTCTTCGTATCGCCCAGCGCGCTGGCATCCAGGATGTTTGTGCCTAACCCGAGCTGTTTTGAGGTTTCTCTTGCGATGGCAATCTGATCGCCCGTAACCATCTTGACCTCCACGCCCATCTGCCGGGCGCTCGCAATGGTCGCCTTGGCTTGCTCGCGAGGCGGATCAAACAGCGGCAACATACCAACAAACTTCCACTTGTCTTGCTCATCGGCCCACGCCACGCCGAGGGAACGAAAGCCGCGTCCCGCAAATTCATTGACGGCTTTCTCGACCGCTGGCTTGACGTCAGCGACATTGATCGACATCTCCAGAATCACCTGCGGCGCGCCCTTGGCCACAAAGAACTGCTTCCCGTCAGCTCCTTTGACAGTGGCTTCCGTGCGCTTATGCACCGGATCGAAGGGCTGAAAGTGCAGCACTCGAAAGCCCTTCAGTTCCTTGTTATCCTTTACGCCGCCAATCACCGCAAGATCGATGGTGTCCTTGTCTTCAGCACGCGAGGCGAGCGCAGCCCACAGAATGATCTGATCGGCAGCGATTCCGTCCACGCCGAAAGGATCACCCAGCGTAAGTTTGTTCTGTGTGAGTGTGCCGGTCTTATCTGAGCACAGAACATCCACACCAGCCAATTCCTCAATCGCCGACAGGCGGGTCACGATTGTTTCCTTCTTCGCCAGGAGACGCGCGCCGACGGCCATCGTCACTGACAGCACAGTGGGCATCGCGACCGGAATCGCGGCAACCAGAAGCACCAGGCAGAATTCCAGCGTCGTGAGAACCTTGTCGCCGCGAAAGAGAGCGAGCAAGAGGATTAATACTACGAGAGCTACGGCAAGGACGATAAGATAGTCACCTATCTTGAGCACTGCCTTCTGGAAGTGGCTAACAGTATTGGCCTCCTGCACCATCTGCGCAGTCTTGCCGAAGTAGGTATTCGCTCCGGTGGCATACACCATTGCGTCGATCTCGCCCTGGCGGACGATCGATCCGGAATACACTGCGCTTCCGGCCTTGGCGGTCACGGGCAGTGACTCGCCGGTCAATGCCGACTGATCTACCTCAATAGAATCTCCCTCGAGCAAGCGCGCGTCAGCAGGTACAATGTCGCCCAGCCGCAGTCGGACAACATCTCCAGGGACAAGTTCACTAGCTTTGGGATTTTGCCACTTGCCGTCTCGCTTAACTTTGGCCAGGATTGCCAGGCGGGCCTTCAAAGCTGCGATGGCATTACCGGCCTGGTGCTCTTCCCAGAATCCGACCACTGCGTTGGAACAGAGCAGAAGAAGAATGATGAAGAAATCAAGCCAATGCTGCACGAGCGCTGACAAGATCACTGCGCCTTCAATCATCCACGGTATGGGTCCCCAGAAATAGGAGAGAAACTTCAGGTATTGGTTTGTCTTCTTTTCCTCAATCTGATTCGGCCCATACTGTGCCTGACGCTTCGCGGCCTCGGCCCGGGTGAGTCCGTCAGCCGATGCGCCAAGCTTTTTCATCAGCTCAGGCATGGCGAGCGTTTTCAGGGAATCATTGTCATCCTTGGGCGCCGACGTGGAAGCCGACTTCGTATTGATCACTTCTGCGTTCTCTTTCACGTTGAGGTACTCCAGTCTTTGCTCCGTCAACTGTGTATTGCTGCGATGCAGGCTAATTAGCACCCAAACCGGCCATGTATTCACATCCCGGTCAGCGAAGAGCAAGACGTCAGATCAGTGCTTCTCTTGGAGGGGCTTTCCGGTTGCGCTCAAATGCCCAGCTAATCTGACGGGCTCAGATGTGGAGACCGTCGAGTATAGCTAGGACAAGTGGCGTCGCAAGATATTGAAATTAGTGCGGCCTTCTATTTTGAAATGACCTCGTGGTCTTGGTCATAAATCTGTTCCGTGTGCGAAGGCTTCTCCGCCGCCTTTTCGGCAACGCGCTCAATCCGCTTCTGAGCAGCTTTGTCCGAGGCCGTTTCGTTCTCAAGCTTTGTCACTTCTGGATTCTCAAATTGTTGCGCCATTGCCGATTTCTCCTGTCATGACGATGAACCGTATTCCGATCAACTTCTGGTCACTCTTGCTCTCCTCGCACGATATTGAGGTCTCTCTATGGCTAAATCTGTCGACAGCATGGACGAGTCATGCTCTTTCACTTGATGAATCCAACCGCCGACGATATGGAGCCCTACTAATCTCCACTTTGAGGCCGCAGGCCGATCAGCGCACGTGCCTTCGCAATGAACCACATGTTTATGATTGTTAGCCCAAGGAATGCGTTGTCTGGCGTTCTTGTGGGCCGCAATCAGAGTTAGTGCATTATCTATTACTCCCTTAAGTGGCCATTCCGGTCGATGCGGCCGCCGCGGAAAAAGCGGTGTTGCACCATGCTTTGGCCGAGCAGGAATAGCGCAACTACCAACGCCGCCAACAACAGGAACCGCACAATCTGAGGCCACGGCGACCTTGGTCCTTGTGGAGTGGCGTCATTCGGATGCGTTGACATCTAATCTGCCTTCCCTGGCTCACATTTTTGACCCGGTCTTTTCGAGCTATGCGCACTACCACCATTGTGTTGAGATCCCTGAAGGACTCTTTATGTCGGATTCAGGCTTGGCTGTGCGAAGAAGCAAAAGCGGGCATTGCACGAGCTTCACGACTTTTTCGGCAATCGAACCGAAGATCAGCGGATGCCAGCCAGAGATGCCGTGCGTTGAAATCACAACCATGTCGATATGTTCGTGATCCACCACTTCCATGATGCTTCCGGCTATGTCGTTGCCGACTTCAACGCTCGATGTTGCTTTGACTCCTCTGGACGTTAGAACCGCAAGGCACTTCGACAAGTGGTTTTCTGCGCGCGTCCTTGCCTCCTTCAGGAACGCCTCCTCCGGAACAAAGTCGGGCAAAGTCGTAACTGGAAAGAACGGAATGACATTCACCAGATAGAGCTCGGCATGAAAGTGCTGAGCAAGGTCGGCTGCCATTTCCAAGGCGGACTGGGAGGACGGACTGAAGTCAATGGGTAACAGTATCCTTGTCGGAATGGATGGGAAAGGCTGAAATGCGGGCATGATGCTTCCCTCGAAAGATGGCAAAGCTACACTATGCTCATTCTTCCTTGTTGCAACGGCTGAGGCTGTCCTCAATTGGACATCCTACGCTTGACTGGTGCGGCATTTCCGCCACGCGCGCTCTCCTGCATCGTTTACCCAATTGCTCAGCAGCCCGCAACGCAGGAATGAAAAGCTGAGGATGGAAGCGATTTGAGGTTATGCAGCGGGAATCAGTTTCCCGCATCGAAGCTCGACAGCCTGCGATTGGAGTCTTCGCGTATCCATCAACGCCTGCGAATTCACTTGGGTCTGCTCCAATCCCTCTTCCTGCTGGATTTCTGTGTTCCACTCACAATCCCACAGATGCGTCTCTTTGATAAGAGACAACAAGGGATCGGGATCGACCCTGACAACGCGCTGGGGGGCGTTCAATTGAGAAAAGTGCTGCCGAGGGTTCCTCATTTTGAATGGTGTAATTGCCAAGGCCTTGGATTTGATCTTCTGACTGCACGCATCAAAACCGACACAGAATAATGCCGAGTGGGCAGGTGGAAGATTCGGAGATCTTTCAGTTGCGAAGATGCATCTGATATCTGTGTAGAACGGACGCTTCCGCTCTGAAGCGAAAGGAATACCACATGGAATTGGGCATGATTGAACTCGGCCGAATTGGGACCAGAATGGTGTTGCGCCCTCCGCGGACTGGCCAGCAATGCGTCGCCTATGATCTCCATTCGGAAGCCAAGCAGGCACTGGTCAAAGAGAGCGAAAAGGCCGCAGCCGGCAAGGCAGGCGCCTGATGGCCAAATCTCAGTCAGATGCGCTGGTGATCTTCGGTGTAACAGGCGATCTGGCCCACAAGATGATCTTTCCGGCGCTCTATGCGATGGTAAAGCGAGGCGCATTAAGGGTTCCGGTCATCGGCGTCGCTTTCCCGAGGTGGAGCATCGAGCGTGTGCGCAGGCGTGTGACAGACAGCGTCAAGAGAGCGGGCGGGATTGATAACAAGCGTGCTTTTCGACAGCTTCTATCCTTGATTAAGTATGTGAGTGGAGACTATAAAGATCCTGCCACATTCACGGCAATCAAAGAAGCGCTAAGAAATGCGCGCCGACCTGCATACTATCTGGCGATTCCGCCTTCGCTCTTTGAAACGGTGATCAGAGCGCTTGGCGCCGCGAAGTTGTCCGAACACGCGCGTGTGATTGTCGAAAAGCCCTTTGGACGCGACCTGGCTTCCGCGCGGGAACTCAATCGTGTCGCACACACAGTCTTTCCCGAAGATTCAATCTTCCGAATCGATCACTTCCTCGGAAAAGAAGCGATCATGAATATTCTGTATTTCAGATTTGCGAATTCTTTTTTGGAGCCGATCTGGAACCGTAATTACGTAGCCAGTGTTCAGATCACCCTATCCGAAGATTTCGGCGTCGGAAATCGCGGCGCATTTTACGAAACAGCCGGTTGCCTGAGGGACGTGATCCAGAACCACCTCTTCCAAATTGTCGCGCTCCTTGCCATGGAGCCACCCGCGGGCAGGGACTTCGGAGCCGTTCACAACGAGAAGGCCAAGGTCTTCAAGGCCATGCGCCCGCTCAGGCCCGATGACCTGGTGCGCGGTCAGTATGCCGGCTACCGCCAAGAGCCAGATGTGGCGAAGCGCTCGGATGTCGAGACCTTTTGCGCTCTTCGGCTCTTCATCGATTCGTGGCGCTGGGATGGAGTGCCGTGGTATCTGCGCTCCGGCAAATATCTTCCAGACACTGCGACCGAGATTCTGGTAGAGCTGAAGCCTCCGCCACAGAAACTTTTCGCCGATGCGGAATCGGTGACGGGACGGTCCAATTACGTTCGCTTCCGGCTCTCGCCCAACTCAGCCCTGGCCCTTGCGGCCCGCGTCAAGCTTGCGGGAAAGGAGTTTGTTGGAGAGCAGCGAGAACTTTATTTGTCAGAAGAAATGCCCGGTGAAGAAACTCCTTACGAAAGACTCTTGGGCGACGCCATGGCCGGCAACGGCGCGCTCTTCACGCGGGAAGACGCGGTGGAAGCTGCGTGGGCCGTGGTTGATCCAGTGCTCAAACGTCACCACCGGGTTCGCCCTTACAAGCGAGACACGTGGGGTCCGAAAGGGGCTAACGCCATCATTGCTGCGCACGGCGGGTGGCATAATCCTTAGCACCAGAGCCTGATCAAAGTAGGTGTCCGGCATTGAAGAATGCGCCATGATGGTGCAGATCAATCAACACTGTCCAGTTTGGGACGGGTTATTGGTTCTCCATGGTGCGAAGCTGACATCATGCAAGGGGGTGGGCACGAGGAGATTGGCCGATATGGAGGAAAACGCCGTCTTGCAATCAAGGGCCACAACCCTTGAAGGGTGGAATTAGAAACCATGACTTTGATGGATGCACCAAAGTACGACGCAGTTCGTGAACGACGACACAAACATTTTGTGATAGCCGTCTTTGTGCTCGCTGTCCTGAGCGCCTTCGGCACCTGGTGGTGCTGGAATTGGCCGGAAGAGCATCATGTGAACAGTTTTCTGAAGACAGTCGAGTCCGGCGACCTCACCAAGGCCTACGGTCTGTGGAACGAGGACCCAGCATGGCAGCAACATCCGGAACGCTACAAGGCTTATGGCTTTGAGCGCTTCCAACAGGACTGGGGAAGCAGCAGTCCATGGGGACAAATCCGCAGTCATAAATTCGTTCTTTCGAGGTCGTGGGGAAACGGCGTCATCACCGGAGTGGACATCAACGGCAACAAAACGCCCGTATTCCTGTGGGTGGATCGCAAGACCAAGACGATCAGCTTCTCCCCCGTAGAGCTCTACCGGCCCATATGGGACACTCAATGGGATATCCAGGCTCATTGAAGCCCGAGCAAAACCCTGGAGGCACCTTCATAAGAACTCCATGACGGTCCAGGCGCGCACGTGTTCTTTATAATCGACGTGTTCGCGTCTCAAAGCTCTTTCCCGCGCAGAAACGCGAGAATGGACTCTGTCGATGGAGCAAGACAGTGCGTCTGGATTCGATGTTGCCGCCTATCTGGCGAATGCCGGGACGGGGCGGCGAATCGTTCAATTGAGCAGGGATGGGAAGTTTTTTTCTCAGGGAGACCCGGCCGATTGCGTCTTTTACCTGCACAAAGGGCGCGTGAAGATCACCGTTGTGTCTGCAGCCGGAAAGGAGGCCACGATCCGGTTGGTTGCTGCCGAGAGTTTTTTCGGTGAAAAGGCGATGGAGTCCGCGCAGGGAAACCGCGTAACGACGGCGACTGCGATCACCGCCTGTGCTGCGCTCAGGATAGCGCGACAGGAGTTTCGCCGGGTCATGCATGAGGAACGTCAGTTCTCAGATCTATTTTCATCGTTTCTGCTGGAATGCAGTTTGCGAACCCAGTCCGACCTAGTCGATCAACTCTTCAATTCCGCAGAGAGGCGATTGGCCCGCCTGCTCTTGCTCTTGGCAGAGATGGTTCAGTCAGAGAGTGACGTCACGCTGATTCCGCCGATCTCACAAGAGGCGCTGGCGAGCTTGATCGGCAGTACCCGGCTCCGCATCAACCTTTTCATGAACCGCTTTCGCAAGCTGGGTTTTGTTGATTACGACGACCGCATCAGGGTTCATAAGTCCTTGCTGCAGGTGTTTTTGCGCGACTAATTGGTGGACGTTAACGAATCCGCTTCTAAGAACCATCCGCATTGCGAAGAGGAGGCAGCCGAGCCGATCCTCAGCGGCCTCCTCTTGCGGTTCATTTAGCCGTTCTGATTGTCTTCATCGGGATGTATCGTTCGATAACTCGAATTGCCTTTGGACCAGACCAGCATCAAGAGATCCTTTCCATCCTTGTTCTGATGTACTGCGCTGGCGAATTGGGTGGCAGAGTCGGCGGGTTTGCGGTCGACCTCCAGGATGACATCTCCCGGCTGGATACCCGCATCGTCGGCGGGACTTCCCGAGCGAACATTCTGGACCAGGACGCCATGCACCTGCTCAGGCACATTGAACTGTTGCCGCGCGTCCGCGGTGAGATTGGCCACCTCAAGGCCGATCTTCCCATTGGGTTGACCATCCTCTGCACCATTTTCAGCGACCTCGGCGTTGCCATGGAACTGGCCCACAGTGAGGTTCAGTGTCGCCGGCCTGCCGTCGCGAAGAACTCCCAAAGTGATCCTGGTTCCCGGGGTCATTTCGCTTACGGCCACCTGAAGGGCGCTTCCGTTGACGATCTTCTGCCCGTTGAGCTGCGCGATCACATCGCCAGTCTTCAGGCCGCCGCGGCTCGCCGGAGAGTCAGGGGTCACCTGGGATACGATGGCCCCGGAAGCATCCTGCAGATTAAAGAAGTGTGCGTTGTCCGGGGTTACATCATTCATCCCGATGCCAAGATAGCCGTGCTCAACCTTACCGCTTTTGATGAGTTGCTCGGTTGTAGCGCGCACAATCTGCGAGGGAATCGCGAATCCTGCCCCGGCAAACGAGCCGCTATTCGAAATGATAAAGGTGTTGATGCCAACCAACTCGCCATGAGAATTGACCAACGGGCCGCCGGAGTTGCCGGGGTTAATGGCGGCATCGGTCTGGATGTAGCCCCCGGGCTTGCGGGCGTCATCCGAATAGGGATTTGGGCGGTCAACCGCGCTGACGATGCCGCGCGTCACTGAAAACTGGAAGTAGCCGAAGGGACTGCCGAAGGCAAGGACCGTCTGCCCCGGTTCCAGCTTGGTGGAATCCCCCCAGGCAATGGTGGGAAGGTCAGATGCATTCACCTTGAGTACGGCAAGGTCGGTCAGCTTGTCGACCCCGACGACCTTCGCATTCAGAATTCGGCGATCATTCAGCGTCACCTTGATCTGCGTGGCGCCATCAACCACGTGATTGTTGGTCACAATGTACCCGTCCGGAGAGATGATGATGCCGCTTCCCACTCCGTGTTGAATCTGAGGCTGGGTCGGCTGCTGGAACATGGGCCCGAAGAACTGTTGCAGTCCGGGAGGAAGACCCTGCATCTGGCCTTCAGCAGTGGGAAACTCGCTGGAACTCTTTGATGTAACGGCAACGTTTACGACCGCCGGGGTGACTCGCGAGGCGACCGCTTCCATGGCGCGATCAAGCGATGTAAGGGGCGCGATGCTGTTGTCGTCCATCTTCGTTGTAGCGGCGTGGGCACTGTGAATACCGGCGAACGCGATCGCGCCCAGAGCAAAGACAACTACGAAAGCAGCGGCAGCGGCAAATTGCTTTACGGCTGCAACTAATTGATTAGTTTTTGGGGGCATGACGACTCCTTTTTGGTTGAAGTTGCAGTTAAATCTGGACGATCAGCCAGCCGTTCGCAACAGAAATGGCGGCATACGAAGAGCTGTGATCCGCAGCGAAAGTGATTGCCAATCGTGCAGAGGGAGCACTGTCTTCCCACTCCGTCAGCACAATGAACTCAGGCGAACCAGGAGCGGGCTGATTCTGCCGTGCAATGTGCATCGATGCAGTTCCCCTTCGGCGGTTCAAGAGAGATGCCTTTGCAGAAGGCCGTTGTGGCAGAACGGCCTTGACCAGAGTCGGGTAGCTGGTGGACTCGGGGATACTCCCGGGCCGGAACGCGGAAGACGACAAGGAACGTGGTTGCACGGTCGATTGAGCAAGTGGGGCGAAGCTTACAATCTGCGGACTTCCGGCCACGGCAATTGCACCTGCCAGCACACCAAGAATCAGGCTACCGGTCAAAACGATCTCCGGGCCGCGACCCATCTTCTCGTTTCGACGCCGCAAAATCCGGTGAACACGACGCGCGAGTTCTGACCGTCGTTCCCAGGCACCCAGCGCAAGTGAAAGGCTGCGGCGGAACATGGCAATCTCGGCAAGCCGGGTGAGGCACAGAGCGTAGCTCTTCTGGCCGCAACTCGACTGTAGGACGCGATCGTCGCAGGCAAACTCACGTTCTGCACAGAGCTGGCGCTCCACCCAAGCGAGCGATGGATTGAGAGGAAACAATACAAGGCAGATTTTCTGTAAGAGATTGGTCCAATCGTCGGCACGGCGCAGGTGCTCCATCTCGTGCAAAACCACTTGCTGGAGATCGATAACACTGAGCTGCTCGAACAGAATAGAGGGAAGAAGGATGCGCGGGTGCAAGAATCCCACCACGCAAGGCCGATCAACTTCGGTGGACGTACAAAGCTCCGCACTGCGGCTGGTATTTCCGCCCCGCAACTGCGCCAGGATGGAAACATTCGGCTGAATGCGCGTCGCCCGCGCCGCAAGTCTGTGAAGATGAATAGCGCTTGAAATCAGTTGCCCACCCCGCAGAAAAGAAAGCATCAACCAGACACTGCCAATGGCAACACTCCAGAGCGGATCAAGATGGAAAGGGGAAGCATGAAATCTCAGTACGGTCAGCTGTTGCGCGTCCAGAGTGGGAAGTACGGGCAGGAGCACCAATAGCAGAAAGGCGCTCGTCCAAACGATCGATCGTGCTGTCGCACCTAGCCCAGGCAGAAAGCGGAGGCAGAGAGCGACGCACACAGCCACTGCAGCTCCTTCCCAAATCGCAGAGACGAGACCGTCTACCATTGCCGCTGATAAGAGTGAGACCGAGTGAAGGAGCGGAATCATCTAGTTCTCCTCCGGATTTTCATTGGGCAAGCGAGCGATCATCTCTCTCAAGCGCTTCAACTCATCGGGCCTAAGCTCCTCATCGCCCAGCAGCGAGAGCAACAGTCGTTCGCGAGAGTTCCCAAAGAACCGTTGCAGAACATGACGAACCTCTGACCGACTCGCCTCGGCCTCTCCTACGCATGAACTGTAGAGGAATGCGCGTCCCTCCTGTCGGTGGCAGACGTAGCCCTTCGTCTCGAGAATCCGGATGATTGTGAGGACTGACGTGTAGGCCAACTCCGTTTCAGCAGAGGTGGCCGTCACCATGTCGGCAACTGTCGATTCGCCTCTCTCCCACAAGACTTTCATGAGCCGGAGCTCGGCTTGGGTTAGCGTATTGGATCTTTTTGGAGGCATATAATTTGCAAATCGCTGAAACCTGTTCGCTAATCTTCCCTGCTTGATCAGACGCGCAACTAATCATTTAGTTGCTATGGTCTCGCAATCTTTTTCAAGTTGAGGACAGAAGTATCTGCCCGCAGTCTAGGGTCTCGCAGCCAAGCTGACTTTATATTTCAATCAGTTGGCAGCAAAGCACTCGCAGCGAAACGATGATCTTAGATCCGGGCGGTGACTGCGACAGCTGACTATGAAATGTAAACTCGCGGCAACCAAGCGAACCAAGGCAAAGTTGCCGCGAATCATGCCAATGGGCCTTCACGCTATAGTCGCAAGGCCGAAGCAATGACTTAACGATCGAGTGTGAAACCTGCGCGCCGATTCTGCTGCCAGCAAGCCTCGGTCGACTCGGTGCAGAAAGGCTTCTCCTTGCCATAGCTGATCACGCGAATGCGGCTCGTAGCCACTCCGGCATCGACCAAAACTTTCTTGGCGGAGTCGGCGCGATTCTGACCGAGCGCAAGGTTGTACTCATTCGATCCACGTTCGTCGCAATAGCCGCCAATGAGGATCTTCGCGTTTGGATGACTCACCAGGTATGCGGCATCGCGAGCAAGCGTGCTCTGTGCTTCGGCGCGAACGGTATAGGAGAGTGTGACGAAGCCGAACTGAAACGGAGTAAACTGCCAGATCGAGCACGCCAACACTCGTTGGGACAGATCAACCCCCGCATATATCGAAAGATATATATCCACCTATATCTCCATGCAAATTGCAGACGTGCCGGAGACATGCCAAGATTTCTAACGTGGAACCCGGTTCTGCCACGACTGGTTGACGCCTTAGGTATTGCCGGCGTGAGATCCCGCTGACTGCGAGTCCAATCAACATTGCACCTCGATGGCGCCGTCTTCTTTCTTGAACGGAAGAATGGCGATGAAATGGAGTCACGACATGAATTGCTCGAATTTGCTGAAGCGAATCTTAGGATTGCTTGCCTTGGTCGTTCTGTTTACCGCTGCGTATTCGATGGCGGAGAGCGACAAAACAACGGGAAGCGTGAAGGTCCATGTGGACCCAAAACAGGCATACGTATTTGTGGATGGAAATGCGATTCGCGACGGGAGTCAAAGAATTGCATTGAGTCCCGGAGAACATAGCATTGGGGTTTACAACTACGGTTACACGCCGGACGTGCGAAAGGTAAACATTGAGGCAGGAAAGACAGTCGAAATGGACTTTGCCCTGCAAAAGACTGGCGACAATGTGAGCGGGCCATTTGGCGATATCGAGTTGAAAGGGCACCCTCGGGCAGCAGTATTGCTCAACGGCACCACGCCTGACTACTTTGTGGGACACGTCGACGAGTTCGATAACAACTGGCTGATGCACCAATGGCTGCTCGTCAACCCAGGAAAGTACCAAGTGACTGTTACCCGAAAAGGCCAGACGATCTGGTCCGGTCCTGTGGCCGTTGAAGCCGGGCAGCGAGCGGTCGTCTATCTGAACAATGACGGTCAGATCAAGATGAAGAGCTTCAAGAAGGGCCTAACCCTCGGGCCGCGACCGCGTTTCTATGCCGGAGTCGCCACTGCGTTGGTGCCTATCGCGCCAGTTACCGCGCAGCTCGCCGCGTCGCAGGGCCAGATTGGGTGCGGCCAGCCCGACACCTTAACATGGAAAGCCTCGGACGCGGTGGCAACATCCATCACCGAGCTTGGGAGTGTGCCGATAAGCGGTGATCGTACTGTCAATCCAACGAAGACGACAACATATGAACTTGTGGCGAAGGGGCCGGGAGGTGAGGTCAAACAAAGTGCAACGGTCGATGTCAATACGCAGCCGACAGCCACACTCGCTTTGAGCCAGCCGGAAGTACGCTACCACAAAATTGGCGACAAGGTTGTCGAAGACGGTTCAACCACGTTGAATTGGTCAACTCCAAGCGAAAGCAAAGTGACGATCCAGCCTCTCGGCAATGTCGCGTCCAACGGCAGTCAGATCATTCAGGCAGATCCCATGCGCAACAGCACGGGCCCCGTCGACCAGGACATCACCTACACGCTCAACGTAACCAATGCCTGCGGCGGTACCACGACTCGAAGCGCGACTCTGCACGTAATCGGCTCCATTGATCCAGCGCCGACGGTCACGTTGGCGAGCCTCTTTTATCCAACAGCATATCCGGAACGGCGTCACCCCAATGTTGGGCTGGTTGCCAGTGAAAGGAGGGCTCTTCAGGAAGCAGCCGCAACTTTCAAGAACAACACGCAGTATGACTCGGAAAACAGGCTGACAATCGTCGGGCACGCGGACGTGAGAGGCTCCAGGAAGTACAATCTTGCGCTAAGTGATAGACGAGCGAAGCTTGTAGAGAGTCTGCTCGTTTCGCAAGGAATCTCCGCTGACAAGCTTCAGACGCAGGCGGAAGGCAAAGACAAACAACTTCCCGAAAAAGAGGTCAAGGAACTTCAGGCGCAAGACCCGGAGCATCCTCAGAAGTGGATGACAAAACGGGAGCGAGATACCTGGTTTGCCTACAACCGCAGAGTAGACATCATTCTGGAGCCAAAAGGGCAGGAATCGGCGGATCTGTATCCAAACGACGCGCCTGCCGCTCGCATTGTCTGGGAGAGGAAAGCACCCAGCCTTAATGCCGTAGAGGCTGCTTCGAAGCTGTCCCAGAAAGGTGAACTCGCTCAAACGCAACCTTCGGGCAACTAGACGTCTTGGGGGGTGAGCTGATGCCATCTGTTACCTGGTGGGTTCGTGCACGCCACACAAGCCCTCCTCTGATTTTCGGCAATGTCGATGCACAAGGAGAATATAAAATGCGACTTTCCATTAGCGGCGCTGCGATTGCATCCGGCTTGTTATGGGGCTGCGCAATTCTGTTAGTTCAACTCATCAATCTAGCAGACCCGGCATACGGGGCGAACTTTCTGGCTCTGTTAAGCAGGGCCGACGCATATAAATGAACCGCATTTGCTATATGCAAACCGCAATCGAGCTGTAACAAGGGGAAATGGACAGCCCCTTGAAGTATTTTGCCGAATTGACAGACCCTCGGGTGGAGC
>JBEKCA010000129.1:0-12842 GCA_050015115.1 Occallatibacter sp.
GCTGGAATGACCGACAACGGTCACGCAGGGCATTCAAGTCCATCATTTGAGTTAAGGCTGCTTGATCCGCACATTCGTTGTAGGCTGTCGTTCCTTCCATCCAATGCGTCAGAATCGCTTTTGGATTTCTCACGCGCTCGGGACAGTTGTGCGATCTCGCCTCGTTGCTAATGCCGCGGACACCTCGAAGGGATTCCAGTACTGCGATAAACCAACATTCGTACTCCTTTGGAATCACAATAAGCTCACACCTTCCACATGTCGCTTCCTCCTCAATCCAAGGTCGAGTTCTCTCAGCGATCTCCTTCGTGCAATCATCGTCGGCGTCCATGAATAGAAGAATCATCTTCTGTCCAGGTTGTGACCCTGCAATCTGGAGATAGTGCTTGAAGTGCGCCTCCATCACCATCTTGGATCTCGGCACCCTGATAGGGGATGCGATTTGTGCACCCACGCAGTGTCCTAGCTCATAACAAATGCGACGAATAAGAACTGGTACTGCGCTGCATTCGCCGTGACCCTCAACTATTGGCTGGATGATCATCTAGTTCCTCGAACAAGTTCTGTTGTTTGTCTGCTTCTAGTTCTTCAAATAGAGGCGGTGCGTCCAAGATGAGCATCCTGAACAGTTCACCCGCCGATGCTAGATGATTTTGCAGCGAGCTTTTGGCCGCACCAGTTATATCTCCAATATGGGTCTGGCCCTTACTCCATGTCACAACTTTGAAATTATCGCTCTCCGGGCGCGCTAAATCTAAGACTTCCGGGCTGTGAGTGCTGATAATAATCTGAGACTTGATGCTCTCCTCTCGAAGCGTCTCGACTATTGCGGCTGTGGCTGCCGGATGTAGAGAGGTTTCAGGCTCCTCGATTAGCAGCACATCCGGTCTTTCGTTCTGAAATAGGGCAAGGAGGATTCCAAAGGCCCTGAGTGTCCCGTCTGACATATTAAAAGCGTCGAAGAGCACTCTCTCATCCGGAGACCACTGCTGAACAAACCTCAAATGCTGCTTTCTTCCTATTGTTTGCGGGCGGACTCTCTCGAGGTCAGGAATCACTGTAGAGAGTATCTCGAACAATCGCCGAAACAGCGCTGAATCTGCCTTTATTCCGCCGAGCACGCTTGCGGCGTTGCTGCCGTCACTCAGGAGCCTCTTGCCAGCGTCTGGGTCTTGAAACTCTCGAAGCTTCCCTGGGTCGATCGAGTACGCAGCCATCGATTTCATGGCGTTGATCGCTGAGGTCAGCTGTGGTATCGTGCCCACGAAGGGCATTGCCAAAGCGTCTGGAGAAATAAAGGGGAATTGATCTCCGTTTAGAAATTCGACTGAAGATCGAATCTTTGAATCCCTCCTGTCGAACCAAACTCTCTTCTCGTTAGGTGAATTAACGACACATTGTTCCCGCACTACACGGAACCCAAACCTGGTTACTGAGATTAGAAACGCATATCTGAGACCTACTGTGAGCCGCTCAAAGTTTTCGTTCCACCCACTCACATCCGTAAATTCGATTCCGATGCCGAACTCAAGCGGAGGGCCACTCGTTGTTTTCACAGGGTTATGGGGGCTTCGATGAACAACGCTGAGCGGTCCGCCCCTGCGATTAAAGACCGTTTGCAGGGGCCATTCCATCGCCTCTGTCAAGAATGCGAGAGCATCTGCGATGTTGCTCTTCCCTGAGCCGTTCCGTCCAACTAAAAAAGTGAACGGGGCGAAATCTATCGACGCCGATGCAATGCTCTTGTAGTTCTGTAGAATCAGTCTCTGCAGCACTTGTAGCACCTCATTGGAAACCGAAATCTAATTCTAATTGCCGGTGCCCAGGTCTCGATTTTTGAGACCTGGGGCACCACGACCTTGTGCGAGCGGATAGCGAGCGGCTGGCCGCACCGCAGGTGCTACTCTTCCTCTTCGTCGACGGGGCGTTTGGCGTTGGCCAGGATTTTTTCGGCCACTAACTGCGGGACTATGTCGTAGTGGTCGACTTCCATGCGGTAACTGCCCTTGCCTTGAGTCATCGAAGTTAACTGGGTTCCATAAGTCAGCATTTCGGCCATGGGAACCTGGGCGTTGATAATCGTTGTCCGGCCTTTGGAGTCCATGCCGCCGACGCGGCCACGCCGCGAGTTGAGGTCGCCCATGAGAGCGCCGGCAAATTCGTCGGGAGCTTCGATTTCGACCTTCATGATGGGCTCGAGGAGGCAGGGTTTGCAGAGCTCCATGGCCTTTTTGAAGGCGAGGCGGCCAGCGGTTTTGAAGGACATTTCGTTGGAGTCGACGTCGTGATAGCTGCCGTCAAAGACGGTGGCCTTGAAGTCGACGACAGGATAGCCTGCCAGGAAGCCGCGCACAGCCGACTCGACAATCCCCTTCTCGATGGCGGGAATGAAGTTGCGGGGGATGGCTCCGCCGAAAACTTCGTTGCCGAATTCGAAGCCGCCGCCGCGGGGCAGGGGCTCCATGCGGATTTTGCAGTCGCCGAACTGGCCGTGACCGCCCGACTGCTTCTTGTGGCGGCCTTGGGCCTCGGCCTTGCCGCGAATGGTTTCGAGATAGGGCACCTTGGGCGACTTGAGGGTGACTTCAGCGTGGTAACGCTTTTTGAGGCGGTTGACAATGGCCTCGATGTGAGGCTGGCCGGCGCCGGCGATGAGGAATTCATTGGTCTGCGGATCGCGGAAGAAGCGGATGAGCAGGTCCTCTTCCATGAGCTTGTGAATGGCGGGGGCGAGTTTGTCTTCGTCGGCGCGGGACTTGGGCTCGATGGCGTAGGTCATGGCCGGCTCGGGGAGGGGCTGGAGGTCGATCTGAATCTCCGCGCCCTTTGCCCCAAGCGTGTCGCCGGTGAGGGTGACGCGCAGCTTGGCTACGGCGCCTAAATCGCCGGCGTGAAGTTCGGCCACTTCTGTGGGCTTTCTTCCCTGCATCACCGAAAGATGGGAGAGACGCTCCTGGTCGCGGCGGGTGTAGTTCTCGACGGTGGCGTCGTTTTTGACCACGCCGCTGATGACTTTGAAGAAGCTGATGCGGCCGGCGAATGGGTCTGTCATGGTCTTGAAGACCATCATGGCCAGAGGCTCGCTGTCGGCGATCTTGCGGGTGGCTTTGGGAGCTTCGACTCCGTCTTCACTGGGGGGCACGGCGTCGATGGTCGGGGTGCGCACGGCGATCGGAGTGCGCTCAACGGGCGAGGGGGTGTAGACCTTGATGAAGTCGAGGAGATGGTCGAGGGCCATGTTGCCCAGGCCGCTGGAGAAGAGTACGGGGAAGATGCGATCTTCGCGGATGGCTTCGTGAAGGGCGGCGATGAGGTGCTCTTCGGGGATGGTGCCCTTCTCGAAGTACTCCTCCATCAGCTCGTCTTTGCCTTCGGCGACCAGCTCAACGAGAGCCTCGTGACGCGCCTTGGCATCGGCAGCCAGGCTGGCGGGAATCTCAGCCGTCATTTTGCCGCGGCCATCGCCACCGGGAGTGTAATAGTAGGCCTCCATGGTGACCAGATCGACAACGCCGCGAAAGCCCTCGGCGCCGGAGATGGGAAGCTGGACGGGCACGCAGTTGCGGCCCCAGCGATCAACCAGGTCATCGATCAGGGCGCTTAGTCCGCCACCGCCGCCGGCCTTGGGATGGTCCATCTGATTGACGAGGACGATGCGGGGCACGCCGGCTTCGTCGGCATAACGCCAGACGCGCTCGGTGACCGGCTCGATGCCGTTCTGAGCGTTGACCACGACGACGGCGGACTCGACAGGCAGCAGGGCTGCGCGGGCCTCGTGGGTGAACATATGAAAGCCGGGGGTATCGACGAGATTGATCTTGATGCCTTGCCACTCGGCAAAGGCGACGGCGTTTTGCATGGTTGCGCCGCGGGCTACTTCTTCTTCGTCATAGGCGGTTACAGCCGTGCCGTCTTCGACGCGGCCTTGGGTGGGGGTCATTTTGGCGGCATGCAGCAGAGCGGCGATCAAGGTGGTCTTGCCACTGTGCGCATGCCCCACTACAGCTACGTTGCGGATCTCACTTCCCTGATACGTTTTCATGGTGCACTTCTCCTGTGGTTTTGCTTGGTGTTATCAGAATTTGCAGGGCAGGCAAGAGGGAGGGACAGGGAAACCGTGGGGACGCCTTTGATGGCGTCGCGGTGGCCGGATTGGAGGGCCACAAGTCCCGGTTTGCCGTCTACCTCGTCCATAAAGCTTTAAACCTGAAAGGTTTGGAGCTGGAGGATCTCGGGCCGGCGCCGTGCGGAGGTGGATTGGCTACGTCCGCAGAGCGTCTTGCTAAGAAATTGGGATGCTATCACACGCGGAGTGTTAACGTCCTGTGACATGAGCCACCGGCGGTGGGGTCAACGGGCGCAAAATGGTTTGCCGGAGACTGGCGCGTTCAATGCCCGATCGACGACAATGCTCACATTATGAACAAGCTCACTCGCCGGAATTTTCTCAAGGCTGTCTCCGCTGCTTCGCTTGCGGCCGCCGCTGGATCATCGCTCGCTGAAGCGCTATCTCTCGCCAAGGGTCGCCAGAGGGTTTTTGTCGGCTCGAACAAACCAGATGGCCTTCTGGCCTACGACTGGGACCCGGCGAGCGGCGAACTTGCGGCTGCGGGAGTTGCCGCCCAGTTGGCCAACGTGGCGTGGCTCACTAATTCGCCTGACGGGAAGTTCCTCTTCGCCGCTTCAGAGGTGAGTTCATTCCGTGGCAAGCCGACGGGCGGAGTAGTCACCTATAGCGTCGCGAATGGCGAACTCAAGGAGCTCTCCGCGCAGAACGCGGCCAGCGTGGGCACCTGCCACATTGCTCTGGATCACACGGGGAAGGTATTGATCTCTGCCGACTACAGCGGTGGCAGCGCCGCGAGCTTTCTGGTGACCGATGGCAAGCTCAGCCCGGCGGTGTGGAGTGAGCACTACACAGGCAGCGGGCCCGTCAAGGACCGGCAACAGACTGCGCACGCGCACTGTGCCTCATACTCTCCGGACAACCGGTTTGCGTATATCAACGATCTTGGTAGCGATTGCATTCACATCTACAAACTGAATGACGAGACGGCCATGCTGAGCGCGGCTGGGAGTTATAAGGCCAAGCCCGGCTCGGGACCGCGAACGCTGCACTTTCATCCCAATGGGCACACGGGCTACTCGGTCAATGAATTGGATTCGACGGTGGACGTACTTGAGTGGAGCAAGGCGGACGGCAGCCTAACTCTCGCCAGCCGCATTGAGTTACTGCCCGAGGGGTATCATGGACCGACCCGGGTCTGTGACACGGTGATCACTCGCGATGGCAAGTTTGTTTACTTTGCCAATCGGGATAATAACTTCCTCTATAGCTTCAAGGCGGAGTTTGAGAGTGGCAAGCTAACTCCGATTGCGCGCAGTAACTGCGGCGGCAAGACTCCGCGAAATTTTGTGCTGGACCCGACGGAAAACTGGATGCTGGTGGCGAATCAGGATTCGGATTTGATTAGTGTCTTCCGGCGGAATACACAGACCGGGGCGCTGGCCGATGAAGGAAAGAGCTTTGCGGCGGCGGTGCCTATGCGGATTTTGTTTGCATAGGGCGTGAGGCGGCGGCGCTGGTCTTAACAATAAAGTTGGGCAGATTTCCAGGTCTCTAAATCGAGACCTGTCAACAGGCGGAATGATTGTCCGGTTCGTTGCCATCCCGGTGGCCCCGAAAGGAGACTGATAGAAATGTCTATTCGCGCCATGCTCCGTGTGTTGTTTGTTCCAGTCTTTTATGGTGGCCTGGTGGGGGTTGCTCTCTGCCAGAGCAAGGATGCAGAGGTTGAGGCCGTTCAGGGCTGCCTTGCTGAGAAGTCCGGAGCGTTCGTACTCGACAATGGCTGGAGCGAAGAGGGAACGCTTCTAGTCGGAAATGTTGCCGGGCTAGCTTCTCATATTGGCGATAAGTTGAGCGTCACTGGGCGGGAGTATGAGTTAAGCAAGGGAAGTGGTCCGCATCAGGCACTCGCGGTATCGAGTTATAAGACAATTCTGAGGCACCAACAAGACGGGGTGCAGCCGCAGATCGGTGATTCGAGGAATTGGTCCAGCTTTCGCAGCGCTAAGTACGGCGTTAGCATGCGAATCCCATCAGAATGGCTCGCGCAAGCCGGGAACAAAGTTGATGTAGGGTCGAATGTTGTGAAGGACGACGGGCTTGAGTTTCTGTGCTCAGGGGACGTGCCGGAAAGTACCTATCCGGGCTCGAATTACGTTGGGGGCCAGTTTGCATTGATCGTGGGCGCAGGGATTGACAATGCGGGAAGCTGCCAGCAATTCGAGATGACAGATGACCCGGCGATCACCTTGCGGACGATAAAAGACATTTCTTATACCGAGGCGCACACGAGCTGGGTGGGGATGGGTTCGAGTCACATCACGTACTCTATTCACACATTTCAGAATGGATACTGCTACGAAATTCTTCTCAGTTTCGACGAGAGAGATGGAACGGGGATGGATGACGATGCGTGCTCGATTCAATGGCTTACCAGCGCAAATGAGCAAAAGCTTCTGACGTCACTGATCTCACAGATGTCGTTTTCTGCGCCACAGGTGAAGAATGCGGTCCAACGACGGCTAGGTCTGCAACCAAAAGCGACGTCTTTGCAAATGTCTCCGTCGAACCTTTCTGTAGGGACGGATATTGATATTTCCTGGTCGACTGAAGGAGCGGATTACGTTCAGTTGCGATACCCGTGCACTAGAGGACTGGACGTGAGCGGAATGGGAGGGATACTGAACCCTGAGATGAAGTGCGGCACCGCAACGAATGCGAATTATCCGGCCGACGGGTCCGGAATGATCCTGCTGTTCAATCGCAATACGGGTACAGTTCCGTTTGTGCTTACGGTGGTACCGTTTCAGAATGGCAAGGCCTATGGCAAAGGGGCAAAAACTGTCACCTTGGATATCTCTCCTGATCGGCGGTAGAGCGCTGCCGCAGGGCTTCCAGCGCTTGCAAACGCCGAGTTCGATGAGAGTGTTCGTGGCGCATTCTGTTCTCAGAATCCAGGGTTCGGAGCAAGTTATTGGCTAACCTGTAATTACTACTTCAGCAGTGTTCCCGCGCATTAAACGGGCAGTCTTGTAACCCGATCACACGCGACTTTGGGGCGGGACTCGCCAATTGAGCTATCGTTCGCTCCGAAGCTATCTGCCTGTTCCGCCGACGGTCATTTTGTCTAACTTGATGGTTGGCATGCCTACGCCTACCGGGACGCTCTGGCCGTCTTTGCCGCAGGTGCCGATGCCTTCATCGAGCCTCAAGTCATGGCCGACCATCGAGACGTGCTTGAGGGCCTCGGGGCCATTGCCGATCAGCGTGGCGTCGCGTACCGGGGCGGTGATCTTGCCGTCTTCGATGAGATAAGCCTCTGAAGCCGAGAAGACGAATTTGCCGTTGGTGATGTCCACCTGGCCGCCGCCAAAGTTGACGGCGTAGAGGCCGCGCTTGACCGAGCGCAGGATATCTTCCGGTGCGTCGTCGCCAGCCAGCATGTAAGTGTTGGTCATGCGCGGCATGGGGATGGATTGATAACTCTCGCGGCGGCCCGAGCCAGTGTTGGCCATGCCCATCAGCCGCGCGGAGAGCTTGTCGCTGAGATAGCCGCGCAATATGCCGCCCTCGATGAGCACAGTCTCCTGCGTCGCCGAGCCTTCGTCGTCCACGTTGAGCGAACCTCTGCGGCTCATGATCGTTCCGTTGTCAACGACGGTGACTTTTGGGCTGGCAACCTGTTTGCCGATCAAGCCGGTAAAGGCTGATGTCTTCTTGCGGTTGAAGTCGGCTTCGAGTCCATGGCCCACCGCCTCATGCAGCAGGATTCCCGGCCAGCCGGGACCGAGAACGACTTCCATCTCGCCAGCCGGAGCAGGCACGGCGTTGAGTTGCAGAATCGCACCGCGCGCGGCCTCGCGAGCCAGCGCCTCAGGGCTTTTGCTTCCCGTGAACTGGTCGAGACCCGCTCTGCCGCCGCCGCCCGCTGAGCCTTTGGTGGTGTTCGTGTCTTCTTTGGCGATGACGAAGACGTTGAGCCGGCAGAGGGGCTGGGTGTCGCTGGCGAAGGCGCCGTCAGAGGCGGCGATGAGAATGCGGCGCAGCTCTTCGGAGTAGCCTGCACGCACCTGCACAATGCGCGGATCGAAGGCGCGCGCAGCGCGGTCGGCACGCAGAATTAATTCGAGACGGGCGGCAAGATCGAGATCGTAGCCGCCCAGCGGAACTGGATAGAGGTCCGCGCCAGGTGCTTCGGTGAAGCCCTGAACGAGTTGCTTGGCCGGTCCGGAGGCGATGAGCGCAGCCGTCCGCGCGGCATGGAGCAGGCGGTCGGGACTGAGGTTGTCAGTGTAGGCGTAGCCGGTGCGTTCGCCGCTGAGCACGCGGATGCCGCAGCCAGCGCTGACGCCCTGGCTGGCCGATTTCACGATCTGTTCGTCGACACCGAGCGCTGTGGCCGTGACGGACTCGAAGTAGAGGTCGGCGTAGTCTCCACCAGCGCTAAGCGCTTCACCGAGACAACGCTCAAGAAGCCGCTCGGTGATGCCGAATTTCTCGAAGAAAAAGCGCTTGTGGCCCGGTTGGGGTGAAGCCGCCGTTATGCTCATCGTGCTTTTCAGTTTACGCTCAATGCGGCCTTGGCGGGAGGGTGCGTCGACCCCGTTCCTCTCTTGGTGCGTGCTTGACAGCGCTCTACCGCTGACTGCTGCGTCGTGTTAAATTTGACCCATGAAGAAGATATTTGCCGCCGTGCTCCTCCTTATGGTGTTTGCAATACCGGCGTTCGCTGCCAATCAACATCATCGCAACGCTTCACACCACACGAGCCACCATCACCACCATCATCATCACGCTTAGGACAAAATCTGGCCCCAGAGCAGCTCTGTCGCCGGGGCCGGAGCCTCTCCGGAGTTAGCGTCGCCCCAACTTGTGGGCGCGTCAACAGCGGCCGTACTGTTTCTTCGCTGAGAATCACGTCTCCCTTGCAGAATCCCCCGAGAGGTCAAAAGTGGCATGAACAGGCGGGAACTCGCATCAAGACTCTTTCGTGGCGCATGTTGCTGCGTACTGTTCTTTGTAGCGGCATCCGCCTCATTCAATGGCTACTACGACAAGTGGCACTTCCGTGAGCCCGGCGTATATGCAGGCGCAAATCCAATCCAGGGCGCGGAGACGAAATTCAGCCTCGCCGACATGCTGGATGGCACTGCTGCGCGACCTTATGTATACAGGCAGCTAATCCCCGCAATCGCCAACTGGCTCGATTCGATGACCCCTGAGTGGAACAAAGGAGCTCTATCGAGACTTTTCAGCAGGTACCAACTGGCATCGTCGCTGGCTGTTGATCCAAGGTATTCTTTTCGCTATACAGCCGTATATCTCATTACTTTTCTCTTCGCATGGCTTTCCGTCGTCGCCATGTATCTGGTGTGCCGAGCCCTGGAGATGCCACCAGTTGCGCGCTTTTTCGCCCCGGTCGCCATGATCCTTCTGGTTCCTTACATATTGAGTGTCGGCGGATACTTTTATGATTATCCAGAGCTGGCGTTCATGGCGCTCGCTGTGTGGATGGGCCTGGAATTCGATTGGTGGTGGATGCTGCCATTGGTTGCGCTGGCTACATGGAACAAGGAGTCCTTTCTCCTGGTGACTCTGACGCTTTACCCGATTCTGCGAAAACGCCATTCCCGAATCAGTTCTTTAGTCGGAACCGGATTTCTGGCCTCGACCTGCGCGGCGGTCTATCTTGCTATCAGTTCGCATTTCTCGCAGAATGCCGGCGGGTCCGTGCTGGTGAAGTGGCGAAAGCAACTGGAGTTTCTGTTGCATCCCGCGAACTTCTTCAAGTTGGAACAGACATACGGCATCACGCACTTCAGAGTTTTCTCTCTGGTGCCGTTGGCGCTGATCGTGTGGATTGTGTGGCGCGGCTGGCGGCTGCTGCCACCGGAGATCCGTCGCCACGGGCAGATTGCGGCGGCCATCAACATTCCGCTGTTTTTTCTGTTCTGCGCACCTGGCGAGATGCGGGATCTTAGCATGCTCTACGTTGTTTTCATGTTGCTGCTGGCGGTGAATCTTGCGGCAGAAATAAAAAAATCAGACCCCTGCATTCCAGCCGTCGTGCCGCGGCAGAAGCAAGAGAGTTTGAATCTGCAAGACCAGTGCGCAACTTCTGCGTTGCAAGAGTCGAAGCTGTAGAATGTGTTTTCAGGAGCAGAGCCATGACAGATTTGGACGATCTTCGCTATCCAATTGGCCGCTTCGCCGCTTCGGCTGTGAGTTTGCCCGGCGTGCGCGAAGCGCATATACAAACGCTGCGCGAACTGCCAGAGCGTCTGAAAGCCGCCGTAAGCGGTCTCAGCGAGAGCCAGATGAAGACGCCCTACCGCGAAGGCGGATGGACAGTCTGCCAGGTCGTGCATCATCTGGCGGACAGCCACGCGATGGCTTACACCCGCTGCAAGCTCGCACTCACCGAGGATTGGCCCACAATCAATCCTTACAACGAGAGTGCCTGGGCAAACCTCGCGGACGGACGCGCCTTGCCGGTAGACAGCTCACTGGCGATGGTCACGGCCATCCATGAGCGCTGGGTAACTCTGCTGGAATCGCTTAGCGAAGAAGATTTTCGCAAAGGCTATAACCATCCCGAGCGGGGCCGTGAAATGCTGGTCAAGATGCTGGCAATGTATGACTGGCACTCGCGCCACCACACTGCGCACATCACCAGCCTGCGCACGCGCCAGGGCTGGTAGAGGCGGATGCCCACCACCATTGAGACTGCCGCACCTGAGCGGCTGGCGCAAGCAGTCGAACAATATCTGGTTGATCATCCGGCAGCGGCGCTGCTCGAAGATGGCCGTGTGCTCTTTGATATGCGCACTGCCCGCTACTCGGTGACTGGCGATCACGGGCGCTGCCTGCTGCAACTGTGGAGCGACGAACGCAACCTGATCCGCACCGTGGTCGATGTGCAAGAGCGTGCGCACTGCCTGCGCATCGCCACCAGGCGCATGGGCGCGACCAAGCCCCAGACGCTGGAGCTGGTTCCCACCAGCGACCGCCGAACGCCGACAGCACGCGAGGCCACGCGGCGCAACTATCAACGATTATTGGAGCGCGTTCTAACCCGCCACTTCATCGGCTGCAAGACTGACGGTTTCCGCTCGGCGATGGACCTGGAGCACAGCTTTGGCCCGGCCTATGTGCGCGGACGCTTGCTGCAAGGAACTGCTGCCAAGGCTGTGATCGGCGTGGGCGAGGCGGAGTCCGCGTCCACGATTGACGGCGTTCTGACGCTAGGAGTGCTCTGGCTCGACCACTGTCGCCAACACTGCGATGGACGGCGGCACTTTGGCGGACTCAAAGTCGTCGTGCCTGCCGGAGCATGGCGCACGACCGCCGAGCGCATGACCTGGCTCAATCACTCAGCTGCGGATTTTCAGCTTTTCACGCTAGACGAGCGCAGCGAAGAACTGACGGCTGTGGATTTTCGCGACATCGGCAATCTGGATTCGCGGCTGGTTCATGCTTTTTCGGCCGCAGCGGCGATCGAGCGCGCACAGGAGGGGATCGCCCGACTGATGGCGCTGGTCCCGGCGGCGGCAAAGGAGCGTGTCGAGCTTCGGCCCAGCTCGGCCACCACGGTCGGGCTGTTGCTGCATGGGCTTGAGTTCGCGCGCATCCGGCATGGCTTTGCCGCCAACTCATTTGCGCATGAGGACGAGATCACATTTGGCGCGGGCGCCAACGAAACCCCTCTGACGCCGGAAAACGAATCGCTTTGCCGCGATCTCTTCGAGCGCCTTTTCTTGAGCCGCCAGGGCGACAGCGCGCATACCGACCCGCTCTTTCGCCTGCAGCCGGAGCGCTGGCTGGAGGCGCGGCTGCGCGGTGAAATCGCCGAACTGCTGCCGGGCTTGCGCGGCGATCTGCTTTACTCGCAGGTTCCAACGCTCTCCACCGGAGATCGCGGGCTGCTGGACCTGCTGACGCTGGACCGCAACGGCAGGCTTGCAGTGATCGAGCTGAAGGCCGACGAGGATCTGCACCTGCCCCTGCAGGCCTTGGACTACTGGATTCGCGTTAGAGCGTTGAACAACGACCGGCAGCCGATTGCGGGCAGCGAGGGCGGAAGGCTGCTCTCAGCCTTTGAGCGCCAAGGCTATTTCGCGGGCGCTGAAGTTTCGCCGCTTGCGCCGCGTCTGCTGCTCGCTGCGCCGGCTCTGCGCATCCACCCTGCCAACGAGCCGGTGTTGCGCTACTTTTCTCCCGAGGTTGAGTGGGAGCTAATCGCTCTCAGCGAGCACTGGCGGCGTGAACTGAAGGTGGTTTTCCGCAAACGAAGCGGAGATGCACGGGGCTAGACCATTTTCACTGTTTGTGTAGCGAGGGGATCGAGGTATCCCACCCTAGCCGCAAATACAAAGACGCGGCGAGGGTGGGGCACCCAGTTCTGCAACTTGAAACCCCCTACTCCGTCCGGGATCTTCGCTGTACAACCGATGTCCCAGAGCTTTCCAGCCTGGACCGGTTCAGTCGTGCAGAATCACATTTAAGAGAGATTTGTGGACTTTGATGCCGCCGTTATATTGGATGAATCCCAGCTTGCGAAAGCGGTTCATAAAGAAGCTTACGCGTGAGCGCGTGGTCCCGATCATCTCCGCCAGAGTCTCCTGAGAGATCTTGGGAATCAGAGACTCCAACACTCCCCTTACACAAAAGGTAATTTCGACCTTCAGTCCCGCTTGGCGGTAGATTGCCGCCTTGCGGGGGGCGCTGCTGCGGGACCGAAATGCTATGGCGAATCGTGATGGTGTCGTCTCCT
>JBEKCA010000130.1:0-12756 GCA_050015115.1 Occallatibacter sp.
ACCTGGGGCAAAGCTAGAAGTGGACGGGAACGTGCTATTGACCGCCGGCAGCGGTGCTTCGATGACGTATCCCGACGGCACGGTTCAGTCGACTGCCTGGAATGGCGTACTCTCCGGCGGAGACTATGCGGAGTCGATAGACGTTCAGGGCGACCGGGCCGCCTATGAGCCGGGCGACGTGATCGCGATTGACGGGTCATCTCCGGGCAAGTTCGTCAGGTCTGCTACACCGTATTCCAAACTGGTCGCAGGGGTGTACTCGACGAAACCTGGCCTAGTCGGAAGACGGACTACTTTCGCGAGAATCGACAAAGATGCCGAGGTGCCGATGGCCATGATGGGCATCGTGCCAACCAAGGTGAGCACGGAAAACGGCCCGGTAGAGCCCGGCGATCTTCTTGTCACCTCTAGCACTGCGGGATATGCCATGAGAGGCACAGACAGTATGAGGATGCTTGGTGCTGTCGTCGGCAAAGCCATAGGATCTCTGAAATCGGGAAGTGGAGTGATTGAGGTGTTGTTGACGCTACAGTGAGCGATTGTAAATTGAAGAGAATTGAACGAGGGAAAACATGAACCGAATGACCGGTGTTGCGCTGCTGTTACTTACCTTAGGAGTGGGCAGCGCCAAAGCCCAAAACACGTTTCCATCAAGCGGCAACGTCGGGACGGGGACTACGTCCATTGTCCAATCGGGAAGCCAAGTGGGGCGCGGCGCATTGCAGCCGCTAAGCACCATGGACGAGAGCGGCGGCATTGGTGTGCTGAACGCTAGCCAGCTACAGCTGTGGGATCCCACAGAGACGTATGCCAACCTGATCTATACAGACTCGGCGGCCAACCTCCATATAACCGGGAATAACGGGGGAACACTCAATCTTGATACGGTAGGTCAGATTAATTTCAACGGCTACTCGAGCCCGGGGGTATACGTCACTCGGATGATTTTGTCATCCTCCGGCAACGTCGGGATTGGAACTACGACAAGTCCGCAGAGCCTTCTCACGCTAGAGTCTGCTGCCACTACAGGTACAACTATTGAACTCAACAATACCTACTACAACTCGACTGACGGATCAGAGCACATAGCAGGAGAGATAAGAAGCACCTTTCCCATACGAGGTGGTCAATATCTCAGTGTTCCGGCCGCTTATATGAGTTTTTTGAGCGACAACACTGTTTCCGCTTATCCCGGCAATGTCAGAGGATCTGCAATAAGTTTCGGCACTGTAGACAATAATCTAGGAACCAATTTTAGTTCTCTTCCGGCAATCGAAAGAATGAGAATTAATGCCGACGGCAACGTCGGCATCGGAACGACGACGCCAGGTGCCGATCTCGCCAGTCTGACCAATCCGCCCGCTTCAGGTACGCCTATCTTGGAAGTTAAAGGGGATATCGCGTTGGCGCAAGGCAGCGGCGGACAAGTCATCTATCAGGACGGAACGGTGCAATCGACTGCCTGGAACGGCGTCCTCTCCGGCGGAGACTACGCTGAGTCGGTCAACGTCTCGGGAGGTCGCGACGAGTACGAGCCGGGCGACGTGCTGGTCATCGATCCCGCCTCCGAGGGCAGATTCCTCAAGTCATCTGCGCCTTATTCCACCGCTGTCACGGGTATCTACTCCACAAGACCGGGCGTCGTCGGGAGGCGGCAGCGCACCGCCAGAGCGCACATGGACGAGGAGGTGCCGATGGCGATGACGGGCATCGTGCCCACGAAGGTCAGCGCCGAGAATGGTCCGATTAAGCCCGGCGACCTGCTCGTCACCTCATCGAGGCCAGGCTATGCCATGAGAGGCACCGACCGCACCCAAATGCTCGGAGCCGTCATCGGCAAAGCCATCGGCCACCTCGACTCCGGCGTTGGCGTCATCGAAGCGGTGGTCACACTGCAATAGGGGACTACTTTTCGCGCTGTCTTCTCGATTGACAGCCCAAGCTTTCAAGGAGCGCTGAACCATGAAGCGAGTTCTTCTTCTCTGTCTCATCGGCATGGCTGCCGTCGATACCCACGCAGCGACCAGCAACCCGCCGCAGCCTGTCCAGGCCTTCTCCGCAGTCCTCTGGACGACGACAACGCTGCACTCCCCCGCGGGGAAGCCATCCACGTTCATGCAGCGCACGGTATACACTCGCGATGCATCCGGAAACGTGCGGCGCGAGATCTACCGGCCAACCAAGGGTTTCTCGCATGATACGACGGCCCCGCTCGAACGTGTCCTTACCGGCTCAACTTCGGCGCAGACGCCGCCACTTGTCCTATCGAGCAAGGAAATAGTGGAGCAGGATGCCGATTTGGGTACCCTGCAACTATCGGGATTCCCCGCTACAGGAAAACGGCGGATATTCCAGGACGCCAATGGTCAACGCACGCACACGCTGGAGACGTGGTTTTCCCCAAGCCTGGGACTGACCGTACACATGGAAAGCCGCAATGCGCGCGGGGACACCGTCGTCAGCGATCTCTCCGATCTGCAGCTCGGCAATCCGGTTTCCTCCTCTGCGGAAATGGCTCCCGTTGCCAGTCCCCCAATCCCCTTGCTGAATCTCTACCGCGGCCTGTTTACGCTGATCGCTCATATGGAACGAGACAGGCTCGCGAACGATCCCACTCGTCACGTCAACATGGATGAGATTGAGGACCACCTCCGCAAGCAGGTGGGCCTCTCCGCCAGCGAGTGGCAGGTCCTGCTGGACAAAAGCGTCAAAGTGGAGAGCTACACCCGCGAGATGTCCAAACAGGCTCACAGCTTCGCGGACCAGGACCGAGCGGCGCGCCAGCAGACACCGCTTTCGGCGAATTCACTGGCCGTTGGCCGCGCGACGCTGCACAAGATGCAACTCGATCTCAACGCCCACGTACAGGGAGAGATCGACCAGTTGAAAACGGCCGTTGGACCAGACGCGACCACCCGAATCGAAGCCTATCTGCAAGGCCCCCTGGCAGCATCCACGTCCCGTATTACTCTCACGTCTGCCCAGTTGCAGGCAATGCGGGCGCAGAAGGAGCAGGCGCGATGAAGCGACCGAACCGCTTTTGGCTAACGAGCATCTGCGCGATGGCCTGCCTGCTCGGCGCAGCTCACTGGTTCCACACCAGGCCTGCCTATGCCCAGCAGAACACAGGGTATTACGACGACGGGACCTTCTACATTACTGCATATGTCGACGTGGACAACAGCTACAATCTGTACGTCGAAAGCTATATGGAGGTTGAATTTGATTATTACGAGGACATTGATGAAATCGAAGTGGATGGGTACGCTGACGAGGATGGTGGATACATCGGCGGCGACTACAGCGACGGAGACGATTATGATCCTGCTGGATTTTCGCTGGAGTCAGACGCTCCGGTAGCTACGGGGCATGAATATGGGATGGAGTCCGATGGCTGGGCCTGCATTGACGACGGGGACGGAGATGACGACGGTGACGGGTATTGCGACTGGTATGAAGTAGGCTCTGCGTACGCGTCTGTCAACGTCGCGTCTCCGGCCCCGCAGATCGCCAGCCTCAGCACCTACAGCGTCAATCAAGGGGACCAGGGGACACTCACCATTAGCGGCTCCAACTTCATTGAAACCTCCGGAGATCAGCTTACCCTCAACTTTTCGGGCATCAGCAACCCGTTCACGCTTGCGAGTGCTCCATCTACGTGTACATCCGCATGCACAGCTACGTTTTCATATGATTTTTCAGGATACCCGACGGGATCATACCAACTCTCCGTGTCCAACAATGAAGGTCAAAGCGTCAATAGTGAGCCCTTTACGGTTAACTCGTCGCAAAACACAGGCCCACCCCCAGACCCGTGTGCCGTAACGACAAGCCCACAGGTGGGTTTTACCTCCATCGTGCCGACCGGGACGGTCGGCGGCAGCGGAACCATGGCCGTCTCCTTCAGCGGCACAGCCTTCGCCGCGATCAGCCCGACCGTCACCTACGGGCCCTACTCCACGCCCAGTTCTATCGCTGCGAACATTGCCGCTCTCATTGCCAAGAACTATTATCGGTATGGCTTGGGCGCCAGAGCCTTCGGCCCCATAATCGTCTACAGCGGCAATGCAACCCTGGGGACGGTGAGCAACGTTGTTACCGGCCCGTCATTTACGACAGACGGTTCCCCGACGGCAGGCACTGAAGCGCAAAATGCTTGTACGAACGCACCTCCTCCTCCTCAATCGATGTATGCGGTAGCATATTCCGCATATATTCCTGTGGATCACGTTTATGGCCCCCCTATTGTTGAGAGCTGCACTTATCAGCCCCCGCTTGGCGCCCCTGGCATAGTAGTGTCACCACTTATCTACCGCGGCGATGCATACCACAACACATATCGTGTTACACAAGCAGTGAGCCTCAATTTCGCGGCATCGCAGGCGTCTGGATATTTCAATGACACTGGGACAACCGAGAATTACGGTTTCGGATCACCATATAACGGTTCGACTCTGAGTTCACAGGACGACGACGCAGTATATGCTGACTATCGCACCTCTCCGTCCACAGGGATGTCAGATTGCTATCTTAGAAACGCTATCGGGAAAGCCAGTACAACTGGCTGGCTCCTGTCGCCGACGGTGAACAGCGGCGCCGCAATCGTTGGCATGGCCGGATCAGGTCAGAACCCCCTGAGCGTTCCATTTGGCTCCATTGATTGGAGCATGACCACCTACATCAATGCCGCATCGAGCACAGGACACGTTGCCTACGAACACACCTGTTACCCGGCCCATCAAGTCAAGGTCGCAAACACTACTCTGTACCTATATACGCCGCCCAGCAGCGATACATCTTACATCGCGGCGTGTCTAACCGGACTCCGCCCTGAAGTGATTGGTTCAAGCCCCACATTGCCGATACATTAAAAACAGGCTCCCATTACAAGGGAACCAGGTGGCCAAAAAATGAAGTCCCACAATCAACTGCTCTTCGTACTCCTCATAATATGGATGGCTGCGACCACGCGAGCGCACGCTCAGAATAACGAAATTGAGAACCTCTTCCACGATCTTGAAGCCATGGATGCAGGGACGCAGGCCCCCTTTGACAAAGCCGATCCTATACTCAAACGACTCGTGCAATCCAGTAGGGAAAACGTGGCAGCAGCGCTGCCGCTGATTCTCCACGCGACCAGCGATCCTCATCTTTCCGTCCGTCGTGTAGCTGCGGATGCCCTGTACCAAATAATAACAACTCGGCCCGACGGTCAGGCACTGCTCTCCCCAGAAACCTCCACGTTTGCCGCGCTCCTCGTCGATCCGGATATTCCAATCAGAAGAATCACGGGAATGGCAATCCAGGGCTTGCATCCGGACGCCAGCTCTCCTCTTCTGCCGGTTCTGGAGGCCTACCTCGCCAGGGAGGACGCAGTCTCAACCATCGGCGCAGGCGTCGCGGGTGTTCTCATGCAAGCTGCACCGTCAAAAGCCGATAGCACCAGCGCGATTGTGCAATTCATGAGACGCCAGGACCAGACCTCAAAAAGCCGGAACGACATACTTCAATCTATTCAGGTCTCAAAATCCCACAGCCGCGAGATCGGAAAGGAAGTGGCTGGCTACGCGGATGATCCCGACGAACAAACGAGCGTCCATGCGATTGAAGTTCTTCAAGGGATGGGAAAGGATGTTGTCCTGGACAACCAGCTATCTCTTTCGCAGGTCGCAGCAGATAACAGGAGGGCTCCAGGCGTACGCGCTGCCGCGACAAAGGCACTCTCGGCAGTTCCTTAGATATGAAGTCAGAGGAAACCCATCACGGCAAGAAACGCCGCGACTCAAACCCAGATTCAAAAGATGGCAAATGCTCAGCACACGTCAGACGGCTAAGCCCTTGAATGAGGTTACTGAGAATCCAGAGGACCATTAAAAGTAGGCTTTTGACCTGGCCCGCAAGCCACGGAAGGAGATTGTTGTGTGGACGCGCCATTATTAGCTCGTTCTCCTTTGGCGCGGAGTCGGGCATCTTTGACGTAGATGCACTTGGCTTGCTACGGAACCACGCAACGGACGTTATTCCATGTTACACAGTTGATCATGATGCGACTCGCCTTGCGAAGTGGGCACAGCGGTTACCTGGGTTAGTCTGGCGAGTGAGGTCGAGACCCCGACCTAAACAGTTGAACAGCGCGGGCTGGACGCAGATGTTTCGCAGAGTGAGCGACATATCAACCCTACGAGGCCCGGACCTGATCCTACAGCCTCCGCTACTCGATTGTCTCACTCCACTTCTCTTATAATCACAGGTTTCAGCGCCCCACCTCGATTCCATAGCCAGCATCTTGAGACTTCAGATGACGGGTTATCGCCTGTGGGGCCTTGGTTTTTTATGTTGCGTACGAACTGCCAGCAATCGGGATAAACAGAGCGAACAAGCCCGCTACGCAGCATAATTCTCAACACAACATAAATCTGGTTATGTGGTGCAAAACATAAGCACACGAAATGTTGCACAAGGCCGACCGCCGCACAGCGACAACCAAAGTTGTGCGGGAAACGGAAGCCGAGGCCATCGCCTTTATCGTGGGCAAAGCCATCGGACTCCAGACCGGCACCGCTTCCGCCGACTACATCCAGCTTTACCACGGCAACGCCGCCTTGCTGGCGGAAAGCCTTGAGGTTATCCAGCGCACTTCCGCCGTGATTCTCGGAGCGTTGGAGGAGCCTTCCCCGGAAGACTCCCAAGCGCAGACCGCCGAGACGGCCACCCCAACCGCAACCGAGGACGCGGCCCCCGAACCCCGGCGCAGCCGCCGCACCCGCAACGAAGCAGCAGCCACGGAGGCAGCGGCTTAGGCCGCTTGCTTCCCCTTTGCCACCCTTGCGGACAGGGTCAACTACCCTGTCCGCTCAGACCTTCCAAGTTCAACCAGCCGAAACCCGCTCCCAAGGAGAGAGCATCGAATGACGATTGCAAACACCAATACCGAATACCGCGACCTTCCACTGTCCTTTCTCATCGAGTCGAAGACCAACCCGCGCCGATTCTTTGAGGATTCAGCCCTCAAAGAATTGGCCGCAAGCATCCGCAGCCAAGGCGTTCTCTCGCCCCTGCTTGTTCGGCCAATGACCGAGCGCAGCTTCGAGATTGTCGCCGGAGCCAGACGCTACCGCGCCGCCCAACTTGCCGAGGCCGATACCGTCCCCGTCCGCATCGTCAACCTTACCGACGCGGAGGCCTTGGAGGCGCAGCTTATCGAAAACCTGCAACGCCGCGACGTTCACCCGCTGGAGGAAGCGCAGGGATTCCGCGCCCTTCTCAATCTTGACGAGCCGAAATACTCCATTGAGCAGATCGCGGCGAAGACGGGAAAATCTACCGCCTATTGCGCTCAGCGCGTGAAGTTGACCGAACTCACCGCCGCCGTTACCGAGGCATTCGCGAAAGACGAAATTGGCGTAGGCCACGCGCTGCTACTGGCGAAGCTACAGCCAGCCGAGCAGGAGCAAGCACTCTCCGCCTGCTTCCGCGAGGATTGGAACGGCGGCCAGGGCAAAGCCAAGCGTATCCTGCTCCCAGTCCGCCATCTTCACCAGTGGATTGAGCAGAACATTTTGCTCATTCTGAAAGACGCGCCGTTCTCAAAGACCGACCCCAACGTCAACCCCGCCGCCGGAGCCTGTGTCGATTGCCCCAAGCGCACTGGAGGAAACGCGCTTCTCTTCGCCGATATTTTGGAGGACGCTTGCACCGACCCGGCTTGCTACCAATCCAAGATGGACGGGTTTGTCGCGCAGACCATCGCGGCCAAACCCAAACTGGTACAAATTTCATCGGCCTACGGACGACCGGCCACAACCGGCGCCGACAGCGCCAGCGCGGCCCTGCCCCGCAACAAGTACATCGAAATCAAGCAGCAGGACCCCAACGCGAAGAAGCACCGGGATTGGCCGGAGTACCAGACCTGTAAATCCATGACCGAGGCCATTGTCACCGAAGGCACCGAGAAAGGCGAGATTCGCAAAATCTGCGCTAACCCCGAATGCCCCGTACACCGTCCGAAGAAGCAGCGGCCAGCCGGAGAACAGCGCATCAAAGCCGAGCAGGACAAGCAGCGCCGCGAGGAGGCGCTTGCCAATGCCGTAGGCTTGCGTGTCCTTTCCGCCATTGTTGCCGCAGTGCCGGTACGTCTCACCAAGCGCGACCTCGTTTTCATTGTCGAGCGTTTGCTTCCCCAGTTGGAGGAGCGGCGCATCGAGGTTCTCGCCCGGAATCGCGGCATCAAGAAGGCGCAAGCATCCGACAGCATCGGAAAGCTGATGGGCGCATACATTCACAAGGCCGAGGAAGGCGAACTCGGGAGACTTCTAGTCGAGACTGTGATTCTCCACTCGGCCCGGACGCAATCGGAGACTGGCAAGGCGCTCAAAGACGCCGCTCAGCACTACAAGGTGGACACCGACGCGATCACCCAGAAGGTAAAAGCGGAGTTTGCCGCGAAGGAGAAGGCGCAAGCCGTCAAGAAGACAGCCGCGAAGGCCCAGCCGAAGCCAGCAAAATCCACAGCAGTCAAGAAGGCCAAAGCCGCGTAAGACTCAACATCCAAGCCTTGCATACGGGGTCTGCCAGCAGGCCCCGTTCTTTTTCGCCCGTCTTCCCACCCATTGATGTGCTGCCGCTTCGCGCCAGACTTGGTTTGGCCCACCCGACGGGCTTGAAATGCTACTGTGTAGCCATTCCGGCCTTAATCAAGAAGCGAGACGGGTTCTGACGACGAGAGTCTCCCCACGGCATCTGCCGATTCTGCGGATACGTGAGATATAGTAGCCGCTTTGATCGTGTGACTGCTACGAAAGCATTGCGGCTCTCCTCCTGCAGCTCACGCCCTCCCGTCGCGCGATAATCAGGGAACGTACCTTCTGCCATGCCAGCGACAAACACAACGTCAAATTCAAGTCCCTTGGAGGAATGTACAGTAAGCAAGGCAACTCCCTCGCGGCTCGCCTTTTGAGTTGCGCCAAGAGCTTTGCTACTCATAAAACCCGCAATGGTGTGTAGCGATCCTTCAGCTCTTAGATACTGATCCCACTCTTGCTGAAATACTGTGACGTCTTCGTAGATTGCGCGCCTATCATTTTCGTCGAGGCTGTCTCCGTACTTCTTTAACTCGTCAAAGGCCGGCATTAAATCGAATCGTGATGAATTTCGTACAATCCTCTCGATAGCTCTTACGACGGCCCCGGATCGTTCACCGGTATCTGGACTAGATTTAGCCATTGAATCGAGCACCGCCAGAGAGTCGGGTAATCCTGTAGGCTCCTTCACTTTCCACTTCTTTGCGATAGCTGCGAAGTGAAGCCGATCACTTGGGTTAGCTACCACCCGTAACGCCAACTGAAAATCATCGACTGCCTCAGACTCGTTCTCGTGGTTGGCAGTCAGGCGTTTGTAGAACGGAATTGTCCGCTCGCGCAGTTCCTTCTCCACAGCCAACAGCGCAAACCGCGTTCGGCCCAGGATGGCGCATTTCGACGGTTGAATCCCACCTTCTACGTCACGATGCCCTTTTTTGAAAAGCCGCTGAAGTTCGTCTGCGATTAGCTTTGCTTCGTCATTCTCGTCGTTCCCAACGAGCAACTGCTTTTCTCCATCGATAGGGAGCTGCGCCGCAACCAAATACTTAGGGTCAAGCGCGCGCGCAACTTCCACGACCGCTTTCGATGACCGAAAGTTTTCGGTAAGGTCGATGACCTTCGCGCCAAACTCATCGCGAAAACGATCCATATATTCAGGACTTGACGTATTGAACCCATAGATGGATTGCTTAGGGTCTCCCACCATCAGTACGTTCTTGAAAGAGTCGCCGCATAGTGCACAGAGGACGGCGTACTGAGCCTCATTGAGATCCTGGGCTTCGTCAATGCAAACAAATTTGTAAAGCCTGCGGTAGAAGTCCGCTAGCTTAGGATTCCCACTGAGCAGCCGATAAGCTAGTAATAGTAGATCGTCAAAATCATAGGCGTTGCAAGATCGCAGACCTGCATCATAGGCCTCTAGCACCGCCTGATCTAGTTCGTCATCGATCACAGCGCAACTGATCGGATGGGCCTTGATTCTGGAGATGTTCTGAAGCCAACCATCAACTCTGCGACCACGCGCTTTCGCGTCGGGCTCTTGGTCGATCTCTTCTTTAAGCAACGGGTCGTCTTCAATTGCCTTGAGGAGAATCTCCTTGCGGTCCTTGAACTGTTCGAAAATGTTGGGCATTCCAGTAACACCGACGAGTTTCCCTCGCTCAGCCAACATCTCAGTGCAAAAGCTGTGTAAGGTGCCAATGAACGTACGCTGCTTTGCGTCGCCCAAGTCAGCAAGGCGTTCACGCATCTCGTCGGCGGCCTTATTCGTAAACGTCAGAGCCAAAACACGAAAGTGTCCAGGAACATTTAGAAGCAGTGATCGGATACGCTCGGTAAGTACGCGTGTTTTGCCCGAACCTGGCCCAGCTACAACTAGCAATGGTCCATCGACGTGATTGACGACGCTGATTTGCTGGGGTGACAGCCTTACTTTCATGATTGTGCTCATATCGTTTCCGGCGTCGCCTTCTTCAGACCTTGATCGGCGCTGATGATCTTGAACAGGCTGCAAATAATCGACGGAAATTGCCGCGCCGGGTCCGGCAAGCTAGATATTTGACGCGCCAGTGGTCGCGCAAGCCGAGTTTTTTCTTCCTTCATCGCGTCACCCGCTGCGCGAATTCGCCCTCCTGTGCTCAGGTAATCACGGTTGCCCTTGTTCTTTGGGTAGGGAGTACCGTGCCTGTTTTCGATAAAGCTGTCGAGCGAGGCATCATTGCCGGTGAGCTTATTAAGGGCCAGCTCAACCTCTGGAAGATAGCCTTCATGTAGCAGCTGCGTTTCAAAGTTTCGTTTGTCGGGGATCACAATGATATTAGGCGAGTCGGCGATGTTGGGCTGTTTTGCTTTCTTGAGCGCCGCTTCGAGTTGCGTGACAGGCTGTATCTCGCCATCCCCCATTACATACCATGGAATCCCCAGGCTCTTGGCCAGCCAAATGAATGGGAAGTAGTCTGTCCCGTTGGCACGAACGAAGCTAAAGCCGAGCTCGTGGATAGTCGTTCCCCAATACTGTTGAGCCCAGATTGGCATAGCCTGCTCTTCGGTTTGCCCTTCGAAAAGGACCACTACCCGAGCAAAAAGTATGTCTCCGCGCGATTCGATCACCGAATCTTGGAGCTTACGCTTATCGTCATCTTTTTCGAGTTCGGACAAGTTCAACTCGGTCACCACAGTATCTCCGCTCTTCTTGATGAACAGACGGAGATCTTCGAGTTGAGCCTGGCCCGCGAAGTAGGGTGAATGTGTGCTCACTACACGTTGTCCAGAGATGTTCTTAATGTGAGAGAACAGGGATCGCTGTGCTTGGGGATGCAGGTGCGATTCTGGCTCTTCTAACGCCAGGATTGAATGAACTTGGTCTCCGCCTTTTTTTGCGTTCAGGTTGCGCCACGAGGCGAATGCTCTGAAGACCAGTAATGAGGCAAGGCTTCTAGTTCCCATTCCATGTCGCGCGAGTGGAAAAGACTGCGCTCCTACGGTCGAAAGCGAAACATCGACGCCCTTGGAAAGATCCCTCAGCCTTCTCGCAATTGGCGCGATTTCGATGCCGGCGTTGTCAGCGGAGACGACAAATTGAAGGTCTTCCAAGTTGGTTTTGAGATGTTTTAGAATCTCGCTTTTTTCGACGATCTGTTGGTTGATGCCAGAAAGTGCAGCCTCAAGTTCATCCACTTCGGCTTTGGAAAGGCCAAGGTCATCGGTCATCCGTCTCCAGAACGAACCCTGACGGCGAAGGTCGTCTTCGAGGTCGCGCTTGGCGTCAATATAATGCAGGGCGATAGGTTCAAGCTGGGCCGCTGTGAGCGCCTTATCCTGGGTCGGCGCTGCTAGCCAGTCGTTGAAGGGCCGCCATTCTTTCAAGAATTTACGTTCAACGCCATAATCGCCCTTGGCTAAACTCCATGCCAATGTAGTACGAAACGCCATCGACTCTGTGAAATCCACCTCGTCGGGGGCGATGCCTGTACCCCAGAGAGCCGTCCAGAAGCTTCCTTCTGGGAACTTTTCCGCGACCTTCCCGTGAGTATCGATGGGTCGGATTCTTACGTCGATGATGACTTGACGATCTTTCGGGGGGAACGCCTCACCTGTTGCGAGATGCACATCATCTTGACCGAGGATCTTGCGGCCAGCACCAATAGCTGAGAAAAGCGCGTCGAGGAAGCTCGTCTTGCCAGCATTATTCGCACCGATCAGCACGGTAAGGTCGCTAAGCCGCACCTCGATGTTTGCTAAGGAGCGAAAGTTGCTGACGCGGACCTCAGTAACCGCAATCTCGCTTCCAATGGAATAAATCGGCATACTGCGCAATCTCCCGTTGCAAAACATCAAATCAGCTTGGCATAAATCCCCGGTGCGCACGAATCTCCAACCGCAGTTCTTCGCGCAGAGCTTTGCTCTTCTTTAGGCGCTTGAAGAATTCATCGAGAACGCTGACAACGATGGCGTTGACGCTGACGCCTTCCGCTTCAGCCCATTCCCGGAGTTTGTTGCGGGCTTCTGCGCCGACATGGAGGAGCTGAGGGTTGGTGAGCTCCATGCCAGCCTTGCGGGTCTGCATGATGTCTACTTTTTCGCGCTCAACATGGCTCAACGCAAAAAGGACGATCCTGGCCAGATCGCCCTTTACGCGAGACTCTTCGGTGACTGCTTCGCGCAGATCAATGGGGAG
>JBEKCA010000131.1:0-12285 GCA_050015115.1 Occallatibacter sp.
GCCAAGTGCTGGGCGGCAATCCACGTATGATTACATCCCTGCGTAAAGTCGATCCCGGCACCGACGGCGCCATCAGCTTGTTCGGAACTCTCGCTGGTATTGCATCGGCAAGCCTGGTCGCCCTATCCGGAGCTTTGGCATTGAGCGGCGGCTTCGAGATGTTTTGGGTCGCTTGCGCGGGCGGCATCTTCGGCTTGTTCTTCGACAGTCTGCTCGGCGCAACCTTGGAGCGCCGCGGTTGGCTCAACAACGACGCCGTAAACTTCCTCTCTACGGCGAGCGCCGCAGCCTTCGCGCTGTGTCTTTTGGCGGTCCTACCTCATTTCACAGTCAGCTAGTTTTGTGCGCCAACCCCGCCAGTTCCGCTAACTCCTCTTCAGTGCAAATGCATCCGCCACGCCGTGTAGCTCAGAATCTCGTGCGCGATGCGATCGAATTCGCCCACGTTATTGCCTGTCCCGCTATCGATGGCCGTCTTTGGCCGTGGCGAGGTCAGCACATCCAGCCCTTCAGCCGCACAAATTTCGTGAATGCGAAACAAGTGTGTCCCGTCGCTGACGATCACCAGCCGCCGCAGCCCGTTGACGCGCGCAATCACAGCGATTCGCCGCGCCGACTCCTCGGTATTGCGGCTCTCGGTCTCGGCGATGATGGCGCTCTCAGGCACGCCCATGGCCATCAGGTATTCGCGGCCCACAGCTCCCTCGTTGTACTGGTCGCCGCCGTTTCCGCCCAGTGTAATAATCAGCGGAGCAACGCCACGCTGGTAGAGATCAAGCGCGTGGTCCAGGCGGGCACGGTAGACCGGCGAGGGGCGCCCGTCATACTCCGCCGCTCCAAAGACGCCGATGGCGTCGGATTTCGCGGCTTGCCCAATCTGGAAGGCCTGATCCTGCCCAGCATAGCGCTCAATCTGCGCGTAGACCCAGTAGAACCACCCGAGCGCCGACGCGGCCAGCACGAGCACCAGCAGCAGCACGGCGCGCAGAGTCCAGTTGCGGCGTTTTGGTCTACTCCGGCGCTTCATAAAGAACCTTTAAGTGCAGGGAATAGGGATTAGGGACCAGGGATTAGGAAACAGCTTCGGACCTTCAAGGCGTTGACTCGGATTGAGTTCGCCAAGAACAAACGAATCCCTGTTCCCTAATCCCTAATTCCTGTCTCTCTATCTCTGCAACACCATCACAATCTCATGCGTCGGAATGGCTCCCTCGCGCAGGATCTCCCAGCGTCCCGGCCCCAGCGAAAGATCGACGATCGTGGTAGGCTGCGCGCGGCCCGTCGGGCCGCCATCGATAATCAGCGGAATCCGGTCGCCAATCTGGTCGCGAACGCAGGCCGCGTGGGTGCACTCCGATGCTCCCTGCAAGTTGGCCGAGGTCGCCGTGATCGGCAAACCCAAACGCTCCACAACCGCGCGGGGAATAGCGGCATCCGGCACGCGCAGCGCCACGTTGCCGGTATTCGCCGTGGAGCGAAGCGGCAGCTTGGAACCCGCCCGGACGATAATCGTCAACGGGCCTGGCCAGAAGCGGTCAGCCAGCTTGTCGATCAGCGGTTCAGTCTCGCGCACCAACTCATAGGCCTGCGCCAGCGAAGCGATCAGCAGCGACAGAGGCTTGTGCTTCTGGCGGGTCTTGATCTGGTAGATCTGCTCGACCGCATGCAGATTGACCGGGTCGACTGCCAAGCCATAGAAGGTATCGGTGGGCAACGCGACAACGTCGCCCTTCCTTAGACAGGTGACGATATAGTCGATCCGGTCAGGCTCCGGTTCATCGGGATGGACGCGCAAGATCTCCGCTGACAAAAGAGTCTACCTCAGCTCACGTGTTAGGATTTGCCGCAAAAGCGCGCACTCTCGCAGCACAGGCACCGAAGCAAACCCCCGCAGTCAAACCTGGATGCGAGCGAAGCCTTTTACCGGCCTGCTCACAACCGCCCCAACAGTCTAGAATCGCGCTAGCGAATAAATGGTTCGCACGAGATGCCTTTCCGCATTGTACAGAGTAAACAGAATCCCCGCTTGAAGGAACTGCGCCGGGCGCTGAGCCACCCCGGCCGCGAGCCACGCGCCGGCAACGGCCGCGAAGCCCGTTCAATCGCTGCCATCGAGGGGCCAAACCTGCTCCAGGAGGCCCTGCGCGCGGGCTTGCTCGTGCCCTGCGTCTTTGTCGCGCAAGGCTCGGAGCGTCTGCTGGAAGGGCTCCCGCTTCCCGCCGGGACTGAGGTGCTCTGCTTACCCACTGAGCTGCTCGATTCGGCACTTTCGACCGAGACGCCCCAGCCCATCGCCGCGCTTGTTGAGCCGCCCGAGTGGAACTGGGCCGACATTCTCGACGCCCAGCCAAAATCCGCCCCTCTGCTTCTCGTCCTTGCCGGCCTGCAAGACCCCGGCAACCTGGGAACGATCCTGCGCTCCGCCGAGGCCTTCGGCGCAACCGGAATCTTGAGCCTGCCAGGAACCGTCAGCGCCTGGAATCCCAAAGCAGTGCGCGCCTCCGCCGGCAGCCTCTTCCGCCTCCCTCTGCTCTCAGTCACGGTCGAGGACTGCTTTGCCCATCTGCGCCAAGCCGGCGTGCAACTCTGGACAACAGCCGTCAACGGAGCCAAACCGGCAGGCAGCGCCGTCCTTGCCGGGCCGGTGGCGGTCATGATCGGCAACGAAGGCAACGGTGTTCCAGCGGAGTTGGCCGCGCAGGCCGACGGAGCCCTGACGATTCCCTGCCCCGGCGCCGTCGAAAGCCTCAACGCAGCCATCGCCGCCAGCATCCTGCTCTACGAGGCCTCCAGCCAGCGCGCCAAAAAAGAATCACTAACGAAACTCCGCCCCAAACATCAAACCGCCAACTCGCCAACCCGCGATTCCCGCGAAGCAGGAGCCAACTCGCCGCCTTTATCGAGATCCACAACAGCCCAATCCGCCATGGCTCATGAGGAGGCCACCAATGAGCCTCTTTGATGACAGGCCGGAAAGGCCAAAGAAGCTCCGTGCCCCATCCATTCGCCTTGTTTTTGGCGAATGGGTGGGAAACCTCGAACTTCAACCGGCGTTCCATAGGAACCACCGATGAGCCTCTTTGACGGCGAACCCGAAGGCCCGACCGGCCCCCTCCGCACCGCGCCCCTCGCCGAGCGCATGCGCCCCCGCAGCCTTGAAGAGCTCCGCGGCCAGGAGCACCTCGTCGGCCCCGGCAAGCCGCTGCGCGTCCAGATCGAACGCGATGACTCCGGCTCCATGATTCTCTGGGGTCCGCCGGGCGTGGGCAAAACCACGCTCGCCAAGATCATCGCCGAGACCACCAAGGCCAGCTTCATCGAGTTCTCCGCCGTCCTCAGCGGCATTAAGGAGATCAAGCAGGTGATGGCCGCTGCCTCGCAGGCCTCCCAGATGCACTCCCGCACCATCCTCTTCATCGATGAGATTCACCGCTTCAACAAAGCGCAGCAGGATGCATTTCTGCCCTACGTCGAGCGCGGCGCAATCCGGTTGATCGGCGCGACCACCGAAAACCCTTCCTTTGAAATCATCTCGGCGCTGCTTTCCCGCTGCCGCGTCTATGTGCTGCAACCGCTCACCGAGCAGCAGATCGCAGCCCTTCTCCGCCGCGCCCTCGAAGACCGCGAACGTGGCCTTGGCAAGCTCGAGATCACCGCCGACGATGAAGCACTGGAGCTGATTGCGAGCTACTCCAGCGGAGACTGCCGCTCGGCCTACAACACCCTCGAAGTCGCCGCCCAACTAGCCCAGGAACCGGCTGCTGAAGGTTCTGCGGAAAGCAGAGTTTTGAAAGGGCACGACTTCAGTCGTGCCGAAAGGACCGCAAGAATAGACGGGGCTTTAGCCCCTGAGGCCCGCAAAGCTCGCCACATCGACAAAGCCATAGCCTCCGAAGCCGTCCAGCAGCGCGTCCTGATGTACGACAAATCCGGCGAAGAGCACTACAACCTCATCTCGGCTCTGCACAAAAGTGTACGCAACTCCGACCCCGACGCCGCCCTTTACTGGCTCGCCCGCATGTTTGCCGGTGGCGAAGACCCACTCTATCTCGCCCGCCGCATCGTTCGCATGGCCATCGAAGACATCGGCCTCGCCGCGCCCGAAGCACTCAATCTCTGCCTCTCAGCCAAAGAGGCAATCGATTTCCTCGGCTCACCCGAAGGCGATCTTGCGCTAGCCGAGGCCGTCGTCTATCTCTCGCTCGCTCCCAAGTCAAACTCCGTCTACACCGCCTACGGAGCCGTGCAAGCCGAGATCGAACAGACCCGCCAGGAGCCAGTTCCCCTGCACCTGCGCAATGCGCCAACAAAGCTGATGAAGGAACTCGACTACGGCAAGGGCTACCGCTACGCCCACGACGAAGAGGGCAAGGTAGCCAACATGGATTGCCTGCCTGATTCGTTAAAAGGCCACAGCTACTACAAACCCACCCAAGAGGGCCGCGAAAAGCTGCTGGCCCAGCGCATGGAAGAGATTCGCAAAATTCGCTCCGCCAAACGGAGCCGAGAGTAAGACTGCGGCTAGAGCAAACGGATCTCGCTTGACTCTCTTTTCATGGGCAATGTTCCCAAATCATTGTTAGATTGATAACTATGTCCGTTGTCTTTCGCATTCGCGGTTTCAAATTCTTCTTCTATTCCAACGAAGGAACTCCGCGCGAACCGATTCATATTCACATTGAAAAAGATAACATCGAAGCAAAATTCTGGCTGGAACCTGAACTCAGGCTGGCTTAAAATGATGGCTACGACGCGCGAATACTGCGGGAACTGGTGGAGATCATTGAATTGAACAGGGACCGCATCGAAAGGGCATGGAATGAATTCTTCCGTTCGCGCAACACGCGTGCATTTCGATCCGGATAGCATGTGGGTCGATCTGAGCGACGGCAGAATCCTCGCCGTGCCGCTGGCTTGGTTCCCGCTGCTCCTCCATGCCTCCGCGGAGCAGCGAGAGCAGCTTCGCATTAGCAGCCGCGGCCTCCATTGGGAAGCTCTGGACGAGGATATCTCCATTGCGGGTTTGCTGGCCGACATCGGCGACTTGACGCAAGGCCAGAGGACGGTTGCCGCCTGAGGCAAGCTGGCAGCGTTTCGACTTGCTCAATGGACGCTGCGTTGCGCACAATTACCTCGCCGTGGCGCACAATCAATTCATTGAGCTACTCTCAGCGCGCACAGCCGAAACGCATTGGGTTCAAGGGCAATTTAGCCAAGCCATCACCTCAAGAACCCCGAAAACCTCCCATAACTCCTTTGGCATCAGGATTCTGCGGACAACCCTAATAGAATGACGAATTTGGAACGACATCCATGCTCCATATCATTGAAAAATAAATAACTTGTGCCCAAAATACCGGGGGGGGAGGGTCAAAGCTTCGCCGGCTTCTTCTTCACCCACGTGACGCCGTCCCTTTGCTCCGCAGGACGGCACACAACGAACATCGTTCGACCGGGTATGCCCGTCCTCGCAGCACCCGAAGGTCTTCAAAATCCCGTGATCCAATTCGGTCAGCAAAAGTGCTAGAATCTCCTCGCGCGGGCCGATCGAGGGCTCCGCGATTTCCCCAAAATCCCCACAATGGAGGACAAACATGAGCGAATTAAAATCATTTTCCCCGCACATCGTAGTCAGCAACGCCGCCGCGGCCATCGACTTCTACAAGGCAGCCTTCGGAGCCGAGGAGACCGCTCGCCACCTCGCGCCCAACAGCGGCAAGATCATGCATGCCAGTCTCAAGATCGCCGGCGTCAACCTGATGCTGAACGACGACTTCTCCGCCGAAATGGGCGAAAAGCCGGAGACCGCCGAGGCTTTAGGCGGCAGCCCGGTAGTCTTCCATCTGCAAACGGAAAACGCCGATGCCGCGTGGGCCAAAGCCCTTGCGGCCGGAGCCAAGGTCAAGATGCCCTTGAAAGACCAGTTCTGGGGTGACCGCTATGGAGTGCTGCGCGACCCATTTGGCCTTTACTGGTCCATCGGCCAAACCATCGCCAAACCAACCGCAGCCGAAGTCGAAGAAGCCGCCAAGGCCGTCTTCGCGCACTAAACCATCTAGCCCCGGGGTGCCCCACCCTCGCGACGTCTTTGTTCCTTGTCGCCAGGGTGGGATACCACGAATCCAGCCGGATAGTTCGTCTCTGCTGTCATTTTGAACCACCCCCAACCACGTCATACCCTGATCACCCTGCCGGAGCGACTTGATGAATTCAAAAATAGGACTGATCGTCGCCTTTGCCCTTGGCCTGGCCGGTCGGCCATTCCATTTGCTCGACGTGAAGATCGCCACGCCGGAGCACGTCGAGCCATTCTATGTCGCTGGTTATCAGGTACGCACCAACAACGCAAATGAGATAAGCGGTCACGGCGAAATTGGGAATCTCTGGAAGCGCTTCATGGGGCAGAATCTGGGGGCTCAGATACCCAATCGCGCCGGTGCCGCCAACATCGTCGTCTATTCCGACTATGCTTCCGATGAAAGGGGTGACTACTCCTATCTGCTGGGCGCGCGAGTCACGTCCGTCAAAGATCTTCCTGCCGGCATGAGCTACACCAAGGTCGTGGCTGGTCCGTATGCCGTCCTGACCACTGAGCGAGGGCCGCTCGTTGAGGTGCTTCAGGCGCGTGGAGGAAGATATGGAGCATGCCGCCCGCCCAACTCGGCGGGAAACGGTCATTCCTCACTGACTATGAGGTCTACGACGAGCGCAGTTCCAATCCTCAGGATGCTCAAGTGGAGATCCACATCGGACTAGCCCCTCAACCTCAATAAATCAATCTCCGCTCACCGCGCGGTCTTTGGTAGACTCTCTACCGCTTCGGTCACGATCCCCGGAGTCAGCACCTCAGGCAGCATCTGCGGTTGGCTCTGCCCCGGAGTGTAGAGCGCGTAAGCCGGGACGCCGCTCCGTCCCAGCGCAGTCAAAGCCTGTGTGATGGCTTCGTCGTGACGCGTCCAGTCGGCGCGCAACAGCGCGACGTTGGCAGACTGAAGGGCCTGCTTCACCTCCGGCTGGTCCAGAGCAGCGCGCTCATTCACCTGGCAGCTCAGGCACCAACTCGCAGTGAAGTCCACCAGCACTGGCCGTCCCTGTGCCTGATAGCGGTTCACAGCTTCAGCCGACCATCGCTCCCATTGCCCCTGATCCTTCGCCAATGTCTCCGAGGCAATCACGAGTCGATTCGAAGCATAGACAGAGACACCGGCTACAGCCAGCAATATCAGCCCGGCAACCGCAGCGGACCAGCGCCGAGCGGGCCAGCGCCCCAGGAACCATCCAGCGATTGCCAGCAGCAGGAAGCTCGCAAGCAAGGCAGCCATCACGCCCGCCCCATAAGCTTGCGCAAGCACCCATGCCAGCCAGATAACGGTCGCAAAGATCGGCACGGCGACGGCCTGCCGCAAGACTTCCATCCACGCGCCGGGTTTGGGCAGCAGGCGAGTCCACGCCGGTTGCAGAGTCAGCGCAACGTAAGGCGCGGCCAGCCCGAGCGCCAGCGCTGTGAAGACGGCAAAAGTGACTGCCGCAGACTGAGCCAGCGCATAACCGATCGCCGCTCCCATGAAGGGCGCGGTGCAGGGCGTAGCCACCACCACTGCCAGCACTCCGGTAAAAAAGCTGCCCGTGTAGCCCTGCTTCTCAGCCAGCGAACCACCCGTGCTCGTCAGCGTGAGCCCGATCTCGAACTGCCCGGCCAGCGAAAGGCCAAGAAAGAACAGCAACCCCGCCATCAGCGCCAAAAAGACCGGCGACTGAAACTGAAATCCCCAGCCCAGCGTCGCCCCACCCGCCCGCAACCCCAGCAGCACGCCAACTAAGACCCAGAAGGAGGCTAGAATTCCCGCCGCATAAACCAGCCCATGCGCCCGCAGCCTGTGCAGTTCCCTGTGCCCGGTGTGAACCAGCGCCAGCCCCTTCAAAAAGAGCACCGGAAAGACGCAAGGCATCAGGTTCAGCAGCAACCCACCAAGAAACGCCAGGCCCGAGATGCGCAATAGCTTGAGCAGTGTCGTCGTATGACCGTGCTCCGGAATTCCGGCACCATAGGGAGAAATCGCAACCGCGGAGACTGACTGAGTGCTACCAGGCCCAGATGTGGTAGGCGACTGGAAATCAGGGGCTTTGGCCTCTGAGGCAGCTTCTCCTGAGCTCTGATCGCCTGCGGCACTCGGTGTCGCAGCTTTCACACCCGGCGGCAGTGCAACGATCTCATAATTCCGCCCGCCGGAAAGCTCCAGAACTCCTTTAAGCTCCTTAGGGGTCGCGGTGAGATTTGCATCTTTCTTGAAGTCCAGAGTCAGCCCATTCGCGGTCGCCGTGAACTTCTGCGATGCGGGGTTGTCGAGGATGTCCGGATCTGACGGGAAAAATACGGCGGAAGATTCGCGGCGTGCAGTTTCAATTGAAAGGCGAAATCCATCTGTCGTGGATTGAAATGATGTCTTGTCATTGCCGGGAAGTGGCTCAGGAATCTGCGGCAGCAACCTTGAATCTTTCCCAAAGAAGCGCCACCCGAGTGTCTGGTCTTTCTCTGACATCAGGGAGAGAAGCCCGACGTAAACCTTCCGTTGCACTTCCAATTCAGCTTTGCCCGGGATGCAGCTTGCCTGGCACACCAGCCAGTCAACTTTGACGTGGAGCGAGACTGGACCTTCCTTCACACCATCTGCAACATGCAACTTAAGGGGAAAAAGAACCTCATTCTCATAACCAAAGTCCATCAATGGCCCGAGCGGTAGGCGCTTCGGCGCTGGAAACTGCATCGGATCGGCTGTAATTCCCGCGGGCAGTGTCCAGGAAACGTGAGGAGGCAACCCAGCATCGCCGGGATTTTTCCAGTAGATGTGCCAGCCCGGCTCTAGCTTGAAGTAAAGGCCTACATCGTTCAAGTTGTTGCCGCTAAAGAGATTGTCCTGGGGTACAAGCAATTCAACTCGCACATGCGGGGCATCGGCGGAACTCGAGGCCGCCCGCGCTGGCAGGCCTGCGACCATCAGCGAGAGAATCACGAGAGTCAAACACAAAGGACGCATGGCAGTGAACTTTGACTCCACAAGAGTTGGACTCAGTCTAACGGAAGATAGTCGCGAATATGCGGAACACGGATTCACGATTCCCTGCTTCCTAATCCCTATTCCTTGCCTCATACGTCCAGATCGTCGTCGGGCGTGGCGGCGACTGCCGTGCCTCGTCGCTTGGCCAGGAGATAGCCGCGTAAAAAGGGCTCCAGGTAGCCATCCAGCACCTTGTCCACGTCGCCCACCTCGACCTTGGTGCGATGATCTTTGGCGATGCGGTAGGGCTGCAAAACGTACGAGCGAATCTGCGAGCCGAAGTTTATTTCGAGCTTCGAGTCTTCCACCTTCCGTGAGACGGCGCGCTTCTTTTCGAGCTCATATTCGTAGAGCCGCGAACGCAGCATCTTCATCGCCTTGTCGCGATTCTTGTGCTGCGAGCGTTCGTTCTGGCACTGGACCACGATTCCAGTTGGCAGGTGCGTCATGCGAACGGCCGAGTCGGTCGTATTTACATGCTGGCCGCCCTTGCCGCCGGAGCGATAAGTATCGATGCGGAGATCTTCGACCTTCAAATCCACGTGAATCGTCTCGTCGATTTCAGGGGAGACATACACAGACGCAAACGAAGTGTGCCGCCGCTTCGCCGAGTCGAAGGGAGAGATGCGCACTAGCCGATGCACTCCGCTCTCGCCGGCCAATTGCCCAAAGGCGTACTCACCAGTAATGGTGAATGTGGCGGATTTGATGCCTGCCTCTTCGCCATCTTGGTAGTCGTTCATCTCGGTCTTGAAGCCCTGCTGCTCGGCCCAGCGCAGGTACATGCGCATCAGCATCTCGGCCCAGTCCTGGCTCTCTGTGCCGCCCGCGCCGGGGTGAACCGTGACGATGGCGTTCAGCGGATCAGCCTCGCCGTTCAACATCGTGCGCGCTTCTAGCTCTTCATTGAAGACGGCCAGGGCCTTGATGTCGCGTTCGAGATCGGCGAGAACATCTTCGCCTTCCTTGGCCAGTTCTATATAGGCTTCGATGTCGCCCGTTCGGCGCACCAGTTCCTCATCGTCGGCAACCATCACTTCGAGGCGCTTTTTATCGCGCATTAAGGGCTTAGTCGCGTTTGGATTGGACCAGAGCGAAGGATCGGCCAGTTTGGTTTCTATTTCGGCGAGTTCCCTGCGGATGCGAGCAGGGTCAAAGATACTCCCGCAGGTCGCGGACTTGATCGCGCACGGGAGCATAAGCGAATTCGAGATCGTTGATCGACATGCTTGGCTCTAGACCTGACTTTGGATTGAAGTGTGAACTTACGTTAATTCAACTGCGTTCTTAGAATATCACCGCGTACGTTGATGGGCATTCGGTGTCTCCCTCTGCCAAATCAACCTTGGTCACCCATTCTTACCGGAGAGAACAGATTTGAAATACCCACGTTAAAGAGACCGGATCAACTTTCTTCCCGACCAAACAACGATCACAAGCGCCGAAAAGACACAGAGCCACGCGAACAGATCGCCGTGCGCGGTGTAGAAGGTCACATCGCTGCGGAAGCCGTACTGGGCGGGCAGCGCATCCACGTCATGGCGGGGAATGCTTTGCCGGACACGGCCATATGGGTCGATCGACGCGGTTACGCCATTGTTGGTGTCGCGCAAGATCCAGCGGCGGTTTTCGATGGCTCTCATGCGCAGCATGCTCAGGTGTTGCCAGGGAGCGCTCGTGTCGCCGTACCAGCCGTCGTCGCTGATGTTGACCAGCGCCTCTGCGCCGAGTTGAGAAAACTCGCGCACCTCGTCGGCAAAGACCGCTTCATAACAAATGAAGACTCCGTAGCGGTGACCGCCAAGCCGGAAGACCTTGTGCTCGTCGCCGCGCGTAAACGAAGAGACGCGGCCGGTGAGTTTGTGCGCGAAGGTGAGCAGGTTCTGGAATGGGATGTACTCGCCGAATGGAACGAGATGGATTTTGTCGTAGCGGCCCACACGCGAGCCGTCTGAGCCGACAATGAGCGCCGAGTTGTAATAGTTTGAGAGTTGCCCGCTAGCCGTAAGATCCGCGCCGATATTACCCACGACAAGCGGCGACTGCACCGACTTGGCAATTCCGATAAGCGCCCGCTGAAACTTCGGGTCAGCCTCTTCGAAGGGCGCGGGCGACTCGGGCCACACGACCAGGTCGGGATGCGTCGGATAGGGCGGATAGACAATTTCGCCCTGCGACGCGCCGGTTTGAGGGATTCCGGCGATGTAGGTCTTGCAGTTTTCGGCGGCCAGCCGCTTGAACTCGGCCATGTGGCGATCCCATTCGCCGGGACCGTCCCAGCGATTGTCCTGGCCTACGTCGAGGTTGGGCTGGATCAGCACGGCAGTCGCAGTGGTCGCGAAATTGTGCGGCGCATCGGTGAGAAGTGGCGCAATTCCCCAACCACCTATCAGCCCGACGCCGAAAAGACCCCAATTCGATGCAACAAGCCTTCTGTAGCCCCAAGGCCCAACGGAACTTCGGGACAGCAGCAACCCGCCCGTCAGCAGTGAGTTGACAACCACGAGGGAAAAACTAATTCCGTATACACCCGTCCATGTCGCAAAATAACTTACGATCCCGTTGTCCACCTGCGAGTAGCCCAGCTGATCCCACGGAACAGAGGTGATCCGCGAAGCAGCCAACTCCAGCGCCGTCCAAAGAACCGGCGCGGCAACCAGCGCCATTCGCGTGCTGCCCGTGGCCTTGCGAACCAGCACAAGCAGCAGGCCAAAGATGCCGAAGTAGAGCCCCAGCACCATACTGTAAGCAATCAGCAGCAGTGTCGGCGCTCCCCATGGCATATCGCCGTAGTGCATCATGGTGTCGCGCACCCAATAGCAGTTGCCCATGTACCAGAGCACGCCGCAGAGATATGCCAGAAGAAAGCCGCGTCGCAGGGGACGCGGGCCGTCAACGGATTCAGGTGACAGGAGGGCCCACAGCAGCGGGACCAGCCCAAACCAGGCGAAGATCGACCGCCAGGGGGGCATCGGCCCGGCGATTGGGAACGGCAACTCGAGCAGACCGGCAGACAGACCCGCCGCGGCCCACAACTTCCAGCTTCCTAACTTCCAGCTTCCAAACGTCCAAGATGTCTGCTGCATACTGCGCCGAGTCTATCGCATCCACAGGGCCGACGCATATCAAACGCCCAGTAGTTTCAGCAGGTAGGCGTGGTTCCATGCGGCTTTGAGGCGTTTTCCTTTGACTCCGCGTTTGAGCGATTGTTCTTGTTTGAGCAAGTTAA
>JBEKCA010000132.1:0-12246 GCA_050015115.1 Occallatibacter sp.
CCGCACTGCTTCCTGCTTGAATTCCAGGGTGTATCGGCCTCGTTTCCCGTTCCTCATTCAGTGTCCCTTTCTGCTATTTAAGCAGTTCGTCAAGGGATACGTTTTGCGGGGGCAAGGTCATAGCGACTGAAATACCAAAAAGCACGACTATCACGCGCCCATCCAAATCTGGCCGTTGAGTTAGCCACGACGCGCGTTGCGCCAGGAAGCCCGACAAGATGCATCCTGCAGAGACAAAAGGATAGGTGCGTTTGTAGGGGTTCATCTTGCCTGCGAAGAATGCCGCAAACATCAATCCAATAGCCACGGGCGCCCATTTTGCTGCGTGTAAAAGACTGAGTAACCATATGCACAGGCCGACGGTCCAAAAAAGAAAGACCTCTTTTACAAGAGTAAAAGTAGAATCCTTTTGAAAGATGCCCAGCCCCAATCGAACCAAATCAAGAACCAACAACGCAAGAATCAGCAACGAGACGAGAACAATAACGAGTAACTGATTTATCTTGACGGAGCCTGAAAGTCTCCATGCATAAAGAATTATTCCGGTCGCTACCGCAATTTTGATACCGCACAGAAACATACTCATCACGTTGAACGCAACATTCAGCTCGTGCCAAAAACGGGATTGACTTCGGGACTCTCGCTCTTTACTGTTTGTTTCCACTTACTTCTCCTCACCGTTCCTAAACTGCAAGCATAAGCATCTCTACACCATCGCGCGTTCCTTCACGGTCAGGTACTGATTCAGCACCGTCGAGGTCAGCGCCTCGGGGTTGAGGTCGAGGGTCAACGCGCCCTGCTCGTGGAGTCTCGCTAGCAGCAACTCGCGGCGGCCGGCCATCTCCTGTGCGGCGGCGGCGCGGAACATCTGCTCCACATCCTTGGGCCGGGCATCGGCGATGGACTCGACCTCCGGTTGGGCCATAGCGACAAAGAGAAGCACGTGGCGGCGAAGCAGTTGCAGTGCGCCATCGATCACCTCGGGGCGCATGGCGGTCTCGGCCAGATCCGTCACCCACAAAATCAAAGACCTTCGCGGTTGCAGACGATTCAATACAGCTGTCGCCCGCAGATGATCGGCCTCGCTGCCTTCAGCGCGCACCTGCGCCAGCGACTCGATGAGTTGCCGCAGATGGGCCGCTCCACGGCCGGGCAGCAGCCGCTGCTGAGTGTTTTGTCCGTAGGCCAGCAGGCCAACCCGGTCGCCGGAGTAAAGAGCCAGTTGGGCCAGTGCGACGGCGGTGGTGCAGGCATAGTCGAGCTTGGAATGAATTTGTTTGGGGCGGCCTCTTTCTGAACTCTCGATAAGGCCTTCCGCAGGGGTTAAAACCCCAGCCTCGTTCCCACGCGCATCGGCACGACTAAAGTCGTGCCCTGACACAAGGCGGCTGCCGTTCGCAGCGTGGCTTGGCGCGATGCGATGGCCTTCTACGGGTTGCATTGCCGCGACGCGTGCGCGCATCAGGCGACCGCAGTCGAGAACGATCCAAACCGGCTGGCTGCGTTCGGTCTGGTACTGGCGGGTAATCGGGCTGCCGCGGCGGGCTGTGGCCGTCCAGCAGATGTCGCGCAGATCGTCGCCCTCGCGGTATTCGCGCAAGCTCTCGAAGTCGCGGCCCAGGCCGCGCAGCCGTGCCTGGCGCAGTTGCAAATCGATCTGGCGGCTGCGAGCCAGAAAAATCTGCTGCTCTTCGCCGGTGCGCAGGGCCGGATAGACGCGTACTATCTGCGTGAGTGGCGCTCTGGCCCAGCGTTCGGTGAGGCCCAGGCCCGAGCGATAGCGCACGTAGAGCCAGCCTGTCTCCCAATCGCCGCGTTCCTTCGGTTCGATATGGTAGCGCAGGCTGGCCCGAATGCGCGGAAATACAGTGAGCCGGAGGGTCTCAGGCTCGGCAACCAGCGCCGGAGGCAAATCGTCGACGAGACGGCAGTCGAGTATCGTGCTGCCCTGGTTTTTGATAGTTAGCTCGATCTCGGTCACACTGTCAAGGGCCGGAGCGTTGGACCAACTGCGGTTCGCGGTGAGCTTGGCCGCGGCGGGCAGGCGCAGTCCGTCATAAAGCGCAAAGAGAATCACCAGCACATCCCAGGCCGGCATCGCAAAGGCCAGACGCCAATCCCAGAAACCAGGCAGCAGCCAGATGAAGCCTGCCAGCAGCAACAGGATCGCCCTCGGCGTGAGGCCAAAAGCCAACCGTCGCCGAGGCTCGCAGAGAGCGCTGACCGGGCCTGGATGGAGCGAGGGAGCAATCATTGACGCGGCACCGGCACAGCAGCGACAACATCGGCCAGCACACGGTCGGCGTCGAAGCCTTCCAGTTCGGCTTCGGGCTTCAACATCACGCGATGACGCAGCACCGGCTGCACCGCACGCTTGACGTCGTCAGGAAGCAGGTAATCGCGGCCATCGAAGGCGGCGGCGGCCTGGGCCACGCGCATCAGGCTCACGGCGGCGCGGGGACTGGCGCCCAACAACAGGGTTGGCCATTCGCGGGTGCGCCGGGCGAGCGCGAGGATGTAAGCGGTCAGCTCCGGTTCGATACGGATGGCGCGCACCTCTGCGTAGGCCGCAGCAAGCAAGCCCGCAGGAATGGGCGCAATCGTTGCGTCTTCAAGCAGTCCCGCACCCGAGCACGCGTGATGGCGCTCGAGGATCTGCCGCTCTTCTTGTTCCGACGGATACGCCACGCGAATCTTGAGCAGGAAGCGATCCAGTTGCGCCTCGGGCAGCGGATAGGTTCCCTCGAAGTCGACGGGATTCTGCGTCGCGAAGACGGTGAACGAGGCGGGCAGCGGGCGGCGCGTGCCGTCCGAGGTCACCTGGCGCTCTTCCATACATTCGAGCAGCGCGGCCTGGGTGCGAGGCGGCATGCGGTTGATTTCGTCCACCAAGAGTAGATCGGTAAAGACTGGGCCAGCGTGGAAGGTAAAGCTTTCTGAACCCGCACGCAAAATCGTGGTGCCCAGAATGTCGGCGGGCATCAGGTCGGGCGTGGCCTGCACGCGCTGGAAGCCCAGCCCGAGCAGCCGGCCCAGAGCCTTGACGATGAGGGTCTTCGCAATGCCCGGCACGCCTTCGAGTAGCGCATGGCCCTGGCAGAGCACGGCGATCAAGACTTCCTCAATGGCATCGTTCTGACCGGAGATCACGCGGCCCAGCTCGGCGCGCGAGTGTGCGATAAGCTGGCTGGTGGCTTGCAGGTGCTCCGCACTTTTTGCGTTTTGGTCAGAATCCTGGTTCAGGACTTGCTGGTTTTCCTGGCTCATGAGGCCCTTTCCTTCGATGTGGGATGAGTATTTTCGCGGTCTTCAGTCCGGCTGCCCGGCTTGGCCGCGTCAGTCAGCGTCTTGTAGTGCCCGTGAAGCGTCTGGACCAGTTTGAGCGTCTGGCGGGGATTGGCCGTCTCGCCCCACGCAGCATCTTCGCAGGCAGCGAGATCGGCCTCCAGGCCGGCGTCGGCCTTTGGAAAGCGGCGGCGAATCACGGCTGACAACTCGGCTGCGCCCATCTTGCTCGGCCGCTGTCCGCAGAGGCGCAGAGTGTGACGACGAAAGCGCTCCCATGCAACCGAGATGGCCGTCGATGCAGCGCCCGCGTTTTTGTAGAGCGATCCAAGCGCCTCAAGAAACTCGATGGGAGTGGCACGCGCCGGCGGCGGCAGATCGCGCACCGGCCCGCTGCGGCGGCTGAAGCTGAAGACGATCAGCAGCGCAATCACGGGCAGGCTAATCCAAAGCATGGTCAGCGACGGCCCAGCCGCATAACTCCAGACTGAACGAATCTGGCCGTGCAGCGACTCGTCCCAATAGAAGTGGCGACCCTCGCGCGGCCCGAGCGAGTTGAGCAGCAGGTCGAGATTGTGGGCGCGGTTGATGGAGCCGTTTTCAAGCGGCGTCGAGCTGGCCCACCACACCACGTGACCCTTGCCCCAGTCAAACTCGACCACCGCGGGATTGCCGGCGCAATTGTATTCGACACGATGCGCCGGATTGCCCACGGCCCATGAGGCCTTGGGAACCATCCACGTCTCGCCCGATCCTGCTAGCGCATCAAGCCCCTCGGGGTCGAGCTTGCAAGCGGCAAAGTTGAACTCTTTGGGAGGCTCGCTGGCCTCGCCGGGCAGGATCGATCCGCCCAGGTAGCCGGTCGAGAGCACACGGCCGCCGCGCTCGACGATCTTGCGGACTGCCTTGATGTCCTCCGGCTCGGGGGAATAAGGCTGGGCAAGAATGACAACAGTCTCCGGGCCGGCCGTCGCGGCCAACTCGCTCAGAGGCCGCTCCCAGCGCTCAATCGAATAATTGGATCGGAGCAGCGTCTCATAAGCGGCGCGCGCGCCATGCCGGCCGGCCAGATAGGTCGAGGGCAGCGGATTGTCGTTGTCGCTGCCATTGGGCAGCAGGAAGCCGGTGACGACTGCGAGCGCGATGGCGATGCTCACAAACCACAGCAGCAGGCGGCGGTCTTTGGCGTCGAGCGAGGAGAGAAACGTCATCGCCCACCGCCTTTATTCGCATCAGGGCCCGACGCGCTGCCGCCCATGATCAGTTCGGAGGCCAGTTCCTCGGCCTTCAGGTAGTCGCTCTCGGCAGCAGCGCGGCCACCATACCAGGTGCGCTCAAAGCTGCCGGTTAGCGTGGCCAGTCCGGCGCGGCGCGGGTCTTCGGCGGCCACCAGCGCCAGATATTCGCGCGGGGTGCGCGCGCGGTCGGCCGGCCAGAGACGTTTGGATTCGAGCCTTGAGATCGCTGCCCAATAAACGAAGTGGACCGCCTCGCGCCATTGCCCACCGGCGGCCGAGCTGCGCGCATCTTTGAGCCAGAGCTGCCAGTCGCGGGCCGAGGCGGCTCCGGGGGAGGGAGCGTCGCTGTCAGGGACCAGACGAATGCGCCAGCGGCGCTCCAATTGCATCAGCCCCCAGACCAGCCCCACGCAGACGGCAACGATGAACCCCCAGACAATCAAGCGCCCCACCCATGCGGCACGGTCAGTGAGCTTGCCGGCGCTCGCCCAGAAGCGATTGAGCCACTCGCCAATCTTCTCCCAAAACGAATCGCGCGCGATGGCCGGCTCGAGATTACGGAAGTCGCGGCCGGCCAGCACCTGCTTCATGGCCTCGCGTTGCTGGCCGTGATCAGGAGGGGCCGCGGACTGAGTCGCCGCGGCCGAGTCGGCCTGCGCGATGTCGTGAGTGAGGCGGGTCTGGGCGGCCTGGAGCAGTTGGCTGGTGGTGGGTTTGGGCGGCGTCGCAGGCTCGTCGGACTGATCGCTCTTTTTGGCGGTCGCGGGAGTTTTAGCGGGCTCCTCCTTTTCCTGCGCTTTAGAGAGCAGCGCGCGCAGCCAGTCGTAGCTCACCAGCCGCTGCTCCGCGTTGGGTGCGTTGCCAAGCGGCACATGGTCGTCCTGGCCTGCCAGCGCCGGGTCGCAACTCTTCGTGTCGCGCGTCTTGGCGCAGGCCTCCACAATGGCGTTCAGCTCACCAAGGTGCTGGCGGTACTCAGCCAGCGAAGCTTCGCGCCAGATGCTCGCGGACTTAGCAGTTGGCGCTGACGCGGAATTTTCGCCAATCGCCCGACAAGCAGGGATGAGAGTGGCAAGAGCCACAATGCAGATCCACACGCTCCGAGCGCTGCCGGCAGCAAATACCTTCAGTCGTTTGGTTGCTTTGAAAGGGCACGACTTTAGTCGTGCCACAAGCGCGGCAAAACAAACGCCGTGCTTTAGCCCCTGAGGAAAAGTCTCTTCGCCAATCCGCATTCCCTCAGTGGCTAAAGCCGCAACCATGACTGATGCCCCATCGACACGGCTAAAGGCGTGCACTTTCAAATCCAGAATCTCCCCCGCAATTCCCGCGATCCGCGTCAAGGCTGATCCTCCACAGCCCCGGCAGGAACATGCGAAGCTTCGCCCGAGGCCGAATTTGCAGGAGCATTGAGTCCGGCGGCGTCCATCATCCTCTCGATATCGTACCCCTCATGGCGTATGCGCTGATCATAGTAGAAGAGGGTGAGCGCGATGGGGTAGATTGGACCGATCAGAGCGGCAGCCCAGGCAGTCGCCAGCGAATACCAACAAAGATAAAGAGGAAATCCGTGCCAAGTCGTCCAAATATGGGGCAGTTTATGAAGCAGAATATGCACACAAAAACGCAAAGTGTGATTCACGAACAAACTAGTCGAGAAAAGGAGCATCCACACTGCGATAATTCTGCCCCTACTCCCTCTGGACAGCCACCAGGATCGTCTGACAGCCACGAACCATGAGATGTTTTCGAGCACGGCACAGGGATAGGACAGTGCGAGCGACGAAGCCAGGAAAAGGTACAGGGCGGACAACACGATTATCAACGCCAGAAGAAGAAGGAATTCTCCGAACAGAGCAGGAGTTTTGCCACGACTCGAATCGGCCATGATTCCTATTCCGACGACGCCTGCAATGAAAAAACCGCCGGGGCCAAGAATGAAAACCAACTGCTCAAACAGATTAAGCGCAAGCATTGTTCTTATGCGGCATCCAATTGCGGCAAGTGCATCGCGAACGGATAATTGTCGATTGACAATGCTGCTCGAAACAGTGCGCACGAACGCCGGCCGCGCCAGAAGATGAAGGAATGCGCCCGCCGCATAGAGCGAGACTGCCCAGATAAGCCATGGAAGAGTCATCCGAAAGAGCAGGTTTGGCGCATGGAAAGGATGACGAAGCAACCAAAGGTTTGCCGCAACATAGACACCTGAGACGCTCAACGCCGCAACTGCTGCAATCCCGGCAAATACTAGAAATCTCGCCCGGTAGATCTGAATTGTCCGATCCAGGATCTCGCCCAGGTTCATTGGCCGAAGGTTGGCGTTCATGCAGGTACTTCCACCGGCGCGGCTGGTTGCGGGCCCTCCAAACGCAGCCGCTGATCTTGGTAGATCACCGCAAATGCCGTTGAAAAGGCGGCCCAGATCAGCGCCATCCATAGCAAACAGCAACCAAAGAGGCACAGCCCTGCCACCACCGCTCCGAGGACGCCCGCCACTGAGGCAAGCTGGATGTGCAGCGCCGCCACGGCAAGCGCACCGATCCCAAAGGCCACCATGAGCACGATGCCAATCACCATCTCCGCCGCGTAAGCGAGGGCATAGATCACCAGCAGCACAAGGAAGATGCGCCCCTTCGCGCCCTGGGTCAACTGGCCACTGCGCCGGATCGCGGCCAAGGCCGGGAGGTCCTCGGCCAGCGATGCCGGAAAGGCCAGCGAGAGGCGTAGCGCCATGATCACGCCGTAGACGAATGCCGCAAGGAAGAGCAGTATTCCCAAAGGAATCATGAAAAAAAGCGCCGGCGACGGGGTTGCTTTGTTCATCGAGAACAGCCCCATCGGGACGGCAATCACCAACTCCGCAACCAGAACCGGAGCTAAAGCTATCAGGTAGCCAAGAAACATGAGCCAGACGTACCGTCCGCAGCGCTTCCAGGCAACGGCATAGGCCTCGCTGAAGCTCGTCTTCAGGCCCAGGTGAGTTTGCAACGCAGCGAAAATCGAAGCCGCCAGGTAGAGCGCAAAGATCACGAGATTCAGCAGCATCACGATGATGATTGCCGGAATCATCAGATAGAGAACCGCGCTGGGATCGGGATGACTTTGCCCCCTCGCGATGAGCGGCACAAAGGCAACGGCGAAGACCACTCCGAGAATCAGGAAAGATGCCACGGCCGGAACGGCAGCGATGCCAACAAGTAGCTTGAAGTTCGAATGCATGAGCCGGTAGATGCGGTCGAGAATCTGGCCAAAGGTCATGGGAATCTGGTGCGGCAGAGGGAGGGATGCGGGAGCAGCGGATTCGTTCATTGAGGCTCTCCAGTTGCTTCTGTAGTTGGCTGCATTGATTGCGGAGGGGCGATAGCTTGGGGCGGTTCGACTGCGGCAGCGGGCACCACGTGTGGCACAGCAGCCAGCCACGGCGCGGCTTCAGGCGCGGGCGGCACTGGATTCGCGGCTGGGACCATCCCCGCTTGCTGCATCAGCAACTCGATATCGTAGCCCTCTTTGCGAATGCGCTGGTCGTAGTAGAAGAGCACCAGGGCAATGCCGTAGATGGGCTCGATCAGTGCCTGAACAGCAAAGGAAGAGCCGTAGACGATTAGGAGCATCGCCACTCCGGCGGTTTGCGCGTGCTGCGGATTGTTGACGCCCGGAATCAGGAAGAGTGCAATCGTCAAGGGCAACATGACTGCCATCGACAAGATCCAACCCAGCGCGCCGACCAGCAGATAAAGAAGCAGGATTCGGCCTTTACTTCCTTGGCTGAGCGGAAAGCTGCGTTTGACGGCCCGCCACGCACCCATCTGTTCCACTACGGCAGTTGGAAAGGCCAGAGAGAGGCGCAGCAGCATCCAGATGCCGTAGCCGATCAGAGGAATCGCAACCAGCAACGCGGCCGAGCCGAAGATCGTGTCGGCGGATGCTCCCATGCCGCCCTTTTGCGCCAGGACCGTGGCGCCGGCAGCCAGAAACGCCAGCGCGACCCACACAGCACTTGGCGCGGCCCAGACGATGAGAGCCCGGAGCAGATAGAGCCAGATGTATCGCCAGCCGAGCCGCCAGACGCTCTTATAGGCGCCGCGAATCGTGCTCGTCCCGCCAAGATAAATGCAGGAGACGGCATGGCTCATGGCTGCTGTGGCTACCCCCGTCACCGCAAGCAAGATCGGCAGAGCCAGCAACGCAAGGCCAACGAAAAAGAGCCCGACCAATGCGTATCCCGTATTCGTAGATACGGAATGCGCACCAGCCGCTCCCCACCACGCCGCAACAAGTCCGATGACGCAAGCCAGCACCAGGATGACCCCAGTGGGCAAAACCGAGATACCCAGAAAGACGAGGAAGTGCGAGCGATAAAGCTGGGCGGTGCGGTCCAGAATCTCACCGAGAGTGAGCGGGCGGAGGTTGCTTTCCATCGTAGGCTCCCCAATAATGCAGTGTTTGCGCTTGGCGGGATGTTAGCACAATGGGAATGTACTTTGCCGTGCGCGCAAGGGCAGCTACTCGAGGTTTTGGATTTTCGTTCCTTCGGGGATCTTGATCTGGAATTGATCGTCGGTGAGCGGCTGGTTCTGCTCAACCTTCTCGACGGTCAAAACGATCTGGTACTCCTCAAGCGGGCGCTTGATGGTGATCCGCGAGGGGTACTTATTCGAATCGAAGTCCTGGTAATCGGCGTACTCGACCTGAGTCTCGAGGTTTCCGTCCTTATCGAAGATGCTCTGTTGATAAGGCATCAGGTCGTCGCGGCGGAAGACCACCACGCGCACCGGGGTAAGCTGACGACTGTCTGAATTGCGCCGGCTGATGCTGAGCGTGTACTCGGGAACCTCGAAGAGGTGCTTTCTGGCCTCATCTTCGATCGTCTCTGAGTCGGTAATGACCGAATAGAGATCGTCCGGCTCCAGCCCGCGCACCACCATTGCATCGAGGAAGAAACCCGGCCGCAGATTCTCTAGCCGATTGGCCGATTTCTTCCGAACCTCATTCGGTCCCTTCACCGCCATGCTCTTAGAGGGGATATAAAGCGTGAAGTTCTTGCCGTCGCTGGCCATGTCGAACAGCCGCGAACCCAGCACCGGGACCTGCCCCAGAACCCGCAACATCTCCGGCTTGCGCATCAGAATATGCCCGCGGATGGTGGTGTAATCCTTGGCCACACCCTGTTTGCTTTGGAGTTCGGTGGCCTGGATCTCGACCGTAGCATTGAGGCTCTTGAGCGCGGCCCAGCGCTGGTTGAGCCGCCCCACAAGCTCATCGGGCGTAACCGTCTGCACGTTGGAGGGTGCTTGGGGAACCGGCAACTTGCGCTTGGAATAGATCAGCGAGCAGCCGGAGAGCAGCAGAACGGGAAAGAGAAGCGCCACGGCGACTGTACATTGGCAGGTTCTTCTCATCGTCCCCCTGCCTTCTTCATCGCGCTTCTATAACCGGCGACGTTGTGCTCGTGCTCCTCTTCAGTGCTGGCAAAGAGCGACCGGCCCTGGGGATTGGCTCCGGCGGCCACGAAGTAGAGATAGTTGGCCTTGGCGGGTTGCATCGCCGCGCGCAGGGACTTGAGACCGGGATTGGCAATCGGACCCGGCGGCAAGCCGGCATGCAGATAGGTGTTGTAGGGCGTGTCGAACTTCAAGTCACTCTGGTGGATTACGCCTCGCCAGCGCCCGTCCACTTCGAGCCCGTAGATCACGGCAGGGTCGGTCATCAGCGGCATCTTCCTGGCTAGACGGTTCTCAAAGACAGCGGCCACCAGCGGACGCTCCGCGTCCACCGCCGTCTCCCGTTCCACCAGCGAAGCCATGGTCACCACTCGATGCACGCTTACCTTCAATCCAATTTGCCCGGCCACGGCGCGAAAGCGCCTCACCATTGCGGCGCAGATCTGCGGCGCGCCAAACTTACGGGGAAAGTGATAGGTATCCGGAAACAGATAGCCTTCCAGGCTCTTTGCTCCGGGGTCGAGGTCTGCCACCAGCCCCACCTGTTTAGATGCGCCATCGAGAAAACTCTGCCTTGGGCCAAAGCCCGCCTGCTCCAGCCGGGCGGCGATATCGAAGAGGCTCGAGCCCTCCGGAATCACGACCGTCCGGGTAAAAACATCGCCGCGCACAATGCGCGCATAAACTTCCACGACCGGAACCGGGTGGTCAAAGCGGTATTCGCCGGCCTTGAGCGTTCCCCGCCGTACCCAGCGCATCGCATCAAACAAATACTGGCTGCGCACGACGCCCGCGGCCTCCAGTTGCTGGCCCATCTTGAACGTTGAGGACCCCGGCGCAAACTCGACAAAGGTCTCCGCCTCAGGGCCGAAGGGCGTAAAAGCCAGCCAAGCACCAGCGCACGCCGCTACAAACGCGAGGAATAGGACAACAAAGGCCGCCCGCAGGACTCCAGACGCGCCAGATCTCTTCTTTCTTCTGCCCGTCCGTCCGCGTTGCGCCATCCGCTGCTCTAAACCCTTCTGAAGCTAAAGACGATGAAAACCCTGTTGCGGTTCCCTGTCTTTTGATTGTACCGGGTGGGAATCGCAGGCAGGTATTCCCTCGGGCTTTCGACTGATCGGCTGTAATCTAGAATCGATTGCATTATCGGGCCGTAATCGGGCATTGTGTCAGGCACGACTTCAGTCGTGCCGAAAAAGGGCCGAAATGCAAAGGGCTTTAGCCCCTGAAGGTCATGTACTCGTTGGCTGAAGACTAGCATCAAGAAGCTAGGAGCTCAAAAGCTGGAAACCGCCCCACATCCCCGCTATCTCGGCCTCGATGTCGGCAACCGCCGCATCGGAGTAGCTGTGTCGGACGAGTTAGGGCTGACGGCGCAACCCGTCCTCACTCTGGAGCGGCGGCACAACCAGCGCGAGGATCTGCGTTCGCTGGCACGGCTCTGCCGGCGCTTTGGGGTAGCGGGGATTGTGGTCGGCAATCCCGTGCATCTCTCCGGCGACATGAGCAAGCAGGCTGCCAAAACGCAGGCCTTTGCCGCCGAGTTGGGCGAACTGACCGGCCTGCCGATCCACCTGTGGGACGAGCGGCTGACCACCCGCGAGGCACATCAGATCCTCTACGAAGCCGGCCACGCGCGCCAACAGCATCGCCGCGTGGTGGATCAGGTGGCTGCGACGCTGATCTTGCAATCATTCATGGAAGAGAAGGGATCAGGGAATAGGGATCAGGAAATAGAAAGCTCAGCGCCTCGAACTTGATCGTTTTTGCTAGGCCCTCAATGGCTCTTCATCCAGGACGTCGTCGTCCTCTTGATCCTCATCTTCTTCGTCTTCATCCTCGATATCTTCATCCGGTTCGTCTTCCGGCAGTTCCCCGCTTTCAGGGTCGTCGATTGGTTCGTTATAGTCCGGTTCGTCAAAGCTCGGCCCGGGCACCTTTTCGGGATTCTTGGCTGGGGGATACGGGGAAGTGGCCATTATTTTTCTCCTGGCAAGGTCTGATGCGACCAGACTTGCCGGGGGCTGTACAAAACGCGGGAAATTAACCCAAAGTGATTCCGCCACGGGTCGAGTCTGTCCGCTATTTCTACTTGCTCATCCAAATATGAGAACGGCGAGACGAACGACGGGCCCGCTAATCCCTGATCCCTACCCCAGGGCCGACGCATATCAAACGCCCAGTAGTTTCAGCAGGTAGGCGTGGTTCCATGCGGCTTTGAGGCGTTTTCCTTTGACTCCGCGTTTGAGCGATTGTTCTTGTTTGAGCAAGTTAAG
>JBEKCA010000133.1:0-14583 GCA_050015115.1 Occallatibacter sp.
TACGGAAGCACGACCAGCGGATTCACACCCGGATCCGGTAACCTAATCGCCAGCGTGACTTCAGGAACAACTTACTCCAACAGCGGCCTGGCAGCTTCGACAACTTACTACTACGTCGTCGAAGCGCTTGATGCAGACGGCACCTCGGCCGCTTCCGCGCAGCAAAGTGCCACAACACAACCCACGGCATCGAACACGGGTTACGTGTCCATCAATGCCGGCGGGGCGGCGGTGAGCAACGCGAGTGGCGGCGATAATTCCTTTGTCGCGGACGAAGATTATAGTGCTGCCGGAACGACCTATTCGGTCACGAACGCAATCACCATTCCGGCCAGTATTGCTGCCACGGCCGCACCGATGGCAGTCTATCAGTCGGCGCGGCAAGGAGTCGTGACTTACACGATTCCAAACCTGACCGCTGGAACCAGTTACATCGTGCGTCTGCACTTTGCCGAGCTGTATTTCTCAGCAGCCGGAAATCGTGAATTCGATGTGGCCATCAACGGCACAACGGTGCTGACCAACTTCGACATCTACGCAACGGCCGGTGCGCAATACACGGCCGTGGTTGAGCAATTCACCGAAACAGCCAACAGCAGCGGCGATATGGTGATTGCTTTCACCGGCGGCGCCGTAAATCAACCGATGATCAACGGCCTTGAGATTCTTGACGCCACGCCCTGCACCACGCTTCCTCCGGCTCCGACCGGCTTGACGGCAACTGCGGCTTATCCCAGCGTCATCAACCTGAGTTGGGCAGTGACAACTCCGCCGGCTAACTGCAGCATTAACTCTTATGATGTTTATGGTGGAACAACGGCGAATCCGACCACGTTGATTGCGAGCGACGTGACCGGCACCTCTTTCTCAAACACGGGCCTCGCAGCTTCGACGACCTACTACTACGTTGTAAAAGCTGTCGATGCGGAGGGTATTTCCGCTGCTTCGACGCAGTCTTACACGACCACCCCGGCCTATGTCGTAATCGCTCCTCCAACCAGTCTGACGGCGGTGGGCTCTTCCTACCAACAGATCGATCTGCGCTGGGTTGCGAGCACAGCCCCTGCACCAAACACTGCCCCGGTAAACTATCAGATCTACCGGAGCACGACTACTCCCTTCACACCGTCGGCTTCTAACTTGCTCGGCACAACCATCGGAATCACCAGTTATGTCGACAACAACTATCCCGCCACTCTGAGTCCCGCGGAAGGCACAGGGGTACAACCCGCGACGACGTATTACTACATGGTCGTGGCTACGACGCTGTCAGGGGCTTCGTCAGCGGCTACGGCCTCAGCCACTTCACTTCCGGCGACGCCATCAGCCGCCGCTCCCGCCGCTCTGACCGGATTGACCGCGATGGCGGAGAACGCCAACGAAATCGATCTGATCTGGAACTCGACTAACTCTGGGGTGGGGACGGTGGCGACGGAGTATTACATCTACCGGAGCACAACATCACCCTTTACACCGGCGACCACCAACCTGATTGGCACCACAAAGAGCAATTGGTTCCAGGATGCGCTCTGCACGGCGTCGACTCAGTATTACTACCAGGTCTTGGCCAATAACTCGATCGGCGTCTCGCCCTCGAGCACAACGGTCACCGCGACAACGCCTGCACTCAATGCCAATCTCTGGGGAGGCGCGCCTTTCTGGGATTCCAGCGATATGCCTGCCTTGCCAGCCGGGGACACCGTGATGATGAAGTTCCTGAACCGAACGAACGGGAGGTTCACGGACGATCAGATAATCTGGACGGCAACCATCAATGGAGTCGCAAGTCAGTACACGTTTGCGCAACAGCCAACCTTTGCGATGCCGCCCAACTCGTCGGGGCGCATGTACTTCTTTTTGAATGACCCAACTTTGGACGAGGACAACACCGACTACTGGGACTATATCGAATTCACAGCCGGCGCCACCTCCATCAACATGGACACGACGCGCGTCGATGCATTAGGCGTCAAGATCGCATTTAATCTGACTTGTGGCGACGGAACCAATATAGCGCTCGGAGAAAATCAGCAGGTCTTTACAGAAGATCGGTCTGTTACATTCCAACGCTATGCCAACGCGGCTCCTTCGACCCCCGGGGGAGACTTCCAGGCGGATCTGATCTATGCTCCATATCGAATTATTGAGCCGGGTGCAGCTGGTTTCAATGCCGGAGGAGCAGACCAGAATTACTACCAGACGTATATTGCTGACATCTGGTCTTTCAACGGAATTACGATTGCAGAAGCAGGGCCAAATGGTTCCGGCTTGGGCGCCAATCCGGATCTTTCAGCCGCGATCTTCAGGCATACCGCTCCGATCTCGGGCACGGCTGAGTTTAATGCGGCCGGCGCTTTAACCAACGAGGGGATGTGGGGAAATCCTGCTAGCTTCTATCAGCAGGAGCCTTACGACCACTATGCCCAGTGGATTGAAGCCCAGGCCATCAATATGCAGCAGTATGCCTTCCCGTACAACGACGCGGGCGGATACTCGAGCGACATAGGGTGCTCTAAGCCAGAGACTCTACTCGTAGCTGTCGGTTGGTAAAAGGCTAGAAGGGCAACACGGCGAGTCTTCCGTCATCAAGACGGGGGCTTGCCGTGGCCGCTAGGCGTATTCGATTGTGGTTTCACAAGTTTCGCGGAGGGAATTTGATACGCTGGAGTAAAGCTCCCATCCAACGAGGCAAATTGATATTTTGCAAGGTGTCGTAACGCTGTTCGTTCGCGATGTACGCAGAATGCTCCCTGGGATCGATACAATTGGAGAAGCATGGCATCCCCCGGGCCCAGAGTCGGGACCGGAGGCGCCAGAGTTGGTGAGTCAGCTCAGAATCCCCTTGACCGTGACTTCTTTTTGCCCGCCGGCGGGAGGAAGCACCACGTTTCCTTCGATCGGCGCGCCATCTACGGTTAGCGCTATTGAGTTTCCCTCGCCTCTTCGCTCAATCGTGATCCTGTACACCACATCGCGGAAGATTCGCGTTGCGGTAAATCCCGGCCAGCTTTTCGGAATTACCGGGGCAATCTCGAGGCCATCGAGCGATGTGCGAATGCCGAGAATCCACTGCGCGATCGCGTAGTAGTTCCAGGCCGCCGTACCGGTGAGCCACGAGTTTTTGGCTTCGCCGAAGCTGGGGGCATCTTTGCCCGCGATCATCTGCGCATAGACATAGGGCTCGCAGCGATGCAAGTCGGAGATCTCCTCGCGCGCCGAGGGATTGATTCGGCTGTAATAGTCATGCGCAAGATCGCCGTGGCCCACACGCGTCTCGCCGATCATCACCCAGGGATTGACGTGACAGAAAATCCCGGCATTCTCCTTGTATCCTGGCGGGTAAGAGGAGATCTCGCCCATCTCGATGTAGTACCTGGTATAAGCCGGCTGTTGAACGACGATACCGTGTTTGGTGGCCAGATGTTTGCCAACATTGGCGAGAGCGCGGGCAGCCTTTCCGTCTTCCAGGCCGATGCCGGCCAGCGTACAGTAGCCGTTGGACTCGATGAAGATTTTGCCTTCCTCGCACTCCTTCGAGCCGATCTTGCCGCCGAAGTCGTTGTAGGCCCTCAGGAACCACTCGCCGTCCCATCCGTGCTCCAAAATCACCGACTCCATCCTGCCGGCTTCAGCGAGATAAGACGCGGCCTCAGCGCCAGCACCGCGGCGTTTGGCGATGGCGGCCAACTCGCGGCCTGCATGAACGAAGAGCCCAGCGATGAAGACCGATTCAGCGACTTTGCCTTCCTTATTGGTGGTGGTTTGGAAGCTCTGGCCCGGTGTGTCGGAGAAGCAGTTCAGGTTGAGGCAGTCATTCCAGTCTGCGCGGCCGATCAGCGGCAGCCCATGCGGTCCAAGCCGGGCCAGGGTGTAATTGAAGCTGCGCTGCAAGTGCTCGTAGAGCGGCTGCTCCGAGCCAGGCTCGTTGTCGTACTGGACAGGTTCGTCCAATATGCTCCAGTCGCCGGTCTCCTTCAGATAGGCCGAGACGCCGATGATCAGCCAGTGCGGATCGTCGTTGAACCCGCCGCCAATGTCATTGTTGCCACGCTTGGTGAGCGGCTGGTACTGGTGATAGGCGCCGCCGGTCGGCAACTGCGTCGCAGCGAGATCGAGGATACGCTCGCGGGCGCGCGCCGGAGCCATGTGAACAAACCCAAGCAGATCCTGATTGGAGTCGCGGAAGCCGAGTCCGCGCCCGATGCCCGACTCATAGAAAGACGCCGACCGCGACATATTGAAGGTCGCCATGCATTGGTAGGCGTTCCAGATATTGACCATGCGGTTGGTGTGAATGTCGGGCGTCGAGACTTGGAAGATGCCCAGCAGGCTATCCCAATACTGGCGTAGTCGTTCAAAGGCCGTATCGGCGTTCTTCGGGTCGAGATACTTGGCGATGGTTGGTTTGACAAGCTTCTTGTTGATGGTCTGCGAGCCGGGAGGATCAAATTTCTCGTCTTTCGGGTTTTCGTGATAGCCGAGCACGAAGACGATCTGCCGCGCCTCACCCGGAGCCAGTTCGAGCTTGACCTGGTGCGCGCCGATCGGCGACCAGCCGTAGGCGATCGAGTTGGAAAGCTGGCCGGCTTCGACGGCCAACGGCTTTTCCCAGCTCCGATAGCGGCCAAGGAAAGCCTCGCGTTGCGTGTCAAAGGCCGCGCCGGGCTCAGAGCAGGCAAAGTAGGCAAAGTGGTCGCGGCGCTCTCGGTATTCGGTCTTGTGATAGATCACGCTGTCTTCCACTTCCACCTGTCCAGTGTTGAAGTTGCGCTGGAAGTTGGTGGCGTCGTCCTGAGCGTCCCACAAGCAGAACTCGATGCTCGAGTACGCCGAGATCGAAGCCTTAGTGTCGCGCCTGTTGGTTACGGTGAGCTGCCAGATTTCGAGATGCTCGTCGAGGGGCACAAAGTAGCGGGTGTGCGCCTCGATTCCGCTGTAACTCGACCCAATCACCGTGTAGCCCATGCCGTGGCGACAGGTGTAGTCCTTCAGTTCGTGCCGGGTAGGCTGCCACGAGGGAGACCAGAACTCCTTCGACTCATCGTCGCGTAGGTAGATGTACCTGCCGCCAAAGTCCATTGGTACGTTGTTGTAACGGTAACGGGTCAACCGGCGCAGACGGGCATCGCGATAATACGAATAGCCCCCCGCGGTGTTGGAAATGATTCCGAAATATGCCTGGCACCCCAGGTAGTTGATCCAGGGCAGCGGCGTATCCGGTTGTGTGATCACGTACTCGCGGTTCAAATCATCGAAAAATCCAAGCTTCATCTTGCTTGCTCCCTCCGGTAGACGTGGGGCCAGTATAGCTCCAGGGGCCAAACCGATCAGACGATTCTCAAGGGGTTCGCACGGCGCCCTGGGGAAATGCGGCATTTTGGCTCCGAGAGTCGCCCAGCGCCCGGACTAGACGCTCATCCATCGATCGCGATAATCTCCGCTGACTGCCGTCCGGGCACGCTTTCACTGTTCCAGGCGACGCAAGTGGCCGGACACACGTTTCACCACGAGGCGGGCGCTCAAATGGACACGGCACCGCTGGAGCGTTATAAACTCGGTTCAGTCCCGCAGAACGTTGTCTTGTCCCTCCCGCCAAGAGCGGAGAGGGAGCCCCGTTGGGTTCGAGGAGTGGAATGCTGCAACTTCATTACGTTGATATCGCAATCATTGTGGCTTACCTGCTGAGCACGGTGCTCATCGGATACTGGGTTTCAAAGCGCGCTTCGCAGAGCATGCAGAACTACTTCCTCGGAGGCAACGCGATGCCCTGGTACATGCTGGGCATCTCGAACGCATCGGGAATGTTCGACATCAGCGGCACCATGCTGCTGGTTTCCTGGATGTTCGTGTACGGTCTCAAGAGCGTGTGGATTCCCTGGCTCTGGCCGACTTTCAACCAGATCTTCCTGATGGTCTATCTCTCCGCATGGCTGCGCCGCTCCAAGGTCATGACCGGAGCGGAGTGGATCAAAACGCGCTTCGGCACTGGGCGAGGCGCGCAGTTATCGCACATTATCGTCGTCATCTACGCCTTCGTCAGCATCATCGGATTCTTCACCTACGCATTCAAAGGCATCGGCAAGTTTGCGCAGACCTACCTGCCCTGGCATCTGTCGGCCAATGAATACGCACTGATCCTGATTGCCATTACGGCCATCTACGTGATCAAGGGCGGCATGATCAGCGTGGTCATTACCGAGGTCGTCCAGTTCTTCATCCTTTCGATTGCCTCTTTTGCCGTGGGCATTATTGCCATGAGCAAAGTGGCCCCGGATATGCTGCGCAGAGTGGTGCCCGCCGGTTGGGACAACATCTTTTTCGGCTGGCATTTGAATCTGGATTGGTCAACATTGCTTCCGGCGGCTACCGCCAAGATTGCCGAAGACAGGTATGAACTCTTCGGATTCTTCGTCATGATGCTGCTCTTCAAGGGCATCCCGATTTCGGCTGCCGGACCAGCGCCAAATTACGATATGCAGCGCGTGCTCGCGGCCAAGAATCCACGCGAAGCCTCGATGATGAGCGCCTGGGTCAACATTGTGCTTACCCCGCCTCGCTATTTCCTGATCATGGGTCTCACTGTACTGGCGGCGGCATTTTTTGGCCCAGACCTGCGAGCCATGGGAACCCATATGGATTTTGAATTGGTTCTTCCGCTGGCGCTGGGGCGCTTCGTTCCAATGGGGCTGCTCGGCTTCCTGATCGCCGGCCTGCTGGCGGCTTTCATGTCCAACTTTGCCGCCACGGTCAACGCCGCGCCACCGTACTTCGTCAATGACATTTACAAGCGCTACATCAACCCCAACGCTTCGCCCAAGACCTACGTGCGGTTGAGCTATCTCGCCTCCTTAAGCGTAATTGTGATTGGCATTGTCCTCGGCTGGAACGTTACATCAGTCAATGAGGTGGTGGTTTGGATCGTGTCAGGTCTGTGGGGCGGGTATACGGCGTCCAACGTGCTCAAGTGGTACTGGTGGCGCTTCAATGGCTACGGCTATTTCTTTGGGATGCTGACCGGCATTGCCTCCGCGCTGCTGATGCCGAGGGTCGTGCCGTATGTGCCGTTCGTGCAGCATCTGATGGCGACTTACACCATTAACATGGAGGTGGTGATCATCTTCCCCGTGGTGGTTGGAATCTCATTGATCGGCTGCCTGCTCGGCACATTCCTCACCAAGCCGGAGTCGGATGAAGTGCTCATCGACTTCTATCGCCGCGTGCGGCCATGGGGCTTTTGGAGACCGATCCTCAAGAAGGTTCTGGCCGAAGATCCCAGTTTCAAGCGCAACACGGACTTCTTGCGCGACATGTTCAATATTGCCGTCGGCATCATCTGGCAGATCGCCCTGGTTGCGCTCCCCCTGTACATCGTGATTCGGGAGTGGGATCGGGTCGTAATGGCCCTGGGCGCGATTCTGATCACTTCACTGACGCTCAAATTCACCTGGTATGACCATTTGGCCGAGCGCGAGGTTGAGACCGACCTGGCCGCCGGCGACGTGTAGATGAACCCAACGAGCAATTGCATTTTCGCAAGGAAGTGCAATCGCAGTTTCTAGGCCGAATTATCCGGGAGTTTACTGGAAGATGGTTTCAGGAGGTACCGTCGTGCAAGACCTGCGACAAAAGGTGGAAGCGGAGTTGCGCTTCGATGTCCTGCCATTCTGGCTCAAATATTCGATCGACGAAGAATTCGGCGGCTTTCGCGGCCAGATCTCCAATGACCTGAGCATCGACCCGCTCGCCGCAAAGGGACTCATCCTGAACGCGAGGATTCTGTGGACGTTTTCCAAGGCGTTCACCGTCTATCGCGACCCGATCTACCTGGCCACGGCACGACGTGCCTATGAATACTTGATCTGCTATTTCTGGGATGCCGAGTTCGGCGGTGTCTACTGGATGCTTGACTGCCTGGGCAAGCAGCGCGACACCAAGAAGCGCATCTACGGACAGGCCTTCACGGTCTATGCACTGGCTGAGTACTTCCATGCCAGCGGCGACCTCGACGCTTTGGACAAGGCCCTGTGCATGGTCCGTTCGATTGAGTCGGTTAGCCACGATGACGCACACGGCGGCTACTTCGAGACTTATGAGCGCGATTGGACGCTAGCCCTGGACCAACGGTTAAGCGATGTGGATATGAACGAGAAGAAGTCCATGAATACGCACCTCCACCTGATGGAGGCATACGCTACGCTGCTCCGTTTTCATGAGGACGAAACTGTTCGCCTGCGCCTGCGGGAGCTGATCGAGATTTTTCTCGATCACATCATCGATTCCACGACCGACCACTTCATTCTGTTTTTCGATGAGGAATGGAATCCGCGATCGACCAAGATCTCCTTTGGCCACGATATTGAGGGAAGCTGGCTGCTCTGCGAAGCCGCGGAAATTTTGGGCGATGCGGAGTTGCTTAAGCGTGTCCGCAAGGTCGCAGTAAAGATGGCCGAGGCTGTCTACGATCAGGGCCTGGACAGCGACGGAGGCCTTCTCTATGAAGCAGACCCAACAGGCATCATCGACACTGACAAGCATTGGTGGCCGCAGGCTGAAGCTGTTGTGGGATTCCTCAATGCTTATGCGTTGACGGGTGAGAAGAAGTTTCTCGATGCTGCTGAAAGAAGCTGGGCCTTCATTGATACGGCCATCGTCGATCATGAGCATGGTGAGTGGTTCTGGCGGGTGTCGAGGTCGGGAGTTCCCAGCGAGGATGAATACAAAGTTGACCCGTGGAAGTGTCCGTATCACAACGGCCGCGCATGCATTGAGGCGATGGAGCGTTTGGATGCCCTGAAGACCGCTCGGGCCGAAACCGGAATTTAATTCAAATATGTAGCAGACATTTCTGGAGAATAACCATGACGCAAGCTGAATTCAAGAAGAAGGTGCAGAGTCTCCTCAAGCAGCAAGAGAAGCTCATCACCCAACGCAACATTAAGACGCCCGGCGGCAACGGCATCTATGACCGCTACGAATTGCCTGTGCTGACCGCGGCGCACGCGCCCATCACATGGCGCTATGACCTCAACCGGAAAACCAATCCCTTTTTGCTTGAACGCATCGGCGTCAACGCTGCCTTCAATGCCGGGGCGATTCTGCACGAGGGCAAGTTCCTGGTAGTCGCGCGTGTCGAGGGTGCGGATCGCAAGTCGTTCTTCGCCGTCGCCGAGAGCAAGAATGGAATCGACAACTTCCGCTTCTGGGATTATCCGATCCTGCTACCCGAGACCAGCGACCCTGATACTAATGTTTATGACATGCGCCTGGTGAAGCACGAGGATGGATGGATCTACGGCCTATTCTGCACCGAGCGCAAAGACCCGAAGACGCCGGAGTGGGACACATCTTCGGCAGTTGCGCAGTGCGGCATTGTGCGCACAAAGGACCTTAAAACCTGGAAGCGGCTGGCCGATCTCAAGAGCAAGTCTCCGCAGCAACGCAATGTCGTCCTGCATCCAGAGTTTGTCGATGGCAAATACGCGTTCTATACGCGTCCGCAAGATGACTTCATCCAGGCAGGCAAGGGCGGTGGCATCGGCTGGGGACTCTCGCCCAGCATCGAAAATGCGGTGATCGATGAAGAGATCATCCTCGACAATCGCGAATACCACACCATTACCGAGGTCAAGAATGGTCTCGGCCCGGCGCCCATCAAAACGGCGAAGGGCTGGCTGCACCTGGCGCATGGAGTGCGCAACACGGCTGCCGGACTGCGTTATGTTGTGTATCTATTCCTATCCGAGTTGGAGCGTCCATGGGTTGTAACGCACAAGCCAGCCGGCTACTTCATTGCTCCGATCGGCGGCGAGCGGGTTGGCGATGTCTCGAATGTTATCTTCAGCAATGGCTGGATCGAGCGCAAGAACGGCGATGTGCTGATCTACTACGCCTCTTCGGATACACGGTTGCATGTGGCTACCAGCACCGTTCCCAAGCTGCTTGACTATGTGATGAACTCGCCCGCAGATCCGCTGCGAAGCCATGCCTGTGTGGAACAGCGCTATGAACTGATCAAGAGGAATCTCGCCGTGCTGGGCAGGAAAAATGATTCGGTCACCAAGCATTCGGGAATGAAGACCGCCAACTAAGCATGATAGATGCGCAGGTGCTCCGGGCCAAGTTTGTCCGGTGACTTGCCGAGGTGTTGCGCGAACCGCTCGACGAAACACAGATGACGCCGCGTTGTCTCCGCGGAATGGTTGCGACGCTCGAGTTCTTCGAGCATCATCTTGCGAAGGTGAGTCATAGCTGGGTACCTCCTATGACTCACACACTATCGCGGTCTCAAAACTACTCGCCAGCCACCACTGTAGCAATCGGGGCGCCCGTGGCTTCGTTCTTGTCGCCGACTCGTACATGATCCCAATTGTGAGCCGTCGAAGACCCTGGAAGCCGAAGGTTGGATCGGAGGGATCTGGTGCAACGCGCATTCTGTGGCGATCCGGCACTCATCAGGCTCCGTATTTTGATCCGCATCCAGCAGAAGCTGGACCGCGAGGACCCTGCCACACTCGGCCAGTACCGCACGAACCGCACGTCAGAACATTGTTCAGAGTTGCCCCGCATTCAGCACACGATTGTTTTCGTCCACCACCAGATTCACTTTTCTCGATTGGTGTGAAGCAAATTGGGCAGCTGGATTGGTTATGTCTCTTTCGAGTAGGAGCGGTCACCACATCGGCTTCGACAGGAAACCGACGGATACGTCCAATCGCTTCAGCCTTGCTATCGTTCTTTTTACTGCGTTTGTACCTGTTGGTAATTAACATCGTCTCTAGTCTCACTGGGCCCGTATCCAGACTATCAATCTGGGCTTCAGCCGCGTTCTGCCTGGATAGTCGCGACCCGGAAGCGGGCGGCGAAATAACGCTTCCTCCCATGGACGTGCCCGGGCGCTCGCGCATCCTGCAGGCCACAGATGATCAGAGAGGCCACTTTGCTCTCATGCAGGGACCAAAGTCGTAACTGCGACGTGGTATCTGGGATTTGCAATGAGAGAGCCTGGAATGTTCCGTACGGCATTTTCGGTCCCGCCTACCGTGCATGAACAAAACCCAGCGAACACGGCCTCGATGGGGTTGAATCCACTTCAATTGCTTTCGCTGGCTCTCGACCGCATGCTGGAGAGCGGGTTGCTTGGCAAGAAGAATCGCAGTGATGCGGAGTATCTTGCCTGGTCTACCGTTCATGGGTTGTCACTTCTGGTGCTGGAAGGACCACTGCATAAGGTGCCACGAGAAATGGTGCTGGCGCTGGGTGAGCGGCTGGTGGTCATGGTGGAACGTGGTCTCGGCTAGCCGGCGCCTATGGCACCTGCGGAAGCCTGACTCGCTTGCAGCAAGGAGAGGCGCGATGTCTCTTTGCTGCGAAGTAGCTTTGGTAACGAGAAGCGCCCCAGGCAACGGCGATCGCTATCAACGACGAGTCGCCAGATTCCAGTCCCAAGGGCAATCCGAACGAGGCCGCTATGGCGGCATACGCATTCGCGTGCAGCTGACCGGCATTTGAGGCTGTCGGGATAGTTTGGGACGCAGAGGGGGAAGTCTCTGTGAACCAACTACGTCAGCTCATGATTGAGGAGTTGCAGCGCCGCAGCTTCGCCGCCACGACCATCCGCACGTGACGCTGAAACGGTTGCAACATTAGGCGCGTCACTTGGCTACCCGGCGAGTGCAGGAGAAGTGCGATCGCGTATCGAGCTCCTTGATAACAACAATGACGAATGGATTTTGCGGCAATTCTGAAGGACGCAGTGGTTGGATGGATTGATGCGGCCGTGGAGCGGCACCTGCAATCAGAACCGGTTGTGGTGATAGGTGGACTGGTAGCGAGGGCGATATGCGTGGCAGACGAATTGGACAGCAATTGTGTCACGCCACGGAACAGTGGCCGCGCAGATTGGAAGAGCTGCAGATCTGCGGATTCAGATGCAATCGCTGTACCGGTTATTTTCCCATAGGGCGGCAGCGTCTCGATGATCTCTCAAGAGATTCGGCCTTTGAGCAGATTGCTCAACGACGGCTGGTACTCGTCCAGAATGTCCACGAGCTGCGCCTGAGTGTTGCCCTTGGCCCCCACATGCTCCAGAATGGCGGACAGAATCTCCGCTTTGATCTTCAGCGCGCATCATACCAGTCTGTCGCCTGCTATGCGCATGTCGTAGCCGACACAGGCTTCGACTTCGCGCCGATACGCAGCTCGCCCTAGCGTCTCGATGAGCGCCTGGACCGGCGGCAGCGTAATATGCGTACGGCGGAGCACCAAGAGGTAGGGTTTTTCTACGAGTGGAAGGAATGTCAGGCCCATGGAAGCCGCAGCGGCTTGCGTGCCAATGCAACAGTCCACCTCTCCACTCTGAACCAGACGTGCGGCGGGAAGTTGTCCTAACGTGATTCGGTCGTAGCCTCTTACCTTATCTCTCGCAATTCGATTCTTCCGCAGAAGGTCGTCCAATAAGCGGCGGCAGCCTGCACCCGGTTCACGATTTGTGATGCGAATGTCCTCCCGCGATAAATCTTCAATGCCTACTATCTTTTTTGGGTTATCCTGAGCGGCGATCAGTCCTTCCTTCCACATCGCATAGGAGAGAACGGCAATAGATCGGCCTTATCGCTTGCCTTCTCAGCCAAATGCGTGCCGGCGACATGAACCAGTCCCTCGTGCAACAGGTCAAGAGCTTGCGAACTGTTTTCATACGCAATAATGAGTTCAAAGCCCTGTCGCTCAAGCGAGTGCGCAAGCAAGGATGCACTGGGGTCACACCCAGCGAGAAGGATGCGTCCTGGACTCTTCCAGCCATTGCCAAGGAGCCGAACCTTCGCATTGACGCCGCTGATTCCGCCGCGGATAGGCGCAATAAAAACGGCGTCAGTTGGCTGCAGGCCCCAACTCGAAGGATCGGGAGGCACAGCAACCAGACGGTCATTGATGCTTACCACTCTCAGCGGCTGCCCCTTCGGAAGCGAAGCCACCTCTCCGAGAATGAAGACCTCAGCAGTCTCCTCAATCACTTCCCGCTCTGGTTCGAGCTGAAACAATTCCTCAACCGTTGTGCCGAGGATGCGAGCTAGCTTTAGGCTCACAACCGTGTTGGGGACATAGAGTCCAGATTCAATAGCATGAATTGTCTGGCGGCTGATGCCCGCTTCCTCTGCGAGATTCGCCGCGGAGATCGCTCGCTTTGCTCTCAATTGCGCGAGATTCGTTAGTACTTCAGTTGATTGCATTCGTGCCTCGTGACAAAATAGCGTGTACTGTATACGCGACTCATGATACGGATACGAGGGAAAATGCACAAGAGCGAACAGCGCACTCGTGAGATAAGTGGGGCAATAGAGCCCATAGGCCTGATTCACACGCCCTTCAAACATGCTGATGGAACGCCGGTTCAGGGCATAGCAGGCAAGCGCGCAGAGGGTATCGTCGAGGTGCTTCCAGATCTAATCGAAGGGCTGCGTGATCTCGAAGGCTTTGACCGGCTGTGGTTGATTTACCTCTTCAATCACGCCTCAGAGGCGCAGTTGGTTGTTCGCCCTTATCTGGATATGACCGAGCGAGGGGTCTTCGCTACACGTTCTCCAGTCCGGCCCAATCACATTGGGCTTTCTGTCGTTCGCCTTCTCCATATCGAGCATAGCCGCTTGTTTGTCGCGGACGTGGATATGCTGGACGGAACTCCGCTACTCGACATCAAACCTTACGTTCCGGCTTTCGATTCCTTTGAGAAGTCTCGTGCTGGTTGGTTGGAAGGCAAGTCCACATCGACAGTGGTGGCCGATGGCCGCTTCGAAGCTGGAAGTGCGGACACAAGGTAAGCGAGCTAATCCTGTGCAGTTCATGCAGTGTATGTTACTGTTAATTCCACTGGCGGCAGTCAATTGCTCTGGGCCGCCAACCCTGCAATCGACTGGAGGAGAGGAATGAAAATCAGTGCGAGAAATGTTTTTGAAGGAAAGGTGGAGAAAGTCACCAAAGGGGCGGTCAACGGAGAGGTCACTCTTGCCCTGACGGGTGAGGAGCACATCGTCTCAATCATTACCAATTCCAGCATCGATTCATTGGGCCTGATGGAGGGCAAGACAGCCTACGCGATCATTAAAGCCAGCGAGGTGATTGTCGGCAAGGGCATGGACGGTGTCAAGTTGAGCGCCCGCAATGTGCTGGCCGGCGAGGTAACAAGTTCCCATGACGGAGCGGTCAATAGCGAGGTCGCTATCAAACTGACCGGCGGCGCTACAGTCATTGCGTCGATCACCAAGGAGAGCGTGCGCGCGCTCGGGCTGATGCAAGGCGATAGGGTCAGCGCAATCGTGAAGGCGTCCAATGTAATGATCGGCATCTAGTTAGTCTCCTTTAACTTGAGAGCCACGGGTGCGCCGCAAGACCGACCAGGGAGCGAAACTTCCTGGGCTCACCGTTCTGTACCGCATTTTTCGACTTCTGGTGTGCGACTCCGAATGAACTAAGGGTCTGCGCATAAATAACCTGAACGTATGATTGTGACGTTGTATTCTTTTCGCATGGGTAATGAGTTGGTCATCTTGCGAAAGAAGTACCGGATGGTACAAGCTGTTCTGGATGAGC
>JBEKCA010000134.1:0-11697 GCA_050015115.1 Occallatibacter sp.
GGACATGCAGGGCATGAGATAAGAGGTGCGATATCCCGTCCACGTCCTCTTCACGAGTTCTACAACTTGTTGGGCATAGCTACGCGCGGATGGTGAAACGAGCAACTCGTCCGCCGCGCCATCGATTCGTACAGCTCCCCCAGCGCTGCCCAAGCCGAATGAGGAGCCGGCCCGAATCTGCGCATGAATGGCCTCGAAGGTTTCGAGCAGAAATGACAAACTCTCCTCGAGAATTTCGCCAGCGAAACTGCGGTGACCGGCGCCGGCACTCTGCACGAGACGTTCGAGAAGCTGCCGATATGCTCCACCGCCGGTCTTCAATGCGGTCTGCATGATGTCGCGTCTGGAGGATTCGGGCGGCCCGCCGGCAAGGACCTTCTGTACGTTGAGCAGATGAGCGGCGACTTTATATGGGATGCTGATGCGGAACACTTCATTTTCGGCCATTTGACCAAAGGCGAATGCCGTCTTGATGAAGTTAGACCACCACAACCGCAGGTCCATGTAGTAGCCACCTGCTGCGCGCGCAAGATCCTGCGGAGGAAGCAAGGCGAACAGGTCCTCTCCATAGAGGAGCTTCCACTCCGCGCGGCCCTCGTCGAGACGATGGCGGAAGGAGTAATCAGTCGCGTAGAGCGCTTGCACTTCCTTGAGCGCAAATGCACTCGGGTCAAACAACGGCGACCAGCGCTTGAGGCGCTGAAGGTATGCCCTGACCGCGGCAAGCTGTTCTTCAGTCCAGTCGCCATAAATGGACAGATCGATGTCGCTGACGCCGGGCTGTAATTGTTCGATGGCCATACCCCGCGTGACGTACACGGAATGCAGGCCAGCGAAGGTGCGCAACTTTCGGACAGCGAAGCTAACGTGCCAGCGGTAGATAGCGAGATAAACGAAGCGCAAGGGAGTTTGGGAGGTTGCGATCACAAATCGCTGCACCACCGACTTGAGCCAAAGGCCGGGCCGTCGAGCGGCGTTTGTGTCGGCGCGGCGTCTCTTGATCTGTCTGAGTAACTCGGTTTCGCGCAGGTCGGGCATCGGCAGGCCGGGGTTTCTAGGTTCAGTTGATGAATCAGCTTGGTTTCCAAGTAGTGTCCGCCACGCTGATGGTCGTTTGGTCTTGAACGGGCACGACTTCAGTCGTGCCGCAAACAGCCCAAAGACGACTGGGCCTTAGCCCCCGAGGAAAGCTTCCTCTGTGAACTCAGCCCATTGATCGGTAATCATCCCATTTGCGGTGGACACCACTAGCATACCGAAGCAGACCGACCCACGCCAGCCATGAACGAAGAGGATCGCCCGATGCGTTGCGGGGAAATTACATTGATGAAGATACTTTTGTCTCCATGTATAATAAGGCAACTCCAGAGAAACTCCCGACTTCTATTTGAACTCCTGTCCGTTTCAGTAAGCCGGCTGTTCCGTCTGCCTCTTGCCGGCATCCTGCCGCGTGGACATGGGGCATAAGTTTTCTCTCCGGAAAAGGTCGGCCAAAAACTCGAAGGCCAGTGAGATCAAGATGCATGAAGCCGACGGCGAAAACCCAACTACGCGTATCCATCTTGACATCCACGGGTATCGGGTTCGAATAGAGTGCGAGATTTTCACCGTGCTCAGCGGGCTTGCGGATGACTTCGCCTTTTTTCGATCGACTCCAAGCCCGGATGAGACGAGTATCGTGCTGCTCGAGCGTGACCCCGAATACGCGGAGTATGGGCTGGCGGAGGCAAAGGTTTATACGCCCCGAAACGTGGCCTACCGGCTCGGTCAGCGAACCATTATCGACTACTCCGGACGCTGTGTAGGTGTGCTTGACCCGAACGCAGGCAGCTTTCAACTCTCCAGCCTCGATCGCGATCTGCTGTACGAGGCGGCATACCTGTTTCTTCTCTCGCGTAGCGGTGAGACGCTGGACCGTGCGGCGCTGCATCGCATTCACGCACTGGGCGTCGCCGTCCGCGGACGTGCCGCACTCGTTCTGCTGCCCATGGGCGGGGGCAAGAGCACGCTCGGCTCAGCACTGCTGCGGCATCCCGAGGTCAATCTGCTCTCCGACGACTCGCCGCTGGTCGACCAGAGCGGCGCCATCCACGCCTTTCCGCTGCGCATCGGTTTGCTGCCGGGCTCCGAATCGGGCGTCCCGTCCGATCAACTGCGCACGATTCAACGCATGGAATTCGGACCCAAACTGCTCGTGAATTATGAGTACTTCGCTGATCGAGTCTGTGCCACCGCGGAGCCGGCGCTGCTGTTTCTGGGAGAACGAAGCCTGGATCGCCAATGTTCGATCCGGCCGGCCTCATGGGCATCAGCCTGGAGGGCAATGCTCGCCAACTGCGTCGTGGGTCTGGGGCTCTTCCAGGGGATGGAATTCATCTTCGGTCGTGGGCCGGCAGAGGCATTTGCCAAGCTGCCGATTGTTCTATCGCGGCTGCGTGCCTGCCGAAGCCTGCTGCGCCGATCCGAGGTTTATCACTTGACGCTTGGCCGGGATTTCGAGCGAAATGCCCAAGCTGTGCTCGAAAAGTTACTTACGTTTTGCAGCTGAGATCAGCATATTCAGTTATACTTAGGAAACTCCAACCGATTAATTCCCCGCTCAGTCGGCTCAAGCTCCAAGAGGCGAAGATAACCCTCGCGATGCAAGAAGCAAGTGCTCTTACATTGTCCGTTGTGATCCCCACACGCAATCGTCCGCGCGAATTGAGTCTGTGCCTCGACGCGCTTCGTCAGGCCGCCGTCACTTGCATGGAGGTCATCGTGATCGATGACGGCTCCGAGATGGATCTAAGCGAGATTGTTGCCGCGGCTCGCCTCAATGCAAAGCTGCTGTGCAATCTTTCATCTGTGGGTTCGGCTGTTGCGCGGAATACCGGGGCCGCCGTCGCACGGGGCGATATTCTCCTGTTTGTCGACGATGACGTTTGCGTGAGCCCGCGGAGCGTCAGATCTCTGCTTGGCGCCTTCGAAGGCGACTCCGGCCTCGGCGCCGTGATTGGGCGTTACGATGACGAGCCTGCCAGCCCTGAGTTCCTCTCGCAGTTTCGAAATCTGCTGCACGCGTATACGCACCGCATCAGCGCGGGGGACGCATCCACCTTTTGGACAGGCTTCGGCGCGGTACGCTCATCCATCTTTCGCCGGCACGGCGGCTTCAGTGTTCGCTCCCGGGCGATCGACGACGTGGAATTTGGCGCACAGATCTCAAACGCCGGCGTCCGCATTGAATTGCGCCCCGATCTCCTGGTGAAGCACCTGAAGCCGTGGACTCTGAAATCGATGCTTAAGACCGATCTGCTGCTCCGCGGCATTCCCTGGACGCTGCTGTTGTGGCGTAACCGCAAGTTGCCCAATACGCTGAATCTGCGCTATAGCAATCGACTCAGCGTAGCGCTATCGTGTGCGGCGGTCCTGTTGGGGGTGGCAGGGATGGCTGCGCACTTCCTATGGGCCTTGTTCGCCCTGGCGCTGATCGCGCTCTCTGTGCTGAACTTCAAATTTTACCTGTTTCTCGGTGGCCGTCGCGGCACATGGTTTGCGCTGTGCAGCGTGCCTGCTCACTGGCTTCACCTCTGCACTGCAGGACTGTCATTCACGCTGGGAACAGCGATGTACTTCGCTGACAAGCTGAAGGCCGTAGCGGCACGAACGCCCGGCCACATACTGTCCGCAACTCCGCGAATTGCGGGATCAGTCAGCGCGCATCTTTATTCACCGCGGCGCTCCGAGGTCAAGGACTAAAGCGCTGGGACTCCAGCGCAGGCGCCTGCTGAGATGAGAGCTCGCGGAAGATCTCAACGGTAGTCACCGTGCTCTGCGGCACGAGCACCCATTGCCGTGCAGTGGTGAGCGTTCTCCGCAATTGAATGACGTGCTGTGGAACTCCGTCACCTCGCTGTACCAGCACCAGCGAAACACCCGACTTTTCGAGATAAGCGGCAAGGGCATCGTCTGTGGCGAAGAGCATCTGATATCTGCGGCCTGCCCAGGTGCTGTGCGCCAATACCTTGCTTCCGCGCAGGATTGTGTGGCTACGCGCCGGATCGGCCAGCGACTGCTCAGCGATAAACGCACCTTCGTTCAGGCCATCCGCGGCGATGAGCGCTACCTTGCTTTCGCAAAGTATGCAATTTGCGATTAACTGATGATAGTTCAGATCCGGCTTTCTCTCTGCGTGCTCCAAACCCCAGGCTGCGGCAAGCAGAACACATAACGCAACGGCGGCATCCCAACATCTCCGCCTGCCGCGCGACGCATTCGAAAACCGCGACCGAAGAACATAAACACCGTTCCCCGCCAGCGCCGCCACCGCGGGCAGCGCAGTGACCATGAGCCGGTCGTCCCATCGGATTGGCACCAGAACCTGGAAGACCCATGCGGAGATGGCCAGCGAGAGCATGGCCGCCCAAAACGGTTGGTGATCTCCGGGCCGTAGCGCTCCCACTGAGCCCACCAGGGCAAGAACCAAAGGAAACCACCCCAAGGTGAAGCCCATCCGCATGACGAATAGCCGGTTGATCGTAAGGATGGAGTGAAGATTCAGTGGATCGGCCTGTCCCAAAAGGTACGGAAGAGGAAGAAGAAGCAAAACGAGTCCGAAGGCGATAGCCCACTTCCAATTGGTGGCGCGGCGTGCCAGGATCATCAGACAAAACGGCACAAAGAGCAGCATGGCGCCTCGACCGTGCGCTAGTATGGCCGCGACGCCCAGCCCGAGAAACCACCAAAGCGCTTTCCTGTCAGAGAGGAAGACGAACCGGCTACAGAACACCCCGGCCCAAAACACTAGAAGCGCTAACAACAGGTCTGGACGAACTGCGGAGAACATCTGTTGCATCACACCCGAAGCGATCAGCATGCCGACCGGGAGCAGCGCCGCTGAGATCGAAGCATAATGTCTCACTTGCAAGTAGATGCTCGCCAGCAGCGCGCTCCCCGTCAGGGCAACGAAGAGCAACATCGCGATCCGGGTGCGCCCCAGCACAATCATCCATGCCGCCTCCGCCGCATGAAACAAAGGCGGCCAGTGTCCGATGGCCACTTTCGGGTAGTGTGCGTAGAAGTCCGAGGCGAAGCATACGGGATTATGAGGAAAGTCCTGCGCCAGATAGTCGCGCACCATCAGGCTGGAGACGGCGTGAGCCGGTTCGTCGGGGTCCAGAGTAAGGTCGGATCTGTATGCCCCGGAGCGATACTGCATCGCGAAGGAGACAACCGTCAGCATCGCAATGATAAGACCGTCGAGCAAACGGCCGCCAGGCTTCCGTCCAATTTGCTTTTCGCTCGGGACCTCTCTCATCGAAAGCGCCTGACAGAGGATGTAGTGCTTCCGGGGATCGAGTCAAAGCTCGTGCCGCGAAATGCGATTTCGACGATATCTGCGAGGCAGACAACCTTCATCTTGCGTTCACTATCGCCGGGCCTCTCGGTCGAGCAATCTGCGGTCGGAAATGGACCGTCGCCTGGTTTCTTATCGTAGGGCTCTCGCAGCTGATCCAATCCGTTCACCGCTCTATTTACCTAAAGTCAAAGCCAGTATCCCACATTGCGGTCGGGTCCATTCGTCGCAAACCCGATTTACACCAGTCGGAGCGCCAAGGGCAGGGCCGTCGCGAACATCTGTCCTCACCGGCAACGCGGGAGGTTATCCCGTTGAGACGTAAGTGAGCTCCTGCGCATCTGATTATGAGGTTGAAATATGCTTGGAATTCCGGGAGGCAGGCGCTGAGGGCAGTGGTGCTGCATGAGTACGGAGGTCCCGAGAGGTTGAAATTTGAAGACAGCGTTCCCGAACCGCAGATTAGCGGAAATATGGTACTGATCGCAGCAGCCGCTGCGAGCGTCAACCCCATCGACTGGAAGCTGCGATCAGGGATGATGCAGACGAGTTTTCCGCTGTCGCTTCCTGCAATTCTAGGCCGCGATGTGAGCGGCATCGTTCGGGCGGTGGGCGCAAGTGTGAAACACTTCAAGGCCGGTGATCGGGTTCTCGCACTATCCAACGCGACCTATGGCGAGTTGGTCGCAGTGGACGATTCGGACGTAACTCATCTCCCCGATGGCGTGGACCTGGCAGACGCTGCTGCGATCCCGCTGATTGCCCTCACGGGAGACCAGCTTGTCCGACTCGCGACAAACGTGAAAAAGGGGCAGGTTGTTCTCATAACTGGAGCTCTGGGCAGTGTAGGGCGCGCGGCAGTGCATACGGCGTTGAAGTTAGGCGCTCATGTGATTGCAGGTGTTCGCGGGAAGGAGTTGGATGATGCCCGCGCGCTCGGTGTCTCAGACATGCTCCCGATTGATGACGATGAGGCGATTGAGAATTTCCGTCCAGTGGATGCGATTGCAGACACCGTCGGCGGTGACGTTGCAGCGAAGCTGATCGCGAAGGTCAAACAGGGTGGCTCCTTTGGTTACACCGCTGTCATACCGGAAAATGCGGGGGCCAGGAACCCGACAGTAAAAGTTACGCGAGTGCGCGCTCAACCTGATCCATCCAAAGTGCGCGAGTTTGCCGATGACGTGCGCGATGGCAAGTTCATATTGCCTATTGGTCGCCGGATGCCATTGAGTGATGCGGCTCAAGCGCATGTGCTTGGGGAGAAAGGCGGCATTGGAAAGATCCTCCTGCTGGCGCCGGACGCCAAGCAGTGATTTCTTCACCTGAAGCATGATTGCGGCGAAGACCATGCGTATCATAGTGCCCAATTTTCGGCGAACATCGAACCCGGCCTTGACTGACATCTCCTCAGCGAACCTTAAGGCACAAGCTCCAGAGATTCAAGCGGTCGCCGCTTCTGTCGGTCGAGCAACCTGAAACATTAACCACGCCAGGCGGAATGCCGAGATTGTCATCAGCGTGAATGGTCATACGACTCGATGTCGTTTTCGCCTTACTATGGCTTTCTCAATCTTCAGGGTGGCCGGCAAATCAAGATTCTGCAATTAGCGTTGTCCACCTAAATTATTTATTAACATGAGCTTGCACCAAAACGCGATGACTATCCTCATCGTCGAGAGCATTGCGTCCGAGAGCTTTGTGGCGTGTGCCCCCAGTCGTTTCTTGGATATCATTGCTTTGTGGATTCAATTCGTCCATTGTATTTCTTTGTAAGCCGGGGTATCCTTGGCTCAGGTTTTACCCATTCAAGACCTCTGCTGCATTTGAAACTCGTTCTGTCCTTGGCATTCCCCAGACATGGAGCAATCGTGCGAGCAAGTTCTGAACGTCTGTACGCGTTGAATGTTGCGCTGATTATGGTATGGTTCATCGGCGCTGTCTCGTTGATATCGGGTTGTAACAGCGTTGGACTGAGCGATCCCGCTACCTTCGCATCGATCTCAGCATCCAGTAGCACGATCCGAGTCAATCAACAACTTCAACTCACCAGCCGCGCATTGTCTGTGAAATCGCCGGTGACCTTTTACGTCAACGGAGTGCTCGGAGGCAATGCAGAGCTTGGGACGGTGAGCAGCACCGGTCTATATACGGCTCCGGCGGTAGTCCCTACTCCAAATGCCGTGACAATCACCAGCACTTCGGATCTGTATCCGACTTATCCCGCTGGTTCGTTGACTGTCAACGTGCTTAATCCGATTCCCGTTCTCAGCACTGTGACCCCATCGGGTTTTTCCGAAGGGACGACGACGGTAACAGTCGCCGGATCTCAGTTTGTTTACGGTGCGCAAATTATGTGGAACGGCGCAGCGGTTCCTACCACGCTTGTCTCGAGTGGCGAGTTGGTGGCATCGGTCTCTGCACCGGTTCCTGGAACGTTTCCGCTGCTGGTGAGCAATCCCGACCCAGGATCGGCAAACTCGGCGACCGTGCCGGTGGTGGTAGGACCAGGTCAGGTTGTTCTCACGCTGCAATCGGAAGTGTACTCTGTCCGCGTTTCCAACGCCCTGAATCTCGATCTCCTTGTGAACGGGACTAACAACACCGGGGTTACGTTACAAGTGAACGGGATTGCTGGAGGCAATGCACAGGTGGGTACTGCGGTCTCGAATCCGGACGGATCCATTACCTACACCGCGCCGGCCGTTGTTCCAACGCCGAGTAACGTAGTCCAGCTTACAATTACCAGCATCGACAATCCGAAAGTACTGCTCAACCAGAATATCTCGGTACTGAATCCGATCCCGATTCTCACCTCGGCAACGCCAATGTCGTTTAATGTAGGCCCACCGTCCACACCTGTTGTCCTGACCGGTCAGGATTTCATCTCTGGCGCGCAGCTTCTCGTCAATGGGTCGCCTGTGCCTGGAACCGTCACTAATAACGGCACGCAATTAACGGCATCCGTGTCGCCGAGCGAGGCGGGAAATCTCGACTTGCAAGTATTGAATCCCGGTCCCGGACCGGCGGCCTCCGCGGATCTGATCGCGACTGTGAACGGCACGGCACCTGTCCTGGTAGTGGATCCGAATGACGCCTCTCGATTCTTGGAGCAGGCTACGTTTGGCGCAACCGATGCGGACATTCATCATCTATCCATGATTGGATTCCAGCCGTGGCTGAACGAACAATTCAGCATGGCCCCAACGCCTCAGGAGCCCGCCGTAGAACAGGCGCTCATCACCTATAACCCTCCTTGTGCGGCAAGCGATGTAATCTGCAATGCGGCGCTGTTTGAACAGAACCAGTCGGATGAAATTTATGTTCAGGACACATTTTGGCAGCAGAGCCTGACCGCGCAGGATCAGCTGCGACAGCGCGTGAAGTTTGCGTTGTCGGAACTCTTTGTCGTTTCCAGCGAATCAAACTCCACGGTGCAGAGCATGCCACGTGGGGAAACGAATTACTACGATGTGCTCGGCAATGATACATTCGGAAACTTCCGGACCCTTCTTCAAGATGTAACCCTGAACCCGATGATGGGTGAGGCCCTCTCGATGCAGGGAAACGATAAAGGCAACGCCACAACCGACCCCGACGAAAACTATGCGCGCGAGGTGATGCAGCTTTTCACCGTTGGCCTTTACCAATTGAACGACGATGGCAGCCAAAAGCTGGATGCGACCGGAAATCCGATTCCAACCTACTCGAACTCTGACGTGATGGGATTGGCCGCGGTCTTCACGGGATGGAGTTGGAACAATCCGAATGACACGAGCGATGCGGCCTGGTCCAATTGCTGCGCCTATGTCGGCCCTGGGTACGGCGAAGAAATTCTGCCGATGCAAAGCTATCCGGACCACCATTCGATCGTCGAAAAAGACTTCCTTGGCGTGACCATTCCAGCCTCTTCGACTCCAGACCCGAATGGCGATCTAAAAATCGCTCTCGACACATTGTTCAATCATCCCAACCTGCCGCCTTTCTTCTGCAAACAGATGATTCAGCATCTGGTCACCAGCAATCCCAGCCCAACTTATATCAGCAACTGTTCTGCCGCATTCGAGAACGATGGGACGGGCGTACGGGGAAACATGCAGGCAATCATCTCGGAGATTCTGCTTGACCCGGAAGCGCGCAACTCGGCCACAGACTTCAGCAACCCGCAGTACGGAAAAGTGCGAGAGGCGACACTCCGCTACATGGAATGGGCGCGGGCCTTCACAGCCCAGTCGCGCAGCGGTTCTTATAGCTTGGGCAGCACGGAAGATCCGATTTATGGTCTCGGCGAAATGTGGATGCGTTCGCCGACGGTTTTCAATTGGTTCGCCCCAGGGTACGTTCCTCCCGGCACAAGCATCGAGGCTGCGGGCCTGGTGGCGCCGGAGATGGAAATGACGGATGTCACCACAGTCGTCGGCTACTTGAACTATATGCAAAGTGCAATCGGCAGTAGCGCAACCGGGGGCCCCGACGTGTTCTCGAGCTACGCAACTGAAATGAATCTGGCTGCCGCCGCCACGCCGACAGCATTGATGGACCGCATCAATCTTCTGCTGATGGCGGGCGAAATGGACAGTACGCTCTACGGCCAGATTTTGAACGCGGTGAGTTCAATTCCGATACCCACAGGCGATCAAAACGCAATCAACGCCGCGCTGGCAAACCGTGTCGAGGCGGCAATCTATCTGACGATGGCCTCGCCATCGTTCTGCGCACAGTTCTAAGGAGCCCGTAATGAACAAAAACGAATTATCCAGACGGCAGTTTCTTAGAACGGCTTCAATGGCGTCGTTCGCGGGCTTGTCCGTCAGCCCATTTCTTTTGGAACTCAACTCGCTGGCCGCCATGGCCCAGGGCACAGGCGCAACCGGCTACAAAGCGCTTGTCTGCGTCTTTCTTCAAGGCGGCAACGATGGCCACGGCACGGTGATCGCCACCGATCCAGATTCCTTCGCGGCGTTCACACAGGCGCGGTCGGGAGCGCCGGGACTTGCGTATCCCCAAAGCGAATTGCTGCCTATTATTTTGAAGACCCCGCAAAGCGGTCGCACCTTTGCGCTCAACCCCGCCCTGACAGGAGTGCAGAATCTGTTCAACGCCGGCCGCGCGGCAATCGTAGCCAATACCGGCACGTTGGTGGTTCCAGCAACCAAGGCCCAGGTCAATGCCAACTCGGTTCCTTTGCCGGCGTCGCTGTTTTCGCACTTCGATCAAACAGCGGCGTGGCAGGCCATAGCCTCGAATGGCGGCAGTTCGGAACACCTAGGCTGGGGTGGCGCAGTTGCGGATTTGATCGAGAGCATGAACATGAACACAAACTCCATGTTTACGTGTATCTCAACCGCAGGCATTGCTCTTTTCCTCTCGGGACAGACATCGTTTCAACTGAACGTTACTCCGGCAGGTCCGATTCCTATTGCTGGATTGGCTCAGCCTCCGTTCGGTCTTTCCGCGTCCAACCCGCTCGCATCGATTCTCACCGCCGATGAGACCAACCTCTTTGCCAAAGAGTACGAAGTTGTGATTACCCGTTCCACGCAAGCACAAGCACTCTTGGCTTCATCAATGCTTCCGGCGGGCGCGACTGGGGTTCCGAATCCTCCTCAGTATCTTGATCCATTGACCAACAAACTCACCGACAACCCGCTCGCGACTTCGCTTCAAACTGTAGCCAGGATCATCGGTGGAAGGAGCGGTCTGGGTGTCAACCGGCAGATCTTCTATGTGCAACTCGGCACCTTCGATACCCACACGAACCAAGCAATACAACACGCGCAGCTTCTGACACAGCTTGGCCAAGCGCTCGAGTATTTCGACGGATTGATGGTTACGGCCGGCCTGAGCAATCAGGTAACGACCTTCACAGCCTCCGACTTTGGCCGGACATTGACGAGCAATAGCAGCGGTACCGATCATGGCTGGGGAAGCCATCACTTTGTTGTCGGCGGCGCGGTGCAAGGACAGGATATGTATGGTCAGTACCCCATAATCGGTGTAAATCAAGCTAACGATGTAGGTGCTGGTCGGCTTATTCCTACCACAGCGGTGGAACAATACGCGGGTACGCTCGCGCAATGGTTCGGACTTTCAGATGGCCAAGTCAGGCAAGTCTTTCCGAACTTCGCTAACTTTGGTTCTAGCCCATACTTAGGATTTATGGCTCTGCGCGGGAATCTGTAAGGCGGCGTGATTTTCGCGGATTTCGCTTGAGTGGCAGAATCGGGTATTCTCCTTCCGATGCGCGACAACGATTGGACGCGGGTATTGGGGTGGCCGGGCTACATGGTCTACCGGCATGAGATTGATGAGCCTGGCAAAAGGCTGAAGCTTTGGGTTCGGCGCAAGCGGGCCAACAA
>JBEKCA010000135.1:0-11608 GCA_050015115.1 Occallatibacter sp.
CACCAACCTTGGAAATCGATCAAACCGATTTCCACATTCCCACCGTCACGACGACTACGACGAGATGAATTGATCTCTCAAAACCAAAACCTAAGGGCTACGCATTCTGAGGGCAAGGTCAAACTGCGCCCTTTCAAAGATGGAAGCCGTTGCGTCGTCCGGGAGTTTGAATGCGAAAGTCTTACTTCGTTCATTGTGAGATTCTTCCTTGACAAGAATAGAATGACACGTCATTCTATTCTTTACAAGAGGTACACTAAACCAAGGTTATGGCCTACCGAAAGACTCCCGCCACCGAGGCACGCCGTGAGGCTCGCCGCCGGACGATCCTCGATGCCGCAACCAGACTCTTCGGCAGCTTCGGCTATCACGCGACCACCGTGCCGACGATTGTGGCCGAGGCGGGCAGCTCGGTAGGAAGCTTTTACGCCCATTTCCGCAACAAGGAAGACGTCTTTGCCGCAGTGCTTGAGGATCTGGGCCGGAAGGTGGACGAAGTCGTCTGTCACTCGAGGTTCGATCCACCCAACCCGCTACTCGGAGTTCCCTACGCCGTCGAATCGCTCTTTCTGTTTCTGGCCGGGAATCCGGGAGTCGCGCGCATCCTGATCATCGAATCGTCAGGCCTCAGTCCGCGCCTTGAACGAGTGCGCCGCACGATCCTCAGCCGGCAGGCCGAGCAGGTCTGTCGATCATTGGAGCAGGCCTCCGATGCAATCTCAGCCCCCGAGCCGGCGATTGCGGCCCGCTGCCTGGTGGGCGCGGTTTTTGAATCCCTCACCAGTTGGCTTGAGGAAAGCCCGGAGCATCGTGCTCCCGCCGCCGAGGTCGCGCGCGCCGTGGCCGACTACAATCTCCGCGCCCTGCGCCGTTGCTAGACGCATTCCCGGTTGATTTGAGTTCAGGAACAGCAGGGGCGACTCACGCCGGTAAACCCTGTACGGTCCGAATACTGGATGGTGGGTTTCGTTTGTAGACGATCCAGGCGCAACGTTAATCCAAGACGTTATGGTGTTTTCGGGAATCTATGCTCAAGACATATCCAATGGGCGCCTTGTGGTCGTCAGTTGAGGCACAAAGAGGAGATCCAAGGACCTAGCAATTGACCTGTTGACATTCTACCTATGATGCGTCAGCCTATAGGTGGACAATCAACAGGAGCGTAGACATGCCGGAGAGCAAATCGGATGTTTTGCCGGGAACCCTTGACCTGATGGTGCTGAAGACGCTTGAGTCAATGGGGCCGCTGCACGGATATGGCATTGCGCGGCGAATCGAACAAGTGAGTGTGAACACGGTTAGTCTCAACCAGGGAACCATCTATCCAGCGCTGCTGCGCCTGGAACAACGGGGATGGGTGAAGGCCGAATGGGGCATCTCGGAGACCGGACGGCGTGCCAGGTTCTACTCGTTGACCCGCATCGGGCGGAAGCAAATCGATCAAGAGACAGAGAACTGGGAGCGCGTGGCCGCGACGATGGCGCGCTTCCTTGCCCCGTCGAATTAGGAGGCGAAGATGGATTTCCTTCGGATTGTCTTCAGCCGCTGCATGGCCCTGTTTCGCAAAAAGAAGCTTGACGCCGATTTGGACGATGAGTTGCGTGCCCACATTGACCTGGCCATCGAAGAGAATCGTGGGCGGGGAATGAACGAAGATGAGGCGCGCATCGCCGCTCTGCGTGCGTTTGGCGGCGTGACGCAGATCCGCGAGGTCTATCGCTTGCAGCGCCGGCTTCCGCATCTGGAAGAGGGCGCTCGTGACATTCGTTACGCGGTTCGTCAATTGCGAAGGTCGCCCGGCTTCGCACTGATCGCAATCTTGACCCTGGCGCTCGGCATTGGCGCAGCGACGTCGGTATTCAGCGTGGTAGATGGGGTTCTGCTCAAACCACTCGCCTTCCGTGATCCGGACCGCCTGATTGTGATGCGCGAGGTGGTGGAGGAGACGCGTAGCGAGCGATCGGCCGAGCCCGACAACTACCGCCATTACGCGCGGCTTAAGCACGATGCGAAGACCATCGAGGACGCGGCGATCTTTATGCAACGGGGAATGAGCATTTCTTCTACGGGCGATCATCCTCGCATAGTAGGGACGGTGGTGACTTCACCGAATCTTTTCAGAGTGCTTGGGGTGCAGCCCATACTGGGCAGGGACTTTGTGGACGCCGATGCGGCAAGAGGCGCTGTGAGCGTGGTGCTGTTGAGCTATGAGGGTTGGCGAGCGTTTTTCGGTGGTGATCCCAAGGTAGTCGGCCAGACACTGCGTTTCGGGGGCGATCCTGCCATGGTGATTGGCATACTACCGCCGGACATGCGGTTTCCGCGGATTGCACTGGGACCGAAAATAGCCTCCGGTCCGCCGCTGGCAACCATGGTCTATGCGCCACTGACGCCGAGCGACTGGGATTTGAAGCAGGACACCGGAAACTATAACTACCGGGTCATCGCGCGGCTCAGACAGGGCGCGACCCTAGCGCAAGCCAATGCTGAATTGACGACGTTGCAGAGCGCGTACAGCGCTGCTGCGCATCTGCCCATTCATCTTGGAATCGCGCTGACAACGTTGGCAAGCGATGTGACGTCGGGCGTTAGCGGTGCATTGTGGCTTATGTTTGCTGCAGTCGGTGGCGTGCTGCTGATCGCATGCGCCAATCTCGCCAATTTGCAACTGGCGCGCGCCGTGTCTGCCGAGCGGGAGACTGCGGTGCGCGCCGCGCTGGGCGCAAGCAAAGGCCAACTGGTGATTGCGCGACTCAGTGAAAGCCTGGTGCTTGCGCTTGTAGGAGGCCTGTCGGGAATCGCACTGGCCTTCGTTGGCGTACGGCTTCTGCTGGTGCTGGCACCGGCGGATGTGCCACGTTTGAATGAAGTGCAGGTGAGCCTGCCGGTGTTGTTGTTTGCCGCCGGACTCTCGATTGCAGCGGCGCTGGCCTTCGGCATTCTGCCGGCGCTGCGTTCGCTCGATGTGCACCCCGAAGCTGCGCTCCAAGCGAATTCATCGCGCACGGCCAACTCGCGGCAGGGCCGTCGCACGCGCAGCGCGCTGGTTGCGGCGCAAGTGGCGTGCACCGTGATTCTGCTCATTGCCACATCGCTGGTGTTGCGCAGTTTTTCGCGCATGGTGCATCAGGATCGCGGCTTCGATTCAAGCCACGTGACAATGGCCCAGGTGGACCTGTTCGCGCCGGAGTTTGGTGACAAGATCCCCAACGTGAAGGCAGTGAAACTGGCCTATGCCGATCGCGCCTTGACGGCCTTGCAGCAACTACCGGGCGTGCAGTCAGTGACAGTGACCAGCGCCATGCCGTTGACGGGCGAGATCTGGGTGGATGACCTGACTCGTCCCGATCACCCCGTACCGGAAGCGCAGCGGCCCATGGCCAACGTGCGCTGGGTCAGCGAGGACTATCTCGCCACGATGCAGATTCCGCTGATTGCTGGGCGCAATCTTACCGCGGCAGACCGTGCAAATCCGTATGTCGCGCTCATCTCTGAACGAACGGCGCGGGAGGCTTTTCCAGGAGAGAATCCGATCGGACGGAAGATTTCCGACATCGTTCCGGACGACCAGCATGAGATTACCGTGATCGGCGTGGTGGCCGATACGCGCATCAATGGCTTGAAGGACATGGCCGCCATGGTTTATATGCCTTACTGGGCTTATACGCCGTGGACGCTTTCTTTTTTGGTGCGCAGTTCGCAGGCAAGCGATGCGCTCATTCCTGAGATGCGGCGCTCGCTGTGGGCAATCGATCCCCAGGTGGCCATTCCGTCGCTCAAATCGATAGATGAGCAGTTGAGCGAGTCAGTATCTACTGAGCGGTTTCAAGTGTTGGTGCTCACGAGCTTTGGCTCGGCTGCGCTGTTGTTGGCGCTGCTTGGGGTGTATGGCGTGATGGCGTACTCGGTTTCAGTGCGGCAACAGGAATTCGGCATTCGCATTGCATTAGGCTCCGGCCAAAGCGCGCTCACCGGGCTCGTGTTACGACAGGCTGCCTATCCAGTTCTACTGGGCACGGGTGTTGGACTCTCGTTGGCGATGATTGCGCTGCGCTGGGTGCGCAGCTTGCTTTATCACACACCCGTGACGGACCCCATAGCAGTGGGCGGCAGTATACTGCTGCTCTTCGCTGCGACCGCGATTGCAGCGATCGTACCGGCCCGGCGCGCAGCATTCGCTGACCCGATGCGCGCGCTAAGGATGGAGTAAGTTTCGACGATAGATCGGTTCGGGATTCTACTCGAGGACTGGCCGTCTGGAACCTCCGATCGCTTATCGGTCAATGGAGGCTGGGTTCATCGGCAACGACGCAGATTCATTGATGGCGCTCCGTATGCGAACATAAGCCCCGGATCGTCTCCAATCTTTCGAAACGCGCGCCATACGTTCTAACTCAGATTGTCCTCTGTGGGCGGCGTGCCTGTTAACTCGCCTGCCGTACACTGGATGCGTGATCTTTCGCGCTGGTAGGTAACCGGCGCGGGGCATAGCTCCGGGAGTGGTGGCATGAAGAAGATCGGCATCCTGTTCGGCGTGGAGAACAGCTTCCCCAGCGCACTGGTCGAGCAGATCAACGCGCGCAACGTCGATGGTATCCGGGCGGAGTTCGTCCTCACCGGCGCGGTCGAGCACGACAAGAAACCGCGCTACGCCGTGATCGTTGACCGAATCTCGCATGCCGTTCCCTTTTACCGCGCATTTTTGAAGCACGCGGCTCTCCATGGAACGGCAGTCATCAACAACCCCTTCTGGGCCTCGGCCGACGACAAATTCTTTAACTACACTTTGGCCCGGAAGCTCGGCGTCGCCGTCCCGCCAACCGTCATCCTGCCCCATAAGCTGCTCCCCGAGAGTGCCACAGACCGCTCGATGCGCAACCTTGAATTCCCGCTCGACTGGGAGGCTGTCTTTGCCCACGTTGGAGAGCATGGCTTCCTCAAGCCCATCGATGGCGGGGGTTGGCGCGACGTGCATCACGTTCATACGCGCGAGGAGTTCTTCCGCGCCTACGATCAGACCCGCGACCTGTGCATGATCTACCAGAAGGCCGTCGACTTCACTGAATACTTTCGCTGCTACGTAGTTGGCCGAAAGCGGGTCCGCATCATGGCCTATGACCCGCGCAGACCGCACGCAGAACGCTATGTCGAAGACGCGGCCTCCGCATCGAGATCCCTGCTCAAGCGCATGCGCCACGATGCTATCAAGCTCTGCGAGGCGCTGGGCTACGACTTCAATACCGTCGAATTTGCCGTCGAAGATCGCATCCCTTACGCCATTGATTTCATGAATCCGGTGCCCGACGCCGATTTGCATTCAGTGGGCCAGGCCAACTTCGAGTGGATTGTGAAGGAGGTCGCCGACCTCGCCATCGCGAAGGCCAAGGCCTCGCCACGCGCGCACGAGTTGCGCGGGTCAGCCTTCATCGCCGCTGAGGTGGCTCCGGCAAAAGCCGCGAAAAAGAGCTAGGTAGAAATGAAAATCATGTGGTGCTGGCGGTGCAAAACGGATGTACCGATGCTCGATGAGGACGAGTTCGCCGAGATTGCGATCTTGTATGGCGAGTCAACGGCTGCAGTCAAGGAATATCGACAGCGCCGGGGAACTTCCCTGGCAGACACGCCGCTTCAAGAGCTATTTGCGCCCGTGTGCACCGGCTACGAGCGAATGACCGGCGCGAAAGAACCCGACTACGGCGAGATTCTGAAGCACCGGATCTCGCTCTACGGGCCGCCCTGCAAGCGCTGCCACCGGCCGTTGCGAACCCCGAAGGCCAAGCTTTGCGGCGCATGCATGGGGTCCGTCGATGACCCTACAGAAAATTACACCAATTGAGACCAATTTGAATCCGGCAATCCCTCGATGCCTTTGAAGGTCAGGAGTCGGTTACCAGCCTTCGAATCGTCCACGCTTCAGGCCTCATTAGATGAATAGCAAATCGTATCTCATGAATGACTTGGAGTTTTGATCAAGCTCATTAACCGTTGGTTTTTCTTAGAGATCATTAGTGCGCACGAGAGTGTTACCTCGTTGGAAACTTTCGTGCCATGGGCATTTGTTAAAACTCCGTTAGACTAGCAATGGCCCAACTTGGGTTCGGGGTACTTTTTATGGACGCTTCAAAGTCCGTCTCTCCGCCTCCGCCGACCCGCTCTCGACTGGCATTTGAGCGCAAGGAAGTACGTTGCGCCGTGCGTTTCCCGATTGCTCTGCCCGTAGTCCTGTCCACAGGCAAAGGGGATATCGCGGCTCTCACAACGAACGTCTCCGCCAGCGGCGTGGTTTTCGAGCTGGAGACACCGGTTCCGGCAGGGCTCGAGATCCGTTTTTCAATGCGCATGCCGGGTGCGGTTCTGGGTACCCCTCGCGACGTTCTGGTCAATTGTCAAGGACGTGTGGTACGCTGCTCGAAGAACCAAAGTAACTATCAGGCTGCCGCCACAATTGACGAATACCAATTCGCTGAACAGTGACAGCCGGAAATTGCCTTGGGAATATAATTCCTGGCCGGGCAAGAGCTTTTATGGATTCTGTTGACGATTCTGCTGAAGTTGAAACCTTGGACGTACCGGTTAAGCCGGGCACGGTCCGCGTAATCCTTGCGGATTCCCAAGCGATCTATCGCGTCGGTATTCGCAAAGTCTTCGCCATAGAGGACGATCTGCGCGTTGTGGCCCAGGCCGATTCGCTTGAAAATCTGCGCGCGGCCATCGAGCGCTATCCCACTGATATTGTTCTCATGGAGGGCGGCCTTCTCGCTGGGTCGACCCAGGCCATCCCCGACCTGCTGCGTTTGGCTCCCGACGTCAAGCTGATTGTGCAGACCGTGGCGGCCGATGAAAACCAGACAGTTGAGCTCTACCGCCGTGGCGTTCGCGGCATTGTCTCCCGCTCCATCTCGCCCGACCTGCTGGTCAGATGTGTCCGGCGAATCGCCGCCGGCGAAACCTGGATCGACAACCAATCGGTGAGCTGGGTCATTGAGGCCTATCGCGCCCAGGCCGCCGCCCTGGTCAATCCGCGCACCCAACCCAAGCTCTCGCCCAAGGAGATGGCCATCATCACCTGCATCACGCAGGGCAAGCGCAACAAAGAGATCGCCTTCCAGTTGGGAACGACCGAGCAGGTGATCAAGAATTATCTGCGCAAGATCTACGACAAGCTGGGTGTCAGCGACCGGCTCGAGCTTGCCCTCTATTGCTTGCACAACAAGATTATTCAGAACGATACAGATGAGATGCTGGTCGCCCAGAAGCTGATGGGCCAGTAGGCTGTTTCTTTTCTTATCAATTTCAGCATTACAGGCACCCCACACTCGCTGCGTTTGTGTCTCCGCGGCTAGTGTGGGAGATATGTTTTCCTCTCTAACGCCAAATCTAAGGCAGCGCTCGCGGCTCCTCATTGCTGCCGCGCGCCAGCTCCAACAGGCGAACCAGCTCTGCCAGTTCCGCTTGGCTCAAGCGTCCCAGTAGCTCTCCCGGCAGGCGAAGAATCACCGGGTCCATCTCCTTGAGCAGCGCCAGGCCGGCCGCTGAAATCTCGGTCCATACCGAGCGCCGGTCGTGCGCATCGCGCCGCTGCCGGATCAGCTTCAGCGCCTTGAGCCGCGCGAGCAGCCGCGTAATGTCCGGCTCAGCGGCAATCATCCGGCTGCCGATGTCAGCGCAGGTGAGCCCCTTGGGATGCGCCCCGCGCAAGATCCTCAGCACGTTGTATTGCGTCGAGGTGACGCCCCACTCGCGGGTTCTCAAGTGGAAGGCGCGGTTGAGGCAGTCCGAGGTGCGCAGCAGGTTGAGCAGAGCCTCTTCTTCAAGGCTTGCAAAGGGGCGCTCCTGCACGATTTCGAGTCTCAGTCCTGCCATCGTCAGTCTTTCTTGATTCTGTTCTTATTGCTTCGCGACGTCGAGTTCGATGGTGAGCTTTACCTCGTTGCCCAAAATCATCGCGCCATACTTCGTCCCGATACCGAAGGCAGTTCGGTCCAGGGTGGTGGTGGCCGAGAAGCCGGAGTGTGGCTTGTGATCCATCATGCCCTCGACTGGTCCAGCGGGTCCCTCAACCGCGAGCACAACGGGCTTGGTGACACCGCGCAGAGTCAGGTTGCCGTTGACCGTCAATCCGCTGCCGGTCTTCGCAACGCCAGTGCTGGTGAAGGTGGCGCTGGGGAACTTGGCTACGTCGAAGAAGGAATCCGACTTGAGATCGGCATCGCGCCCCGAAACGCCGGTGTCGATGGTGCTGACGTCGATGGTCGCCGTCACGGTGGACTTGGTGATGTCCGCCTCGTTGAGCACGATGGTCGCCGCAACATTGCCGAAGCGGCCGTGCACATTGGAGAGGCTCATATGTTTGATGCTGAAGTCGACTTCGCTATGCGCCGGGTCGGACTTCCATGTGGAGGTCTGCGCCAGGGCCAGAGGAGCGGCCAGCGTCAGAATGCCGGTGAGTAGAATGAAACGCTTCATCGAAAGGTCCTTTCAGTGCCAGGCCGTAGGGCCGGATTGGGGATTGGCTGGCCGGGCCGCTGAGATGGGCTGGCCAAGTGCGCGCGGAATGTAGGGAAACTGAGTCCAGGTCCGCACGAAAACTCATCTGCAAGTAAGATGGCGCAGACCTGTTATTCGTTGCAACAAATAATTCCGTCTTCTCCAGTCGGAACCGCCAGGGGAGCAACACCATAAATCTTCGTGCCCCATCCTTTCCGTTTCTTTCCCGCGGAAAGGGTGGGAAACCAATGCAGCCCGGAGTTCACGCCTTTTCTCTCTCCGGCTTCCAGAGACTGGCTGTACACACCCTGACAACGCAGGCAGAAGCTCTCCTTCAGGGGCTAAAGCCCGCAATTCTATTGCTTCTTTGCGGCACGGCTGAAGCCCTGTCCTTTCAAAACGCATTGATGTAGCCGTCCCTCTTCCCTGGTTCCTGTTCCCTATTCCCTGCTATCCTCCCGACAATGCCAGTGCTGAGCGACTTCCGGCGTCTCAACCGCTCCCAGCGGCACACATTTGTCGCTGCTTTTCTCGGTTGGACGATGGATTCGCTCGACTTCTTCCTGCTGGTCTTCTGCGCCAAAGCCATCGCCCAAGAGTTCCACACGCTGCCCTCGGCGGTGATGGGCGCGATCTTTTTGACGCAAGTCTTCAGGCCGGTGGGTGCGATTGTATTTGGAATGCTTGCCGACCGCTATGGCCGCCGCCCGGTGTTGATGGTGAACATTCTCAGCTTCTCGGTGATCGAACTGGCCTGCGGATTTGCGCCATCGCTGACCGCATTGCTCATCCTGCGCGGGCTCTTTGGATTTGCCATGGGTGGCGAGTGGGGCGTGGGCGCGGCGCTGACCTTTGAGACGCTGCCCGCCGAAGGGCGCGGGGTTTTCTCAGGCATCTTGCAGGAAGGCTACGCGATGGGCTCGATCCTGGCCGCGGGCGCATTCGCTCTCTTCTTTCATAGGATCGGATGGCGCGGGCTCTTCATCCTGGGAGCGATGCCGGCCCTGCTGGTCTTTTATGTGCAGGTGCGGGTTGCCGAGTCGCCGGTCTGGCTGGAAGGGACGCGGAGGCGTATGGCGCGTTCCGCTGTTGACGCCCGAAGCGCAAAGATCGTGGAGTTCAAGCGCATGGTGGAGTTCCTGCCCACTTTTCTCTTCCTGGTCTTGTTGATGACGGCCTTCATGAGCTTCTCGCACGGCACGCAGGACGTGTATCCGACCTTCCTCGTAACCCAGGCGCGGCTCTCGCCGCAGACGGTCGGGCTGATCGGGGTGCTCTACGGCATTGGCTCGATCGGCGGCGGCCTCGTCTTTGGCACATTGTCTGAAAAATGGGGGCGAAAGCGGGCTATCGTCGTTGCAGCGCTGCTGGCGATTCCGGTGATTCCGCTTTATGCCTACGGCCACTCGGCTTTGACGCTGGGCATCGGTGCTGTGCTGATGCAGTTCATGGTGCAGGGAGCGTGGGGAGTGGTCCCGGCTTATCTCACGGAGTTATCGCCGGCCCCGGTGCGGGCCACGGCTCCAGGGCTGGCCTACCAGTTGGGCGGCCTCATCACCTCGTGGAATGGCAAGGCGCAGGCCCTGGCCGCCGAGCGCACCGGCAATTATCCCCTGGTGCTGGCGGTGACGGTGATCGCAGTGGCGCTGGCGCTGGCCGGGCTTGCGCTGCTGGGACGCGAAGCCAAAGGGCAGGAGATGACAGCGGTGTGAGGCAGAGCTCAATCTCTTCCCAGAAGGATTTTGTCGGTTTTTCGCTGTTTCTTTCTCTGTGCCTTCCAGCCCGGAGTATTCTTGCGACAGATTTCCTCCAATGAGGTCATTATGCGTTTGCTGAAAGTGCCACACATGCGAAAAAGCTCTGTGGGCTTTGTCGTTGTGATCGCGTTGACCGCTCTCCTGACCGGAGTCCCGGCCCATGCGCAAAAGAAAGATCTTCTCAATGCAGTTGGCAAGGGTGATCTGGCCCGCGTCAAGGCTTTGATCGCTGCCAACGACGATGTGAACGCCAGGTTCGACAATGGCATCTCGTTGCTGATGTTGGCATCACTCAATGGACAAACTAAGATCGTCCGTGCATTGATCGATGCCGGGGCCAATGTGAACGCTAGGAATGATCATGGCGACACGGCGTTGATGGGGGCGGTCCAGTTCTTCCATTTGGAGGTGGTGCAGGCGCTGCTCACCGCCAATGCCGATCCGAATCCAAAAAACAAGGATGGGGTCACACCGGTAATCCTGGCGTCTCACGCCGGCATTTTGGAGGTCGTAAAGGCGCTGATTGCAGCCAAAGCCGACGTGAATGCTGCCGATAATGACGGCACCACATCCTTGATGACGGCATCGCAGGATGGTTCTGCGGAGATAGTTGAAGCGTTGATCGCGGCGAAGGCCAATGTAAACGCAAGCGACAAGGACGGCACAACAGCACTCATGACCGCGTCGCAGACTGGCACAGAGGAGGTCGTGCAGGCGTTAATCGATGCCAAAGCCGATGTGAACGCCAAGGGGGCCAATGGTTCCACAGCTTTGATCTGTGCGTCATTCGGGAGTCCCGCGTCGTTCAAGAGTCCATGGTGGCTAGTGCGGGATGTGGGGGTCGTGCAGAAGTTGATTGCCGCGAAGGCCGATGTCAACGCCAGGGATACGCTCGGCTCGACTGCGTTGATGGCGGCGTCCTTCAGTGACCGGGTCGACATAGCGCGGGCGTTGATTGCCGGCAACGCCAATATCAATGCCAGGAATGGGGGTGGCACCACGGCCTTAATGGTGGCGCTGTTCCCTAGCCATACGAATGTCTGGCCGGTGTTGATGGCCGCCGAAGCCGACCCAACAAGAACGGATATCCACGGCGCCGATGCATTGGCGTTCGCGTCGCAGAATGGCAACCTGGAGGCGGTGAAGACGTTGCTTGCAGCCAGGGTCAACGTGAATACCAGGACGGAGGACGGCCAGTCGGCGCTGATGGTGGCGGCGGAGTATGGCAACCTGGAGGTCGCCGAGACACTGATCGCAGCGCACGCGGATCTGAACCCCCAGGACAAGGATGGCCTTACCCCGTTGATGAAGGCGGCGAAGTTCAATCACCCGGAGGTTCTGCGGGCGTTGCTTGCTGCCAAAGC
>JBEKCA010000136.1:0-11498 GCA_050015115.1 Occallatibacter sp.
CGCCCCGTTGAACTTTACCGTGCTCGTGCCCTGAGTCGAACCAAAGTTGGTCCCGGCGATTGTCACCGATGCACCCACCGCGCCCGAATTCGGAGTCAGGCTGGTGATCGTCGGCGTCGCCGCTCTGACAACCGATGCCGTACAAAAAATCGTCAGAACAACCAGGATTGTTGAAATCAGGGAGGCGGTGCACGACTTGCGATTCATCCGGAAGCCCTTTCTGCGCAGAGAGCATGCGACCATGCCGGCACTGCGGTTAGCAATGAACGCGCGCCTGCGAGGGCGAACGCACACTGCTCCACTTAGGACCTCCGAATATTCTTTAACAATTGAAGTGAGAATGCCCTGGGGAAGCACTTCTCTGGTTTGTTGATTATTGTCGAACCCAAATTTGGGTGTCCTGTACACGCGTGTGTATCACCAGGAGCCACTCAAAGTTCTGGGAATCCATCGAGGTGATCAGACCACGTCATGGTTACTGACGTGTAAAGTGAAGAGGAAATGTAATGCAGGAGAATAGTACCGAAGGTGCCTGATCGAGTCAATGATCTTGTTTGAGGAAATCTTCTACCAAACTTCTGCAGCATCAAATTGTGATCCATCTCACCGAAAGCACGGAATCAATCACAAAGGACGCAGCAGTTCATAATAGACGTCTTTCTGATCTTAGAACCTCACAACATCACGTTTATCGGGGTGGTATGCTCGATTTCCTTTTCCAGTTAAATTGCTAGTTCTGTAGCATTTCTGGTGATACTTTTGGGGATACTTTTTCCCCGATTTCTATGCATGCCCGTGCTACTGGGCGCAACACGGATATATCTCCCAAGCCATTCTAAATAAATGCATTCTTCATCATAATGCGACTTTCTGCGAGCCTATGCAAAACAGGGAAAAATGGGACTCAATATCCCCAGCTTTCGCCTTGGCAAGCATAGCGATTTGCTTTGGGCCGATAATGCGACGGCCATGCACAGCATCAGCAGCACGGCAGAGAACCACTCGGCGAGACAACGGAATTTCGACACAAAACATTTCCCGGAATCTCGCAATGGTGCTTTTACGCGCGCGGGATGCCCGGGCCGAAGGGGGTTGCACCTGCAAATCTCCCTACATGGTCTATGGCTGTTCCTGCCCCTACTCAGGTCTGAGATACATATAGTAGATCTTGTATACTCGCATCCATTGCGCAGCCATCGTTGTGATGGCAACCAGAGAAGAAGCCCCATCAGCCGCCGAACTTCACTTTGAAGGGGACTCGCTGGAGGTGCTGTCGGACTTTCCCGATGAGGTAAAACGGGCGCTTGGATTTTCGCTTCGTCAGCATCAGATCGGCAGGGAGCCGACCTCGCAGACGCGCAGCATGAGTTCCATCGGCTCCGGCGTCTACGAATTGAAAGAGGCTGATGAGCCCGTATGGTACCGAGCGATCTACCTGTCGAAGATGGGGAACACAATTTACGTGTTGCACTGCTCTGAGAAGGAGAGCCGCAAGACGGACCATAGGGACATTGAGGTTGCGAGGCAGCGCCTGAAGCTAGTCGGGCAACGATTGCAGGAGCGAGAGCACATGAAAAGCGCAGCGACAAATAAGCCGACTCATATCGTAAAAGGAAACATCTTCGACGCACTGGGCTTCTCTGCGTCGGAAGCCAGCGCGCTGAAAATCAAGGCGGAGATCCTGTCCGCGATCCTTAAGCATGTGCGGGCCAAAGGCTACACGCAGGCGCAATTGGTGGACATTCTGGACGAGTACCAGCCGTCGGTGAGCAACCTGCTCAATGGCCGAATCTCCCAAGTGAGCATCGAGAAGCTGTTGCGCTATGCTGACCGGCTGCATTTGCAGACAAGCATCGCTGTTCGTCCCGTTGATGGACGAAGCAGTCGGGGCGGAGTTCAGGCCGTGGCGAACACGGGACGCCCGGCGCGAAAACTGGCGGCGGCCATTTAGTCGCTCGGATCGAACTAGATGAAATTCTCCGCAAGCCCCTACATCTTTGGCGATACTTTGGGATACACATTCTTCGATTTAGATAAGATTCTGTGCATTTGAGTGCAATGCCGCGTCGTATTGTAATCGGTTGATTACAATACGATTGCTTGCCTATATGCAGTCTTGAGCAGTTGCATGCAAGTCAGCGAAAATCGAATATAGAACCACCCACGGAAAAGCACAGATGTCCAAGTCGATCAGCCAGAAATGAATGCAGTAGGCTTTCGGAACTCTCTGTATCACTTTCGTATCACAGCGGCCTTCACGGCTTCTCGAATGGATCACCCTAACTTATTTATTTTGTATGGTGAGCCCGGTGGGAATCGAACCCACGACCGCCGCCTTAAAAGGGCGTTGCTCTACCAACTGAGCTACGAGCTCACATCTATCTCAACTTGTTTCGTTTCAATTAATTAAACGTGGTTGAGTCTTGAAATACCTCGTGGGCAATCTGGCGTTGGCAGCCAATTTGTAGCCACTTTGTTGCGTGTTTGACCGAGGTGGGCAGTTTCGGACGCTCATCGCGACCGTCTCGCCCCCATGAGTTTCTGCACTAACTCCAAGTCTACCCTAGTCATCACCAAACGGCCAGCGGGGTGTGCAAAGGGGTGGACCTGATGACGACCTTGACCCTGCCGGTTAGGGCAGCCGCGCGCTACTTGCGCGCATCGCAAAAGGCCATCGAAAACTTCGACAATCCCTACCTCGGCACACGCTGCGGCCAGATACCACTTGGCTGGAACTTGAGCAGTGGAATCACCAAGTAAAATGCTGACGATTGAGGCGTGCGCAACGCTGAACCTCTCGAACTGGCAGATCGAACAAAATTTCTGCGCTAGGGGACCGGCCGCGTTAAGAAAGCCGGCATCTTGATCAACGGGGTGCTTCTGTTGCACGAAGCTAATTGGCGGCCAGGCTTCCAGCAACTATTGATTCACTGCGCGCACCAGGGCCGCTGCGAGCCATCGCACAATGGTCGTCGACAGCTCACTCTTGCAAGGCGGCAACTCGAGCGATTTCTCAGAAGCCGTCACATGGCTGGTCAGACCAGAAGTCGAGCTTTCGGCAACGGACAGTATGAGCGCTGCAACTAGCCTTGTCCGCGACAGGAGTACAATCCGATTTTGCATCCTCATTCGCCATAAGGGATCATCCTAAAGCGAGACTCGAATCAAATGAGAGTGTGCAAGCATGCTGCAAGATCAACCAGGAGAGATTGCAATGTTCGATGTGGGGCAGAAAGTCACAGTTATCACAGACAAGGGAATTGCTTATGACGGAGTCATTCTGGCGCGGGCGACAGGTGACGATGGAGCGGGCGCTTACAAGGTAACTCTCGACGGGAGCGGACCCGAACAGTTGGGACAGTGGCATAAGGCGGGCGACGTCTTCATACGAGAGAAGAGCGACGACGAAACTCAGGACGTGTGGGAGAATCTCGAGGAGAAGTAGCCCACGGCAGCCCTCCATTCTCCTCGCCAGTCTGTCGGTACCTCCACGCGGCTGCGTTTCAGCAACGCGCGCGGGAGTGTCACTCTAAAAACATCACGGATTGCAATCGGCGCACGCCTTGAGCGCGTGGTATAGTTCTGGGCGGAGAAGAATATGACCTTCGCGGAGTTTCTTGGCAAGCAATTCATCCGTGTCATCGCATGGAATGAACCGGAAAATGGCATTCTTTCTTACCGCTATCCAATGCAGGACTTAGAGATCGAGAACGGCGGCCAACTCACGGTGAGCGAGTCGCAGATGGCCGCCTTTGTCAATGAAGGCAAGATCGCCGATGTTTTTGGCCCCGGCCTGCATACGCTCAATACGCGCAACCTGCCCTTGCTTACCGATCTGATGAACTGGGACAAGGCCTTTGAATCGCCCTTCAAGTCAGAGGTCTACTTCTTCTCGACGCGCTTGCAGACCGGCCAGAAGTGGGGCACGGCCACTCCGATCACAATTCGCGATAAGGAGTTTGGGGCTGTGCGTCTGCGCTGCTACGGCATCTACTCCTATCGCGTCGCCGATCCGCGCGCTTTCTTCAAACAGATTTCCGGCACTCGCGACAGTTATCTCGCCTCTGAACTTGAAAGTCAGTTGCGCGAGACCATTATTGGTTGCATCACCGAGGTCTTCGCGACCAGCGAAGTGGCCTTCCTCGACATGGCCGCCAATCAGGCTGCACTTGCCGCAAAGCTGATGGGAAAGATGAGGCCCGCCTTTGAGGCGCTCGGCCTTGAGCTTGACCAGTTTGTCGTCGAAAACGTCTCACTTCCCGACGAACTGCAGAAAGTCTTTGACCAGCGAGTCGGCATGAATATGGTGGGAGATCTGGGCCGCTACACGCTTTACGCGGCGGCTGAGTCACTTGATCTATCTGCGGCCAATACCAGCGGCGCGGCAGGCATGGGAATGGGTCTTGGCGCGGGCGCCGCGGTGGCGCAGGTTCTTTCAAACGCTCTCAAGCCCTCAATGTCCGCTCCTCCGGCTCCGGCTTTTTCAACTCCGGCGCTGATCGATGCATCCGTCGCACACGAAACAACGAAGTTCTGCACCGAGTGCGGGAAATCGATTCCTCGTAGCGCGAAATTCTGTGCGGAATGCGGGAAGGCCCAATGAACTGCCCCTCCTGCGGCGCACCGATGAAACTCAAAGCGGATGCGCAGAGCTTCAAATGCGAATATTGCCAGAGCGTCTACTTCCCTGAGAAGAACGACGACGGAGTGCGCGTCCTCGAAGAGCCGAGCGGACACGATTGCCCGGTGTGCATGGTTCCACTGATGCACGCCTATCTCGGCAAGAGCCCTGTCATCTACTGCACTAAATGCAACGGCATGCTCATTGCCATGGCCATGATGGAGGCTACCATCGAGGCCGTGCGTGCCGAGCGCAGAGGCGAGACTGCTCCGCCCGCTCCCGACAAAGACGACCTGCGCCGCAAGATCAACTGTCCGCAGTGCCACCGTCCGATGGACGCGCACTTTTATGGCGGGCCCGGCAACGTGGTGATTGACTCCTGCGAAGAGTGCAGCGTAATCTGGCTCGACCGCGGTGAGATGATGCGCATTGCGCACGCACCAGTCGGCGACCCCACTTCATTCATATCGCCTTCTGTGGATTCCGACACGCAAGAAGGAGGGAGTTGGATTGGCGCTAGCGGAATGCTGGTCGACGACACGATCGTGGACGACATTGCTAGCTCGTTCTTCAAATAAGAATTGCCGTGGATGCACGCATTTGAGACGCATCCGGAGCGGACTCAGACTGCGACAAAAAGGTTTTCAGCGAATCCCCATTCGCCGTCCACCCATTGAGCGGCGCATTCGAAGCCAGTGTTCCGGGCCATCTCCGGTGGTTCGTTCTTTCTGTACTTATGGCAACTCTCCGTCCAGATTGTCTCATCGCACAGGAAAGTGAAATCGAGCCCCTCAATAGTGACAGTCTGCTTTTCGATGGAGCGGAGATGCATCTCGACCCGGCGCTCGCGGGCGTTGTAGAGTGCGATGTGTTCGAATCGGGACAAGTCGAAATCTCCTCCTAACTCGCGGTTGATGCGGGCCAGGAGATTGCGATTAAATGCTTCAGTTACACCGATCGAGTCATCGTAGGCCGGAATAAGTTGAGCCAGAGGCTTCTCAAGATCCGTGCCGAGTAACAGCGAATCGCCAGGCTCGAGCGTCTCGCGGATCTTGCCCAGAAACTCATCGCCTGGCTTACGATCGAAGTTACCGATCGAGCTGCCGAGGAACAATACGACAACCGCATCTCCAGACTTGCGACGAGCGACAGCATGGCCCAATCCGTCCAGGTACTCGCTCTCGAATCCCAGAATGCTCACCTGGGCCAGATCGTCGAGTTCGCGCTCGCAGCTTACGAGAGCTGAAGACGATATCTCGATCGGGCAATAAGTCATCGACTTATGATGGGCAAGAGTTTCAAGTATCTGACGAGTCTTTCTCCCGCTGCCGCTGCCAAGTTCAACAACCATGCCATGCGAAGTGAGGTGCTCAGCGATGTCTCCAGAATGCTGCCGTAAAATCCTCTCCTCAGCGCGTGTCAATCCGTATTCAGGAAGCTTCGTGATCGCTTCAAACAAAGCGGAGCCGACGTCATCGTAAAGATACTTCGACGGCAACTCCTTCTGCCCCATCCGGCCTAGCCCGTCTCGCACATCTTCGGCAAATGAATTGACGGTGTGAATTGCGCCATCGCGAATCAGCATTCCGGCTCCATTCAGTGACTGACACAGCGGAAAGTTGCGTATACGTAGGGATAATGTGGCTGAAACCAGTTACGGAACGAGCGCCGCAACATGCATGCCGCAGTCCGCGGCGATGCGCCTTTCACGACGTAATGATTGTTATCGAAGAAATTCGCTGAGTAGCCGCGATAGAAGGGAAATGGTTCAAATCCCGGCAAAGGCGCAAAGTTGGAAGAAGTCCACTCCCAGCCATTGCCGAGAGCATCTTCCAATCCGAATGCACTTCGTCCCTCCGGATAACTCCCGACCGCGACAGGATCCCAACGCATAAAGTCGAAGTTACCGCGACTGGCGTCGGGAAGCGCGTCACCCCACGGGTAATTGCGCTCAGTGCCCTCCGGAGCTCCGTACGCAGAGCGGTGAAACTCTGCCTCTGTAGGAAGAGACTTATCGGCAAAACACGCATAGGCCGCAGCTTCGGCGTAACTGACATAGACCGGCCAGTCGAGCGGCAATGGCAATTCCTCAAACATGGTCCGATAAAACCATTGGCCCCCTCGCATGAACCAAAAACCAGGATGACCTATTCCCTGCTCCTTCATCCATGCCCAGTCCGAATTGCTCCAGAAACGCCGTTCGTCGTATCCGCCTTCGCGAACAAACTTGAGGAACTCTCCGTTCGTGACCTTGTGAACGCCAATCGCAAAGGCCGGTACCGCAACAGAATGCTCTTCAAACTCGTTGTCCCAGCCAAACGATTCCTCTTTTTGCATCCCCAGCGTCGCTGTTCCCGCTGGAATCTCGATCATTCGCGAATTGATCGGCTGGCCACTCTGGGAGTTATCGATAGGTCGATAGCTGTGGGGTACGACCTTTTGCTGCGGAGATAGTTGATGGAACATGTAGGCCAATGTTTCCGCGTGCATCAATCGATGCTCTATAGCAACATTCAGGATGAGTTGCTCGGGGTATTGCCAATCGCTCGCCGAAGCTCCCGAATGACCGTTCAAGATGCTATCAATCTTGTCGCGTATGCTCATGCTATAAGCGCGCGTTTCAGGGAGCGAGGGCCAGTCGGAAGGTTTGTCCTGCGGAAGACCGCCATCCACAGGATCGATGCCGAATGCAAAAAGGTCATCGAATTCCTTGTGCGCATTTCCTAGACCCAGCGCCTGGCCCGCGATCAGATTCCAGTCGAATGCCTCCAGATGACCTATATAGAAGTTGATCCGGTTCCTTTCAGGAATCGGCCGATCATAGAGCGACTCCGTGCGCACGATCCGAAACATGTCGTCGGTCACCCGGCGCGATTCAGCCAGACGCAGCAAAAGGTAGTCACGTGTCTGCGGAAGCGCTGCCAAGACACTCATCAGTGACTTCTTCCTCCGGATTTCGCTTCCAATGCACGCGGAAACGGCTCAATCATAATTTCGTCAATGTAACACCATCCCCAATCTTCGCCCGGCTCTAGCGATCGCACGATAGGATGCTTGGTGTGTTTGAAATGTTTTGTCGCATGCCGGTTTTTTGAAGAATCGCAGCAGCCGACATGACCGCAGATTTCGCAGAGGCGCAGATGAACCCACGAGTCTCCCATCCGCAAACACTCCTCGCATCCGTCGGTTTTAGGAGGCAGGTTTTGTATCTGGCTCAGGTGCGAACAACTCTGCATTCCATCACTCCTCGGTTGCGCCAACGGGTTGGGTCTTCGGCTGAGTCAAAGGCAAATAGACCTGGAAGCGCGTGTCACCCGGCCGCGAAGTTACCCGGATCTCGCCGTGATGATTTCGGATGATGCGGCTAACCGTATCGAGCCCCAGACCGGTTCCTTCACCAACTCCCTTGGTGGTAAAGAATGGCTCAAAGAGGTGAGGCATCACCTCAGGCGGTATACCGGGACCGCTGTCGCCAATCTCCACAAGCACGCGGTCAAGTTCCATTGCGGTGCGCACCCGTAACTCGCCTTTTCCGTGCATGGCTTCGATGGCGTTGGCTATCAAGTTAGTCCAGATCTGGTTGAGTTCGCCGCCAAAAGCACAGACCCGCGGCAGGTTATTGTCATAATTGCGAACCACTGTGATTCCGCCCTTGAGTTTGTGATTAAGAATCGTCAGAGTATTTTCAAGGCCCTGTTGAAGATCGATCTCCTTCATCGCGGCCTGATCCATATACGAGTACTCTTTGATCGCCTGAACGAGATGAGTAATGCGTTTTGTGCTGATCTCAATTTCGTCAATCAGCCTGGCGATGGTGAGCAGCGAGGCGATGCGGGTGAGCGCATCACATAACACCTCGGCTCCCACCTCACCCGCTAGACACTCCAGCTTTGGGATCTCAACGCCAACATCGGCGATAACCGGCGCAATTTTCCAGGTATCGGGTACGTTGCGTGCTTCGAGCCACTCAGTGATGCGCTCTTCGCGATCGCTCAACGCGAGGGGCTCGGCTGAAACGCCGGACGCAAGCTTGGCTTCGCGTTCAAAGCGTGTGATCATTTCGCGCTGCTCTGCTGAAAGTGCATGGCGCGCCAGCCGGATGCTTGCCTCTCGAACGGTCTCCAGCGACTCGCGAAGGCTCGCAGTTGCTCTTTGAGCAGCGGCGGCGGGGTTGTTCAGTTCATGCGCCAACCCCGCGGAGAGCTTGCCAAGAGCTACTAGCTTGTCGCGTTGCGTTTCGATCCGGGTCGTCTCACGAATGCGGTCGGCCATGATGGAGACGAGCCGCTGGCCGAGCAATGGCATGCGCCGAAGCATCTCAGGGAAGTGACTTCTGTGAAGGTTGGCGACGCGAGTGGGAAGCACGGCCCGGCTTGTGCCGCCGTAGTGCGTCAGGCGTGAATAAGGGAGTAGGCCGGTAACTTGCCCCGCAAATCCTCTGAAGCTCATCTCATCGGCGCCGCTCTCCCGCTGATACCGAAGCTCCCCTTCGAGGATCACCGTGAGATGGTCCTGCGGATCTCCCTCGCGGCCCATGATTTCTCCCGGCTGAAAGCGCAACTCTTCAAGATGTTCCGCAAGCCAGTCGAGCTGCTCGCTGGGCAAGTCCGCGAAGACCTCAATCTTGCGCAGATCTTCGATTGAGACTCTCCCGGTGTTGCTCCGAATTGCTTCTGTTGCACTCGCCAGATTCTGCGCCAAGTTACACCTCACTTAGATGCCAAGTTACACCTCACTCAGATATTGATGAGTGAACTGCACGGCAATCGATCCCTCGCCCACGCCCGATGCAACACGCTTCACCGAGCCGTGACGGACGTCGCCGGCGGCAAAGACGCCGGGGACACTGGATTCCACCCAGTAAGGATTGCGCTCCAACTGCCATCCCTTGGGCATTTTTCCGTCGCGCGTCAGGTCCACTCCCGTAAGTATGAATCCGCGCTCGTCCCGCTCCACCACACCGGATAGCCAATCCGTATTTGGTGCCGCGCCAATGAAGACCGACAGCATGTTAGTGGCTGCTGTCGTGGTTTCACCTGTTTCCGAACAGAAAATCGAGATGGCCTCAAGATGCGTGTCTCCGTGCACCTCTTTGACCTGGCAGTGAGTGCGAACCTCGATGTTCGGGGTCTTCTTGATCTGGTCGATCAGATACTGCGACATCGTTGCGGAGAGGGATGGTCCCCGCACCAGCATGACGACACGCCGCGCAAACTTCGAGAGGTACATTGCGGCCTGTCCTGCCGAGTTCGCGCCGCCGACGATGTAAACATCCTCGCCCTCGGTGGATTTCGCCTCGGTCATGGAGGAGCCATAGTAGATACCGCAACCTTGCAGTTTCTCCGCTCCGGGTACATCCAGCTTGCGGTAGGCAACCCCTGTAGCAATCAGCAATGCCTTGCAGCCGACATCGGATCCGGTTGCCAGCTTGACGATCTTCGACGCGCCTTCCACGTTGACTCCTGTCACCTGCTGCGGGGAGAGAATCTCCACTCCGAAACGCCGCGCCTGAGCCACGGCGCGCCGCGCAAGATCACCACCGCTTAGTCCAGAGGGAAAGCCGAGATAGTTTTCGATACGCGAACTCATCCCTGCCTGACCGCCCGGCGCTTCCATCTCGATCAGCACCGTGCTGAGGCCCTCCGACGCCCCATAGACGGCTGCCGCCAGCCCGGCTGGGCCGCCGCCGACAATCACCAGATCGTAAAACGCGACCTCAGGCCGAATGCGCAGGCCAAGTCTTTCGGCCAATTCGCCCACAGTCGGATTCTCGAGCGCTGTGCCGTCCGGGAAGAGTACCTTGGGCAGGCTGGAGATCTCCGCTCCGGCCGCCTCTACGATACGGCGCACCTCGGCAACCTGGCCTGCCGTCTCCACATCGATCCATTGATACGGCGTCTGGTTGCGCGTTAAAAAGTCCCGAATCGCGTAAGAGCGAGGTGACCACCGCGTCCCGAGCACACGCACACCGTCGATGGGAGGCCTGTACGATCCCATCCAATCATCCAGCAGGTCATCGAGCACCGGGTAGAGATGCTCCTCCGGAGGATCCCAGGGCTTCAACAGGTAGTGATGGATCTGGGCGTCGTTGATGGCACGAATCGCCGCGTCGGTGTCGGCGTAGGCGGTAAGCAAAACCCGCTTGGCGTCGGGAAAGATCTGCATCGCCTGCCCAAGGAATTCCACGCCGTTCATCTGTGGCATCCGCTGATCCACTAGTAGCAATGCGACGGAATCCCCTCGTCGCTTGAGGCTGCGAAGCGCCTCTAACGCAGCCGCGCCGGAGTCCGCGCGCATCACGCGGTAGCGCTCGGCATAGCGGCGTCGCAGGTCGCGCTCCACAGCGCGCAACACTTCGGTATCGTCATCGACGGTGAGAAGGACGGGCTTGGCCATGGATCTTTCCTTACAATGCGTTACGCGGGGTTACTGAATGGCATTGTGGGCGACCCTTACATGCCCCTTGCTTTGACAGACGGTTAGATGGTCCTGGGGCCTCGGGGGTTTCAGCCTTATTGTTGTGACTAACGCGGACAACGAAATCGCATATGCTGAAGGCGTGTCCCTTGACTGGAAACATGGAGCGCTTGCAGAGGGCCTTGCCTGTTATTACAAGGCGGAGTTCTTCCTGGCTCACGAGCATTGGGAGTGCGTCTGGCTCAAATTGGCGGAGCCGGAGAAGAGTTTCTTGCAGGCGTTGATCCAGATGACCGCGGCCTTCCACCATTTGCAGGCTGGCAATCGGGCAGGCGCGACCTCTCTGTTGCGAAGAGCGCTGCGGCGGCTTGAACTCTCGTCCGCGAGCTTCGGGGGAATCGAAGTGTGGCGTTTAATTCAGGAAGTGCGGGAATGGTTGCCGGCGCTTGAAAGTTCGGCG
>JBEKCA010000137.1:0-11137 GCA_050015115.1 Occallatibacter sp.
AAGCGGAAAGACTCCAATAAAGATTGACGCAAGGGAGATGATTTTCTAGATTAACTTTACTTAATCTCGTACTGGTCTGTGGGAATTCTTTTGGGAAACGTTTCATTGCCACACGGCTGAAGCAAGGCGAATCTCTGCCTCATACGAAGGGCATCGAACAACTGCCGAAGGACATTTGTCCTTCGGCTTTCTCATCCCCGCCCCCAAGCGCACTCAAGATGCGTTCAGGGCACCCAGCCGAGAGAATTCCGGGGTCTGCGCGCTTCGATCATGACAAAAAACGAGAGAATTCGGGTGGCTATTCTCCATCAGGGCACAAGAACTCTGAGCAGCCGTTCCCGGTACTCTTCGCCCCGCGGAAAGAAAACATCTGAGCAAGTCCGTCGGGAACAAATGAGAACACGGAGAATTCGTCATGGAATTGCGCGTGCATTTGAAGGTTTGCGAAGGTTGTGGTTGTCTTTGGTATCGCGCACAAACCCAAGGGGGAGTGTACTGCAACAGCTGTGAGGAAAAACTTAAAGACTTTCCGACGCCGGAGAGCCGCAAACGGCGTGGCCGGCCGGTCCGCAAAACGCTCTTTAAAGTCTGGGCAGTGGCAGAAGCAACCGGAGGTGCTCAATGAGCGCAGCGCTTCAGTTGCCGATTGTGTGGGGAACAGGAGCTCCCGAGCAGCCATGGCATCAGAATCGCCGGACACCGGAAATTGCGGTGGCCGCGGGTGCGGCAAAGCGAGAGGCAAAAACGCTCGCGGAACCGGCGGCGGGCCTGCGCTTTTACCGCAAGCATACGGAGAGCCTCCTGCGGCGCTACCTCTATGCTTCCATGCAGGTGGGCAGGGCGCCCAACATTCTTGGCGACCCGATCGCCCGCGGCTGGTGCTCTAGCCGTCCCATTCGGACCTTCGAAGACGCCGTGATCTTCGTCCTCGATGTGGAGAAGTGTCTTAACCAGTTGGGCTCGCTCGATCGCATGATGCTCGGCCGGATCGTTCTCCAGGAATACACACAGGCCGAGGCCGCCTGCCTGCTGGGGATGGCCGCGCGCACGATCTCATACAAGTTTCCGTTGGCCCTGGATCGGCTGACGGAAAAACTGCTGGAATCTGGCCTGCTCGTTCTACCGCACTAATCAACTAACTCCTCCAGCCCAGCATCTCAGTTTCAAGTCTGGAAGCCCCATATCTACCGGCGTTCTTTGCCGGTAGTTATGGGGTCACACGCTCATCCCAGTTCGGTAACCGGCAAGGCCTTGAATCCGTTCCCAAGCGGATAACCGTTGGGCGCGCGGCAGACAACCGCGCCCGAAGCAATCCGCGATTTGCCAACGATATTGCGCACGAAATCGAGGTTGGCAGCATCGCCGGCATCGGGCATCTCGGTCCACTTCGCTTCGAAGAGTTCCAGGCGTCCGCCCACGTCCACCACAAAGTCCACTTCCCGAGTACGGTCGCGCCAGAAGAAGAGGCTACCGGCTCGGCCTGCGCGGCGTTCGCGATCGCGAAGCTGGGCAAAGACAAAGCTTTCCCAGACCGCTCCAACAAAGGGCGATTGGCGCAGCGCCTCCTCCGTGCGGATATTGAGCAGCGCACAAAGCAGGCCGGTGTCGGTCAGATAGAGCTTCGGACTCTTGACCATCGACTTGGTTTTATTCGAGAACCACGGCTCAAGCAGCACGGCCTGACCCGAGGCCTCGAGAATCGTCAGCCATTGGTTCGCCGTCGAGGGGGCGATGCCGACACTGCGCGCGAGATCGGCCTTGTTCACGAGGTTTGCCGAGCGGAGCGCACAGGCGCGCAGAAACCGCTCGAACTCCCGCAGACTGGCCACGTTGGTCAGCGAACGCACATCGCGTTCGAGATAGGTGGCCAGATAGGAGTTATAGAAGGCCCCTGAGTCGATGTCCAGATTGGAATACAACTCCGGGAAGCCGCCGCGCACCATCGCCGCTTCAATCGTCGCCTCAGGCCAGGCCGTTCGAATCTCGGCGTACGACAGGGTATCGAGCTCGGCGATATCGGCTGTGCCGGCCAGCGACTCAGAGACGTTCCTCATCAGAGTGAACTTCTGCGACCCAGTAAGCAGGAATTGGCCGTTGCGGCCACGGTTGGCATCAACCACCACCTTGAGGTGGCGAAAGAGCTCCGGCGCGTAGAGCACCTCGTCGATGATTACCGGTGGCGGATGACGCTCTAGAAAGCGCTTTGGCTCCTTGTCCGCCTGTTCTGCTTCCGTCGGCAGGTCCAGGGAGACGAGAGAATAGTCCGGAAAGAGGTGCAGGAGGGTGGCGGTCTTGCCGGTCTGCCGTGCGCCGGTCAACACGATCACAGGCCGTGTCTTGGCGGAGCGTTGCAGGCGGGATTCGATGGCGCGCGAGATCCACATACGCAAAATATACGACATGATCGCATTTTATGCACGACGTAATGAAATACATTAATCAGCGATCGATTCGCCCCACCGCCGTAGCTCTGGCCGTACACCATCCCAATTCAGAACTCGCCAAAAGTGGGACAATCTGCCCCGCAATTTTGCGCACTCCGGGCACAACTCAATTGAGTTGGAGGCGCAGTGCCCCTAACATCCAGGTGAGGGCAACTATTGGAGCGTGTATCAAACCGGTCTTATGTCAGGGCACGACTTTAGTCCTGCCGCTACGGTTGCAAAATCAACTCGGGCTTTAGCCCCTGGGAAATGACATGCGAGACCGATTGAACCTCCTTGAAACCCGCTCCGGATTTTCACGACGATGCAGAAAAACGAAGCTATTTTACCGCCGGAGCTGACCGGCCATCTGACCGAGGTTGCGCTGGGTTGCCAGCGAATGCTCGAAGAGAACCCATGCCATCCCCAAGCGCTCGTCGGCATCTGCCTGGTGGCGCTGGCCAGTCGCCAGTCAGGGGCTGCGGTCAAGATGGCCGAGGCTGCCATAGCCGCTGCGCCGCAGATGGTTCCCGCCTGGGTTGCGCTGGGCCAGGCGCTCAAGGCCGACGGCCGGGCCGACGATGCCGAGCGGGTCTACGAGCACACGCTGTGTCTGGACGGCGGCAACTGGCTGGCCCGCGTGGGCCGTGGTGAGTTGTTACTCGCCGCCGAACGTCCCCAGGAGGCCATCAAGGAGTTTGAGCTGGCCCTGAACCTTCAGCCAGCGCTCGTGCCTGCGCTGATGGGTCTAGGCCACGCACTCACGATGTTAGAGCGCAACGAAGAGGCCCTGAAGCGCTATCAGCAGGCTCTCGCTCTGCGGCAAAAACTGCCTGAGGCCGAGTTTGCTGCGGGCTTTGTGCTTACTCGGATGGGAAGGCCGAAGGAGGCTGAAAACCGCTATCGCCGCGCGCTGGTCCTGCGCCCCGACTTTGCCGCCGCTTGGGTTAATCTCGGCTGCCTGCTGCGCGAACAGGGCCGCGAGGTTTACGCCGAGGCTGCATTGCGGCGGGCCGTGGAACTGCGGCCGGAGCTGGTTTCGGGCTGGATCAATCTGGCGCTTCTAGAGCGCGAACGAAGGCGTCCTGCCGAGGCAGAGACCTGTCTGCGCAAGGCCTTTGCCCTCGACCCGGGCCAAGTGGAGATGCAGCTGGCCTGGTGCCAGCTTCGCTCTGCCGAGGGCGACATGGCGGGCGCGTGGCAGTGGCTGCGGTGGGCCTTGATCCGCGAGCCGGAGAGTGCGGAGGCCGTGAATATGCACGGCATTCTGCTGCACAAAGACGGACGCTTCGCCGAGGCCGTAGAGAACTTTGCGCGTGCCGAGTTGCTCGGCAGCCGCGCAGCCTCCTCTAACCGCGGAAACTCCCTGCTCGATATGGGCCGCATGAACGAGTCTTTGCAAGCCCACGAGCTGGCCGTCGAGCGCGACCCCCATCACCCGGGAGCGATCTATAACCTGGCGCTGACCCGCCTGCGCCTCGGCGACTGGGAGCGGGGCTGGCCGGACTACGAGTCCCGCTGGCGTTTCCGTGAGGTTCATCGCAGTCCAAGAGTCTTTTCGCAACCCCGCTGGCAAGGCGAACCCCTCAACGGACGCAGAATTCTTCTTCATGCCGAGCAGGGGCTGGGCGACACGATCCAGTTCTGCCGCTATGCCACTCTCGTTGAGGCCCGCGGCGGCGTGGTCATTCTTCAAGTGCAGCAGCCGGTCGAGAGGCTCGTGGCGTCCCTGCCCGTGGTGCGCGCCGGACTGGCCGAGACGGCGCTGCTGGGGGCGAACCTGCCGGAGTTCGATCTGGAGTGCCCGCTGCTGAGCCTGCCCGCCGTCTTCGGGACAACGGTTGAAACGGTTCCCTGGCCCGGAGCTTACCTTGGCACCGACCCCGCACTGGCCTTCGAGAAGCGCCGGCGCACTCCCCACGTTCGTCCCAATCGGGCTCAGCCGCTGCGCGTGGGCCTAGCTTGGGCCGGTAATCCTCGCTACAAGGCCGACCAGAGGCGCTCGATCAATCTGAAGACCCTGCTGCCTTTGCTGCGCAACTCCGGCATCACCTGGGTCTCGCTGCAAAAAGGGCCGGCAGCGGAGCAGATGACGACACTGCCCGGCGACATCTTTGTCTGGGATGGGTCGAGCCGAGACAAGGACCTCGCCGAGACCGCGGCCATGATCGCTACGCTTGACCTGGTTGTCACGACCGACACCTGCATCGCCCACCTGGCCGGAGCGATGGGCAAGCCTGTCTGGATTCTGCTGCCTCATCTGGCCGACTGGCGCTGGATGCAGCAGACCGAGACCACGCCTTGGTACCCGACAGTCCGCTTGCTGCGCCAGCGCGAACCGGGCGACTGGGCCGGAGTCGTCGCACGCGTCGCCGTGGAGTTGAGCCAACTCTGCGCCTTCGGGGGCATGCAAGCCATCGGGACCGCCGAGCAGATGATCCAGGCCTCCTGGCGCACCGCAGCATAGCCCAAAAACCAACTAAAGTGGCAAAAATAACCCTTGACTTCTATAACTCTATTTTATAGAGTTCTCCATATAGAAGATTTCTCTGAGCGATCGGAGACGCCTTCAGAGGAGAGGGTCATCATGACGCCAGACACTGAAGATCTGGAGTTGAAAGACAGACTGAACCTGATCGAGAACATGATCGCCGAGGGGCGGCGCACAACCGAAAGCTGGGGCTGGACTTTTGTTCTTTGGGGCATAGCGTACTACGTCGCCATTCTCTGGACCAGCCTGGCGCACAGCTACCTGGCCTGGCCCGTCACCATGACCGCTGCCTGCGTTTTGATGGGGGCTGTCATCGCGCACAGGCACACGAAGGAGCCGAGGACAACGATCAGCCGCGCGATCGCTGCGATCTGGATCTCGATGGGAATTTCGACTTTTGTACTTTTGATGTCACTCGGCTTCAGTGGAATAGCCGATCAGCACAGTTCGATAGCAATCGTTGGCGCGATGCTCGCGACAGCCAATGCGGCTTCGAGCATCATTCTCAAGTGGAAACTGCAATTTGCCTGCGCGATGGTCTGGTGGGCATTGACTGTCTATGCCTGCTTTGGCGGGGGCAACGGGCTAACAATTGCATTTCTGGCCGCCATCTTCTTCTGCCAGATTGTCTTCGGAATCTACGGAATGATCGCCGAAGCCCGCAGGAGCAGGTTGGAGGCTAACCATGCCTGAACTGCCAGAGCTGAATCCTGTGATTCACGGGAAGCTGCGCCTGGCCCTGCTCTCGCTGCTCAGCGGTGTCGAAGAGGCAGAGTTTATTTGGCTGCGCTCAAAGACCGGCTCGACGGACGGCAACCTTGGCGCGCAGTTGCTCAAGCTTGAAGAAGCCGGCTACGTGGCAGTCGAAAAGAAGTTCGTGCTGCGCAAGCCACAAACGCTCTACCGCATGACCGAGGCCGGCCGCAAGGCACTGACCGAATATGTGGAGGCGCTGAGGCAATTGCTCGGTGGGGCGATTGGGGACTGAGTATTCATGGACGGACCGGTTGGGTTCGTGGTCTCCCACCCATTCGCAAAGTGCGCGAATGGATGGGGCACCCGCATTACGCGGTGGCCGCTGTGATGGTGACGTGGTCCGTGGCAGGCGTGCTCTATCTGCCGATCGAACACCTGCCCAGCATCACAGCCTTCGGCAATGGGCTCATCTTATGGCAGGCGGGGGCGCAGTTGCTGGCGATGGGGCTGGCAGCGGCGCAGAGCGTACCGACTCAGAGAGCCGTTACAGCCTGAAGATCGGTTCTGATCCGTTGCATGACGTCAAGATAGTACGCAAGATTGTGGATGGTGTTGAGTGTGCCAGAGAGAGCCTCGCCCGATTGCATCAGGTGGCGCAAATAGGCGCGAGAGTAGCGTCGGCAGACCATGCAACCGCAGGCCGGATCGGGCGGGCCCTGATCCTCTGCGAAGCGCACCCCCTTGATATTGAGCCGCCCTTCGCTGGTGAAGAGCAGGCCATGCCGCGCGGCTCGTGTGGGCAGCACGCAGTCCATCATCTCGACGCCCATCCGCGCGTACTGCTCGATCTCGTCGGGATAGCCGACGCCCATCAGGTAGCGCGGTTTGTCGGCCGGTAGCAGAGGCAGCACCTCGGCGATCATCTCCAGCGTTAATTCGCGCGGTTCGCCTACACTCAAGCCACCGATGGCGTAGCCATCAAAATTCATCTCCACCAACCGCTCCGCGCTCTCCTTGCGCAGATCGCCGTACGTGCCGCCCTGCACGATTCCAAAAAGACTCTGTGTCTGGCCGTTGAGTTCTTCATGCCATGGCACCTCTTGTCGATGTGCATTGAAGTGGTCGAGCGAGCGCCGCGCCCAGGCCATCGTCAGGCGCAGGCTCTCCTGGGCGCGGCTGCGATCGGCGGGATACTCGGTGCATTCGTCAAAGGCCATACAGATATCCGCGCCCAGCGCGATCTGAACATCGATCGAATGTTCGGGAGTGAAAGAGTGCAAACTCCCGTCGAGATGCGAACGGAAGCTGACGCCCTCATCCGTCACCTTGCGCAGGGCGCTGAGGCTGAAGACCTGAAATCCGCCCGAGTCGGTCAGCATCGCGCGCGGCCAACTGATGAACCTGTGCAGCCCGCCCATGCGCCGGATCGCCTCGTGGCCCGGCCGCAGATAGAGATGATAGGTGTTGCCGAGAATGATCTCCGCGCCGAGGCTTTCGAGCGTGTCTTGCGGAACGGCCTTCACTGTGCCCGCTGTTCCCACCGGCATGAAGACCGGCGTTTCGACCGTACGGTGAGGCAGGTGCATCCGTCCGCGCCGCCCACCGGCCGGAGATGTTGCAAGTACATTGAAGTCGAGGCTCACCAGTCGATTCTATCGGGCGGGGATGGAATCAGCGCATTTGAAAGTAAGCAGCGTGGTGTCCCACCCTTTTCGCAAAAAAACGCGAGGGTGGGGTACCCGGCCGGTGTTTAGCACGCGGAGAAATATTCCTCAGGGGCTAGAGCCTGAACTAATTTTGCGGCCTCTGCGGCACGACTGAAGTCGTGCCCTGACACTTCCGGTGGCGCCGAGAGGGCTCTTCCGCAGCCTATGTAGCCTGTGTAGCCGTGCCCTGACACAATGCTTGCTTTATGAGACACTCTTTATTTATCGGACGCTGTCTATCTCTTTTCGCCGCCCAGACGCAACAGAAATCCCGCGCGGGCGACGGCGGGCATCGCCAGCGTTGTCGTTGGAGTTTTTGAAACTTCGATCTGGCGGTTGAAGAGATTCTCGCCCGCGGCAAACAGTTGCAACCGCTTTCCTAAATCACGGGAAGCGTAAGCGTCGAGGCGGAAGTAGCCGTGAAGCAGATAAGCATTCGCATCGTCGTCGTACTGGCGTCCGCTGAGCCGCGACTGCAAGCTAAGCGTACCGATCCGCGGGCGCGAAGCACGCAGATTCATTGTGGCCATGTTGCGCGCCACTTCGGGAATCCAGTTGCCGAGATCCTGGCTACCGCTAGTCACTGTTGCATGAGCGTACTGATAGCCTCCATCGACGGCCAGCCAGTGCAGCGGTTCAATCTCGTAATCAAGGGCTACGCCGCGGCTCTCGATCTGGCCGAGGTTTTCGCGCACCAGCAGAATCGGCGAAGAGTTGGGGTTCGTCGTCACCGCGACGATTGGCCGGTTGACTTGCGTGAGGAAATAACTGGAGCGAACGCCGCCCCAGCGCCAATGCGTTGCCAGGCCCGTCTCCCAGCCCGTAGCGCGTTCGCTCAGCAGCGAGCCATTCGGATTGGTGAGTTTGTTGCCGACCTGCGTCGAGCGGTAAAGCTCGTTGGGCGAGGGCGCGCGGAAGGCGCGAAAGCCCGACGCCGAGATTGCCCAGTGATCCCCAAGCTTGCGCGAGAAGCCCAGCCGCGGATCGAAGACCGCTTGATTGAACTGTGGCGGCTGCGTTGCGGCTGGCGTCCAACTCGACCCGTTCCAGTTGACCTTCTGACCGTCGAAGTTCTGAAACCAGTCCATGCGGCCGGATGCGGTCACGGTCCACGCCTTGCGCACCCACATCGCCTCGCCGTAGGCCGCCGAGTCGCGCTGGTGGTCGTGCAGATTGGTGAGTGCTGTGGAAGTACCGTAGCTCTGCTCGCGGTCCCAGATGCGCACATCGTGCACGTCGGCCCCTGCAACGAGCAACAGTCGTGCGCCGAGCGGCTGGTTCCAATGGATCGCCGCGCCGAGTTCATTATCGGGCGTAAGCGAGAACTTGGTCAGGGCCTCGCTGTTGCGTAGCGTTGTGGAATTTGCGATCTGGGAAAACGTCTGGCGGTAGTGCTCGCTCGAACCGTAAATCCGCGTAACCAGCGAGCCGCCGCGCGGGCCCTGCCAATCGCCGCCCAGCGCATATCTCCACAGCCGCGTTCCATTGGTTTGATCGGGGGTGCCATTGCCGCGCGCTTCGTTGAAGCCGCTGCCGCGCAGCATGAGCCGCAGCGGGCCGCGAACGCGTTGGGCCAGCGCCATCGCATTCTGGCTGTGAACGTTGGAGGCGATGTCGACCGGCCCGCGCTGCCATGGGGCCTCCTGAATAAAACCATCTGTCCCGATCATGCCTCCGGCCGCAAGCACGCCCCAATCGCCGCGCATCCCCTGAAGAAGCAAGCTGTCGTCAAAAGTGCCTTCGCCGCCATAGCTCGACCGCAACTCGGCAGAGTCGCCAGCCGGGCGCGCCGAAACCACGTTTACCACGCCGCCGATGGCGCTCGAACCATACAAATCGCTCGCGCCCCCGCGCACCAATTCAATGCGCTGGATCGAAAGCTCCGGCTGTTCCTGCCAGTGAATCCAGCCACCGACGGGGTCGTTCAGCGGCACATCGTCCTCCGTAACAAGAGTCCGGCTGGCAGAGGTGGAACCCAGTCCGCGCAAGCTGATGCCCTGCGAAGTGGGGTTAGCGACCAACGACGTCGAGCGGCGGAAGAGTTCGACGCCCGGCAGTTGGCGCAGTTGGCTGTCGATGGTGATCGAGGCTGTCGTGTCGAGAGCCTTCTCTGAGAGCAGCCGCGTGGTCGCTGGGCTCTCGAGAGCTCCTAGCGGTGCGCGATACGCGGTAACGGTGACCTGTTCTGAGCGAGCGGCGGCTTCCAACCGAATTGCCGTTTCGCCGTTGACTTGAATGCTCTTCTCCGCAAACCCTTCCGCGATCACACGCACCGGGCAGGGAGCGGCGCATTCAATCGTCAGGCGACCGTCCGCGCCAGTGCGGCCCAGCAGATCTCCGGCGGCGTTCGTGACTGTGGCTCCGGCAAGCGCCGCGCCGAGGCTATCCTGAACTGTGATTGGGACCGTCACTGTCACAGGCGTCTGTGCGCAGATCCGCGGCGGGGTAGGGATCACCCCGGCAAGCGCCAGCGCGCCAGCCATCGCTTTGGATCGGAAGCACTGCATCAGTATCGCCCGCGCCGTTCGCGCGCAGGCTATAAAGCAATTGTGCCATGGTTTTTCCGCTCGCGGGATGAACAAACTGAGGGGCAACTTCATTGAGCGGAACCAACACAAAGGCGCGCTCTACCAATCGCGGATGAGGAATCGTGAGGTCTGGCTCGCTGATAACGAGATCGCCAAAGAGCAGAATGTCCAAATCCAGCGTGCGCGGGCCGTTGGGAATGTTTGCCGCCCGATCCCGGCCAAACTCCTGCTCGATAACGAGCACGCCGTCGAGCAGTTCGCGCGGCCCAAGCTCCGTCTCCAATGCCACTACGGCATTCACGAACCGCGGCTGCGCGGCGAAGCCAACAGGGGTGGTCGAATAGAGCGAAGAGCGGTAGACCACGCGCCCCATCGATTCCATGCGTACGGCCGCAGCCGCCAGAGTCGCTTCCGGCTGGCCGGCCGGGCTGGCCAGGTTGCCGCCCATTCCAATAAAAGCCGTCCGCATCCCTTAAGACTATCGCGATTGAGCGAGTAGCGAATGGGCGAATGTTCCGCTCCTATTTCTACCTGATTACCAAGTGCGCAAGACCAGCGCCGAGACTTATACTGAGTCTGCATCGACCCGCGCAGAGAGGAGTTCCATGGCGGACAACTCCGACCTCAAGATACGGAAGGCCCGATTGGCGGCGGGCTCCCTCATGATGCGCAAGCAATTCCGCGAGGCCATCCCGCACTTTGAAGAGGCTATTCAGCTGCTTTCCGAGCGGAATAAGCCCATCCCGATGGCCGATATGCTCTGGCGCGTCGGCCAATGCTATACGCGGATAGGCCTGAGCGACCACGCCACCGTTCGCCTGCAAGCCGCTTTGAGAATCCTGCGCAATTATCCCGGTCATGCTCATCTGCCCTCGGTCTTGCTCGAGGTCGGCAACGCGCTGCGCAAAACCGATCCCGCCGAAGCCGAACGCGCCTACAAAGAAGCGGCCGAGATTCATGTATCCAGAAAGCAGCTCGAACTGGCCGCCGCCGCCTGGGTCAATCTCGGAGTTATGTATTCAGAGCAGGAGCGTTTTGAGGAGTCACTGGCGCACTACGAAAAGGCCCGCGATGTCCGCGAGCGCACCCCATCCATTGCGCCCTCAAGCATCGGCGTTTTGTTGAATAACATGGCCAACTGCCACCGGCGAATGGGCAACTTTGAGGAGGCGCACGAGCTGGTGGACCGGGCCATTGAGTTTCTCTCGCAAAATGCAGATCCCGGGCCCGCGACGGCCTACGGAACGCGCGGGCTGATCTATCTCGACAGCGGCAACGACGAGGAGGCCGTTG
>JBEKCA010000138.1:0-11117 GCA_050015115.1 Occallatibacter sp.
CCAACACGCATCCCACACAACATTGTTCAGGTCGCCGAGAAGGAAGCTCCTACCTCCAGCATAGGCGTTGCCGGAATGGAAGGTCTGGGTGGCAGCAGCGCAACCGACTCCCTCTTTGCAAATAAGGGGCCCAAGGTACAGGCGGCGGCTCCCAAGAAGGTGAGCATCTCGGCCGGTGTTATGGTCGGCATGCTGCTTCAGAAGACCCAACCAATCTACCCCCCAATCGCAAAGGCTGCGCGCGTTTCCGGTACGGTGGTTCTTCAGGCCACCATCTCGAAGACAGGCCAGATCGAAGGACTTCACGTAATCAGTGGCCCGGCCATGTTGCAACAGGCGGCCATGGACGCAGTGAAGACGTGGCGCTACAGACCCTACCTGCTCAACAACGATCCTGTAGAGGTTGAAACCACGGTGAACGTGATCTTCACCCTTGGTGGATGATGAAACCACTGGCTCCCTGGCAGTCTCTGGCCAGGGAGCTTTGCTATTGACCTGAATGCGAATCCGGAAACGAACCGCATTCCCAGCAACCGTAAGGTAGTCTTCAGTTCACAAGAAACTCCTTAGGAGGAACGATTCAGTGATTCTCGCTCAACTCGCACATTTCGCTTCGCACACGGTCAGCAGCCTGGCACTTTTCCAGGATGAGCAGACAGTCAGCTTCAGCCCCATGGGGCTGTGGGATCATATGGGATGGTTGGCCCGTTGCGTGGCTATCCTTCTCTTCATCGAGTCGATCTGGTCGCTGGCCGTCATGATCGACCGTTACCTGTACTTTTCTGCTGCCCGCAAGCAGTCGCGCGAATTCGCGCCTAAAGTTGCCGGAGCTCTGAAGGACAGCAAGCTCGAAGAGGCGATCAAGATCGCCGACCGCAACAAGAAGTCCCATCTGGCCGAGGTTGTAACGGCCGGGCTGCAGGAGTTCCGCGCTTCCGGTGGCACCGCTACCGAGGAGACCATCGCGAGCTCAGGCCGCGCGCTGGAGAGGGCTGAGGCCATCGTCCACGCCAAGCTAAAGAGGGGCCTCTCGGTGCTGGCGACCATCGGCGCAACAGCGCCCTTCGTCGGACTGTTCGGAACGGTCGTCGGTATTCTGAACGCCTTCCAGCAGATTGCAACCCAGAAGACTTCGGGCATCGGCGCAGTCGCCGGCGGTATTTCCGAAGCACTCGTCACCACGGCGTTTGGTCTGCTTGTGGCCATCCCTGCCGTTATGGCGTTCAACTACTTCACAGGGCGCGTTGAAGCTTTCGACGTGGAGATGGATAACAGTTCCAGCGAACTCGTCGACTACTTTATCAAGCAGAGCCACAAGCGCTAAGCGAAGCGGCTGTCGGTTCGAGCGAGAAGCTGGACGGGCAGGAGTGCCTTAAACGCTCCTGCCCCACAGTTCCCCCTCTTGCAGACGGGCTGTTAACCAGAGCGAAGCCGGAAGGGATCCGGCAAAATCTCAAACTCGCACGGAGCCCCGACTATGGGAATTGCAGTACGTGACCTTAGCAAAGCCGTCAGTTCCAACATCAACGTCACGCCGATGGTGGATGTGATGTTGGTGCTGCTGATCATCTTCATGGTTATCACGCCCATGCTTCAAAACAAGGTTGCCATCGACATGGCCAAGGTCGACAATGCGGTCGCCATGCCCGACGCCGACAAGGAAGATGCAATTGTCGTTGCCGTCACCCGCGATGGTGGAATATTCCTTGGGCAGAACCGGGTCTCTCCGGACCAACTCGGACCCATGGTTCGCGACAAGCTGGCCGATAAGCCCGGCAAGACGATCTATGTTCGCGCGGACGCGCGGGCGCAGTACAAGGCGGTCGAAGATGCCATCGATGATGTGCGTACGGCCGGCGTTGATGAAGTAGGCTTGTTGACGCAGAAGAAGGAAGGCAACCTCTCGAGCGGAGAGTAAGCCGGGTGGTTGCGTTGTCCTTTAACGATTTTGCAATAATCGAGGAGTTTTAAGCCATGGCAATGTCAATGGGAGGCGGGGGAGGCTACTCGTCCGACATCAATGTTACGCCCATGATCGACGTCTTGCTGGTGTTGCTGATCATCTTTATGGTCATCGTGCCGGTGACTCCCAAGGGTCTGGATGCGCTGGTGCCCCAGCCGCCCAAGGATCCGCAGAAGCAGCAGCAACCCAACGACCGTACCATCGTCGTCCAAGTCCTGTATCGCCCCGGCGCACCCCCGGCGTACAAGATCAATGAGACTGACGTGGCCAAGGCCGATTTACTGCCCAAGCTGACCGAGATCTATGCCAATCGCGCAGAACGCGTGATGTTCGTCAAGGGCGACGACGATCTGAACTTCGCTTACATCGCTGACGTTATCGACATTGGCCGCGCGGCCAACGTGGATCACATCGGATTGATGACGCCAAAGATTCAGGCCGGACAATAACCAAGCTCAGCCATGCGTCTTCCTTGCGGAGGAAGACGCAATCGGCACCGGCCTTCCGCGGCCGGTATCGAGACGCACAAGGCTGATTTAAAGGAGATTTCGGCTGGCAGCGGAGAACCTGGGATTGCAGACCGATCAAAGGTTTTCCAGAAAAGCCAGACCTGTCCGGAAGCGGTAAACCCGGGCGTAAGTTTGGAGTACAATTTTTCAATCCTGGTTTCGGTTGCTCCCACCCGCAACCAGCTTCAATAGATTCCAGGCGCGCAACCGATAGGCACTCGCCTGAAGGAGAAGGATACGAACATGAATGGACCCGCACGTATTACGGCGTTCGCGATTACCCTTGCCGGCATGGTGCTTTCCATGAGCGGGTGCGACCAGCTCAAGGCCCGTGACCAATTGAACAAGGGCGTGGAAGCGTACAAGAGCGCCCATTACGAAGAGGCGATCGGTCATTTCCAGAGTGCGACGCAGCTTGACCCAAATCTGCCCATGGCAAAGACCTATCTGGCCACAGCACTGGCGCAGAACGTAGTCCCGGGATTGAACACGGCGGAGAACCTGAAGACGGCCGAGCAGTCCATCGACATCTTCAAAGAGGTTCTTGCCAAGGACCCCTCGGATGTCAACAGCCTGAAGCAGGTTGCCGGTATTTACTTCAGCATTGCCAACCCAAGTGACAATGCGAAGTGGCTCGACAATCTGGGTAATGCCAAGATATGGCAGGAGAAGGTTCTCGCCGTAGACCCAAAGGATCCCGAGGCGGCCTATACGGTCGGCGTGATCGACTGGATGGAAGCCCATGCGAACCTTCTCTCGGCGTTGCAGGGTGCAGGAATCAACGACGACGGCAATGGTAATCAGAAGGCTCCAAAGAAATTGATGGAACCGCTGAAGGCGCAGAATGGTCCGTTGGTAGACGAGAGCCTGAAATTCCTGAATCAGGCAGTGGAGAACCGGGCCAACTACGAAGAAGCGATGACCTATCTCAACCTGGATTACAGGGCGAAGGCGAACGTAGATTTCGGCGATGCGGCAGCCGTGAAGGATGATCTGGCAGCAGCGCAGGACTGGACATCCAAGGCCATGAGTACCCGCAAGGCTAATGAAGAAAAGAAGAACGCTGGTCCAGGCGGCATCACCATGGACTCTAGCGGCAACCTGAAATAATCGTCGCCTAACCGCATGTAAACTCCAGCGGCCTCCACCATTGGTGGGGGCCGCTTTTGTTCTGCCCTGTACTTAGAGGTCCTTCATGTTCAAGCGAGCTTTCGGTACAACCTGCATTTCCGCATTGGCGTTTCTGTTGCAGATCACGGTTTCAGCGAGCACGTCCGCAGCGCAGACTGACGCGGAGGACCCGCCGCGCCCGTCTCCGATGCAAGTTGAGCAGTCTCCATCTGGTCTCATTGCTCATGATGATTTTGAAACTCTTGAAGTCAGCATTTGCGGAACATCGCTTGTTCATGTAGTGGGCCGTCCTGCTGGCGCTCCGGTCTCAGAAGCGAGCCGGCCCTGGATGCTCGACAAGGCCCAGTCGTGCCCTGGGGCGGTCTTCCAGTTTGCGCAGACTGGAGATGCTGCGACTCTGACGACATCCCGTTTGGTCGTTTCTCTTTCTCTCGTGCGCGGTACTTTGATTTTCAAGACGGCGGGAGGCGACATGCTCCTGCGGGAGTATCCGAATCTGCCGCGTACCTACGGCTCTTCAGAAACGGCGGGGCTGTATAACATTGAAGCTCGATTCTCTCCTGATGCGACAGAAGCGATTTACGGGTTGGGGCAGCATCAGAGCGGACTCTTCAACTATCGCGGCAGCACGGTGGAATTGGCGCAGAACAATACTGATGTCGCAATTCCTCTGCTGCTGTCAAGTAAAGGTTACGGAATTCTCTGGAACACAGCGTCGTTTAGTTACATGGATAATCGTTTTCCACTGGAACTTAACTTTGAGTCCAGAGCCAGTGACGCGGTTGACTACTACGTTCTCTACGGTCCGGAGATGGATCAGATTCTTCAGCAATATCGGACGATGTCCGGTCATGCTCCTATGTTTCCGGAGTGGGCCTACGGGCTTTTCCAGTCCAAGGACCGCTATTCTTCGCAAGCCGAGATCCTTGATGTTGCGGGTCAATACCGTGCACGGCATATTCCGATGGACGCTATTGTTCAGGACTGGTACTGGTGGCGGCAAGGCGGCGAAGGCGATCCGGTATTCAACGAGAACTATGCTGATATTCCGGCAGAACTGAAGACACTCCATGACGAACACGTTCACGCCATGATTTCGGTTTGGGGAAAGATGGACGGAACCTCGAAAACTTTTCAGGAGATCAGACGAAGAGGTTTCGAGATTGGCAGGACGCACGTATATGACCCGACCAATTCTGCCGCGCGCGATTTCTTCTGGGATCAGCTACCGGGCAAGCTGTTTGCACAAGGATGGGACGCATTCTGGCTTGATAGTGCCGAGCCTGAAGAGAGTTGGCCGCACTCTGGGGATGCAAGCTTGCGCGACAAGAAATTGAATATCGGAAGTGGGCTGGAGTACACGAACATCTTTCCGCTGATGCATACGGGTGGAGTGCAGGAACACTGGAAGGAAACCACACAGGAGAAACGTGTTTTTCTTCTTACGCGTTCGGCGTTTTTGGGCCAGCAGCGAAACGGGGCGACAGTCTGGTCGGGCGATGTGTACAGCAGCTGGTGGGCGCTCAAGCACCAGGTGGCGGCGGGACTGAATTTTGCATTGTCGGGATATCCGTATTGGACGACGGATATCGGTGGCTACCACCAGCCGGTTGCGGGCATGGCCAATCAGCCTGCGTACACCGAATTGTATGCGCGGTGGTTTGAATACGGAGCCTTCTGTCCGATCTTCCGTACGCATGGGCACCGTGATCACAACGAGCTTTGGACGTACGACAAGGTTTACCCCGCGTTGCTGGCTGTCGACCGGTTGCGGTACCGGCTTTTGCCCTATGTTTACTCAACGGCGTGGAGGGTAACGAGCGAGGATTACACCATTCAACGGCCGTTAGTGATGGACTTCAGGAGCGACGAGGCGACGTGGAATGTTGGCGATCAGTTCATGTTTGGACCGTCGCTGATGGTGAGCCCGGTGCTGGAGGAACATGCGGCGGAGCGGCCTGTTTACCTGCCGTCCGGGACCACGTGGTACGACTTCTGGACGGGAAAAGTAACCGCGGGTGGACGGCAAATACAAGCAGCAGCACCACTTGAGACCATTCCGCTGGATGTGCGGGCGGGTTCGATTGTGCCGCTGGGGCCGGTGATCGAATACGCTGGACAGGCGACGGATCCGATTGAGGTGAGGGTGTATCCGGGGGCGGATGGGGACTTCACGCTGTATGAGGACGAAGGCGACAGCTATCGCTATGCGCAGGGAGCCTATGCAACCATCGCACTGCACTGGAACAACGCCAGCCGCACGCTGACGATCGGACGACGGACCGGCAGCTACAAAGGGATGACGCCGGGACACACGTTCAACGTGGTGATTGTGGGCGAGGGACATGGAGTGGGCGGCGCAGTGACTTCGGCGCCGGACAAGACGGTGACGTATACGGGCGCGGCGACGGTGACGAAGTTCTAAGAGGCTGAAAGAAAAGGAAGTTAGAGAGCTGGCGGCTTCTGGCTGCCTGTTTTCATCGTTTAGTTTTAGCTTCTGGCTCCTGGCGGCTGGCCGCTGCTCCCGGCCCCCGGGGCTGCGAAGGGGAATTTGTTGGCGGTTTTTGCGCTCATTGAGATTTCCGACCGGCCGCATCGCGCCGAATTTGATGAAATCGGTGTGGGTGGAAACCCAAGTCGTGCCCGGCCGGGCGCATGGACGGAATCGGCTTGTCCCGACTGACCGATTCTGAGCAAATCCGCTGATGGCGGCACACCACTCTGTGCGCGAAATGCACAAAAAGGGCCGAAAAAATGCACGTTTTGGTAATGTTTCAGCACGGTTTTGCGCGCACTGTTTGCACCGAAATTTGTGCGTTTCTTCAGGGGGGCCGGGGTCGAAGGGCAGGGAACAGAGAACAGAGAACAGTGAACAGTGAACAGGGAACAGAGAACAGATCAGAGATCAGGGGTCAGTTCTTAGGTTCTAGCTGTTATCTCCTTGCTCCTTGCTTCCCTTGCTGCTTGCTTCCGGTGCCCTCGAATGTGGGCTAAGGTGCGGGGCGCATTCTGAATCGATTCCGGGACTTTCGTTCTCGCGGGGCAAGCGGGCGGCGCGTGGTCTTGGGTCTTCGGCCTGTGCATCTGTGGAAGCTGGGAGTTCTGGGCCAGCGGGCGCTTGCTCTGAGGAAACGTAAGCCGATCTGCGTAAGGGGCGAGTGGGCGTCAAACCGGGCGCAACTCCATTTCCGGGCCCTACGGCGCTTTTGGGACTCATCAAGAGATGAGCAAACCATTTTGGGGGCTTGACAACTACTAAGCCATCTGTATATTAAGATGTCTTAGTATGAAAAAAACAGACACAATGCAGGGCTCGCTCGATCTTCTCGTGCTCAAAGTCCTCTCCCGCCAGCCAAAGCTGCACGGCTATGCGATCATGACGGCCATCAAGCACACCTCCGGCGACGTCCTCAGCGCCGAAGTCGGTTCCCTCTACCCAGCCCTTCACCGCATGGAAGAGACCGGCTGGATTAGCGCCGAATGGGCCGACAAAGGCACTGGCCGCCGCACCCGCCTCTACCAACTTACCGCTGCCGGCAAGAAACAGCTCGCAGCCGAGGTCACCCGCTGGCACACCGTCAGCTCCGCGATCAACCGCGTTCTGCAGGAAGCCTGAATATGTCGCTCTGGTCACGAATCACCAACGTTTTTCGCGGCGACCGTCTCAATCACGAAATAGACGAGGAATTCGCCGCCCACATCGAAGAGGCGATCGCCGCCGGCAATGATCCCGCCGAAGTGCGCCGCACTTTCGGCTCACAGCTCCGCCTCCGCGAACAGAGCCGCGACGCCCGAATCGTCTCATGGCTCGACTGCCTGCGTGCCGACCTTGTCTTCGGCTGGCGCCAGTTGCTCAAACGCAAAGTGACCACCGCCGTCGCCATACTTTCGCTCGCCCTCGCCATTGGCGCCTGCACCTCCGCGTTTCGCCTCATAGACGCGCTCTTCCTCCGCCCCCTCCCAGTCGCGGGTGCCGATCGTCTTGACGTTCTTGTGCGTCTGGGTCCCGATAGCAACGGTATATCCCGCACCTTCGACGACTTCGCCTATCCCAACTTCAAAGGCATGCGCGAGGCCTCCAAAGGCCAGGCTGAACTGATCGCCACCTCCTTTACCTACCTCACCGACCTCACCTATGTCACCGATAATGAAATGGAAAAAGGCTACGTGCAGTACATCTCCGGCACGATGTTCCCCATCTTCGGTCTTCAGCCCACACTCGGCCGACTTTTCACCAGGGATGACGACATTACTCCAGGCGCACATCCCTATGCTGTCCTCTCTTACAACTACTGGTCCCGCCGTTTCGCCAATGATCCCCAGGTCCTCGGCCGCACCGTCCACATCGGCACCAAAATGTTCCAGATCATTGGCGTCGGCCCGATGTCCTTCACCGGCACCGAGCCAGGCATCGTCACCGACATTTTTCTCCCCACCATGATGAACCCCGACGTCACGCGCACCGACCTCAGCTGGCTCCGCATCCTCGCGGTCATCAACCCCGGCGTGTCCGACGAGCCTCTCCGCGCAAAGCTCGACGCCGTTAGCCTCAATTATGAGACCGAACGCATGAAGGGCTTCTCCGGCATGTCGCAACGCAACCTCCAGTTCTCCCTCCAGAAGAGGATGCTGATTGAGCCTGCTGCCTCCGGCGTCTCCCGCCTTCAGGATGATTACCGCCGCGCTCTCGTCTGGCTCGGCGTCCTCGTTGTTCTGGTCCTGTTGATCGCCTGCGCCAACGTTGCGAACCTTATGACCGCCCAGGCCGCATCGCGCGCACGCGAAATGGCCCTCCGCGTCTCGATAGGGGCCGGCCGCTCGCGCCTCGTGCAGCTCGTCCTCGTTGAGAATGCCATGCTCGCGCTCTTGTCCGCCGCACTCGGCGCGCTTTTCGCCTGGTGGGCGGCGCCATTCGTCGTGAGCCGGATCAATCCGCCGGGCAATCCCGCGCGCCTTGTCCTCCCCGCAGACTGGCGCGTCCTCGCTTTCGGCACGCTCCTCACACTCGCGGTCACGGTTCTGTTCGGACTTGCACCCGCCCTGCGCGCGTCCTCAATCCGCCCGGTCACCGCACTCAAAGGCGGTGAAGAACCTCACTCCAAACGCCACTCGATGTACGCGTTGATCGCCGCACAGGTCGCCCTCTGCTTCGTCGTCCTCTTTCTCGCTGGACTCTTCGTCGCCACCTTCCGCCATCTCTCCAGCCAACCTCTTGGTTTTGACGCCAAAAATCTCATCCTTCTCGAAACCTCCACCCCGCACGGCCAACCACCCGAGTCATGGTCGCAAATGGCAGACACTCTCCGCGCCGTTCCCGGAGTCAAAGACGTTGCCATCGCGGGCTGGCCGCTTCTCTCCGGCGGCTGGACCGGCTCAATATCCGTCAACGCCGGGCCGCCCACAGATACATGGGGCTACTTTCTCTCCATCTCGCCCGGCTGGCTCAACACTGTGAAGATGCGGCTCATCGAAGGCCGCGAATTCAACTCCACTGACTCATTCCCCGGTGAGGCCATCGTCAACCAGACCTTCGTCAAAACTTTCTTCCACGGTGCCGACCCCATTGGCCACATCTTCGAAAAAGTAAATCCACGCGGCTCTCGCCAACTCTGCCAAGTCATCGGTGTCGTTCCAGACGCGGTCTATAGCAACATCCACGATCCCATCCTCCCGGTCGCCTACGTCCCAGTTCGCCATCTAAATTCAGATGGCACCATCAATCCCGCCGACGGCGGCACCTTCCTCCTCCGCACGTCCGGAATCAACCCGCTATCCCTCGCGCCCACGCTGCGCCGCCTGGTCGCGAAGACTAATCCCGCTTACCGCGTCAACAACGTGCAAACCCAGCAGGAACTCGTCGAAAACCAGAGCATCCGCGAGCGCCTCCTCGCTTTGCTCGCATTGTTTTTCGCATCCGTCGCCCTTCTGCTCGCCTCCATCGGTCTTTACGGCGTGCTGAACTACTCCGTCCACCAACGCGAACGCGAAATCGGCATCCGCATCGCCGTCGGCGCCCGCATCGGGAGCATCGCCCGCCTCGTCACCGCCCAAATCTTCGTTACCGTATTCGTCGGCGCTGCTGCCGGCATCGCTCTTGGCATGGCTTCAGTCCGATACGTCCAAACTCTCCTTTTTGGAGTTAAAGGCACCGATCCCGCGATGGTCATAACACCGGCAGCAGTTCTTCTGGCCGCCGCCCTGCTGGCCGCTATCCCAGCAGTCCTGCGCGCCACACGCATTGACCCAACTATCATGCTCCGCGCCGAATAGGCTTTTCATATCTCATGGCAGCAAGGGCATGGGCAGAGACGGAAAGTCGATTCAGGTGTATCAAGCATTTTCGCTGGTCGAGGAATCACCGAGTCTCTGTTGACAGAAGGTTGGTAACGAAAAGTCGGCTTGTGGGAAGCTAACTGTTCTGAGCGGATCAGCGGTCAGACGGGGACTGGGCTTGGGGGCCTGGGCGCGGCTTCGCTGGGTTGACGGCCTTTCAAGGTTTTTGGGGGCGGGTTTGCGGAAGTTGAATCCCCCGCCTTTCATCCCACAGGCGTGGACCTGTCTCCTCACCCCAGCGAACAGAAATCGTTTGTCTGGGAACCTGTGTCTCTGGGGGGTCCTGGGCCGGGGCAACCCCAATGGAGTGGGAGGCGCGATTGGGATCGGGCCACCGGCCGAAAGACGGCCTTTTGCAGCGTCGCCCTTTTCAGCGCCGCTATACTTCTTCAATGATTCCAATCGGATCGCACCCGGTGCTTCATCCGGTTCTGGAGACGCTGGCTTACACGACGGGGTACGCTGTGTTCCGGCGCGCGCGGACACGAGGTGGAGATGTGATTGCCGATCAACAGCGCTGGGTAGTGATGGCCGCGGCGGCGGTTGGAGCGCTGGCCGGGAGCCGCATACTGGGTCTGGCTGAACAGTGGCCGTCGATCGAGGCAGAGCGGCAATCAGGGCATTTGTGGTCGCTGCTCGTTTCGCCCGGCGGCAAGACGATTGTGGGCGGGTTGCTGGGCGGCTGGGTTGCGGTTGAGCTGGTGAAGGCCATGACGGGAATTCATCGGCGGACGGGCGACCAGTTTGTTGTTCCATTGTGCGTGGGCATTGCCATTGGCCGCATCGGATGTCTTTTTGCGGGCCTGGCGGACGATACCTTTGGCAAGCCGACCAGCCTGCCGTGGGCAATTGACCTGGGAGACGGCGTTGGCCGCCATCCCGTTCAAATTTATGAGATTCTCTTTCTTGCATTGCTTGGATTTTTGCTGAGCCGCCCTTTTCGTTTGCCGGAAGGCGCGCGCTTTCGCATCTTCATGGGCAGCTATCTTGGGTGGCGACTTGTGGAAGATTTTCTAAAACCGCAGCCATTGGTCTACGGTATGAATGTCATTCAGTGGGTTTGTGCACTGGGGTTGTTGTTGCTTGGGCTTCTGGCAATTCGGGATGGGCGCCTGGCGCGGAGAAAGGTGCTGAGCGATGTCCCCGTGGGTTGAGAGCAGCTTCTTTGCGAAGGTGATCGT
>JBEKCA010000139.1:0-10992 GCA_050015115.1 Occallatibacter sp.
TCCACCCGAGGGTCTGTCAATTCGGCAAAATACTTCAAGGGGCTGTCCATTTCCCCTTGTTACAGCTCGATTGCGGTTTGCATATAGCAAATGCGGTTCATTTATATGCGTCGGCCCTGATCGCATCCACCGGGCGCGCGACGAGCGGAGAGAAATCAAGCTACAATCTCTTCATGCAGCAGATTGCAATCTTCGCAATGCGCGTCTTGGAAGTGATGTTCTTTGTCGGGCTGGCGGGCTCGACCATCGTCGTGCTCATCAGTTTTGCCGAAGACGGCAAGGAACTCTTCGGCAAGGACGAGCCGCCTGAATCACGCGCCGGATAGCCCCATCTTCGGGCCTCCTGAATTGCTGATTGACTCCGCCTTGATTCGGAAATAAACTCGTCGCAGGGCGTATCGTTTTTTCACTCCAGCAACGATAGAAAGCTGCCCAGCGCCGGCACAGAAACAATGGCATCTACCCGAACGACCGTAGCTCCTCCTTCCGACCGCGTCCGGCTGATCGTTGCATCCTCCGTGATGCTGACGTTCATCTCCTTCTGGCGCGCAGCGGCTATTGTTCTCTGTGACTTAGGCTCATCGGCCTTTTATGCGGGCGGCATTGCCGAAGAGGCCATCGGCGCGGCGGCTCCCTGGTTCATTCTCGGCATCATGCTCTTCAGCTTTGCCGTGCGCGCGGTCTACGTCGAGAGCTGTTCGATGTTCACCCGCGGCGGCGTCTACCGCGTGGTCAAAGAGGCCCTGGGCGGCACCTTCGCCAAGCTGAGCGTCTCGGCCCTAATGTTCGATTACATCCTGACGGGGCCGATCTCAGGCGTCTCCGCCGGCCAATATATTACGGGCCTGATTAATGAGCTTTTGACGGTTGCCAACACCAGCCACTGGCTGCCTCCGGCCCTGATCGACGCGCGCAATAATCCCTTCCAGTTCAACATGGATCACACCTCAGCGGTCTTTGCGGCCGTGGTGACGATCTACTACTGGTGGCAGAACATCAAGGGTATTGAGGAATCCAGCGGCAAGGCTTTGCGGGTTATGCAGGTCACCACCGTGATGGTGATCATCCTGCTGGCGTGGGGTGTCTTCTCGGTGCTGATCAAGGGCGCTCAACTGCCGCCACCACCTACGCCTGCCCATCTCAAATTCAGCCAGGATGCCCTTGGATTCCTCCGGGGAACTCCCCTCGTGCCTTTGCTCGGCCTCTTCGGCATTCTCATGGCATTCGGCCATTCGGTGCTGGCCATGAGCGGCGAAGAAAGCCTGGCCCAGGTCAACCGCGAGATCGAGCATCCCAAGCTCAAAAACCTCAAACGGGCCGCGATCGTCATTGCGCTTTATAGCCTGATATTCACCGGCGGCGCCACCATTCTGGCTTACATGCTGATCCCGCTGAAGGATCACGTGCTCTATCAGGACAACCTGATCGCTGGCCTGGCCATGAACATGGTCGGACCGCTCTTCTGGCGCATCGCTTTCCGTATCTTCGTGGTGCTGGTCGGCTTCCTGATCCTCTCGGGCGCGATCAACACCTCAATGATCGGGTCTACCGGAGTTCTGATGCGCGTGGCCGAGGATGGCGTCCTGACCGACTGGTTCCGCAAGCCGCACCCCAAGTTCGGCACCAGCCACCGCATCGTCAACATGATCTTTGTCCTTCAAATGATCACGATCCTCGCCAGCCGCGGCGACGTGATCATGCTGGGTGAGGCTTACGCCTTCGGCGTCATCTGGTCGTTCACTTTCAACAGCCTGGCCATGCTGGTTTTGCGCTGGAAGTACCATGGCGAACGCGGCTGGAAGGTTCCGCCGAACATTCGCATCGGCACGACCGAGGTCCCTGTCGGACTCATCTCAGTCTTCCTGGTACTGCTCACCACAGCCATCGTCAACCTGTTCACCAAGTCAGTTGCCACGGTGAGCGGCGTGATCTTTGCCGCAGCCTTCTTCATCATCTTCACCCTTTCTGAGCGCTCCAATCAGCGGAAACATGCCTTGACCGCGCGCCAGATGAAAGACCAGTTCCAACTGGAGCATCAGGACACGGTGAACCGCGAATCGGTGGCTATCCGTCCCGGCGCGGTGATGGTGACCATGCGCGATGCAGCCAATCCGTTAGCGTTGAAGTGGACACTGGCCCACACAAGCACCGACGACCAGGATGTGGTGGTCCTCAGCGTTCGCATGATGGGCGTGGGCGGGCCTGAGTATCTGAACGCCGAGGATCAGAGCTTTAGCGAACACGAGCAGATGGTTTTTACCAAGGCCGTCTCGGTGGCCGAAAGTTTCGGCAAAAAGGTCTCGTTGCTGGTGGTCCCCGCCGGAGACGTCTTTGCCGCGCTTGTGCAGGGCGCCAACTCGCTCGAAGTGGATTCGGTGGTCTCCGGAGCCTCCAGTTCAATGACTCCCGAGGACCAGGCATTCCATCTTGGACAGGCCTGGGAGGCGCTGCCGGAGCCCAAGCGGCAGTTCAATTTCTATGTGATCGGCCACGACGGCGAAACCAAGGTCTTCTACATCGGGCCGCACGCGCCGGCCCTCGGTCCCGAAGATGTGCAATTAGTGCATCGCCTATGGCTGAACATGCGCCGCGATCCCTCGATGCAGGAGTTGCATCACAGCGACATCATCACCTATGCCCTGACCCATTTGGCCGGTCAATATGCCCGCGAGAAACAGGAGATCCTGCGCGACCTGCGCAACGCACGCGCCGCTCAGGGTTCAACGGGCATACACCTTGGTGGTCAGAATCTCTCGCGCCTTCCTGCGACCTCCGCCGCAGCATCCGGTCGGGAAATGACTCCGCCCAAGCCGTCAGGTTACCTCTAAACAGCCTCTCCAGGCGTCCATCGCACAACCTGCACCTTGGAATCGATCAGCGCGGCCAGCTCTTCCGGTGCACCCTTCAACTGTGGCATCGTTCCAAAATGTATGGGCAGGACCGTATTCGCGCCTAACAATCGCACGGCCACCGCGGCCTCCTTCGGCCCCATGGTGAAGTGCCCTCCGATGGGAAGTATGGCCACCTCAGGCTGGTAAAGTTCGCTGATCAGTCTCATGTCTCCAAAGACCGCCGTGTCTCCGGCATGGTAGAGCACCGGGCCGCCAGCGATGGTCAACACAAACCCGACTGCGACTCCTAGATAGTGGCTTCCACGCTCGTCCTGCACGCCCGAGGAGTGCTTGGCATCGACCATGGTGACCGCCACATCGCCCAACTGTACCGTTCCGCCCAGATTCATCCCGATGGTGTTGGCCACTCCCTTCGCTCCGACCCAGCCAGCCAGTTCGTAGATCGCCACGACCGTGGAGCCGTGCTTTTTGGCAACCGGTACTACATCCGCAATGTGATCGTCGTGACCGTGCGTCAGCAGAACGTATTGAATCTTCTCCGGCAACACAAAGTCTCGCGGGTATTTTGGGTTGTGTTCAATGAATGGGTCGATCAGGATGTTTGTTCCCTTGGGGGTTTGGACAAGCACAGTCGCATGTCCCAGCCATGTGACGCGGGTTCCTTTCAGATCCATGTCAATTGTCTCCCTGGTTGAAATTTTGGACTTGGGCCCTGTTCGGCGGTTCAGCCTCTAGAGTCAGCGGGTGATGAGCAACTCCGAGACGCTGTCCTTGGCCAGAAATTGCCGGTAGTCGGACCAGGCGGCGAACAATTCTTTGATGCTACGATTGGTGAATGCGCGCTGAATGGGAAACTGCTGTGTCAGCTGCATGTCGACATCGTCGCCGGGGGTGATGTGAAAGCGGTAGTGCATTGTCTCCTCGCCCTGCATCCGCGTATGGAAGAAGGCCAGCACTTGCCCGCCCGGATTGGTGGCCTCAAACAGGCGCCTCACCACCGGCTCGACAAACGGTTCCGGCAGATAATCCAACGCGGTCCACAACAGAACTACGTCGAATTTGCGCCCTGAGAGTTTGAGCGCCTGCTCCAGAAAGCCTTCGACATTCCATATCGCCTTGTTTTCCGCATCCGCGCCGGTCTGCCAACTCCCCGTACACGCATCGTGGACAACATCGGCAAGAAAAACGCTGTGGCCCAGGCCGGTGAGGTAGTTGATATTGGCCGGGGACGTGGTGCCGATGTCGATAATCTGTAGGCCTGTCTCGCTTTGCAGCCGCCTGCGCAAGGCCGCCCAACCGCCCGAATGCCGCGGCACCCTGGGCCCATTCGTGCCCGAAGCTTGAGCGGCAGGATCGTTCTCCTGCTTCTTTTTGAGCCAACGGCTAAGCAATTTGAGATTCCCTCGGGGTCCAACTGCTGGAAGAGTTTTTGGAGGGCGCGCAATTATCCCTCATTGGATGCGTCGGGGCTATGCTGCGGTTCCGCCATTGGGACCCTTGGCAGTGGCGCCTTGCGTCAAGTCCACCTTGCCGCGAAAGAGCGCATTGTCCTCCACCGAAAGGCGAAGCGCGCGGATATCACCCTCCACTGTGCAGCCGGCGCGCAACTCGACTCGGCCGCTGGCGGCCAAATTGCCTTGAACCTTGCCGAGGATCAGGATGTCTTTCGCGGAAAGGTTGGCGGCGACGTTTGCCTCCGGACCAATAGTCAACCGGCTCTCGGCGAGGCTCACTGTCCCTTCCACTCGCCCATCCACAATCAAGTCCTCGTTGCCTTTCAACTCTCCAAGTATTACTACGGTCTTGCCGATGCGCGCTGGGGCGCTTTCAACTGCCATCATTTACATCCTTCCTTGGCCTGTTTTCAGCCTTGCTCTGAGGTCTCACAGCCGCCTATGCTCCTACGGCCGTCTTCTCTTGAATCGTAGCTGACAAAGCCCTCTGCCCCGGTAAATCGGATCTTGCCCGTCACAACTGGCCCTGCACGAACTATACGCAACTAGGACGCCTCGCTTCAATCTTGAAACGGTAAAACGTGTCGCAAGAGCCCGGTCGGCGTCTAACGAGAAAATGCGTTCAATCAGCAAACCATAGGCGGATCATGCCCGTTAAACTAGACAATGTGCGCATCCTCGTTGCACTTTTGCTGTCGCTGACGCTGGCCGTCGCAGCCCACGGACAGGCCGCTCTCGCGCCCGCTCAGGCTCAGGCGCTGGTCGGCCGAGCTCTGGCTACCGAATTCCGCTCTGCCCAAGACCTGAATCACCCAATGCGCTACCGGCTGCACAGGTCCAGCCCACGCCTCACCTCAACCAAGGAAATCGTCGAAACCCGCGATGGCTTTGTGGCCCGCCTGGTCGCGATCAACGACCAGCCGCTCAGCGCGTCCGACGAACAGAAGGAACAGGCCCGCCTCGACGCGTTGCTCAGCGACCCCAGCCAGCAGCGCCATCGCAAGCAAGGCGAAGATCAGGACACCGGCATCGTCCTCAAGCTGCTGCGCATGTTGCCTGAGGCCTTCCTCTACGATTATGCGGGACGAGGTCAGGCTCCGACGGGCTCGGTCGAGAGGTTTCGCTTCCATCCCAACCCCCATTTCATCCCGCCTGACCTCGAGACTCAGGCTTTGACCGCCATGACCGGCGAGATCTGGATCGACCCCACAGGCGAGCGCGTGGCCCGCCTGGAGGGCCATCTCGCGCAGGATACGGACTACGGCTGGGGCATCCTGGGCAAGCTCGACAAGGGGGGGTGGGTCGTCCTCGAACAGGCCAGCGTAGGCGGGGGACAGTGGCGAATCGCCCACTTCCAGATGAAGATGACCCTGCGCATCCTCTTCAAAAACAAGAGCTTCGACACCACGCAGGAGATGACCGGGTATGCGCCTGTCCCCGCCAATTTGGACTACAGGCAGGCCATCCAGATGCTGCGCGCCATGCCTGCTACTACAGCCCATGCCGGGCACTAACAGCGCCCCAAAAGACAAAGCGGCCCAACTCAATGCGAGTTGGGCCGGTTTGCTTAGTGCTAAACCGCTCCGATTACATCTTGGCGAAAACGATGACCAGGGTGAACAAAGTAAGGGACTCGATCAGAGCCAGACCGAGCACCAGGAACGTGAAGATGGCTGGGCGCGCTCCGGGGTTGCGTGCGACTGCTTCGACGGCCGAGCCAACGGCGCGTCCCTGACCCATGCCGCACAATCCGGCAGCCAGGCCCATACCCAAACCAGCGCCGATCGGCACCAGACTGACGACGGCAGAGCCGCCATCCGCGAAGGCCGGTACGGCGAAGCACAAAACCGCCAGGGCCATGAATACATATTGAAGCTTCTGCATATTTCTCCTGCTTCCCTTTGAATTGGCCGCCAGTGGGTGGTTGAAGCTCACCGTGCTGGCCCCCTCACGCTTGCAGCCTACCGTTTGCCCGGAGCGGAAGCGCTCTCCGGCGGAATGTTGAAAAACAGCTTCTAGCTCCTAGCCTCTAGCTTATTAGAACTCCCGCTCAATACCTCAGCTTGAGGCTAAAAGCTAGCAGCTAACGGCTGCTTCTAGTGCTCGTGCGAAACCGCCAGAGAAAGATAAATCATGGTCAGCAGCATGAACACAAACGCTTGAATGAGCGAAACGAAAATGTGCAGTCCCAGGAAGATCACTGGAATGCCGATCGGAAACAGCGAAAAGAAGACCATCGTCACGAGATCGCCCGCAAACATATTGGCGTAGAGACGAACACTAAGCGACATAACACGGATGACATCCGAGAAGATCTCGATGGGAAAAATCAGCCAGGCCATCCACCAGACCGGCCCGGCGAAATGCTTCAAATAGCCGATCGGCCCCTGCTCGCGAATGCCGTGGAAGTTGTAAAAAAAGAAGGTCGGAATGGCCAGACCCAGGGTCACCATGATCGACGTCGTGGGAGCCGTAATGCCGGGGATCAGCCCGGTGAGATTGCAGATCAGGACAAAGAGGAAGATGCAGGTCACATAGGCCTGATAGCGCTGGTAGCCGTGGCCAATCACCTGCTCAGCCTGGCCGCCAATGAACTCATGCAGCATCTCAGCGACTTGCTGCGCCGGGTTCGCTTTCTCGACCGACAGGAAGACGCGCACCAAAAGAAAGAATGCGATCAGTCCGCCGGCAACGATCAATTCCAGCGCGAAGGCCCGATTGACGCCAAGAGCCTTTTCCGCGGCAACAACCGGTGAAAGGCCGATCGATTGAAAGGCCTTGACCTCGAAGCCCATCAACTGGCTGTTGAGCCACTGTACAAGTGCAAAAGATTCCGGCATGAAAGCTTAAGTCTTTCCGCCTCCGGACGGCAGACAGAGCACGCCGCGGAGCCTGTTTCAGTTTTGTCCGTTCCAGCCTCGATCGAGCGCCGCCGCCATCAGTCGCGCATCAGCCGAATGGCCTCCCAGCCGACGGTCAAAACCGCCAAACCCAGGCCGAAGAGAAGCGCCGCAACCGAGCCATGGAAACACTTCAGGCTACCATAAATAACCCCTGCGAAGACGGTGAGCCTGAGCACAAAGAAGAGAACCACCACCGGAGCGCTCGCGGGGGTCTTCTGCTTGTCCATTTTGGCGTTCATGACGCGGATCAGGCGCTGCCACTCCCAGATGCTAGCCGCTGAAATCAGCCCGCCGGTGGCGAGCATGGCCCCACTGCGCCACCCCCCGCCAATCGTCACCACGACGGCTGCGATAAGGCTTAGAATCAGGGTATTACGCAGTGCCCGCTTGAGCATTGCATCCAGATCTGCCTGAGTAAGATCGACGATTGGGTGGGTTTGCTGGGTCATGGCCGGTCGTCCGGAGTTCCGTCTTCGTTCCCGTTCTGGATCGGCTCTTCCTTTCGGGACTTGAACTCAGCGGTAACCGCGGTCTTGATCACGTAAAAGACCCCTGAGACGCTGCCAAAGGCAATCCCGGCAATCGCAATCCAGTGTTGATGCCAGTGATTGTCCGCCCACCAGCCGATGCCATAGCCGACAGCCACTGTGCCGAGCGGTACAAAGGCGAGCTGGACCAGTTTTTCCGACTCTACATAGCCGCGAAGGGCACCTGAGCTTTTCGAGGGATTATTGTCGTCCGGAATGGGGGGAGTGAAGGGCACTCTCGTGATTATCAACGATCGACGCCCCTCCATGTGAAAAGGACAGACTTACTTGCTGGTCTTCCAGGTGGCGAGCTTCCAGGCTTTGACCCGGTACTTGCCTTCATCGTCAGACAACTCGTTAAATTGAAAAACTTTGTTGACTGGGTTGGCGACCGGAGCAGAGCCGTGCGCAGTCCCTACCTCTCTGGTACCGGTTCCGGTCACGGTAGTACTTGCCTCGTAGTAGTAGATCTTGCCCGCCTCGGCGGTAAAAGATGTCACACCAACAGCTTTTTTGTCTCCTTGTGCATTCACGCACAGATGATGGACGCCGGGCGCAACATTCAGAACAAAATACGAGTCGCCGTAGTTGGCACCCGCCCAGTTCCCGTCCACTCCATAGCGGACAGTGATCATATGGAAGGCAGAAGCTCTTGCGTTTTGTTCCTCAACAAAAACAATCTCCGCACTGCCGGCTGGAGGAGGCTCGGGCGCAGGCTGATCTTTAAGTGTTTTGACATCGAAGTGGATGCTGTCGTCCCCGCAGGCATCCGGCAGGATCGTCTTGGCCTTGGCTTGCACCGCAGGGATCAGCGACGCACAGAGGAGTAGTAGAAAAAGTCTGGATTTCATGGCAACGATGATATGCGACAAGAGCGCTGATGTGCCAATGGATTTACGCCTTCATTCCACGAATGTCCCACAACCGGCTTTGTCCAATCCCCGATCTTCCTCCCGGAGGCAGGAACCGAGAATAGCCCAGGGTGAAGCGCAGCGGAACCCTGGGTAGGGCGCAGAAAAAGAAATCCTCGCCCCGTCGGGGCGAATCGAGTGTTACGCTTTCATCCTTTCTCTCCGCAATCAATTCGCACCTCGCACCGCCCCGACGGGGCGGCATCCTGGAATAAATGCACCCCCAGGGTTTCACCCTGGGCTATGATCGACGCCTCACTCCGGGAGCATGGAGCGGAATCTTCTAGAGCTTTGTCATGCGATTGCTCCGCGCGCAATCAAGACCGGGACAATTCCCCCAGTCAGCGAACGATATACTGGCAATTGCACCATCGACACAGTTCTCACAAAGGAAGCCAAGAGTGTTCGATTCGGAATTTGAGCGCAGCCTCTTCGACCTGCGCAAGACCAAACTCGAGGAGATCGTCAAGCTGGGCCAGGCGGCCTATCCCAACCAATTCTCTGCCTCGCATACCATCCCCGAGGTCCGCGAAAAGTGGGGCGATGCGCAATTCGATTCAGGTTCCGAGGCAGTTGAAGTCCCGCGCGTGACCGTAGCCGTTGCCGGACGCATCATGGCCATTCGCGCGCAGGGCAAGGCTGGCTTCGCGACCCTCCAGCAGGGCGGCCAGCGGCTGCAGATCTATGTCCGCCTCGACGCCGTCGGCGAAGAGGGCTTCGCACTCTACAAGCTTCTCGACCTCGGCGACCACATCGGCGTCTCGGGCTACCTTTTCCGCACGCGAACGGGCGAGCTGACCATCCACGTCGAGCGGCTGACCTTTCTTGCCAAGGCCATGCTGGCCCTGCCGGAGAAGTTTCACGGCCTGGCCGATGTCGAACTGCGCTACCGCCAGCGCTACGTCGATCTCTTCTCCAACCTCGAAGCCCGCGAAGTCTTCGTTAAGCGCGCAAAGGTGCTGCGCGCACTGCGGAGATTTTTCGACGACCGTGGTTATCTGGAAGTCGAAACGCCGATGATGCAGCAGGTCGCCGGGGGCGCGGCGGCGCGGCCTTTCAAGACCCATCACAACGCGCTCGATCTCGATCTCTTTTTGCGCATCGCGCCTGAATTGTATTTGAAGCGCCTGGTCGTCGGTGGGTTCGACCGCGTCTATGAGATCAACCGCAACTTCCGCAACGAAGGCATCAGCACGCAGCACAACCCCGAGTTCACGATGCTGGAGTTCTACCAGGCCTATGCGAACTATCACGACCTGATGACGCTGACTGAAGAGCTGATTGCGTTCGTGGCGAAGGAAGTGAACGGGACGACGATCACGAACTTTGGCGGCGTGGAGATTGATCTGGGCAATTGGACGCGGCTGACGATGCGGGAAGCGATTCGCGAGGATTGGCACCCCGATGCTGGGTCTGCGCCAAGCCTAGCCCAACTTGAATCAGCCGACGAACTCAGAGAGCATTTGATCGCAGCGAAGGACTTGCTCAATGCCGCATATATAACCGTCAACGGCGATTCACAAAACCTCGAATCGGATATTGAAGTCGATCCTGCCGGCGATAGCACAGCGACTCGAAAATGGAAAATGAACGTTCTTCGAGCTAGCTTGGCCTTCGCGGCTGCTATAGAGGAATTGGAAACGGCAGTCCCACTTGGGAAGGTGATATACCACCTCTTTGAGGCGACCGTCGAACCCAACCTCGTACAGCCGACCATCATCTACGACTACCCGGTCGAGGTCTCGCCGCTCTCCAAGGCCAAGCCCGACGATCCAGACCACGTCGAGCGCTTTGAATTCTTCTGCGGCGGCTTCGAGCTGGGCAATGCCTTCAGCGAGCTGAACGATCCGGTCGAGCAGCACAAGCGCTTTGCACAGCAGCTTGCCGAGCGCGACCGCGGCGACGACGAGGCCCACCAGATGGACGAGGACTACGTGCGCGCGCTGGCCTACGGCCTGCCTCCAACAGGCGGCGAGGGCATCGGCATCGACAGGCTGGTGATGCTGCTGACCGGCTCCAGGTCGATTCGCGACGTGATTCTCTTCCCGCTGATGAGAAGCAGGGATCAGGGGCCAGGGGGCAAGGATCCGGGAACGGAAAGCGCGGAGTAGTGATCCAATTGGGTGCCCCATCCTTGCGACGCATTTCTTTTTGTCGCAAGGGTGGGAAACCTCAGACCTCAATCGAAAATTGTATTTTGGAAAGATGGCATTCCCTCAGGGGCTAAAGCCCCGAATCCTTTTTGGACCGTTTGCGGCACGACTGAAGTCATGCCCTGACACAACGCAGGATCTGAAACAAGGTTAGCGGCTAGGAGCTTGGGGCTAGTTGCTTGGGGTTTGGAT
>JBEKCA010000140.1:0-10853 GCA_050015115.1 Occallatibacter sp.
TCTTCCGCACCTGCATCGGGTCAACGCCCGTCGCCAGCAGTGCGCGAGCCGCAGCATGGCGCTCCCGTGCCAGGACCAGAGGCACATCGGGATATTGTCCAAGCGCCATGAGCTTTTGCTTCGCGTCATGCCGGTACTTGAAACGCCAGAGCTTGCCACCTGTCGGGGTGATGAAGAGAAATAACCCTTTGCCATCGGGCAGCCGGTACGCCTTGTCAGTGGGTTTGGATTTGCGAATTTCCGTGTCGGTCAGCAAAATACCACCTCCTCGAATACCACCATGCGGGGAGAAATCTCCGCTCCGCTGTTTGGTCGTCTGCGAATCCATCGCCGAAAAAAGAGGCCAACGGGAGTTCGAGTCCGGGCCGTCAATCGAACCCACGGTGGAATACCACCAGAGCGCAAAAGAGTGAAAACCGGCATGGATATTGGGGATGAGGGGCTTTTTCCGTAAATACCACCAAGCAGCAGTAGCGAGTACCCCAGAAATAGCACCAAAAATCCTTGGCTTCCATACTACCGCATAAGACGGTATTGGACCTAATATCGTTGATTTTATTGGATGTTTTGAGAGGATACCGGACGATCTAGGACGGCATAAAACAGGTTCTTGGTGGGCAGTGAGGGACTCGAACCCCCGACTTCCTGCTTGTAAGGCAGGCGCTCTAACCAGCTGAGCTAACCGCCCACTCTATCGAGAAGACCATTGCGGCCTTCTGTCATCATACCAGCGAGATTGGTTGCCGGTCAGGTGCGCCTGTTGAAACTCGCGCCTTACCGCCTTAAGGACGGCGCAGCCGCTGTTGATAAACTCACCGGGTGGGACTCATTCTTAATGCCGACGACTTCGGGCTGACCTCTGGGGTCAATCGCGCCATCGTCGAGCTGCATCGCTCCGGATTGCTGACCAGCGCGACTCTGATGGCCAAGGCTGCAGCTACCGAGGAAGCTATCGAGCTGGCACGCTCTACCCCCTCGCTGGGAGTGGGCTGCCACGTAGTTCTCGTCGACGGCGAGCCTACGCTCCCAACCCACGAGCTACCCTCGATTGCGGACCCGCGCACAGGTCGTTTTCATCCCAAGCTGGGCGCATTTCTTCAGCGGCTCTACACAGGCCGAATCCGCTCCGTTGAGATCGAAGCCGAAGCCGGCGCACAGATCGCCTTTCTCCAAAGCCGCGGCCTGCGCCTCACCCACATCGACACGCACAAGCACACCCACATGTTTCCCGCCGTCCTCCGCCCGGTTCTGCGCGCCGCGAAAGCCGCCGGGATCCGCGCAGTGCGCAATCCCTTTGAGCCGGCGTGGAGTCTGCGCGCCACTCCCGGCGCACCATGGATCCGCCGCACCGAGGTCCGGCTGCTGCGGCTGCTCGAACCCGCCTTCCGCCGCATCGTGGCGGAAGAGGGTTTCACCACCAACGATGGAGCTATCGGCATACTAGCCACCGGCACACTCGACGCAGCTACGATTACCTCTCTCCTGCGCAATTTGCCCCCCGGCACCTGGGAACTGGTCTCGCACCCCGGCTACAACGACGCCGACCTGGCCAAGGCCCACACCCGCCTGCTTGCCTCGCGCGAAACCGAGCGCCAAGCCCTCGGCGCAATCGAGCAGTTCCCCCATCTCGAACTCATCTCTTTTGCCGGTCTGCAGCCGCTCATCGAACCAGTTCAGACGACTGCCATAATCTCCTGATTCTTGACCACCTGGAGACAGTTGCATCTTCCGCCTCCTTCAAAACGTCCAAATCAAAGCTGGACAAAAGCCAAAGATTGAGAAGAACTTATGCGCATCGGCATCACCTGCTATCCCACCTACGGCGGTTCTGGCGTGGTGGCCACTGAGCTGGGCATCGAGCTGGCCGCTCTCGGTCATGAGGTGCATTTCATCTCCTACTCGCAGCCTTTCAGGCTCAGCGGACGCGACAACGGCATCGAATACCACGAGGTTCACGTCTCCAGCTATCCGCTCTTCGAGTTCCCACCCTACGATCTGGCGCTCGCCTCGCGGATGGCCGAGGTTGCCGAGTTTCACGAACTTGACCTGCTCCATGTCCACTACGCCATTCCCCACTCGGTGAGCGCTCTGCTGGCCCGGGACATGCTGGCCGCTCAAGGCCGCAGTCTGCCCTTCGTCACCACCCTCCATGGCACCGACATCACGCTGGTCGGTCTGGACCGCGGATACCTGCCCATCACCCGGTACGCCATCCAGCAGAGCGACGGCGTAACCAGCATCTCCAGCTATCTAAAGGACAAGACGCTCACCGACTTCGGCATCTCGCGCCCCATCGAGGTCATTCCCAACTTCGTCAACTGCGATCAGTACATGCCCATCAAGGATGAAGCGGTCCGGGCGGCTGCACGCCGGCGGCTGGCCCTCCCCGGCGAGGCGATTCTGATGCATCTGTCAAATTTCCGCCCGGTAAAGCGCGTGGTCGACGTGGTCAGGGTCTTTGCGCAGGTGGCGCGCGAGCTTCCGGCGCGGCTTGTTCTGGTGGGCGACGGACCCGACCGCTCAGCCGCCGAGTGGCTTGCCCACGATCTCAAAATCCATGACAAGGTTCACTTTATGGGTAAGCAGGAGCAGGTCAACGAGCTGCTTCCCTTGGCCGATCTGATGGTCATGCCTAGCGAACTCGAGTCCTTTGGACTGGCCGCGCTCGAGGCCATGGCCTGTAAGGTGCCATCCATCGCCACGCGAGTCGGAGGCGTGCCCGAACTGATCGACGACGGCATCACCGGCCTGCTCTATCCCGTTGGCGATGTTGAAGCTATGGCAGAAGGAGCGGTCAGTCTGCTCAAAGATCGCGAGCGCCTACAAGCCATGCGCGACGCCGGACGCAAGACAGCCCAGGGGCGCTTCTGCGCCTCGCTGGTGGTGCCGCAATACGTGCGCTACTACGAGCAAGTGCTGGCAGGACAGGGTTCGGAGACCAGAGAGCAGGGCTCAGTTCTGGCCGGAAGATAGCTGGGTATCCAACTTGGTTTGTTATCCTGAGCGTAGCTAAGTCGAAGGATCTGCGGTTGCTTTTCGTCTAGCATTTTCGGATTTACTGTAGACTTCCGTGCCCCATCCTTTCCGCTTTTTTCTGCGGAAAGGGTGGGAAACCAGGAACTACGACAGGCTTTAGACGCCATCTTCACCCGCAAACACCGGCAAGAACCCCAGTCCCCGCCAAAATCGCTCCACCAGTTCCACACTCTCGTGGCTGGTTTTCGCCGAGGTTAGCAACAGGATCTCTCGGCCACTGCCTCCCGCCCCGGCATTTCCCGTTAACGAACTCGCCTCGGTGGCAATGGCAACGCACTTCTCTGGGCGATAAGTGCAGGCGGCCAGGTCGGTAATCGACAACCGCGTCGTCGGCGTCGCCAGCACCGTGCGCGGCGGAGCCATGCGGTCCAGCAGCCAGAGAATCTCCAGTTTCGACTCCAGCTCATCCGGCACGCAGTCGATCACTAGATCGGCCTTGCGCACCGCGTCCTCAATCGTCGAGACTAGCTTGATCTCAGCCAGCGCATCTTGCCCCAGTTCGCGCCGCAGCCACTCCTGCGCGTGATGCAGGTTGTGGGGCATCACGTCTTCCAGCAATACGCTGAATCCGGCGCGGGCGGCGGCCAGGGCGAGCCAGCGCCCCAGCGGTCCGGCTCCGATAATAGCGACTGTCTCAGGCAAGCGGAGCGGGTTTCACCGGCAACACCGGAACCGCAACCTCGACGCTCGCGGCCAACATGGCGGCGATCTCCTCGGGGCTTGACCCGACGGCCAGGGCCCGAACCACGTCGTCGGCGCTGGGACTGGCCTGCTTCAGGTGTTCGGCGACCCGCCCGCGCTCCTCGGCCGAAAGCGTTGGGACGGTTGCCAGCACCCTGCGCAGGGTCACGGCAACGTCGTCAATATAATTCATCAGGCGAATGGCTTCTCCAGAGAGCGGCATGGTTTTCCTCGATGGGTTCAAACTTCCCGTCTTCAATTGTATTGGCTGCGGTCGGGCTGGGGAAGGCGCGGCCACGCCAGAACTTGGTTGCATCAAGTGTCTTGAAAAGGCACAGCTTTCCTGGCTGCTGGAAAGAGCGAACCGAAGGGAGGCGTGTTTCCCCCCCGCACATGACCGACGAAATTAACGATGGCTTTAGCCGCGGAGAGGCAAGCTCCGTCGGATTCACCTGAAACATCTCAAGAGCATTTTCGGATTTACTGTAGACTTCAGTGTCCATTCCGCGTTTTTCTGCGGAATGGATGGATACCTATAAAATTCTGGTCTGCCCATTTCCCAAAAATGCTCTAAAAGTAAACGACTTACACAATCCATCCTCACGGAAGCACAGACGCACGCATTCCGCACTGCCGCATAATTGCACCTAACAATCATGGAATCAGTTATTTCCTAAGGAAGTATTCACAGGAACATAATCGTCGGGATTATGTGATGCTTTGGACCTTGGATCACGTGTCTACTTCCCGCGGCGCCCGGCTCCATCGTCCTTCTCTCCCGCCACAGATATGCGCAGCGAGCTCAGAAAGCTCAGATCGTTTTGGGTGAAAGGCTCATCGGCGCTCTGGCCTGCGGGAACCTCGACCTCATCGTCCCCTTTGGTTACGTCGTTGAGGCCAATGGTCGCTTCGAGCATCAGCAGCACATCGAAGCCGTGCTGGCGGATGTCCTGGACAACGCCGGCAATCTGCTCGCTCTCGATGACCGACTCATGAATAGCCTCGCCCAGTTGCTGAATGAGTTCGCGCAGTCGGGATGTCACAGGTACCTCCAGGGGCTGCGGCCAGCGCGAATATCCCGGCGCGGGTGGCGGCTTGGGATTACATTACCTTACTTCTATCGGCACTATGGAGCAACATCGAACAGCAAATAAGCCGAAATTTTACGGCGGGGTGACCGCCACTGCTACCATCATAACGAAATGAGAGCTCAAAGTGTCGGGCGGGCGCTCGGTATCGGGCTGCGGGTTGCCGTGAAAATCGCGGGCCAGCGGATGGCTGTGAGCGGCCAGGCTGCCGAGGCACGTGCCGCTGCGGCGGTGCCTGCCGCTGAGAAGTTGGACGGAGCCCGATCCAGTAGGAAAGCGGTCGGTCGGACGGCAGGAAAGACCGCCGGAGGAGTCGTGCGCGGAATCGGAGGCTTTCTGCGCCCCTTTGGCCGTGTCGGCGGCATTATCTGGCTTGAGGTGACGGGCGTCTTCTTCTTTCTGCCGGTGGTCATCTTCGCCCCCACGCTCTGGCGCGTGCGGGCCAGTTGGGCGCACGGCCCCGATCACCGGCTCTTCTTGGTTACTGCCGGGGTGATGTTGGTCTTCCTCTACCTGGGCGTGAGTTCATTCTGGCGTGCGAGGAAGCGGTAGGGCAGCCTCCGTTCCAGACACGTCTGGGTTTGACCCTGCTGCCACTCCATCCCTATCGTGAAGAGAGTAAGGCAGTTTTGCCAAAAGGAAGCCACCATGCCGCCCCCCGTTGATCCAGAAACAAGCCAGCCCGCCGCCACCCCCCTCAAAAAGACCGCCCTCAACGCGGCACACCGAGCATTGAAGGCCCGCATGGTCGACTTTGGCGGCTGGGATATGCCGGTCGAATACGGTGGCCTCATTGCCGAACACCTGGCCGTGCGCACCGGTGTGGGCCTCTTCGACGTGAGCCATATGGGCGAAATTCAATTTCGCGGTCCGGGCTCGCTGGCCGCTGTCCAGCACATCACCATGAACGATGCCTCGCGCCTCAAAGACGGGCAGGCGCAATACTCCGCGCTGCTCACGCCGGAAGGGACGTTTGTGGACGACATTCTCGTCCACCGGCTCGGCGAGAACGATTATCTGCTGGTGGTCAACGCCGGCACCACCGAATCCGACTACGCCTGGATTCGCAGTCAAGTCGGCGGCTGGCCCGGCATTCACGTCAGCGACTACTCCAGCTACTATTCGCAGATAGCCGTGCAGGGTCCGCGTGCCCTGGAAACACTGCAAAAGCTGACAAAGACAGACCTTGCGGCGATCCGCAACTATTGGTTCACCTGGGGCGAGGTCGCCGGAGTGGCCCATGTGCTCATCGCGCGCAGCGGATACACAGGCGAAGACGGCTTCGAGATCTATCTCCTCTCGGACGTGCCCACCAGCGAGAAAGTATGGAACGCGCTGCTAGAGGCGGGTGCTGAGTTCGGAATTCGCCCCTGCGGCCTGGGAGCGCGCAACACCTTGCGCCTTGAGGCCGGGATGCCCCTTTACGGTCACGAAATCTCCGATTCCATCAACGTCTTTGAATCTGGCCATGAGCGCTGGCTCAAGCTCGACAAAGGTGAATTCGTTGGCTGCGACGCTTTGCTTGCAATACAAGCCGCCGGTGGGCCCAGGCGCAAACTCGTCGCTCTGGAAATGATCGAGCGCGGCATCGCCCGCGACGGCTACCCGGTGCTTGATCTCGAAGGCAACGAGATTGGAGCCGTGACCTCAGGCTCGCCCGCGCCCTTCCTCAAGACGAACATCGCCTTTGCGCTCGTGCCTGCCGCAGTGGCCGCGAGCGGAGCCGATGTGCTGGTGCAGGTCCGCGCCAATCGCGTACGCGCCAAGCAGGTCGCCACGCCGTTCTACAAGCGCGCGAAGAAGTAGCGCTGGATATAGCGCCAGGATAATGAAGCGCCGTGCCCCATCCTTTCTCCTTTTTTCTGGCGAAAGGGTGGGAAACATCGAACCCTATCTATTTGCCGAACTGACTACTTTGCGCCGAGTACAGCTGCGAGAATTACGTCCACTGTGGGCCACCTAGACTCTTCGTGGAAGAGCTGTACATTAGGGCCAATCGGCTTCCAGGCTGCGAACAGATGCTCCCCGTAAATGCTGATCAGGCGCGCTCCAGCGGCGGCGGCCAGATGGCCAGGGCCGGTGTTGTTGGACACCACGCATCGTGCAAGTCTAAACAAAACTCCGCAGACTCCAAGGTCGACTCCTGGCAGGCAGATGACGTTCGCAGCCAATGCAGCCGCGGCTTCCTCTTCGCTGGGACCGGGACAAACGGCAGTCTGAATTCCCGCCGTCTGCAATGCCGCTGCAAGCTCCTTGAAGCCCGGCCAGACCCTTAGATTTTCGCGATCATCCGGCCCTGAAAACGGACAGAGAATCACGAAAGAACCCTGCGTAAGTCCATGCTGCGCCAACAGCGCCTGCGCCATTATCCGTTGGGTATCGCTTGGGACCCAATCCAATGCTGCCGGGAACGGCTCATTGGTGCCTAGAAATCGACCGGCCAGATGCCAATAAGAGTGGGCTGCAGGGACGCCGCTGAGCTTGCGATAGGCATGGCGAAGCAGCAAACTGCGGCCTTCCTTTGCGTAGCCCGAAGGCGCAAAGCCCCCCAACCGCATTTCCAGTGCAGAGCCGAATGAGTTGGTCATCAACAACGAGGGAGGTCGCCCGCCTGAATCGAGCGTTCGCCGCAGGCTGCGCAGTTGCGCTGTTGCAGCTTTCAGACCCGCGGCGCGCACCGTCACTGGCCAGCCCGTGCCCTCAAACAATGCCCGCGCCCAGCCTTTGCCGTAAAGGTGCAGATCATATCCCGCCGCTTCGAGCCGCCGCAATGCAGGCAGCGTGAGCACCGCCTCGCCCACCCAGTTGCAAAGTCGGACAAGCAAAACGCCCTTGGGCCTTCGCGACAAAGCGGTAGTTTGGTTTTCAGTGGACATTCAAATCGAGTATAGCGTCTGCTTTCTTGACCTAACCTTTCAGGTGGGGCACCCAGTCAGTTTAGTGATCGAAGCGCGTCCATCCGTTGGGCAGTTCGGAGGCACGGCAGATAAACAGCGGGATTCCCTCTTGGCGGCACATCGATTTCACGTTCTCCAAGAGCGCCTTCTCCGATTCTGAATAGGCGTCCGGATTCGTTGTCACAATCTAAAGGCCATTGTGTTGAACCGCAGCATCCTGCTGGCGAATGAAGGAGAGCATCTCTTCGGCCGTCTGAAGAACGGGCCGTGGAGACGCAGCCTTCAATTTGGTGGAAGGGTCCACAGTGAAACCCCATGGCCTTCCCCCAATATCCGCGACCCGCTTGGGGAGCATGTGTACCGAGATTCCCTGGGAGCGTTCCTGCGCAGTGGCTACGGGAGCAAAGAGAGTGACGCTAACGGCGAGAGTCATGAGAACAGCAGTAATGCGACTCACAGTCTACCTCTCAAACCTGCATGACTTCGGCTTCCTTCTTGTGAGAGAGTTCTTCCATGCGGCGGATCTCTTCGTCGGTCATCTTCTGGACCTCTTCGAGAGCGCGCTTCTCCTCGTCCTCGCTGATCTTCTTGTCTTTGGCGAGCTTCTTGAGGGCGTCGTTGCCGTCGCGGCGCACGTTGCGAACGGCGGTCCGGTGCTCTTCGAGAACTTTGTTCAAATGCTTGCAGACATCGCGGCGGCGCTCCTCGGTCATCGGGGGAACGGGAATACGCAGCACTTTGCCGTCGGAGATGGGATTGAATCCGAGATCGGACGTGCGCACGGCCTTGTCGATCTCCTTGAGGATGGTCGGGTCCCAGGGCGCGATCAGGATCAGTTGCGCCTCTGGCGACGAGACCTGCGCCAACTGGCTGATCGGAGTTTGCGTGCCATAGTAGTCGACCTTGACCTGGTCGAGCATGTGGACACTGGCCCGGCCGGTACGCGTGGCTGCGAGGTTGGCCTGGAAGGTGGCTACGGCGCCGTCCATACGGTGACGCAAGTCAGTGCTGAGTTCCTTGAGTGCCGGAATACCGGCCATAAATGAAGCTGCCATCGTTCTCCCTCTGAACATCCAAAACAATATCTTAGCGAATCGGACTACCGCGCGGGCAAGACTCGAAGAGCTGCGCTGCTGAAATTCTGCTGGCCGCGCTATACCCTCAAGGCTGGCTGCTGTAGGCTACGCGCCCCTCGCTGATCGTCCAGCGCACTTTGCCCTGCATCGTCCAGCCGTCAAAGGGTGTGTTTCTCGACTTCGACTTGCCTTCGCGGGCATTGTAGGTCCACTCGGCTTTGGGGTCGAAGACGACCACGTCGGCATAACTGCCCACGGTCAGCGTGCCGCGGCCCTTCAATCCCAGCAGCGCTGCCGGTTGCGCGCTCAGCAGGCTCAACACACGGCCCAGCGGCAACTTCCAGTCATGGTGCAGCCAGCGCAGGCTCAGACCAAGAGCGGTTTCAAGGCCGATAATGCCATTGGGCGCGCGCTCAAACTCGACCTCTTTTTCGTGGACGGCGTGCGGCGCGTGGTCGGTGGCAATGGCGTCCACAACTCCATCGAGCAGGGCCTCGATCATAGCGTCGCGGTCGGCGGCCGAACGCAGCGGCGGACACATTTTCGCGTGGGTGTCGTATTGGCCGACGTGCTCCTCTGTAAGCAGGAAATGGTGCGGAGCAACCTCGCAGGTCACGCGCAACCCATTGCGGCGCGCCTGGCGCACGGCAGCCAGTGCGGCAGCAGTTGAAATATGGGCCACGTGCAGGTGAGGCCGTGCCTCGCGCAAGTCGCCCACCAGCCTAATATCGCGCTCCACAATCCCAGACTCGGCCTCATTGGGCCAGCCGCGCAGGCCGAGTTTGAACGATGTCGGCCCGGCATTCATGCTGGCGACCTTGTCGGCAACATGCGTGATCCGCGTATCTTCGGCGTGCTGGATGACGGTAAGCCCCGCTCGCGCCGCCGCGGCCAGAGCCTCGCGCATGACATTGTCTTTCAAAATCGGCAGGCCATCGTCGCTCACGGCCACGGCTCCTGCGGCCTTCAGTGCGGCGTAGTCGTTGATCGCCTCGCCCTTTGAACCGCGCGTTGCGGCTGCAATCGGAAAGACGCGAATCGACGCGTTGCGCTCCTGCGCCTGCATCCAGCGCGTCGTCTCCGGCGAATCGTTCACCGGCGTGGTGTTGGGCATCGCGGCCACGGCCGTAAAGCCGCCCGCCGCCGCCGCTGCCGTACCGGTAGCGATCGTCTCTTTGTAGCCCTGCCCCGGCTCGCGCAGATGCACGTGCATGTCGATCAGGCCAGGAGCGACAGTAAGCCCGGTCGCATCCAGCACCTCAGCGCCATTGGTCGCCTTCAGCTTGCCCGGCGCTACGATGTCGGCCACGCGGCCATCTTTGAGCAGAATGTCTTTGGGGCCATCGAACCCCGCCGCAGGGTCAATCAAATGGCCGCCACGAATCACCAATGCCGTCATGCGCGGCCTCCTCGTTCAATTATCGTCTTTAACAGAAGCATTCTCATCGCTTGTCCAATTGGTGCAAAAAAACGATAAACGAGCTTGCCTGCATACCATAGCGGAAGAATCAGCAAAATACATGCGGACGGAACAATGGAAAACCGTTCCTGCGCCCACAAACATACACCGAGCGCGAGGAAGAATAAAAGATTCAGCGCGTCTCTCGTAACAGGCATGAGACCATTTGCTTCTTTCCGATAGTCTCTTAGATTTTTCTCTTGCTCATCTATGTCTATTCGGAGAAGAATTCTTCGCAGTAATATCATCGAGAAAAATACGCCAGCAGCCGCAATACCAATGCTCAGGGCACGATCTCCCTTGTGCCAATAGATCAGCGCCCCTGCGCCCGCCCCAATTATCATGCAGACATGAAAGTTTGTTACGCGACGTCGTATCAACCATTCGATCCAATAGAAAGTGCCAAAAAGAAGTACTATCGCGGTGGAAATAAATAGGAATGCCTCGAAGTTGCGTTGCTGATAGAAGCGATAAATGAAAAAACATTCACTGGCCGCAAGTCCGGCGAGATTCGCGACGCGGCTAAATTCTTTGCCCGACAGCTTCATCTTTCTCTTGCCTCGGATGTAGACAAATCTTTTGCCAGCAACGCCCGCTCAACCACCGCCATGCGAAT
>JBEKCA010000141.1:0-10672 GCA_050015115.1 Occallatibacter sp.
GCAGAGAGTTGGAGAAATCAGTAGTAAAAGCGTGGCGGCGCGGAGGAGTGGTCGTGCGATTGCCTCCCCCAATTTACCCAAGGGCTTACGCATGGGTGCAATCCTTTCAATGGGTTAGCTACCGATTGAAACGGAAAGTGATTCTGAAAAGAATTCTAGCTCTTGCGCCACGCTACTGGATTACGAAAGGAATAATCTTTGGTAACCTTGTGCCGGGTCAGCCAGATCTAGACAGCCCGTGAGGGGTTGCGCCCATCGTCAAAGCCGAAAAAGCCTCTCTCGTCTATCATGTGGATTGGGTGCGTACCCCAAGTCCATCGTTGACGCGGCTGGCCCCCGGAATTGGAGAGATGAATGGAATCGGTATCCCTTGAGCAGGAGATTAATCCCTGGGAAGCCCAGGCGGCACGATTTGATTTTGCGGCGCGCAAGCTGAACCTCGAAGACGGCTTGTGGAAGCTGCTGCGCACGCCGGCCCGCGAGATCATCGTTCACTTTCCCGTGGCCATGGACAATGGCAAGTTTGAGATCTTCACCGGCTTCCGCGTGCAGCACTCGATCGCCCGGGGACCAGGCAAAGGCGGCGTCCGCTACTCGCCCGACGTGACCCTGGACGAGGTGCGCGCGCTGGCCAGTTGGATGACCTGGAAGTGCGCGGTGGTCAATATCCCCTTTGGCGGCGCAAAAGGTGGAGTGATCTGCGACCCCAAGAAGATGAGCCCAGGCGAGCTGGAACGCATGACCCGCCGTTACACCTCAGAGATCATCGACTTCATCGGGCCGGAGAAAGACGTGCTGGCGCCGGACATCAATACCAACGAGCAGACCATGGCCTGGATCATGGATACCTACTCGATGCACATGGGGCACACGGTGACCAGCGTGGTCACCGGCAAGCCCGTGACCGTGGGAGGTTCGCGCGGACGGATCGAGGCTACCGGCCGCGGCGTTCACGCGATCTGCGATGAGGCCATGCGCTATCTAAAAATGCCCATCGAAGGCTGCCGCGTTGTCATTCAGGGCTTCGGCAATGTGGGTTCGAATGCCGCTCGCCTGATGATGGAGGCCGGATACAAGATCGTCGGCGTGGCCGAGTTCGACGGCGGATTGTGGAACTCCAATGGCATCGACATTCACCAGTTGCTCGACTACAAGCGGCGCAATAACACTATCCTGGGCTTCCGCAATGCCGAGGCGACGCCCAGCGAGGAACTGCTGGTTTCGGAGTGCGATGTCCTGATTCCCGCGGCAACGGAGAATGTGATCACCAGCCGCAATGCCGACAAGATCAAGGCGCGCATCGTGGTCGAGGGCGCAAACGGCCCCACGACCGCGGTGGCCGATGAGATGCTGGCCGAGAAGCGCATCTTCGTTGTGCCCGACATTCTGGCCAATGCGGGCGGCGTAACAGCGAGTTACTTTGAGTGGGTGCAGGATCGCCAGGGCTATTTCTGGAAAGAGGCTGTGGTCAACGAGCAGATGGAGACGATTTTGCGCGACAGCTTCGAAGATGTAATTCGCTATGCCGAGGCGCACAACGTCAACAACCGCATCGCGGCCTACATGCTGGCTATCGACCGGGTGGCTTTCACCATTCGGCAGCGCGGCATTTACGCTTGATAAACAAAGCTGGTTGGGTGACACCGATGTGCATCTCGCAGAATTCTTCGTTGAGTGAGGCCTGAAGTGTCAGGGCACGACTTCAGTCGTGCCGCAAATTCGCAAAAGAGATTTCGGCTTTAGCCACTGCGGCATTATTTACCTGACAACGGACGAGCTATCTCGCGTCCACAAGAGTTTCCCTGTCTGTCTCGCCCATCTCGCTTTGGATTTGATGCGGCAGGCATGGCTAAACGCGAGACGCTTCCCCGATGAACCTGCGATAATAAGACCAGCCATCGACACAACGGCTGCGCACCCGCATGAACCTGCCAAACTCCATCACGATGAGCCGGATCGTTATGATCCCGCTGCTGCTGTGGATACTGTCCACGCATTTTCTCTGGCAGGGACACGGAGTGCAGGAGATTGCGGCTTCGGTCCTCTTCGTGCTGGCCTCGATCACCGACGGACTGGACGGCTATCTGGCGCGCAAACGTGGGCAGATCACTACGATGGGGATGCTGCTCGATCCTCTGGCCGACAAGATCATGGTGGCCGGTGCGTTGATTGCGCTGGTTGCCTACAACCCCGCGGTGGTCAAAGTCTGGATTGTGGTAATCATCGTTGGGCGGGAGTTCCTGATCAGCGGCTTGCGGTCGATTGCATCTTCTGAAGGCTTTACCATCGAAGCCAGCGACTTGGGCAAGCTTAAAACCGTCACCCAGATCGTCTGCGTGGTCTCGGCCATTCTGGCTCACCAATGGCACGATTGGACGTTTGGCGTGCTTGTCGTTCCGGTGAAGTGGATCGCCGTGGCCGCCATCTATTTCACTCTGGCGGTTTCGATCATCTCGGCCATTGACTATTTTGTGGGCTTCTGGAAAAAGATCGACCACGCCAGCAAAGACAGCCGCAAAAAGTCTTTCGTGCTCAGCCGCCGCAAGAGCGCCAGCCCGGCCGCGGGGACGCAATAGTCAGGCCCGCGTCGGTGTGCGACAATCCTCAAAAGACCACTTTCTCTATGGGACACTCACGTCTGCTTTTGCGGTGCGCCGTTGGACCGGTTCTGGCTGCTTCGCTGGCCTGGGCGCAGCCGCCGTCCCAATTCACGTCGAAGATACCGGCTTCGGTTCCGCTGGTTCTTGCCGGTGGCACAGTTGTGGACGTGGCCGACTGGGGACACTCGGCAAAAGATCTGCCGGACGCGATCGTGATCGTGCGCGACGGCCGCATTACCGATGTCGGCTCGCGCATGGCGGTGTCCATTCCTAAGAACGCGCGGGTCATCGACTGCACAGGCAAGTTTCTGATTCCTGGTCTCGTGGATGGATTTGCCGGGATGAATTCACAGGGTCAGGCAAATGCCGATCTGGCGATGGGCGTCACCACGGTTGTGGCTGTCAGCGATCCTCGCCGCGGCGTGGTTGACTTTGCCGCCTCACCCAGCCCCCATCTCTATCTATTGGATTCGGTCGGCACTACCGATAATTGGAGCCTGCTGGCCAAGCGGCCTCAGTGGGCTCTCAAGCTCCGGCAGGGTGCGCGTCCGGCGGAGCTGAGCCCCGAAGATACAGTGCACCAGCTCACCGACACAGCACGGCTGGGCACGCGCGCCGTCTGGCTCGGCCACAACATCACAGCCGCCAACTCACAATGGATCATCGCCCGCGCCCATCAGATGGGCCTTGTCACCTACGGAGAGTTTGTCTCCACGCCCTACACGGTGGGCATTGATGCCGGAGTGGACGTGCTCGTGCACATGGGCCGCTACGAGCTCGGCGCGATTCCCGATGAGTTGCAGCGGCCGCTGGTTGAGGACTCCGAGGGTTCAGCCGCCAGCACGGCCTACGATTATGCCGAGCGCATGCCTCCCAGCGACGTGCGACTGCGCTTGTACGCCCGCTTTGTGGCCGAGCACCACGCCGCGCTTATGCCTACCTTCAGCGTCTATTTTGCGCAGTTGCCAGGGCACCGAAACCTATGGCGGGAGCCCGCTGCGAAGCTGCTCGATCCTGCCCGCGTCTTCGAGCCTGTGAACCGGGCGACGGGCGAGGTCGACTATCCGCTCTCATATTGGGCGCGCCACCTGCCCAACTCCGCGCAGCACTGGTTGGAAGAGAGCCAGCGCAAGAAGGCCGAACTGTCTGCCCTGCGGCTCTGGCACATCAACGAGACCCTTTTCTCGGCTTATCCGCACTATCTTGCTGCTTCGGGCTCGCCGGTTCACGCATCCTTGCCGGGTATCTCGATGCATACGGAAATGGAGTTGCTGGTCCGGCTGGGGCTCTCACCGCGCGAGGCTTTGGCCGCCGCCACCAACAATTACAGCCTGCAATTCGGCTGGAACGAACTGGGCCAGATCACGCCCGGCCGCCGCGCCGACATTGTTGTCGTCGACGGAGATCCAACACAGAACATCTGGAATGCCCGGCGCATCTCTGGCCTGATCATGGACGGCAATGTGATCGAAGGGGGAAGATTCTTCCAACTGGGAGTTCCCGTTGCTTCGGCGGGCGCGCACTCGCACTGACCTATCGACCAGTCGGCAGAGCATCGCACAGATCAAGAGCAAGCAGCGGATACACGGTGCCGCTGTAGTTGATGAACTGCCAGCCATCCCTGACCAATGAGCGCGTCCACCACCTCCCCGAAGAGCGCTGATTAGTCAATAACCAGGAGACACCGCGCTGGATTCGTGGGTCGCTTGCGGGAACACCAGCCTTGCGCAGCGCGATGATTGCCAGGCCGGTCATGTGGCCGTCGCTGGGAGAATTGGGAAACTCGATCTCGGCTCGAAGCTTTTCGGCGCGATTCCCCTTTCCCCACTCTTCGGGCAGAGCAAAGTTCCGCATCGACCACCCACCATCCGCTCTTTGGTGGCTGAAGATCATCTGGACGAGTTGCTGTTTTCTCTTGTCACTGAGCAGGCCCTGAAGTTCTGTCGCGGCCCAGAGCAGGTCGGTTCGGTCGTAATCGCCCTGTAACTTGCGCTCAGCGCGAAGGTAGTTCTCCAACAGATTAATTCTGGCCCCAACGGGCATCCCGTTCTGCTGGGCCAGCCAGCCTGGTGCGTTGCCCACGGCCCTGGCCGCAACCGTGGCTAACTGGTATCGGCTCGATTCAAGCGGCGGATTATTGTCGTCGCTGATGGTCCAGTCCCCATCCGCACGTTGGAGTTTGAACATCATGTCGAGCGCCTGCGCTGTCTCCGGCGACAGGCGATGGGTTACGTCAGCATCCCAGATCGCCAGTCCCGCCGCGACATAGACAGCTTCTGTCGAATCCAGTTCCGGACGCATGTCTTCCGGATCGGCGGCTAACTCTTCTTTGAGCTTGGATACAAAGAAATCCCGCAGCGCTTTTTGAGGTGGCCCCAACCGCGCAGTCATTAACGGACGCACCACCATGTACGTTCCATTGGTATGACAGGCTATGCACTGGCGTTCTCCTGTCCAGGCCACCGCGCCCTGCTCCATGTAGTCCACGGCCAGCTTGGGCGAGAACGGGATCCAAGGCTCGTCCGGCGAAGGCCGAAGATAGGTAATCTCTTTGAAGTGATACTGATATTGAAAAGGCAGGTGCCACGCCGTCTCTTTGTTCGCACGGCGCAGCTCAAGAGATGCCGGAAGCTGGTTATAGGTCCAAGTGCCCGCGATGGAATCTCCACCCGCGCTGATCTTTCCCTCGTATGCGCCTCGGCCCCCATTGACCGTGAATTTCAGAGTGGAACCGCTCACAGACAAGGTGTCGATGTGGATCGGGTCAGGGAAGAATTCGAGGTAAAACGCCTTGCCGTCCCAGCCGCCACCGTTGTTGGGGACCATTTGAAGGGCCGCGCGATGCTGCTCCTGGCCCGATGTGAAGGTTCCTTGCCAGGTGATGGCAATATCTTGCGCATTCAGGGCACGCGCCAGCAGCATCACAACGGCGCACACCTGAAACGCGCAATTTCTCATCTACTGATTCTCCTCGGCGGCGGTCCTTTCATGCGGGTGCTGCCCGTCTGCGCTCCCCGAATGGGGAGATCATATCAGTAGGTGGTGATACCCAGGAACTGGATATTGGAAGACTATTCCCGGACAAATGCGAGTGTTTTCTTCCTGAGATCGAACGATATCTTCGTAATGCCAAGCGCAACAGGACTCATCAACCCATCGAAATCGTGCCCTGCATCCCTGTGGTTAGCGACTACAAATGCCGACCCATGCCCGAACTCCACTTCGCCGAGCCGAAGGCTGACCTGCCGTGCCCGCTTGCGATTGAAATCTCCGATCCTCTTGGGCAACAGCTGAGCGACATCGCCTTCCTCGCCAGGCGTCAGATCCGGCAGTTCTTTGAAGACGACCAGCGAATAGGCGCCTGTATCCACAAGCAGACGAACTCGAGCATTATTGAACTCGGCATCGACGAATGCCAGTCCATCCTCAACTTGCAACTGAATCGAGTTCGGCATCGAGGGGGCTGGACCGAAGCGGATTTCACGCGATGAGTAGTCGATCACAAAGGTGCTTTGCCCCAGTACGTCGAGACCGACGATTCCGTTGATCCGGATTGGGAATGCATTCTGAACGTAAGACAGGTCTTCGATGACTACACGAACATTGTCCTTCCGCACTGGGCCCAATTCCAGGCTTGGCGCGATTGCGATTCCGCCTTTTACGTTACCGCGTACAACCGCAACTGCAACCGGCGTGAAATCGAGGTGAAGCCTTCGCGCGAGTTGCGAATCGAGGATAGTGGGGCTCGATCCGGTGTCCAACAGAAAGTGGAGCCCCTTCAGCGACCCCGCCGAGCCTTGCACAACGATCAGGTAGTTTCGATAGAGCTGGAAATCGATACTGGTTTTCGCCGGCCGGTCCGCCTTCTGATAGCCCCACACAGTTGGCTGACCTACCACCGTCAAACCCGTCAAAACGACTAGCTGCCAGAAGTAGCTTCTCCGCATGACCCTCACCTCATAGGGAGCCATGTTGAGTTCCGCCGGTTGGGACCTCAATTCACCGGAGCTAGTTTGCAGATACCGAGTTGGTTAGAGGGCTGGAGAGAAACCGGAGAGGTCCGGAATAGAAACCTCTCCCCGCAAAATAGTTGAAAACATGGAGCGCTTGTGTCATCAAAAGAGCGGAGGACGAATGCTCGACTTTCCCAATCAAGGGGTACCGGCTCAGCCGAATGGAAATGGCAGGATCAGATTTGGAGAGTTTGAGGTCGATCGCCACTCCGGAGAGGTCCGTAAATCGGGAAGCCGCATAAAGCTCCAGGAACAGCCCTTCAAGGTACTGCAGGTCCTGCTTGAGCGTCCGGGTGCATTGGTCACCCGCGAAGAGTTGCGTTCGCGCATATGGCCCAATGAGAATTTTGGCGACTTTGACCATGCGGTCAACGTCGCGATCGGCAAGCTCCGGACTGCACTCGGCGATTCGGCCGATAATCCTTCGTTCATCGAAACAATTCCACGGCGCGGCTATCGCTTCGTGGTCCTACCGGAGGGACACCAGATCGACATCCAGCCGGCCGACTCTCAATCGGCATTAGTCGAGCCACTCCCGCCAGGAAAGACCAATCGCGGACGGATGTTCCTGGTCATGCTTGCACTTCTTGCCGCGGCAATCCTTCTTGCTGTTGGCATCTTTCTTGGACGCCGCGCCGTCAGGCCGCTTCCACCCGAGTTTCAGCGTCTGACGGTACGCCACGGCACCGTATATGTAGCCAGATTTGCGCCCGACGGTCACACCGTGCTCTACAGCGCCTCATGGGACGGCGCACCCGTGGAGATCTTTTCGACCGACGTCAGTTTCTCCGGTACGCGAAGCCTGGGATTGCCTGGCACTGCTCTGCTTGCAGTTTCTTCCTCCGGCGAAATGGCGGTTGTGCAGTCGGTTGACCCGCAACATATGTTGACCCTTCAGGGCACACTCGGCCAGGTTCCCCTTACGGGAGGGTCGCCTCGCCAGATTGCCGAAAACATCGATTGGGCCGATTGGGCTCCCGACGGCAAAACCATGGCCATCGTCCGCGACATGGCGGGTAGAGAACGTCTTGAGTTTCCCATGGGCCACGTCCTCTACGAAACCACCGGTTGGATCAGCCACCCCCGGGTCTCGCCTAAGGGCGATCAGATCGCCTTTCTCGACCACCCGACAGATATGGACGACCGTGGTGCCGTGTCTGTCGTAGACCTTGCGGGACATAAAAGAGATCTCTCCACTGGGTGGGAGAGCGAAGAAGGGCTGGCATGGTCTCCGCGCGGAAGAGAGGTATGGTTTTCGGCCGCCGAGGCTGGACTGCAACACCGCATCTATGCCGTGAACCTTCAGGGCAATCTGCGCCTCAGTTACAGGGCCCCTGGCGGGGTAACCCTGGAGGATATCGCTCCGGATGGGCGTCTCCTGCTCACTCGTGACGAACCGCGTGCCGGAATCATGGGCCTGGAAGCCGGAGCCCCGCGAGAGCAGGGACTATCCTGGTTGGACTGGTCAGTTCCCGTCGATCTGACTCCCGACGGCAAGCAGATGGTTTTTGACGAACAGGGTGAACAGGGAGGTCCGAACTACACAGTCGCCATGAGGGACTTGAGCGGCTCTCCACCGGTTCCTTTGGGCGAAGGGTTGGCGGGTGGAATCTCACCCGACGGGAAATGGGTGGCTGCGACAATCAACTACGCTCAACTTGTGCTCTTGCCAACCGGCGCGGGCAACTCCCGGCGAATCGACTCAGGCGATATTCAACAGTACGGGCACGCGGTTTTGTGGATGCCCGACGGCAAGCGGCTCGTCTTCTCTGGAAAGCTGGCAGGGAAAGAGACACAGTGTTTCATCCAGATCATCGACGGCGGAAAGCCGCGCGCCATAACGCCCGAAGGAGTCGGCTCGTGCTATCCCTCGCCCGATGGGAAGTGGATTGCGGCCAGGATCATCGCGGGCAAAAACGTCCGCTTGTATCCACTGGACGGAGGCGAGCCGCGAGCGATCCCTGGTTTGTTGCCCGGAGAAACGTTCGCGTGGACCCCCGACCCGAAGTTCATGTACGTGCATCAATGGAGACAGCTCCCGATGAAGATCTATCGGCTCAATGTCGTGACCGGTCAAAGGCAGCTCTTCAAAGAGGTCAACCCAGCCGACGCGGAGGGACTCTGTGACGTCGGCCACATCATTTTTAGTGCGGACGGACGGAGCTATGTCTACGGATTTACGCGCCTGCTTTCAGATCTCTATCTCGTCAAGGGATTGCAATAAGGTGCACTTTGTCTCTTCGCTTCGATCCGCAATCTGAGGAAGGAAAGGAGCGCCGGTCTCCAGACCGGCTGTACTGGCGCCGTCCACGCCGCCAGACGGAGACGCGGCCTGTGTGTCTTGAAACCCACAGAACAGCTGCCTTCCAGGCCGGGCCTACCCATTTACAAATGGGCTCAAAGAGATCTCACGGATCGAACCCTCTAATCGAGCGTAACCCGCCCCCGAAGTAATACACTCAGCACATGCGCCCCCGCACCACAGCCCGAGTCAGCCTTACCGCGCTGCTCGGCACTCCTGTCACCGATTCCCAGGGTCACCTGCGCGGACGGCTCAAGGACGTCGCCGTCGCCACCGGCGAGGATGCCGGGAAAGTGGCCGGTCTGGTGCTCAAAACCCGCGACGGCCTGCGCATCGTTCCCTCTTCGGAAGTGATGGAGACGCCCGCCGGCACACTTGAACTGCGTTCGGTCGGGGCCCTGTCGCCTCTTGAGGAGCAGAGCAACTACCTCTATCTGCAACAGGACTTGATCGACCGCCAGATCATCGATATTCACGGCCGAAAGGTGGTGCGCGTCAACGACGTCGATCTGGAGTGGATGGGCCAGGGCGCGGCTCACTTGCTGCGCGTGGCCGAGGTCGAGGTGGGCCTGCGCGGAGCCTTCCGCCGCGTCTTCAAGGGAATGCTGCCGCGGGCCTCGCTGGAGTCGCTCTCGCGCAAATTCGTCGCACGCGGCATTCCGTGGGAGTTCGTCGACGTCATCGAAGTCGATCCAGCCCGCCGCGTCAAGCTGCGCATTGAGTATGAACGCCTCTCCGAAATGCACCCCTCCGACCTGGCCGACATTCTCGAAGATCTGGCTCCCGCCGAGCGCGAAGCCGTCTTTACGTCGCTCGACGAGGAGGTGGCCGCCGAGACCCTCGAAGAGGTCGAGCCCAAGCTGCAAAAAGCCTTGCTCGAGAAGCTCGACGAAGAGCGCATCGCCGACATCGTTGAAGAGATGGACCCCGCTGCCGCCGCCGATCTGCTCGGCGAACTGCCCGAGGAGCAATCCGACGCCATTCTGGAAGAAATGGAACCGGAGGAGCGGCAGGATGTCGAGGACCTGCTTGAATTCGACGAGAATTCCGCCGCTGGCTCCATGACCACCGACTTCGTCTCCGTAGGCACAGAGGCGACCGTGGCCCAGGCCGTCGAGGCGCTGCGTAACTTCGACGGCGACCCGGAGAGCGTCACCGAAATCTACCTGCTCGACGAAAAGCGCGTGCTGCACGGCGCAATTCCTCTGGCCCGAATGGTGATGGCGCAACCAGAGACACGCCTTGCCGTGCTGACTGAGGCTCGCGTCCTCTCCTGCCCCGTCAACCTGCATCAGAACGAGTTGGCCGAGCTCTTCGACAAATACAATCTGCACGCGCTGGCCGTGGTCGATGGCCAGGGCCGCATGGTGGGCGTCGTCCAGGCCGACCACGTCATCAGTTTCCTGCGCGACAAACTATAAAAGCGACCCAATCAGGTACACTCTGTGCGGAATTGCTCACTTCCAGATTCCATTTTGTGTTACCGGGGTGTAATAAAAAATATTGAATCACCAAGATCTGTGAAACAATTCTAAAATGATGCAGTTTCCCAGGATCATTCAGGGCGGGATGGGGGTCGGCGTGTCCAATTGGCGCCTGGCCAATGCCGTCTCCAAACTCGGTCAACTCGGCGTGGTTTCAGGTACGGCGCTCGATTCACTCTTTGTACGCCGCATCGCCGATGGCGACCCAGGCGGCCACATGCGCCGCGGCCTGGATGCCTTCCCCTTTCCAGAGATGGCCAAACGCATCTGGGA
>JBEKCA010000142.1:0-10513 GCA_050015115.1 Occallatibacter sp.
CCAACTCCCACTCCCATGGCTAGTTCCATCGTGCTTGCCTCAGAGGTCTTGCTCCTCCTGCTTGTACCAACCAACCGCAGCCAAGGGCAAATCAAATGTGCGAAAAATAGCGTACGTTATCCGGGTGTCTTGGCTGATTTAGATTAGTCGTGTGCTATCAGCACAGTGGTCGTTCATTCCTTGGTGCGTATGAGCCCGTGCTTGTGCGACGACCGCCATCGCCATCAGGAATGGCTGAAGTTCCTGCGCGGGATCGATTGCGTGGTCACGACCGACAAGCAAGTACCTATGGTCGTGCCTAACTGCGCCACCCACAAGCACCCCAAGGTTCAGCGCTGGCTTGCTCGCCATCCCCGCTTCCACATGCACTTCACGCTGACTGCTCGTGGCTTAACATGGTGGAGCGTTTCTTCCGCGACCTCACTGAGAATCGGTTACGTCGCGGTGTCTTCCGCAGCGTCGAAGAACTCATCGCTGCGATCGACGAATACATCGATCGCCACAACGAAAAACCCAAGCCCTTCATCTGGACCGCGAAGGCCGCCGACATCCTGGAGAAGGTTAAACGAGCCCGAGCAGTCCTTAATCTTCAAGCTGCATGACGCACTACACCTTTCGCTGGCATGTGAGATGGATAGATATAGAAACTCGCAAGGCCCTTGCAATCTGAACTATTCTCGGGATTGACGTCAACCAGCTGATGGAGCTCACCATCTTACTTCGACTTAACATTGTGAGATCAATATTGGTCAGCTAAGAGACGATCGACAGAGAAGACTGACAATTAGTACAAGCCAGCGGAATCTGTCGTTGCACGGTGTGAGTCATGGTCTCTACAAATCCTTCGCAATGAACGGACATCAGTCCGCTTCAATTAAAACTACGGCGGCGATCCAATTCATCTGGTCCGTTGTTCGTCCCTACCGATTCTCAAGCAAACCCTCAATGCAAGGAGTTCGGTCAGTCATGCAGAACAACGTTGACCAGTGAACTGTTGATCTGCATTCCGCCGGCGTTGTAGTCGATGTAGCCAAGATCGCGAAACCGATTAAGGAAGAAGCTGACGCGTGATCTGGTGGTGCCTATCATCTCCGATAGGGTCTCCTGGCTGATCTTGGCGATGACGGGAACGGGCTTCGATTCCTGGCCGAAGTTAGCCATCAGCATCAGCAACCGGGCAAGTCGCTTTTCGCTGGAATTGAACAAATGATCGACCAGATCCGCTTCCATACGAATATTGCGCGAAAGCAGGTGCGCAAGAAATTGCTCGGCAAACTCCGGCTCGCGATGGAGCAGATCCTGCATGACCGTCTTGTCTATGCGAAGAATGGTGGTAGATTCAATTGCATGCGCAGAGGAAATCCGAAGCTTCTGCCCCGCAAGGGAGGCTTCCCCGAAAAAGCTTCCCGCCGGCAAATGAGAGATCACAGCTTCTTTGCCGCTCATCGAAACGACGGTGAGCTTTATCTTGCCACTCTGGATGTAGAAGACCGCATTGGATGGGTCTCCTTGCGAAAAAATGGATTCGCCTGTCAGGTATTCGCTCCGCGATCTTCCGAACATAAGCCTATTTAGCGGAATCTGAAGGTCGAAGCCAGAGTTCTGCGTTGTCAGAGCGCCTGTATTTTCTGGAACAACTTTCAATCCATGTCGTGAGACTGAAGGCAATGGAAGCGAACGGCTCAGCGTAATCCTTGGTGCTGTATTCTTTACGGTCGCGAAGCTAGTAGCCATGATCGGGTACCTCTCAGACTTGCAGACGGAGCGCGGAAGAATGAATTGCTGTCATCTTTTGCACTGTCACTAGAACCAAGATATGAGTTTCGAATGCGAGTGTATATCGGCGATAACTGTTATATGTGTGGCTATTAGCGACATCTCATGTGAGGTTTCCCTTACGACCATAATCCGATCAGACAAACTGGCCATAAAGCATAGCGTAGTGGGTGATGCGATATTGCGCCTCACCTAACGCGGCTTCGGTCGACACATCGACACTGCTGGCAGATGCCGACTTCAGCCCTGGTCGCAATTTGTCGTGTTTTCAATCCGAGGCTTTACTATGGGATGGCAGTAAACTGCTCTATCTAAGCCTCTCAATTGTTCTAGTTCGTATTCCAAACGGGAAGGGCGCCGTCATCAAGTATCTTCTGGACCGCTGGAGCCAGCTCTTCTGAAGCGCTGTTCTTGTTAATATAGGCGGTCGCGCCTGCCCGCAGACAGCGCGATGCATACTGGCTCTCAGGCTGGACACTTACCATAATCACGGGAAGCCGTGGGTAGATATGCTTTACATCCTTCAACACTTCCATTCCACTGCGACCTGGCATGTTGATGTCGAGCAACAATACGTCTTGCGGGATTCTGAGCAACTCCGTCAGTACTTCATTTCCGTCGCGGGCTTCGGAAAAGCGGGCACCCAGAAATGCGTCAGTAAGAATTTCTCTCAGGCCGCGCCGAACGTTCGCATGATCGTCTGCTATTAAGATATTCATCGTCGCATTCACTTCTCGGCTTGCAACTTCAACCTGAATCTACGGTACTTGAGGACGGAGCAAAATGATATAAGCGATCACCGTGATTGTTGTAAGGGCTTGCGAGTTCGCTCTGTAGGGTTAACCCTACACCGACGGACAAATCTAATCAATCAGGCTCTTTTCCATCGCATAGCGAGTCAATTCGGCATTGCTTTTCATTTGCATCTTTTCCATGATGCGAGCTCGGTAGCTGCTGATCGTTTTTACGCTGACATGAAGCTTGTCGGCGATTTCCGTCAACGGTGCTCCATTGGCTATCATTCTCATCACTTCGTGTTCCCGGTCCGAGAGCAATTCATGCAGGGGCTTATCGGCGGGCTCATCCAAACTCGCGATCAGCTTTTCTGCGAGGGAAGCACTAAGGTAGCGACCGCCGCTCATGATCTTCTTCGTCGCGATCGCCAACTCTTCCGGAGCGCTATCTTTGTTGATATAAGCGGCCGCACCAGCTCGCAGGCAGCGTACGGCATACTGGTCCTCAGGATGACAGCTCAGTATGATCACGGGAACCCGCGGGTATGAGTACTTCACATCCCTAAGCACGTCGATCCCGCTGCGCCCAGGCATATTTATATCCAATACCAGCAGAGCAGCAGGGGACTTTCCCAGGTAGTTCAGCACCTCATCGCCGTTGCTCGCTTCAGAGAAACTCGCGCCGGGAAGAGCATCGGTCAGAATGTCTCTAAGGCCACGGCGTACGACGGCATGGTCATCCGCAATCAGGATGTGCATATTTCATTCCTTTCGGTACGTGGAATGTCTACCGGTACGCGGACTGTGACCGTTGTACCGTTTCCGGGGGAGCTGGAAATATGTACGGCGCCTCCGCAGAACTGCGCGCGTTCTTTCATACCCAGGAGCCCCAAAGATCCTAGAGCGTTTGATACGCCGGATTCATGGAAGCCAATTCCATCATCTTTCACCACCAGCAGGATGTTCTCGTCTTCTTGACACAGGTCAACCTGCACCGTCTTTGCCTGCGCGTGCCGGACCACGTTAGTCAAGCACTCTTGAAAGATTCGGAAAGTCGCGGTGGCTCGATCACCATCCAGATGCAGATCAATCGGTGGAACAGAGACCCTGCAGTGGATACCATTGCGAGAAGAAAACTCGCCGGCCTGCCATTCAATCGCCGCGGCCAGGCCAAGATCATCCAATACTCCAGGCCGCAGGCCGCTGCATATTGTACGCACAGCCATGACTCCGTCATTGATCGACTGAATCGATTCCTCTAGTCGAGCGAGCACCCCGACTTCCGACTCCGCTAGATGGCGGATCATCCATGTCAAATCCATTTTGATGGCGGTCAGAATTTGCCCGATCTGATCGTGCAGGTCTCGAGCAACTTGCTTCCGATCTTCTTCGCGCACCCATTGCAGGCGTTCAGCTAATGCCCGCAGCTGCTCTTTTTGCAAGACGAGGGACTCTTCCCCGCGCTTGCGTTCGGTAATGTCGCTGTTGACCACCAGCACGCGTGGCGCCTGGCCACGCTTGCCCCACTGCAACGCCCAGCGGCCAGCCACAACAACGCGACGGCCATCCTGGGTGGTTTTGATGAGGTCTCCCTCCCAATGTCCGACATGCAACAGTTGAGATCTAATCTCGGTGAATGGCTGCAGGAACTCAGTGCGTAAGAGGTCATGAGCGATCTTGCCGGCGGCCTGCTCTTTGGAGTACCCCAACATCGCCTCAGCCCCGCGGCTCCAAAACAGAACCATCCCGTCCATGTCGATCACAAAGACGGAGTCCTGAGTGAGCTCAAGCAGTGCAGCCTGCTCGGCCGTCGCTATCTGTTCCTGCCGCCTCTCCGCAACGTCGCGGAAAACCAGAACGACGCCTATAACTTTCCCTTTGGCTGCGAGAATTGGCGCGGCACTGTGCTCGACTGCAATTTCGCGGCCGTCTCTCGTGACCAAGTCCACGTGGTTGGCCACAGCCAAGACCTGCTTCTCTTTGAGCACGCGGAGCACTTCATTGTCCGCGGTCATGCCGGAGGTTTCATTGATGAGCTTGAGCACATTCCCGATGGGTTGATTTAGGGCTTCCTCCGGTTCCCATCCGGTTAGAGCGGCTGCTATGGGATTGAGAAAGGTGACACGAGCCTCACTGTCAGTCGCGATAACAGCCTCGCCAATGCTGCCCAAAGTTGCAGTCCATCGCTCCTCGCTCTGCAATAGCTTGGTGCCTAGGTTCTCGACGTGATAACGGGTGAAGAAGGCCAGGAAGACCCCGGAGCCCAAGCCCAGAAGAAGGCAGCTTGTGACCATCAAAGTCCATCGATGGTGCGCGGCTTTAACCCGCTCGACGCGCACCGCTTCTTCCAGGCTTTGAAACGCTGCGATCTGCTCTCGCAGCGAATCCAATTTGTATTTTCTCTGCTGGTTCTCAAGGAGGGTGGGGTCAGATTTCCCCGCACGGCGGAGGGCGATGATGCGGCTGTCGTATTCCTCGGACTCCTGATAGCCGTTATGAATCTCCATAAGCCGTTGCTGCTGGGAAGGACTGTCAGCGACCAACAGGTACAAGGCCTGGAATTCGGAATCGAATCGCTTCGTACCCTCAAGGTAGGGGCGAAGAAAGTTCTCGTCGCCAGTTTCGATGTAGCCCCGCTTCGCGGATTCCATGTCTACGAGCAGCTTGAGAAGGTGCCCGGATTGATCGAGGACCCGATCGGTATGGTCTACCCACCGCAGGGATCTGTTCAGGTCGAATGTTTCCCACAGGAGTAATCCTGCAAAAGCCGTCGTGACCACGATGGGAACCACGATTACTCGACGGAGCAGCGATTTGAATTTCGAATACTCCATCGTAGTCAACCACTCCTATTTAGAAAAACCGGGAAAACTTCGTGCGTTACTCGCCGCCAGAACATTTCCTAGATCGACTTGGTGAGGTGGACTCGTTGCAACCGTCAGAGAGCGCCCAGTGCTCGTCAGCTGGTAAATCGCTCAACGGGAGGGATCAATTCGTCAGACTTTGCTAGTATCCGCGGAATGTCGATGATTGCCGGCTTTAGGGCATTGTCGTCAGGAAATTGATCGTGAAGAATTACATTGAGTAGAGCCTTGTGTACTCGGATGCGACCGTCGTAATCAATAAGGCCGAGATCACGAAAGCGGTTCAGGAAAAAGCAGACCGTGGACTGTGGAGCGCCGACAGTCTCCGCGAGAGCTTGCTCGGAGATCTCTGGGATCAAAACTTCCGATTCGCCCGACTCGCCAAACTCTGCCATCAACAGTAGTATCCTCGCCAATCGCTTTTCGCTGGAATTGAAGAGCTGGTCGACAAGATCGGACTGGATACGCATGCCGCGAGCAAGGAGGAATTGAAGGAATCGAGCAGTAAGGGGTTGCTCCTCGTGCATCACGCGGAGCATCTCTCCTCTATCTATCTTGAGCGCTGTGCAGTCGTCAGTGGCCGTAGCCGTAGCCATGTGCAACGCGCTGACGCTTGCTAGCGACTCTTCACCTACAAATTCCCCCGCGGAAATGAGCGTAATGGTGGTCTCTTTGCCATTTTTGGCAACGATGGTTAGCTTTGCATGGCCACTCTGAAGATAGAAGACGGAATCGGCGGCGTCCCCTTGTGAAAAGAAGGACTGCTTACCGCGTAATTCGACGATGGATCGCCCAAGTCCGGCATTCGCCAAAAAGGCCTCTGCGTCGAATGCTGGCTTTTCATACTCAAGCATCAATGACTTTCCCCCAAGAGTGGTTTTGAAACTTGGTAAAACATGGCGCGCACTCGCGTCTGCTGGCTGAAACGGGGGTGCCATAACCAGGACAGGCCCAAGAGAGGTTATAAAGCCCTTGCCGAGCAGATCGCAGCATGCTCTGATAGATATCTGAGCATGCTGCTGAGCATACCTGCAGGGGCACCTGCTTTAGGCTCGCACAATCGAGCGGAATGCACAGAGCAATACTGCTCACTGGATTGAACCAGTTCTGTGAAATGCTCGATGGGGCTTGAGTGCGAGAAGGACATTCAGGCTCATCTGCGACATGCCCGGCCGGACACAACGGCTCACGAATACATGCAAGATTTGCCCGAGAGTGTTCCGCAAATGGTTGCAACGGATGCTACCAAATCGCTTGGGAAGGATGCTGTAAGTGATTGATTTAATGGTTGATCTGCAGGATTCGGACCTGCGAGTTCCACCGTGTGAAGGGGGTCCTCCATAGGCATTTTATTGATGGTAAATGGTTTATGCGTCGGCTGAGTCGACAAAACAGGCACAATCAGCACTATTTGCCCAAAAAAGCCACAAACTTGTTTCAACAGACAAGCGGCGCAGGGGCTGACCGGTAGGGGGATCAGTCCAAATTTTCTCGTGCAATCCCGACCTTGGATATTGAGTAGTAGCACCAAGGATTCTCGCTTCGGAATTCGGCACGGTCCATCATGTGCGAGGTAAGCCAGGAAAGTTTGGAGCCCGCGATTGCGTTTAGCCATGTTCCCCTCTTTAGGTTATGCGTTGATCGGCCATCTTTCGAAAGACCTTTCGGTGAAACTGACTCGCCAGGCTGGCACTACGTCGGCATATACACAAGCTCAGCTCGATTCACATTCTGTTCATGTGTTTTCCAAGCTACAGATTGAATGTCTAAACCGTAAGAAGAACCTCGCCGAGGAGGATCACAGGGTTGATCTCCTCTAACCCAAGATTCCGATGGCATTCCCAAACCGAAGTGGAGCTGGCTGCCTCGAATCATCCGCGCCATTCTGCCGCGTTTCGTCTCCCATCCCCTCATCGCGCTTTTCCATCTGATTGACTGCAACCATCCGACAATCGGGAGGAGAACGTGCGCAGGATTTTGCACTTGTTCCTGGAGCTTGCAGCAGGATCAGCCATGAACTGGCGAAAGAGTTGCCCAGACGAGGTCATGACTTGATGCCTCTCTTTAGAGGCATCCGTTTTCCGATAAGCCTGGAATTACACTTGCCCAGAAAACCGCATAAGGTCAGTTGGCGTCAAAGCATGTGTTCGGTGTTTGGAGACTGAAATGATGAATGCATCCGATGTGCTCGTGGAACGCCTGCTAGCGTGGGGAGTCGACACGATATTTGGCCTCCCTGGCGACGGTATCAACGGGGTCTTTGAAGCCTTGCGAAAGCAAAAGGATAAATTTCAGTTCATTCATGTTCGACATGAAGAATCTGCGGCGTTCATGGCCTGCGCATACGCGAAGTTCACCGGCAGATTGGGAGTATGCATCGCGACCTCCGGGCCAGGGGGTATTCACCTATTGAATGGCCTTTATGACGCGAAGATGGATCACGCTCCAGTTCTCGCCATCACTGGCCTGCAACATAGCGACCTGATCGGCACCTTGACCCAGCAAGATGTCGCCTTGGACAAACTCTTCATTGACGTCGCCATCTACAACGAGCGTGTTATGAGTGGCGCACATATGGAGAGCGTTGCTGATCTTGCGATTCGAACGGCGCTTGCGGCGCGCGGAGTCGCACACATCACCATCCCGGTCGATGTACAGGTGCAGGCGGTGAAAAAGGGGCGCTCCGAGCGGAACCCAGTTCATCACACTTCGGCTGTTGCCGCCTACTTCGAACAAGTTCCGGCGCGTGTGGACTTGGAGTACGCAGCGGACATTCTCAACCGGGGCAAGAAGATCGCGATCCTCGCAGGACAGGGGGCTTTGCGTGCCACGCAGGAGTTGGAAGAGATGGCGGAGGCCTTGGGTGCGCCCATAGTTAAGGCGCTGCTCGGAAAGGCTGCGGTGCCGGATGACAGTCCGTACACTACCGGTGGTATAGGTCTTCTCGGAACTGAGCCATCCCAGGATGCCATTGAAGAATGCGACACGCTTCTGATGGTCGGGACATCATTTCCATATGTCGAATTTCTTCCCAAGCCCGGCACGATCAAGTGCGTTCAGATCGATATTGATCCCCAGCGAATAAGCTTGCGGCACCCTGTAGATGTTGGGCTGGTCGGCGATGCGAAGAATACGCTGCGGGAGCTTCTTCCACAGATCGAAAAGCATAGAAAGAGCTTCCTTGAGAAAGCCCAGAAAGCCAAGGTCGACTGGCAGAAACTTATGGACGAGCAAGGAACGCGACCCGACAGACCGATGAAGCCCCAGGTGATTGGTTGGGAGTTGGGCAAGCGCATCCCCGCGAATGCTATCGTTACATCCGACTCGGGCACGATCACCACCTGGTGGGCGCGTTTCGTCCCAGCGCTGCGCGGACAAAAGCACAGTTGCTCGGGAAATCTTGCCACAATGGCATGCGGGCTGCCTTACGCCATTGCGGCCGCGGTTGCATATCCCGACCGACCTGTCTTTTGCATCATTGGCGATGGCGGTTTGAGCATGCTGCTTGGCGAACTGATCACAGTCGCTGCGTACAAACTCAATATCAAGATTATTGTCATCAAGAACAATACTCTAGGTCAGATCAAGTGGGAACAGATGGTTTTTCTCGGCAACCCGGAGTATGCCTGCGATCTTTACCCCGCAGATTTTGTTGCCATTGCGCGAGGAGCAGGAATCGAAGCGATTCAAATTGAAGATCCTTCAACCTGCGCACAGCAATTGGATAGCGTCGTCAATCGGCCTGGTCCAGTTCTCATTGAGGCGATAGTCGATCAGTTCACACCGCCAATGCCGGCAAAAATCAAGGCATCGCAGGCCTTGAAACTTGCGGAAGCTCTCGTCCGAGGCGAACCAAATCGTATGGAGATCGTGCTCACAAATGCGCACGATAAGGTACGGGAACTCGTTTAGTAGAAACGACAGGAGCCTTCTTGAGCATGAGTCTGTCGGAAAGCCTGATAACAAACGTGAAAGTTTCCACTTACGTCATTCCGACGGATGCTCCCGAGGGCGACGGAACTTTCAGGTGGAATTCGACAACTCTCGTGCTTTGCGAAATCTGTGCTGGCGACCAGACTGGGATCGGATACACCTACGGGAACCAGGCCATTGCGGTGGTGGCTCATGAACTGGGACAGAAAAGCCTCAGGGATGGGTCCGCATTCGATATTGCGGCTTTGTATGCTTCCATGCAAGAGCAGGTGCGCAATGATGGCAGCCGCGGGATCGCGTCGATGGCGATCTCCGCGCTCGATATTGCGCTGTGGGATCTGAAGGCCAGGCTCCTGAGTTGTTCTGTCGTTGATTTGCTGGGCGCAGCACAACGTTGCGTCGCGGTCTACGGCAGCGGCGGATTCACAACCTATAGTGACGAGCAACTTACCAAACAGCTCTCTGGATGGGTGGCGGAGGGCGTGAAGAGCGTGAAGATGAAAATTGGCGCGCAACCGGAAACCGATCTCGATCGGGTGCGGGTGGCCCGCGGAGCGGTGGGGGCCGATACGGAGCTTTTCGTCGATGCAAACGGCGCCTATGGCGCGCAAAAGGCAAATTGGTTAGCGCAACGTTTCGTAGACCACAAGGTGTCCTGGTTCGAAGAACCTGTCAGTTCAGACCATCTTGCCGATTTGCGGAGAATTCGCAACTGCGCACCAGCCGGTATGGATATCGCGGCAGGTGAGTACGGCTACGACTGTTTCTATTTTCGGCGCATGCTTGAAGCGGAAGCCGTCGACGTGCTGCAACTGGATGCAACCCGCTGCAAAGGCTTCACCGGATTTTTGCAAGGGGCGGCAATCGCTGCGGGATTTGGGTGTCCCATCTCAGCTCATTGCGCTCCTTCGATTCATCTGCACGTAGGCTGCGCAGTGACAGGTTTCCGCCATGTCGAGTACTTCCACGACCACGCCCGCATCGAACGAATGCTCTTTGACGGCTTTGTCGCCCCTGTCGGCGGGCAATTGATTCCCGACAGATCACGTCCTGGATTGGGTCTGATCTTCAAACACCAGGACGCAGTATAAGCGCCAGAGCAAAAATAGACCACAGAACGTCGCGAGAGCGGCGTTTTGCGGCGGAGTAAAAGAAGTCCACCGCCGGATCTTGGTCTTGCGGACGTTTGCCTTTGAGGCAGGGTTC
>JBEKCA010000143.1:0-10418 GCA_050015115.1 Occallatibacter sp.
GGCAAAGGCGCAGCAGCAGGAGATACAGCAGGTACTCGAAGCGGCGCTGAAGACCGATTCAAAGAACACATAGAGCGCCGGCCGGCGGCGCCGGCGGCGCCTGTGTCATGCTGAGAGGGCTATGGGAACGAACTCTTCAGCTATGGGAAAGACGATGGAACCGGGCGGGCTCCTGCTCGGGATCGACACCTGCGGTCCCTCCGGCTCCGTCGCCCTGGGCCGGCTCGCCGGGCGCGACCTCGAGATCCTTGGCCAGACAGAACTCGAAGGCCGCAGTTATTCGTCCACGCTGGTCTCCGCCGTCGCAGAATTGCTTGATCGCAATCAAATCGCACTGAAAGACCTCGGCGGCATCGTGGTTGTAAATGGTCCCGGCAGCTTCACTGGCGTGCGCGTAGGCCTGAGCGCCGTCAAGGGGCTCGCGGAGCCGGCCCAGATTCCAGTAGTGGCGATTTCGCGGCTGCTGGTTCTCTCACGCAAGTCCGGCGTTCCGTCGTGCGCTCTGGATGCGCACCGTGGCGAAATTTTTCTACGAACCGAGGAGCAGGGAAGCGCAGCAAGAGAACTGCTTGCCGGAGCAAGCGAACTCGCCTCCATCGAACGAGTGCCCCTGCGAATCGCGGTCTGTGACGAGGCTGCAGCAGCGCTGCTTGCCACCGCCTGGCCAGGCACCCAACTGGTCAGGACAGAGGCTCCGACGGCCGCTAACACTCTGCGGATTGGCGAAGCGCGTTTGGTGGCCGGCGGCCAGGTTGATCTGGCCCTGCTCGACGGGCACTATCTCCGCCGCTCGGATGCAGAGATCTTCGGACCTGTGAGGGGGGGCGAGTCAGCCGCCGCCGGACGGTCACGGGCATGAAGGCCGACGCACTTGAGATTCGGATTCGGCGCATGAACGTTTCTGATATGGAACGAGTCTTCATGATTGCGTGGAGCCGCAAGCACGCGCCCAAGTGGACGAAGGCAGCTTATCTTTCTGCGATCAAGGTGGACGCGACCCCGCGCAGAATCGCGCTGGTGGCCGAGGACTCCGGCGAGGGACACGCTCCCTTGGTGGTCGACTGGAAGGCGCCCGGTTTCGTCGAGACCGAGCACCCCGCGACCATGGAAGGTGAGGCGACGAGCGGCCGGGTGGTCGGGTTTGCGATTGCGAGCCTGGTTCCTCCGCAGGCGGAACTGGAGTCGATCGTGATTGCGGCGGCGGAGCAGCGGCGCGGGATCGGCAGGAGACTCATGACAGCGATGGCGGAGGAACTGAGTGCAGCGGCAGTCAGCGAGGCCCTGCTCGAGGTTCGTGCTTCAAACGGGAGGGCGCTGGGGTTCTACCAGTCGATGGGCTGGCGTGAGACCGGACGGCGCCCACGCTACTACACTGAGCCGGAAGAAGACGCGGTCCTGATGAGCCTGGGGCTGGGGTAACGCACCCGGCAAAGGAGTGAAGCAAGTCTCCCCGGAGACCATGCCAGCCAGGAAATCGACCTAACCAGCCGACTGTCCGCAAATTGGACACTCAAATGTGATTACCGTCACGCTTGGTGCTGTTTCGACCCGAAATTCACAGGGCCAAGTTACTTTCGTCGATTTTCTTGCTTGCGACTTGCCCACATACGGCGATATATGTAAGTGTTCTTTAACAATCGGAGGTGCTTGATGGAAGAAGTACAGGATCCGACGCTGAGCGGAGAGATCGATCGCCTGCATGCAGAACACCGTCGCTACGCTCAGCGGTTGGAAGAATTGCTCCAAAAGCCCTATCTCAGCGATGACGAACAGCTCGAAGAAGTTCGTCTCAAGAAGCTCAAGCTCCACGCGAAAGACCTGATCTTCGCGCTTGAGCGGCGCACGCCGGCGGTAGCGTAACACCGAAGGCAGCTGGCTTTTGCCGGCAATTTGGCAGCGATGGGCCCTGAGAGTGAGGCTGTGGGTCGAGTGCGCCCCCCCATCTCACCGCGAAAGCAGTCCCCACCGCGAAATAGGGCCCCAAACGCCCCAGGCCGCTCTCTCTGCGGCAGATAACCGTATAATCGTTCAAGACTATGGTTCGTGACGGTTACATCTACGCTTTGAGCCTTTTGGCGGTAGCGATTGTGCTGGCGTGGTTTACAGGCACATGGGTTTGGAGCATCGCTCCGGTGCTGTTGGCGCTCTTCTTTTTATGGTTTTTCCGCGATCCGCAGCGGGCCATCCCCGCAGGCGAGGGTCTGATCGTCTCTCCGGGAGACGGCCTGGTCACCGAAACCGTGGAGATTAACACTCCCGAAGGCAAACGCCAACGAATCAGCATCTTCCTGAGCGTGTTTGATGTACATGTGAACCGCACGCCCATCGGCGGCGTCATCAGCCGTGTGCATTATCAAAAGGGCTTGTATCTCAACGCCATGAATCCGGCCTCGGCCGAGCGCAACGAGCAAAATGCTGTCACCGTCCGCGGACAGGGCGTCGAAATCACCTTCAAGCAGATTGCCGGCCTGCTGGCGCGGCGAATCGTCTTCAACCACCGCGAAGGGGAGACGGTGGAGCGCGGTCAGCGCGTGGGCCTCATCAAGTTTGGCTCCAGGGTTGATGTTGTGATTCCGTCAGAAGCGGCGCTGCGCGTCAAGGTGGGCGAGCGCGTCAAGGGCGGATCAAGCGTGCTGGCAGCCATGCCCGGGGGAGAGAGCCATTGAACCTTCACCAGACATTGCGCGACCCTGCCCGTGAGCAAGCCAGGCGCGCGCGCCTGCAACGCGGCATGTTCCTGCTGCCTTCGCTGTTCACTTCGGTCAATATCGGCGCGGGGTTCTTTTCGATTCTCCAGTCGATTGAGGCCGCCAGCGGCAATGGGCAGTCGCACCTCGATCTGGCGGCCATCGCCATCCTGTTTGCCATCCCGTTTGACGCTCTCGACGGCCGCATCGCGCGACTGACCAATACCTGCAGCGATTTTGGCAGGGAGCTCGACTCGCTGGCCGACGTAATTGCTTTTGGCGTTGCGCCCAGCATCCTGGCCTTCGTATGGGGATTTCACTTTCTGCCGGAGTCGATGAATGCGCAGTTGCGGCTTCACCTGCTGCAAGCCGGCGCCTTCACATGTTTCCTGTTTCTGCTTTGCGGGGCTTCGCGGCTGGCCCGGTTCAATATCTCGCACGATCCCGAACCTAGCAATCCAGGGCGGCAGGGACGAAAGTACTTTGTGGGCATGCCCATTCCCGCGGCTGCCGGGCTCCTGGCTTCCACCATCCATCTCTGCTACGGAATTCCTGTTGAGTCATGGTGGATCTCGATTCCCTGGCTGGGCATGGTCGCCCTCGCGGGGTTCCTGATGGTCAGTACATGGCGGTTCTGGTCGGGCAAGGAGATCAACTTCTCCAAGAGTCATCCCTTCCAAATGCTGGGGCTGGTGGCCATCTTTATCTACCTGGCGGTGCGCTACTCAAACGTCGTGCTGTTTACGATTGCGATCATCTACACGTTCTCGGGCATTTGGGCGCGCGCGGCCTATTCATGGTCGCGCCGGCGTAGAAGACCGGTAGACCCAGTCGTCCCCACTGTTGAAGACACTGACAAGAGAGACTCGCTGCGATATCTGTAAGTCGAAGGATCCCTGTGTACAAGATTGCCATTGCCGGTGCCTCAAGCCTCTTGGCCCGGGAGTTGAAGGACGTGATTTCAGAGTCGCCCCTGGCCGCGGCAACGTTTGTGCTGCTCGATGAAGATGACGCGGGAGGCCAGCTGGACCAGGTCGGCGATGAAGTCACCTTTATCCAGACCATCGGCCCTGACGCCTTTGAACGCGTGGACTTCAGCTTTCTGTGCGGCAATGAGACCATGACGCGCAAGCACTGGCGTCAGGCGCTGCGCGCTGGATCGACGGTGCTGGATATGAGCGGCGCGCTCGATCAGGAGGCTGGTGTGCTGGTTCGTGCTCCCTGGCTGGGCTCGGAGCCGTCGGCAGTCGATCTGTTCACGCCGGCGGTGGTTCCTGCGCATCCTGCCGCCATCACCCTTGGGCTATTGTTTGAACGCGTGCAGCAGGTCGCGCCGGTGCGGTCTGCCGCGGCCACGGTGCTGGAGCCGGCCAGTGATTTTGGCCGAAAAGCCATGGACGAGTTGCATCAGCAGACCGTGAATCTGCTCAGCTTTCAAAGTCTGCCCCGCGCGATCTACGACGCCCAGGTTGCCTACAACCTGCTGGGAGCGATGGGCGAGAATTCGACCGTCAGCTTGAGCGCGGTGGAGTCCCGGATCAGGCGGCACTATGAAATCCTGTCGGCAGGACGCTGGCCGGCTCTGGCTTTGCATGTCATCCATGCTCCGGTTTTTCACGGAACCACCTTCTCCATTGCCTTGGAGCTGGAGCGGCCAGTGGAGATTGCCGCCCTCGAAGACGCTTTGAGCGGCGAGCATATCGATCTGGTTCTCGAAGACACGGACTCCCCCTCGAATCTTGCGGCCACCGGGCAAAACGACGTGCTGGTGCGGATGCGGCCAGAGCCGTTGGCGCGGAACTCGAGTGAGACCGTGCGGTTGTGGTTATGGGCCGCGGTCGACAATCTGCGGCTGAATGCGCTGAATGCCGTGGATTGTGCCCTTGACCTGAGACGGTTAAGGCCGCAGGGGACTGTGCAGTAAGGCGGACAGATAAAAGTAAGACGGGTATTAATTAGCTTACTTATTGAACTTGTCTTACGTATTATGTGTGTCTTACTTATGATAGAATGTAAGCCATGGAACAGATCTATATCACCGTGAGCAGCAAAGGCCAGATGGTTATTCCTGCGGCGATTCGTGAAGAACTCGGGATTGAGCCGGGAACGCGGGTTGCCATTCGCAGGGAGGGGGACGAGGTGATCCTTCGACCTATGACACCCGCCGCTACAAAGCGCTTGATAAAGCAATTGCGCGGAATGACAGCGGGCGGACCCTCCCTAACGGATGAACTGCTCGCTGAGCGGCGCGCAGAGGATGCAAGGGCGGGCTGGTAAGGAGCCGAAGTGACGGTTTTTGTTTTGGATTCCTCGGCAGTGCTGCGTTTTTTGGATTCGGAAGCTGGAGCGGATCGGGTCGGGGAGATTTTTGAGCTGCGAGGAGCTCAAACTGCCGAGATCGCGATTTCAGCGGTCCAATGGGGAGAAATTGCCGGCAAGGTTCGGAAGCGGCTTGGGGTGTCCGGGCAAAATCGCGCAGTTGCGCTCCTGTCGAGATTTCAACCAACCATTGTTGCTGCGACATGCGATCGTGCGGTGAACGCTGCGGAACTCAAGATAGACCGCGGAATTTCTTATGCCGATGCTTTTGCACTCAATCTTGCAATGGATTCTCCGCAGCATGTACTTGTGACCGCCGACTACGATTTCAAGGCCGTCGAAGATCTGGCGCGTGTCGAATTCCTTCCGGCAAAATAAGAACCCAACCTGCGAAGCTTCATTCCCCGCCGCAGCGCGCCCAAAGCTGCTCAATGAATGTGTCTGTCATTCCGGCAATGTAATCCGCCACTGTGCGCGCGAGCCCTTCGCTGGGAATCTGCGCCTGGTGGTCTGGCGGCAAGAGGCTGGGGTCCGCGATGATGATGCCAAACAGGCTTTTCACCACGTGGGCCGCATGCGCGTGGAGTTCCTCCATTCCCGGCGAGTTGTAGAGCCTCTGGTACAAGAAACTCTTTGCAGACTTGCGGGCCTCTTCCATTGCGGGACTCAGCGAAGCCAGGCGCTGCGGCGCATTGCGAACGTCGGCGAGCGTGGTTGCTCCCAGGGCCGCCACACGCGCGCGCGCTTCGTTGATCAGATCCGTGACCAGCACATTCAGCAGACTCCGTAGCGCCTCGTATACCTTGAGCCTTGGGACCGCGTTCGGCCAGGCGCGGAGTGCCTTGTCGTGAAGGCTGCGGAAGAGAGGAACGGCCTCGCGAACTTCCTCGACGGCGAGGATGCCCGAATCAAGTCCGTCGTCGAGATCGGCGGTCAGATAGGCGATCTCATCGGCAAGGTCGATCAACTGCGCCTCGAGCGGCGGAAACCGGTCAAGGAAAAACTCGCTCAGCTCGGGATGGTCGACTGCGGAGTAGTCGCGGGAATGTTTGACTATGCCTTCCCGTACGGCAAGGGTCAGGTTGAGGCCTCGAAACGCCGGGTAGCGCTCCTCGAACCAGGTAACGATGCGCAGCGCGTGCAGATTGTGGTCGAAGCGGAGACCATGGGTCTCGAGCGCCTCGTCGAGCGCCTTTTCGCCGGCATGTCCGAACGGCGGATGACCGATGTCGTGAGCCAGGGCGAGAGTCTCCGCAAGCTCCCAATTGAGCCCGAGCGCGTGCGCCAGTGTGCGGGAGATCTGGGCCACTTCAAGCGTGTGCGTGAGGCGGCTGCGGAAGTGGTCGCCTGGCGGCTCGCCCTCAAGCCGGGTAAACACCTGGGTCTTGCCGGCCAGGCGGCGAAAAGAACGCGCGTGCAGGATGCGCGCCGCATCGCGGGCAAAGGGCGACCGGTAGGGGTGAGGCGGCTGATCATAGGCGCGGCGAGCGAGCTCGCTTTCCCGATCGCCGCTGACGGCAATGGCCGACGGAAGTAGAAGCGCGGATTGGCGAAGCTCGTCTCTCAGGTCAGGTTCTCCGGGAGTGTTGCCGCTGGCGGTAATCGATCTTGCCGGCTTCAAGTTTGGTTATACCGCACAGGGGGACGGCGTTGCAGGTTCTGTGCCCTGAGTCACCATGAGTTGTAATTTTGGGGTGCTATAAATCCCTTTCGGCCATCGGGGATGGACAATGGCCCGGGAACGGGAGTACCATCGCCGGGTTTTTGAGATTGCCCACGCAGGCAAGTTCATCGGCGCCGGGCGGATCGTCAGTTCTGCATCACAAGAAGGGAGTGGGCATGAAGGCAATAAGGACAACAGTGTTAACAACGGTGGCGCTGAGTTTAGCGCTCACCCTGGGGTGCGACCGGCACTCAAACAAGGAGGTCTACTACCTGGTTTCGGCTAATTCGGCAACGCCCTACTGGCAGACCGTCGCGGCTGGGTTCAACAAGGCCGCAGCCGAATATAAAGTCACCGCAAAGGTGGCGGGGCCTGATAATTACGATCCTCAGGCTGAGTTGGTTGAACTGCAAAAGGCCGTTGGCGCCAAGCCGGCGGGCATTCTCATCTCCGCGGCAGATGCAGCCGTGCTACAGCCCGGGATCAATGCGGCCGTCAGCGCGGGGATCCCGGTGATTACCGTCGACTCGGATGCGGCTGGAAGCCGACGGCTCTACTTTATCGGCACCAATAATCTTGAAGCGGGACGCCTGGGCGGCCAGCATCTGGTTGCCAAACTTGGCGGCAAGGGGAACGTGGTTTTCTTCACCTTCGCTGGACAGCCGAATCTTGAAGAGCGCCTGAAGGGCTTCAAGGATGTGCTGTCGGCGCATCCTGACATCAAGATCGTTGACGTGGTTGACGTGAAGGGCGACAAGAATGCCGCCTTCGATCGCACCCAGCAGATGATGGCGCTCACCGGCCCCAAGAAGATCGACGCATTCGTCAGTCTGGAATCCACCTCGGGCAAAGTGATCTCAGACGCCGTAGCCCGGGCCAACGGCTCCGATCGCACCGTGATCGCGTGGGACATCAACCAGGACACGCTGGACGGCATCAAGGCCGGCACCATTGAAGCCACCGTTGTGCAGAAGCCGTTCTCGATGGGCTACGCAGGACTGAAGGCTCTCGATGAGGTGTTCCACAACCCGCCGGCAACGCTCGACAAGGACTTCAGCACAGACGCCTTCTCGCCTTATCCCGAGTTTGTGGATACAGGCACGTCGCTGGTGGACAAGAGCAACGTGGACGTTTATATCGCAGCGGCCGCGGCGGGGAAGTAGCCACATCGAGGACTGCAAGACAAGCTCGTTCTGAAGTACAAAAGCCCACATCTCCATGCGAGATGTGGGCTTTTGTTTGAGCCTGGTTAGCTTACTCGGGCTTTCCGGGGGCGATGGCGCTGTCCTTGTTGGCCAGCTTCACCCGGGCGGTCTCGAGCTTCTTCTGCACCTTGGCCACGTCGCCCGGCTCAACATCGGCAGGCGATGACTTAGCAGACTCGGCCAGCGAAAGCTCCCACTGCTCGGCGGCCTGGCGGATGCGGCCCGTCTTCTCGTACAAGTCGCCCATGTGTTCGTGTACGGTCGGATCGGCCTGGTCGCGTTCCACGGCCTGGCGAAGGTTGTCTTCGGCCAGTTCGTACTCGCCCATCTTGAAGTACACCCAGCCCAGCGAATCCAGATAGGCTCCGTTCATCGGCTCCAGGTCGACAGCCTTGCGGATCATCTTCAGAGCTTCAGGCAGGCGCATGCTCTTGTCCGCCAGCATGTAGCCAAGGTAGTTGAGCGTCATGGCGTTGGCAGGATCGAGATCGAGCGCCTGGCGGAAATACTGCTCAGCCGGCTCATAATGCTTCTGCCGCTCAGCCAGTTCGCCGCGCAGGAACAGCATGTAGGTCTTGTCTTCCTTCTTGGTGGTCAGCGGGTCTGCCTTATCAAAGGCGTCCTCGGCGTCCTTCCACCGGCGCAGGCGCACGTCGATCTGGCCCAGAGCAACCCACACGGTCCGGTCGTCGGGCGTGTTGTTGATCAGCCCTTTGGCCAGTTCCAGGCCTTCATCGGTTTTGCCCTGGTCTGCCAGTTCGCCCGCCAGCATCAGCTTCAGTTCGCGGTTCTTGGGGTCGGCCGCAACGGCTTTGCGGCTTACTTCGATCGCCTTGTCAAACTGCTTGGCATCGCGATACGCATCCACCTGCCCCTGGTAGCCGCGCAACGACGATTCCCCGCCCATGTCGATCATCTTCTGGTAAACGGCAACGGCCTGGTCTGGCTTGTTCTCCTCCAGGTAAATCGCTCCCAGACGCTCCAGAAAAATGCTGCGATTGTTCTTTTCTTCTTCGGTGTAGGCGCCGTTGGCGTGCGAGGTCAGATCCACCATGGCGGAATAGGTCTGGGTGGCTTCGTCAAAGCGCCCGAGGACATCGAGTAGCAGGCCTTCGTTATAACCGGCCTCAAGATTAGTAGGGTCGAGTTTGCGCGCCTTGCGAATGGTGGCAAGCGCGTCCTCAAACTTTGACTGGCGGCGTTGAATCTCGGAGATATGAACCAGGGCCTCGGGATTTTCAGGGTCAGCATCGGCCAGTTGCTTGTACTGCTTGAGCGCCTCATCGAGTTGGTCGTTGCTCAACAACGCCTGCGCCAGAGAATCAAGCGTGTGCAGGTCGCCCGGCTCCATATCCGCCGCGCGCTGATAGGCGGCAATCGCGTCCTTGGGCTGCTTCAGCTGGTCGTAGGCCGCGCCCAGGGCAAACTCCATTTTGGCGGTGCGGTCGTTCACAGGAACGTCTTCAACCACCTTGGCCGCGTGTTGCAGATCGCCGCTCTCGGCATAAAGTCGGGCCAGGTTCAGGACCACCTCTTCTGACTCGGGCTCGATTGCCTGGGCGGTCTTGAATTCCGACTCAGCCTTCTTTGAGTCGTGCTTGACCGTGTAGAGCTGCCCAAGCACCATCCGGTCTTCAACGCTTTTCGGCTGCAACGTGACAATCTTCTCGAATTCGGCAATCGCCTGGTCGAGAGCCTGGTTGGTGGCGGACTCGGGCGCTCCGGCATTCTGTCCTTCGCCCAGTTCGCGCAGGTAGATGCGGCCCAGCAGCTTGTGTGCGTCAATGTCGTTCGGCGAGGTCTTCAACAGTCCCCGCGCTGTCACTTCAGCGTCGTGAACACGGCCGGGAACGCGGAAGTACAGGTCGGCCAGCGCATCATTCAGTTCCGGCGAAGTGGGATCGGCATTCAGCGCGAGCTTGTATTCCTCAATGGCGCGATTGATGAAGTCCTGCTGGCCCTCTGAAACAGCCTGATCCTCATAAACGCTGGCCAGGGCCACGTGATAGTAAGCCAGGGCGCGGTCAGCGGATTGTGCGGGTGTTGCTGCTGGGTTCGCGGGCGAACTCTTTGCATGGCTTGCCGGGGTTGCGGCGGCCGGCGAGCTTTGCGCGCGGGCCGGAACGACCGGCAACAGCAGGAGAGGTGTGGCAGCGATCTTGAGCCAGGTGGGCAGCAACTGAATTTTCAAAGTCATCATCCGGGAAGTTCCGCGCCTTTTTTGTGTCAGCGCCCATGAATTCCGCGTTTCCAAGTGTAGGATTCGGGGAAAACACCCGATCCGCGGAGCCGAAGGGCGGCAAAGGCAGACCTTTGGAGAAAATCTGCCTACTGTTAAGACGATTTTACCCGCGATTAGTCGCGGCGGTGCAAAGGATTGCCCGGAAATTCGACTTTAGTGGTACTTCGGGCACCCCAGGAGAGAAAACGGGGCAAGCCTCAATGCCTGAAATGCCGTATGCCGGTCAGCACCATGGCCATCCCCAGCTTGTCGGCAGTCGCGATCACCTCCGCGTCCTTCACGGAGCCACCGGGTTGGATCAC
>JBEKCA010000144.1:0-10181 GCA_050015115.1 Occallatibacter sp.
AATCAATCCGCCCAGTATCGCCACCTTCATCTCGTTATGTTGCGTCCAGAATCGGCAAGCCCAATGAAGACGCACCCTCGCAGCCGCTACGCAACATAACCGCGAACACAACATAAATGCGCTTATGTTGAGCACTACATAAGCGCATGAGCTTTTACATAAGGCCGAACGCCGCACCATGACCACCGCGACAGTTCGCGAAACCGAAGCCGAGGCAGTGGCTTTCATCGTGGGGCAGAGCGTTGGCTTGGACATGGGAACCGCTTCGAGCGATTACATTCAGATGTACGCGGGTAATGCGGCACTCTTAGCCGAGAGTCTTGAAGTTATCCAGCGCACCTCCGCTGTCATTCTCGCAGCCATACAGCCGGAAGAACCCGCCCGAGAGAACGAACCCGCTGCGGAACTGGCGCAAGCCAGCTAACCGCGACTTTGACGATGCGGACGGCCCCTCCGCCGTCCGCTAAACTCCCCGCACTCCCAACCGCAATCAGAATCTTCGGACCTGCTTTCGGGCAGGTCCATTTTTAGTCCCGGCCCGTCTTCCCACCCTTGTCAGTGCTGCCGCTTCGCGTCAAGTCTCGATTTTCCCGCCCGACGGGCTTGTTCGCCGCGGCCACTCCGCGTCGAATAAAGAACACGCAACCGGATGTCTCAATGGAGTCCGGATTCTCAATGACTCACGGTCGAAGCCTGCTGCCATAAGATGGATTGAAATGTTGATGACAATTACCAGCACCCGCGTACCTGCCACAGATCTCGGCTATCTGCTCCATAAGAATCCTGATAGGGTGCAGTCGTTCGATGTTTCATTTGGCAAGGTTCATTTTTTCTACCCCGAGGTGACGCCCGAGCGCTGCACTGCGGCGCTCTTGCTGGACGTTGACCCAGTCGCGTTGGTTCGGACCCGCCGCGGGCCTTCTGGCGAAGGTGGAGCGCTTGATCAATACGTCAACGACCGGCCTTATGTCGCCTCGTCGTTCCTCAGTGTTGCCATCGCTCGGGTATTGGCGAGCGCCCTTGCCGGGACCAGCAAGGGACGTCCGGAAATGGTCGATCAAGCGCTGCCGCTGGTCGCCAGGATTACCGTACTGCCGTGCCGAGGTGGCGAAGACATTCTGAAGCGGCTCTTCGAACCGCTCGGCTATATCGTGCACGCCGAGCATCATGCACTCGACGAAGAGTTTCCGGAATGGGGTGAGAGCAACTACTACACCGTGGAATTGGAACAGAACATCAGCCTTCAAAACCTGCTGACTCACCTCTACGTCTTGATCCCCGTGCTCGACGCCGAGAAGCACTATTGGGTCGGCCAGGATGAAGTTGAAAAACTGCTGAGGCACGGTGAAGGTTGGCTGCAAGCACACCCTGAGCGGGAGCTAATCGTAAAACGCTACCTGCGTTACCAGAAGCATCTGGCGTCGGAGGCGCTGGCCCGCCTGATCGGCGATGAAGATGCCGAGCCCGAAGCAGAACAAGAGAAGAAGGCGGAGCAGGAAGAGGCCATCGAAAAGCCAATCGCGCTCAACCAGCTGCGGCTGGAGGCCGTGCTGCAAGCCGTTACCGAATCCGCCGCCACGCGAGTAATCGACCTTGGCTGCGGAGAGGGCAGGCTGCTGCGGGAACTGCTCAAACAGAAGCAGGTTCAAGAAATCGCCGGGATGGACGTTTCCCATCGCAGTCTTGAAATCGCCAGCGAGCGTCTGCACTTTGACACGATGCCGCCGAAACAGAAGGAACGGATACGTTTGTTCCAGGGTTCACTCATGTATAAGGATAAGCGCCTAGCGGGATTTGAGACTGCGACTGCCGTTGAGGTCATCGAGCACCTCGATCCGCCGCGCCTGGCGGCCTTTGAGAGAGTTGTATTCGAGCACGCGAAGCCAAACACCGTCATCATCACCACGCCGAATTCGGAGTACAACGTGCGCTTCGAAACACTCCCCGCCGGCCAATTTCGGCATAAGGACCATCGCTTCGAATGGACTCGGGAACAGTTTCAGACGTGGGCAGCAGACGTTGCCCAGCGGTATGGGTACACGGTCGCATTTCGCCCGGTGGGCAACAAGGATGCCGAAGTCGGATCGCCGACACAGATGGGGGTGTTCAGTCGTGCAGCAGCAAACTGACAACCCAAACCTCATTGTCCCTCTGGGTACTCAAGTAGTGATTCGCCAGGATGTCGTTCCCATCGGCGGTGGTTCGCCCGTTCCGAAAGGAACGGTTGGTGAGTTGATTCGAACGCCAGCGGACGCGACGCACGCCTATCGCGTGCGCTTCGCAGACGGCTGCGAGGGGACCGTCCGGCGTCAGGAATTCTCATTGCTGAAGCACATTAAGAATGGGCCTCTCGGTGACTCCGAGCGGGCATTGAAGGAATATGACCTCTATGATTTCGTGATTTACAGATGCGTGGTCGGTTCCCAGGCGTATGGGCTCAGCCATGAAGACTCAGACGTAGACCGGCGAGGGATTTATCTTCCCCCAGCGGACCTCCACTGGTCGCTCTACGGCGTACCGGAACAACTCGAAAACGCTGCCGCAGAGGAGGTTTATTGGGAACTACAGAAATTTCTAGTGCTGGCGCTCAAAGCGAATCCCAATGTACTGGAGTGCCTCTATTCCCCTTTGATTGAAACGAAAACGGAGCTAGCCGAGGATTTGCTATCCCACCGGGATGCGTTTTTGTCGAAGCTTGTCTATCAGACCTATAACGGATACGTGCTGTCACAATTCAAACGCCTGGAGCAGGACCTGCGCGCGACTGGCGCAATGAAGTGGAAACATGCGATGCACCTGATCCGACTTCTACTATCAGGAATCACCGTTCTGCGTGAGGGCTTCGTGCCGCTCTCCGTGGAATCGCACAGGGATCAACTGCTCTCGATTCGGCGTGGCGAGATGGACTGGGAATCGGTGAACGCCTGGCGGTTGAACCTTCACCAGGAGTTCGAGACCGCGTATGCCATGACTCCTTTGCCGGACAGCCCGGACTATCAAACGGTGAATGAATTTCTATTACGAGCACGAAGGAGCATGGCAAGATGACCTTCGAATTCCCCGATGCAGTCAGGTTGGCTGTCAAAGACCTTCCTTATCCACTAGTATTTGCGACGATCAGTGGCGCACATCTTTACGGGTTCCCGTCTGGCGACTCGGATTGGGATATTCGAGGTGTGCACGTGCTGCCCGCCCGCGAAATATTCGGCCTGTTTGAGACCCGCGAAACGATAGAGCAAAGCGTCGAGAGCCCGGTTGAACTCGATGTCGTAACGCATGATGTGAAGAAGTTCTTCGGTCTACTGCTAAAGCGAAACGGCTATGTTCTGGAACAGCTTTATTCTCCGCTCATCGTCCAGTCGTCTGCCGAGCACTTGGAACTGAAGCAGATCGCAACCGGCTGCATCACCCGATTTCACAGCCATCACTATTTGGGATTCGCTGCCACTCAATGGGGCCATTTCGAAGCCGAGCAACCGCCGCGCGTGAAGCCGCTTCTCTACACGTTCCGCGTTCTTCTCACCGGAATTCACCTGATGAACACGGGTGAAGTCGAAGCCAACTTGATTCGGCTAAATGAGGAGTTTCGGCTTCCTTATGTCGACGAGTTAGTTGCTCGTAAGACCCAGGGTCGGGAGCAGGGAACGCTGACAGACCATGACTTCGACTTTTATTCCGCGGAGTACCGTCGTCTCCGGTCGGAACTTGAATTGAGTTCGGAGCGGTCAAGTCTGCCGGAGTCTCCATCCTGCAAACAAGAGCTTTCGGACTTGCTGGTCCGCATACGTGAGCGGCAACCTCAGATGCATTAAGGAAAATGAACCCGTGAAGATCACCATCCCTGAACTTTCGCTTGTCGTGCTCATCGGCCCATCTGGTTCCGGAAAATCGACGTTCGCCCGGACGCATTTCAAGCCGACAGAAGTCCTGTCATCGGACTTCTGCCGCGGCCTCGTTGCCGACAACGAGAATGATCAAACGGTCACTGGCGATGCGTTCGAAATCCTTCATTTCATCGCCAGGAAGCGGCTTGCTCTGGGGAAGCTCACGGCAATTGACGCCACCAATGTTCAAACGGACTCGCGCAAGCCTCTGATAGAACTTGCGCGCGAATTTCATGTTCTGCCTGTGGCGCTCGTCTTCAATTTCCCGGAGAAGCTGTGCCAGGAGCGCAATCGAGACCGCGCGGATAGAGACTTCGGGCCACACGTAATCCGGAATCAGTCGCAACAATTGCGGCGGTCTTTGCGGGGATTGGAGCGCGAAGGGTTTCGCCACGTCCACATTTTCAATGACCCCGCGGACCTTGAGGGGCTCGAAATTGAGCGCCAGCCACTATGGAACAACCTGAAGCGGGAACACGGGCCGTTTGACATTTTTGGCGACGTCCACGGCTGTTTCGATGAAATGAATACGCTGCTTCATCAGTTGGGATACACGGTTGAGCCGGATGGCGCTGATTTTCGCGTCACTCCGCCCGATGGTCGCAAGGCAGTTTTTGTCGGTGATCTTGTTGATCGCGGGCCAAAAATCATGGAGGTTTTGCGGCTTGTAATGGGGATGGTGAAGGCTGGAACTGCATTCTGCGTGCCCGGAAATCATGACGTGAAACTGATGCGAAAACTGCGCGGAAAAGAAGTGAAAATCACTCACGGACTTGCCGATTCGCTGGCTCAATTGGAGAACGAAGCGCCGGAATTCAAGCGGCAAATCGCCGATTTTATCGACGATTTGGTGAGCCACTATGTGTTCGATGAGGGCCGTCTCGTGGTCGCCCACGCCGGCATGAAAGAGGAAATGCAAGGCCGCGGATCGGGGGCGGTCCGCTCGTTCGCACTGTTCGGTGAAACTACCGGAGAGACCGACGACTACGGTCTTCCAGTCCGTTATAACTGGGCCGCCGAATACCGCGGCAAAGCGATGGTTGTCTATGGCCACACGCCCGTTGCGGAGCCAGAATGGCTGAACCGAACGATCGATATTGATACCGGTTGCGTCTTCGGTGGGAAGCTTACTGCGCTTCGTTATCCGGAGAAAGAGCTCGTGTCCGTGCCCGCCATCCGGGAGTATTACGCACCCTCGAAACCGTTCTTGCAGGAAGGCGCCGGGGACGCGTCCGCCAGCCCGTTGACCCAGCAGCAAGAGCATGATGACTTGCTTGATATTGACGACGTGATCGGGAAGCGGATCGTTGAGACCCGCCTGCACGGGAACCTTACAATTCGCGAAGAAAACGCCATCGCCGCGCTCGAAGTGATGAGCCGTTTTGCAGTGAATCCGAAGTGGCTGATCTACCTTCCGCCGACCATGTCTCCCTCCGAAACGAGCAGTGAACCGGGTCTCCTTGAGCACCCGGCCGAGGCGCTCGAGTACTTCCGCAAAGCCGGTGTTGAACAGGTTATCTGCGAGCAAAAGCACATGGGGTCGCGTGCGGTGGTGATCGTCTGTAGGGACCGTGACGCCGCGCTCAAGCGTTTCGGGGTTGCAGAGGACGAGGCAGGGACCTGCTACACGCGGACGGGGCGGCGCTTCTTCACGGACCACAGTCTCGAACGGGAGTTCCTTGATCGCATCCGCGCTGCGGCGGACAAGGCCGGTCTTTGGGAGGAGCTGAACACCGATTGGTTGTGCCTCGACTGCGAACTGATGCCTTGGTCAGCCAAGGCTCAGGACTTGCTGAAAAACCAATACGCGCCCGCCGGCGCCGCCGCAAAAGCAGGTCTGCAGCAGGCTGTCGCTGCCCTGAAACTCACTGCGAATCGACTTCCCGAAGCTGCGGCTTTGGTTGATTGGTACGAGCAGCGCGCAGGCATGGCAGGAGCCTATGTTGAAGCCTATCGCCGCTATTGCTGGCCGGTAAAATCACTCCTGGATTTGAAGCTTGCGCCTTTCCATTTGCTTGCCGGCGAGGGGTTCGTCCACACCGACAAGGACCACCAATGGCACATGCAAATCCTCGGCAAATTGGCCGAAGCCGACCCCGAATTGCTGCTCGCCACACCCTACAAAGTAGTCAACCTGAACGAGCAGGAAGCGGTGTCTGGAGCAGTGGTTTGGTGGCAGGAATTGACGGACGCTGGCGGTGAAGGAATGGTCGTGAAGCCGCTCCAGTTCGTTTCCAGAAACAAGCGGGGACTCGTCCAACCTGCAGTGAAGTGTCGGGGGAAAGAATACCTCCGAATCATCTACGGACCGGAGTACACGGCACCGCAGAACCTGGAACGATTGCGCTCGCGTGGGCTTGGGACGAAGCGCTCTCTTGCTCTGCGAGAGTTCGCCTTGGGCATGGAAGCGTTGCAGCGGTTCGTGGAACGGGAGCCTCTACGTCGCGTTCATGAGTGCTCCTTTGCGGTTCTGGCGCTCGAAAGTGAGCCAGTGGACCCTCGGCTGTAAGCGTGCTGTGGGCCACTGGAGCGGCTCCATGGCCCGCGTTGAGCGTCCAGTGGCAACTCGCTATTCCAGATGCCGCCGCTGGACCCCGCGCTGCTTCGCAGCGGTTGGAGGATGACACGTCATCCCCAACGGGGCGCTGCAGGGATACCGCCGTATACGTTTGTCAACGTGTTCTGTTTCAAATATTTGCATTTTGCGTTTACGCACGTAAACACTGGATGGTTGCGGATCATCGCAATGAGCCGAGGTGGCGTTAACACGTTTTCTTCCAGTCAGTTGCTCGGAAAACATCCTTGGCGGTTTGACAAGAAAAAGATGTCGGCGTAGGTTGCGAAGCAGGCGCTGAGCTGATGTCTTCCCCGGACTCCAAGCCGCCTTCGCTGATTCCGCCAGCGGTCACAGCCGCGCGGTCTCCCGATACTTTTCGTGCCAAATCCATCGCCACCCGCCTGACAGAGGCAGAGTTTGCCGAAGTCGAAGATGCCGCCGCGCGCGACGGCAAGAAGGTCGGCGAATGGCTCCGCGACGCTGCCCTGGCCGAGGCGCGTGGCGAAGATGAAAGAGATACAGATCCAATTCTCCTGGCTGAACTGATGGGAATCCGAGCCCTCATTCTGAACCTCTTCAGGGAGGGTTCGAGGAACCCAATTAGCGACGAATCTCTGCGGAAGATTTCGGCGTATTCCGAGTCGGTCAAGCAGCAAAAGGCTGACGAGTTTCTCGCGAAATTGCGGGGCAAGTCCGGAGCCGCTAAACCTCCGGAGAATGAACCATGAGAGTTCCGTCTCTCCGAGCAGCTTTGCCCCCGGTCTTGATTGCATTTGTGATAGTGACCGGGATTCTCGCCAACTTACCGTTGCCCATGTGGCTCTGGTGGGCTGCTCAACCCGTCGAACTCTATTACTCCGGAACGTATTTCAGGAGCACAATGGGACACCGGAACCCGGCCGCCACTACTGCGGTTCAATGGCTCTACAAGACGGCGTCTGGACGACCCGATCAACTCGCGGTTGAGAACGATGTCGTCGCTGAGAGTCCAGGCGATCAGCAGGACGTTTGGCTTCCGATGCACCTCAGTTCCGCCGCCCGGAGCGCTGGCTGGACCGGCTTGGTTCGGGGACCAAGAGAGCAGTACAAGGCTGCAGAACTGGAGCCTTACCTCAGGGATCAGTTCTACGATGGCAGGAGCTTTTGGCGGCTGTTCGAACCGGCCTTGCGGTGGGGATTGTTCGTCCTTTTTGCACTTCTCGCGGCCCGAGAATGGTTCGCGGGAAGGACGCGCGAAAGACGGTTACGACGTCAGGAGATGTGGCCTGAATCGTTCCGGGATAATGATCATCGATGGGGGATGGTGAAGCTCGTCTTCTCATGGTCAGGACGGCTTCTCAAACGCTGTGCCGGTGCCGTCGCCGAATTGATTCGGAAGGGCATGCCAAACCGCGCTCCATCGAGCGTTGCGGCGGCAGCCGAAACGAAGTCGGAACGGTCGCGCCGATTGGTTCCTGTGACCGCCGCGGACCCGCATACCGAAGCTGCTCCGAGACGTGCCCCGAATGTCCTGCCAATAGTCGCCGCAGTACAGCCAGATGCACATTCGCTGGCCGTGACAACGACAGCTCCTCCGAGCCCGCCCAAGAAGCCGGTCAAACGTCATTCGATCTTCCCTGGCAACGCAAGACAGAAGACCGCCGATGAGCAGCCCGCAAGTTGGGACGAATCGCAATGGATTGACTGACCGAATGTGGTTCCCGGACACCACCTGTCCAATCCGAGTAGGCGTTGGTCTTTGACTGGCATTCCGAGTGCTGAAAGTCCGATTCAAAGCTCTTCCATCGCGCTTTCGAAGTCGCCGCATTGAGAGTGACATCGATTGTTGTTCCCGGTGGTCCCAGCATTGGGATTCGCAGCCTGCCCGTTCCTCGATTCAAGAACCAATCGAAGGGTCATTCCGCGCACGTTCCCATATCTGTTTGTGCCACCCTTTTGGATGGGTGATCCAGCTAATCTTCGAGTGCTCAAAGACAACCATTGTCGGGTCGTTTCGGCAGCGCACTAGAGGCCTGTTCGATCGGTGAATGTCAGCACAACATCCGAACCATCAGGACATGACTAATGACAAAAAGGCGCATGAACATTGGAGAAACGCGAAAAATAAATTTGAGGTGAGTGCGCTCACGTTGCGAATTGCGGTTAGTCTATGCGTGAAGGCAGAAGCGAGATGCTGCCGCGCACGATGTAAACTTCACGCGCATGTTGACCATCTCCAAATCGCTATCGGCTGGCCAGGCGCAGACGTATCACTCGCGCGAGTTCACCTCTGAAAAACAGAACTACTGGAGCCGCGACCCGCAAGTGCACAGCGAATGGCGAGGTAGCCTGGCGCGAGAGTGGGGTCTCAAAGGCTCGGTTGGAGCCGAGCACTTTGCGCGTCTCAGCGAAGGCCAGCATCCAGAAAGCGGCGCTCAGCTTGTCAAGCATCAGCCCGCCCGAACTTACGAGAACGAGCGCGGCAAGGAAATTACAAGCGTCGAACATCGCGCGGGATGGGATGCCACTTTCTCTGCGCCAAAGTCAGTTTCTCTAACCGCCCTTGTGGGTGGCGATGATCGCGTCCGGGATGCGCACCGCGAAAGTGTTCGCGTGGCTCTCGGAGAATTGGAGCGGTATACCCAGGCCCGTATCGGCAACGTCCATGCGCCGGAGACGACCGGCAAGTTTATTGCTGCGACCTTCGAGCACGATACTGCCCGCCCTGTGGATGGCTACGCCGCGCCTCAGCTTCACACGCACGCGGTTATCTTCAACATGACCGAGCGTGAGAACGGCCAGACACGCGCGCTTCAAGAGCGGAGCCTTTTTCAATCGCAACAGTATGTGACAACCGTCTACCGTTCCGAACTCGCATTGCGTCTGCACGGGTTGGGTTATGAGATAGAACGCGGCAAACATGGCCAGCCGGAGATCAAGGGCTACAGCCAGGAATACCTTGACGCATCGAGCCCGCGTCGGGAACAGATCATCGGCCACTTGCAGGAAATTGGCCGAGACGGTGCAGGAGCTGCACAAGTCGCAGCTCATCGCACGCGGGACAGCAAGGAACTTCACTCGCCCGAAGAAGTTCTGCAGCGGCACCGCGAACTGGCCGCTCAGTTCGGCCACCAGGCGGACCGTGTTGTGGCCGAAGCGCGATCGAATTCGCGGCATCACGCACAACAGCCCGATAAGCAAACGCGGCAGCCTGAGAAAACAGTGCAGCAGTCCGTCACCTATTCCCGGAACCACGTATTCGAACGTTCTGCCGTTCAGGATGAACGAGCCATCCTGCAGGCGGCGATAGACCGGAGCATGGGGCAAGCGACCTACGGTCAGGTGCGACATGAGTTCGAGCAACGAGTGGCGCGAGGCGAGTTCCGCACGGTTGAACAAACTGATGGCCGCGCCGCGCCACAGTATACGACTGCCGAGATGATCCGCATGGAAAAGGAGGTCGTCGGCCAGATGCAGAGAGGCAATGAGCGCGGCTATGGCGATCCGATGCTGGTTTCGCCGCAGTTGCGAATTTGGACCGAAGACCGGCACCCGGAGTTGAGCCCAGCACAACGCAGCGCGGTGAATGACATATTTCTGAGCCGCGAGAAGATTGTTGGATTGGACGGCGTGGCTGGTGCCGGCAAAACTACAACGCTGGCTGTCATCCGTGAGGGTGCGGAAGCACAGGGTTTCGCAGTCGAGGGATTCGCCCCAACTTCGCGAGCAGCTCACAAGCTTGCTGAGGCGGGAATCGAGAC
>JBEKCA010000145.1:0-10177 GCA_050015115.1 Occallatibacter sp.
GCAGGACTGGACGACGGTGACGGCTACCGTCACGCTCCCGGCGGGTAAACAGACCCTCACCTTCAACCAGGACAATGCTGGATGGAATATCGACTCGGCTACGTTCGCAGTGCAATAAAGCGATTCTGCGAACTGCACTGCTGAATTGCGAAATAGAACGTCTGTGCCATTGAACTGAATTGAATTTGCCGGCGACGGACCTCGATCCGCCGCCGGCTTTATCTTTCGTGCCGAAACGATTCGTTGAGTTACATCGTTTCTAAAACGGTATGTCGTCGTCCGAGATTTCCGTCTGCTGGGCGTAGTCGTCCGAGCCGCCAGTGGCCGCCGGAGGGCGCTGGTCGAAGCTGGCCGAGGAACTGGACGAGCTGGTGGCCTTGCTGTACCCGCCTCCACCACCCGCGCCATCTTCGCGGCCAGAGAGCAGCACGAGTTCATTGACCAGGATCTCGGTCCGGTAGCGCTTCTGGTGGGTCTCTTTGTCCTCCCAGCTATTGGTCGTGATCTTGCCCTCGATGTAGAGCTTCGATCCCTTCTTCACATAGTCGCGCACGATCTCGGCGGTCCGGTTAAAAGCCTTCAGATTATGCCATTCAGTATGGTCCTGCCAGTTGCCCTGCGCATCCTTTTGGCGATCGCTGGTGGCCAGGGTCAAGTTTGCGACCATAGTGCCCCCGGGGGTGGAACGAATCTCGGGATCTTTGCCCACATTGCCTAATAGCGTGACCTTGTTTACGCTTCTTGCCATGTTGTTCAACTCTCCTGTCCCGTGCAGATCTAGCGCCGAGAATACTCGATGAGAAGCCGACGTCATATGAATCGCATGTGATTGTGAGGTAGCGGCTTATGGACTAGACTAGCTTGGAACAGTTCCTTTCTGAAATTCTGTTTACTCTCTTGGGAGAGTATAAGCGAGCGGCCAGAATTACACCAAAGGACCTCCTGAAAGGCAGCATTGAAGAAACTCAGTTTCCATACTTAAGGGGCAAAAATGTCAAAATGTTGTTACTATTCCGATCCAGACGAATTCCCCGTATACAACTTCCAATTGAAAAAGCTATAGTATTTGCACTGCGGCTACCTGTGCGAGTAGCGCGACAGGCAATCAGTGTTCCGCATATCCCCTACCCACCGACAGAGCAAATTGAAATGAAAGGATGCCAATGAGAACCCATCCTCTTGCAGCGGGCGTCGTGCTGTGCGCACTGGCGACAATGAGTCTCTCCTTGCCGAAGATTGCATCTGCCGCAACCCAATTCGAAACGATCGGGCCGGCAGATCAAGACGCGGTTACGCATTTCAACGTTTACTTGCCTTTGACGAATCAAGACGCTCTCGAGCAGTTGCTGCGCGATCAAACCGATTCGACTTCGTCCAACTATCATCACTGGCTTACTCCGGCGCAGTTCAAGGCGCAGTTTGGACCCAGCGCGACCGACATCGCTAAAGTGAAATCGGCATTGGAGGCCGCGGGATTCACAGTCGTCGGCGAAAAGACCCAAAGCCTCGAGATTGAGGGCCCTGTGCGGGCCGTGGATGCGGCGTTTGCGGCGCATCTTCAGGTTGTGCAAACGCGCGAGGGACATACAAAACTCGCCGCAGCCGAGCGCCATCTGACTCTGCCTGATTCGCTCGCCTCGGTGGGTGCGGTGATTCCGGAGTTCACTCCACATCTGGCGGCGCATGTTCATTCTGTGAAGCTGGCTCAGCCCCTCGTGTCCACCAATCCCCTCTTCCGTCTCAGCAGCAGCGACAGCTTCTTCTATCCGAACGATCTCAATGAAGCTTACCAACTCCCCTCGTTCCGCACAGAGATCGAGCCGTTCGGATCGCGGTATCCGGAGCAGATCGCAGGTGTGGGCTCGCACATCGGCATTGTCATTTCGTCCGTGATCAGCCCCAGCGATCTGGATGATACTTTCAACTCGACGCTCGATCTTGGCGGGGGAGATTTACTGATACAGGCCTATTCGGCGAACTCCAACCTCCCGATTCCAACAGTGAAGATCCGCCCGGTTAATGGCGGCAGCGGCGCGTTCGATCCGACCACCGGCGACGCAGCCGAGGCGTCTCTCGATACCCAAATGTCATTGGGAACCGCTCCGGGCGCCAGGGAGACGCTCTACAACATTCCCGATCTCACCGACGATTCCATCACGGCCGGCTACGAAGCGGTAGACGAGGACAATGAGGTCGATGTCGTAAGTTCATCGTTTGGCGAATGCGAGCTGGACTTTACGCCGGCCTATAACGGCGGTGTCGACTTCACCGGCATTCTGAGAACCTTCCACGCGCTGTTCCAGCAAGGCAATGCGCAAGGCATCACCTTTGTGGCGAGTTCGGGCGACAATGGCGCGTTGGGTTGCGTATCGGCGGCCTTTGCCAACAATCCGACCAACGGCACATCGTTCGTTCCGGGAGTTGAGAATCCGGCCTCCGATCCCAACGTTACCGGAGTAGGCGGTACAAACCTGACCACCACGGCGGCACCAGGTGTGAACGACGCCACATACGAGACGGAGAACGCGGACTTCGACCCGCGGCTGCCTGCGCAGTTTCAGATCAGCGCTACAACCACGGTTACCGTGAACAACAATACCTGGGGCTCAGGCGGCGGATTCAGCAAGATTTTTTCAAAACCCTTCTACCAATTTCTGGTCGATACCGGCAGTCAGGAGCATCGCTCGGTGCCAGATGTTTCATTGATGATGGGCGGTTGCCCCTCAGATGCAGACCTCACCGCACAGAATTGCCTGGTGCTGCCGCGCAGCGCTGCGATCGTTTGGATCGGCGGAGAGGCGGAGCTGCTGATCGGGACCAGCTCATCGTCCCCGGAGATTGCCGGAGTGCTGGCTCTGGCCGTCGAACTAAATGGCGGCCGCCTGGGCAACGTCAACCCGCTGATCTATGCTCTGTCGGCAACGCAAACCCTGGCGGGCGGCGTCAACGCACCCAAGGCGCTGAGGTTCTTTCATCGGGAGATCGAAGGAGACAATAACTTCTATTTGGTAAAGCCGGGGCAGGCGTACAGCGAGGTTCTCGGCAATAGCACCCTGGACGTCAAGAGTTTCTTGGGTCTCTCGTCCGCGGCACCCGCCGGCACGCCCGATACGCCCAGCAATCCGTAAAAGAAGAGAAGAAGGGGTGGGATGAGACAACACCGGAGCCGTGACGATGTCGCGGCTCCATCCATTGTTGGCCAAAGAGCACACACCTGTTGCGACATGATAGGCTGCTTAAAAATGCAGCCTTCGGATTTGGCTGCTGAAGGCATATCTCCGGCCTTCGCCCCCTTCTCGATTCAGGTGCGCTGTGGCGCGGATGGCGTTGGCCGGCTGGTCCTGTCACTGAGAGGCAATCCAATGCGCTATCTTCGCTTCGCACCGATTCTGGTTTTGTCGGCACTGTCGCTTGAATCTGCCGTAGCACTGGCCCAGTCGCCGGCCGCTTCCACCCCGTCCGAAGATTCAAAACCCACAGCGCCCATGGCCAGCAATAGCTTTGATCCGGCGGCCATCGACAAGACGGCCGACCCTTGCGTGGACTTCTATCAATACTCCTGTGGTAACTGGATGAAGGCCAATGCAATTCCCGCCGACCAGGTGCGTTGGGCACGCTCCTTCTCTGTGTTGAACGAGCGCAACCGCTATCTGCTATGGAAGGAACTGGACGCTGCCGCATCGGATCCCAAGACACCGCTCGAGAAACAGTATGGCGATTACTATGCCGCATGCATGAATACCGCGCTGGTGGAGGAGAAGGGTTTGAAGCCACTGGAGCCCGTCTTCAGGCAAATCGACAAGCTCAACGACAAGCTCAAGCTTGGCGCATTAATGGGAGAGTTGGAGGCCGAGGGGAGCCCCGCGCCGCTCTTCCGATTTGAAGTCAGCCAGGACGATAAGGATTCCTCGAAACAGATTGCAGGCATCGGACAGGCCGGCCTCTCGCTGCCCGACCGCGACTACTACATTGTGGACAACAAGCGCTTCAAGGAGATTCGTGCGCAATACGTCGAGCACGTGACGAAGATGTTTATGTTGGCCGGAGACACGCACGAGCAGGCTGCCAAAGAAGCTGCATCGGTGATGGAGATTGAGACTGCGCTCGCCCAAGCCTCGATGAGCCGCGTGGATTTGCGCGATCCGGAGAAGACTTATCACATTTACTCGGTTGCGGACTTTCAGAAGCTGACGCCGGACTTCGACTACTCGGTGTATTTCAAGGACGTGAAGGTGCGGCATTTTGACACGCTGGACGTGACGACACCGGACTACTTCGAGGCGCTCAATAATCTGATTGCGAAGGAGCCGATCGACGCATGGAAGTCGTACTTCCGCTGGCACACGATACATGGCCTGGCCAGCAATCTGCCCAAGGCGTTCTTCGATGAGAACTTCGCGTTCTTCGGCAAGACGCTGGCAGGCCAGAAGGAGCCGACACCGCGCTGGAAGCAGTGCACCAGCATGACGGATCGCGCGCTGGGCGAGGCAGTGGGACAGGACTGGGTGAAGCAGAACTTTCCGCCGGCCGCCAAGGCCAGCATGGATCAGCTTGTGGCTGCCCTGGAAAAGAGCCTGGGCGACGACATCAAGACGCTGCCCTGGATGACCGGCGCCACGAAGAAGGCTGCCGAGGAGAAGCTGGCCATGATACGCAATAAGATCGGCTACCCGGAGAAGTGGCGCGACTATACGGCGTTGAAGGTGAAGCGCGACGACCTGATTGGCAACATCGACCGCGACGCGGTTTTCCAGCTTGACTGGAATCTCGATCACCTGGGCAAGCCGGTGGACGAGAAGGAGTGGGGGATGACGCCGCCAACGGTCAACGCCTATTACGATACCTCGATGAACGACATCAACTTCCCCGCTGGAATCTTGCAGCCGCCATTCTTTGACTTCAAGGCGGACCCGGCGGTGAACTTTGGCGCCATCGGCGTGGTGATCGGCCACGAGATGACCCACGGTTTCGACGACGAAGGCTCGAAGTACGACGGCAAGGGCAACCTGCGCGAGTGGCAAACGGCCGAGGACCGCAAGGCCTTTACCGAGCGGACCGATTGCATCGCCGAGGAGTACAGCGGCTTTGAGGCTACCCCGGCGCACGACGACCTTCCGGCGCAGAAGCTGAACGGCAAGCTCACGCTGGGCGAAAACACGGCAGACAACGGCGGCCTGCGCCTTGCTTACATGGCGTTGCTGGATACGCTGGCCGCCGAGGGCAGGAGCATTGACGACAAAAACGAGAAATATGGTGGCTACACCGAGGCGCAGCTCTACTTCCTCGGCTTCGGGCAAGTGTGGTGCCAGAATCAAACCGAGCAGGCTGCCCGCCAATTCGCACTCACCGACCCGCACTCGCCGGGACGCTGGCGCGTCAATGGCTCGGTCCAGAACTTCGATGAGTTCGGCAAGGCCTTTGGCTGCAAAAAAGGTCAGCCGATGGTTCCAGCGAAGTCCTGCCGGGTCTGGTAGCGCCCGCGACCGTGGGCGCACAAAATCAGGCCCACTCTCTCCTCGTGCCGGATGTGCGGCGCCCATAACGTTTTCCATCCTCCTGGCGTCCAATTCGCAAGTGCACACAAAATCGTGCGTTCGGCTCGAAGGGCGGCTGCTCGCCCCGGCAAAGGCGGCTGCAGCGTGGAAAATGCAGTGATTTTCGCCGTCTCCATCTAAAACTAGGCACAACCTACCCTCGGCTTTTACAATGCAACAGGGACCCGTCCCAACCCAGCTCTGCTGTGGAACTAGCAAACTTGGCGGCGCACGCCTGACCAGGATGAAGGAATCGCATGAAGTTCAAGAAATTCGGCAAGGCACTTCTGATCAGCGCCCTCTCTACTGGCGTTATTCTCGGCGTTACGTCTTGCGTTGAAAGTTATACGGTCGGCTATTTGTATGTATTGGGAACTGCGACCTCCCAGTCCAACGGGAACGGTATCATCAGCGGATTCAAGATCGACCATAATACCGGACAGTTGACCCCCATCAATGTATTACCCGTCGGCTCCGGGGGTGCCAATCCGATTCGCGCCCTCCTTCTCAACAGCAGCCGTTTTCTTTATGTTCTCAATCGGGGCGTGAACGCCAGCGGTAACTCCAACTGCTTCGGCACTGTCGCTCCGAACGTCTGCACCGGCGCCAACATCACCCAGTTTTCCGTGGGCGCCAACGGAATCCTCACCGCGCAGGAGACCTTTTTCACCCAGGGATTCAACCCTGAACGCATCATCTCAGACAGCACGGGCGCCTATGTTTACGTGCTCGATCACGACGCACCTTCAAACGCCGCCTGCGCCAGCGCGCTGGGCAGCGGAGTCACTTCGTGCGCCGACATCACCGCCTTCCAGGTCAACGGGAACACGGGCCGTCTCCAACTGATCGTGAATGCACAGGTGACATCGGCCAGCGGCGCGGCCCTGCCTTACTTCCCGGTTCCGGCCAATCCCATTGACTTCACGCTGACGGCTGGAAACGTCCTGACGCTAAACGGGACTCCCACGACCGGCGATTCAGTCTTTCCCTATTCGTTCAACCAGCTCAATGGACAGTTGACGGTAACCCTGAACGGCTCCGACTCGATCGGCAGCGTTTTCCAGGCCACGGCGATTGTGACCACAGGCAGCAACGTATTCGTGCTTGACAATGAAGCGCCCGCATCCAACCCAGATGGCGCGTTCAGCCAGATTCTGCCTTTCACCGTCAGCGGCAGCACGCTGGTGGCGGAGACCAGCGGACCGATCGCGGACGTCCCCGCGCCTCTCTCTAATCCGATTGCCGCCATCGTGGGTCAGCCCGGGTCCAAGTGGCTCTACGTGGCCAACCAGGGGAACAACGCCCAGGACACCCCCCAGAGCGGCATCGCGGGTTACACGATCAACAACCCGTTTCAACCTAGCCCGCTGCCCGGTTCGCCTTTCGGCACCGGAGGCGGTCCGCAGTGCCTGGTTGAAGATCCATCGAATCAGTTCTACTACACGGCCAACTTCAATGATTCAACGGTAACCGGCCAACAGGTCAACCAGCAGTCGGGCGGCCTCAGGCCGCTTTCGGATGCGACCAAAGCGGCCAATAGCTATCCGCTGACTGGCCCACCGACCTGGTGTCTGGTGGATGGCCGCACCAACTAAGCCGTCGCTCCCTGCTGTCAAGTCTGGGGGCGGCGGTTGGCCGCTCCCAGGCCGCGAGTGACCCAAGGTCTTCGAAAAGAACGCAGCCGAATGCCGGGCGCAATGATTGCTGTCACGCCCCGGGTTCGATTCCAAACCCGATTTATCAGCGCGCCGGAGCTTCCGGCCGCCGACGAAAGATGCGCATGAAGTTCAACAAATCGAGCCAGTTGCTGCTGGTCTCCGCAGTCAGTCTTCTGGTGGCCGGAATGATCACCGCCTGCGGCACGCTCACCACGGATTTCGTTTACGTGGCCAGTTCCAGGGCCGCCGGCCCGAACAACTACGGCGAGATCGACGTCTATGAGATCAATGCAGTCTCCGGTGAGATGCGCCAGATTCCCACCTCGCCTTTTCCTTCAGGCGGGCGCAACCCGGTTGCTGAAGCCGTCTCGAGCGATTACTTAAGCCTGTACGTAGTCAATCATGACGACAACACCATCGTTCAGTTCGTGATTGGCCCGGATGGAAAGCTCTATCCGCAGAGCACCGTGAATACGCCGGGGATCTATCCCATGGCCGCGGCCGTGAATGGGACCAGCCTGTTCGTTCTGGACACCTATCAGCCGCTTCCCATCTGCTCGAATGCGGAGCCCTGCTCGGGTTCGGTGGGCGTCTATCCCGTACTGCCCGCCTCCGGCAGCGGCAGCACAGCAATCCCAAGCGGGGGCTTGGGACCGTCCGTCAGCAACCCCGCAAACGGCTCGACTTACTGGCCTTTGACCGTGCCTGGCAGCCCCAACGACGTGATTGTGCCGACCGCGATCAACGTGCTTAAGTCTGGCGCTTACGTGTACGTGACCGCTTACGACGCCTCAGTAACGCCAAACATCGGCTATGTCTTCGGCTTTTCGGTCGGCTCAGGCGGTGCGCTCACTTCCCTTGGCGCTAAAGTTGCGGGGGTGAATCCCTCGGCCATCGCCAGCGACTCGACTGGTAGCTACGTTTACGTAACGGATTCATCGTCCGCCCAGCTCTTCGCTTACGCCATCAACAGCAATGGAGCCCTGAGCGAGTTGGCCGGCAGCCCGATCCAGACAGGTAATCAACCCTCCGCGACCGTAGCCGATCCCAAGTACCCCTATCTTTACGTTGCCAATGCGCTCGATGGGACCGTGAGCTGCTATTCGATCGGCAGCAATGGTGCGCCCGCCAACATCGGCACTTATCCAACCGGCATTCAGCCGGTGGCCATCGGCATCGACCCGTCGACCAGCCACTTCCTTTTCACCCTTAACTTTCTTGCCAATGGAGCCTCGGGCACCGTCTCCGATTTCGAGATCGATCCGACCAGCGGCGCTCTTGTCCATACGCAAGGCTCCCCCTATACGTCCAACGCTCAGCCCACGGCCGTGGCCGCCGTGCCGCACAAGACCTCTTAGCAACAGCAGCTGCTGCCGCAAGCTCTGGCAACACCTCGTACCGGGCTTTTACAATCCATACGGGGCAACCTAACCGGATTTTCCGGGTCCATACTTGAGAGACCCACGACGAAGGAAGCGCATGAAGTTCAGCAAAACGAGGCAGCTCATCACGGTTTCTTCCATCAGCCTTCTGGTGGCCGGGCTCCTGACTGCCTGCTCGCTCATATCCATCGATTATGTTTATGTGGCCTCTTCCACAGGCATCCAGGCATTCGCCGCGGACGGGCAGTCGGGCGCTCTGCGCACCTTCGAGCCGGTCACGACCTCGGGGGTGAGCTCTCCGGTGGCCATGGCCGTCGACTCCGCATATGCGAACCTCTACCTCGCCAATCAGGGCACCAGTTCCTCCGGCGGAACAATCGTTCACTATGCAATCGGGCTGATGGGCGAATTGACGGTTAAGGATACTGTGACCCTCAGCGACAATCCCGTGGCTTTGGCAATCAACACGGCAGGAACCTACCTCTATGTAGCTTCATGTTCCGCCTCCGCCACCTCTCCCTCGCTGGTTTGCGCGAGCGCCGGAAAGGTTACCGAGTACGCTCTTTCCTCGGGCGCAATCGGCTCCGCCGCTTCGCAGGGCGCGCTCAATCTCACCGCCTTCGCGGGCGATATTCTGGTACCCACCGGCGTAACCGTGTTGGCCAACGACGGGGCCGATATTTTGGGTAATGCCGTCTATATCTCGGCCTACGATCAATCTGCCTACAATCCTGGCTGCACGCCAACGCCAGCCTGCACGCCCTCGACCGCCAATCCCGGCTGGGTTTTCGGCTTCACGATCGGATCGGGCGGCGCGTTGTCCGCGTCTGCGGACAGTCCCTATCAGGCCGGCGTCAAGCCCTCCGCCATCGCCGCCGACCCCACTGACCGCTTCGTCTATGTCACCGATTACGCCTCCAATCAGTTGATCGGCTACACGATTCTGGGCATCAACACGCCGAATATTAATCTCAACTTCATGACCAGCGGCCCCTTCCACACCGGAAACGAACCCGCCGCCATTACCATCGACCCGCGCGGAAAGTTCATCTACGTCGCCAACGCGCTGGATTCTTCGGTTTCGGCGTACGAAATCACCCAGGCCACCGGCAATCCCACCGCGGCAATTAACGCCAGCTCAAGCGGCAGCACGACCAACAGTACAGACACTCAGCCAGTGGCGATCGTTGTCGATCCTGCGATTGGCCGTTACGTCTACACCGCCAATGAGCTGGGCGACTCGATCTCCGGCTTCCGCCTGGACCCGACGGCAGGCTATTTGGCACCCACTCAGTCCACTCCTTACTCCACTGGATTGAAGCCTACAGCGCTGGTCGCCATTCCCCACGGCAACCACGCAACGCAACTGGTGACACCGTAAGCAGTCTCCGCCGCACACATCAGGCCCAGCCCTCGCGGCTGGGCTTTTTGTTGGGTGCCCACGAGAGCAACATCAGCAAGCCTTCCGCAGACCTCGAATCAGCCTAAAAACCGCAGTTGGCCAACAGAAGCGGGCCTGTATCGAGGATTTTTAGGGGGCGCCGGGGGATGATTCTGGCTACGATGTAGTCCAGCAGGGTCTTCCACCGGTCTGTGGCAGGCG
>JBEKCA010000146.1:0-10033 GCA_050015115.1 Occallatibacter sp.
CGGCAGCTTATTTAATTAAGCTGCAAGTGGCAGACTGTAGTCGGCAACTTTGTTTTTGCGAGCGATTACGGGTGCCCACACCCCGGCATGCCTCCTAAGCCGCAATCGATCCCGTCGAAACCGTGACGCCCCCATATTCCACCCCCGCGACGAAGACCTATCGCCGGGGACCCCGGATGCCATACCCGCTCCAAATACGAGTCTGCGGACAGGCAGGTTGCGAGCTGGGCCAACTGGCTCGTGCTGCTGTCCCCATTTTACGCCAATTTGCAATGCACTGCCGGCCAAGCGCCTGGTGCTTTAGTCCATGTCCGGAAAGCAGTATCCTGCGTTCATAAAATCTCTGCCGCTTCGCGAGTCGCGGCAGGGGCGGAGCGAGGTCTGGGCTCTGCTGAGCGCATCAAGGCAACTCTGTACCTTCCGCAGCCCCCTCCGGGACAAGTATTGCCCACAAAGGACATTCGTCTCAGAGAATAGTCAGGCTGAATCGCTCGGGCAAAAAGCGCTAAAATCTCATTATGACTGACCGGATGTCTTTGACTCTTGCCGAAGCGGACCCAATTGTGGCCGCAGCCCTGGACCAGGAAACCCTCCGCCAGCATGAGGGGCTGGAGATGATCGCCAGCGAAAACTTTGTCTCCGAAGCGGTGCTGGAGGCGGCGGGCTCGATCTTCACCAATAAATACGCCGAGGGCTACCCTGGGCGGCGGTACTATGGCGGCTGCGAGTATGCCGATGTGGTTGAGAATCTGGCGCGGGAACGGGCCAAACAGATTTTTGGCGCAGAGTACGCCAACGTGCAGCCGCACTCCGGCTCGCAGGCCAACGCCTCGGCCTACGGTGCGGTCCTGAAGGCCGGCGACACGATCCTGGGCCTCGACTTGGCGCACGGCGGCCATCTGACCCACGGCCATAAATTGAGTTTTAGCGGCAAGCTCTACCACACGACTTTCTATGGCGTTCGCAAAGACACCGAACGGATCGACTACGACCAGATGGAAGAGGTTGCCGAGCGCGAGCATCCCAAAGTGATCATCGGCGGTGGCAGCGCCTATCCGAGACTTTGGGATTTTGAGCGGATGCGCGCAATCGCCGACAAGGTCGGGGCGGTCTATGTATTCGATATGGCGCACATCGCGGGGCTGGTGGCTGGTGGAGTTCACCCATCGCCGGTGCCACACGCGCACATCACCACGACGACGACGCACAAGACGCTGCGCGGGCCGCGTGCGGGACTGATCGTTTGCGGCAAGGATTACGTCGTCGGCCCCAAGCCGGAACAAACCATCGGTAAGGAGATCGACAGGTCGGTCTTCCCCGGTCAGCAAGGCGGTCCGCTGATGCACATTGTGGCGGCGAAAGCCGTGGCGCTCGGCGAGGCGCTGAGGCCGGAGTTCAAGATTTACGCTGCACAGATTGTGGCCAATGCGCAGGTGTTGGCCGCGGAACTCAAGGCAGCGGGCTTCCGCATCGTCTCCGGCGGGACGGATAACCATTTGATGTTGGTCGATGTCTTTGAGAAGGGCATCCTCGGTTCTGAGGCTGAACTGGCGCTGGGCAAGGCCGGTATTACGGTGAACAAAAATACGATTCCTTACGATGTGAATCCGCCGCTCAAAGCTTCGGGGATTCGCATCGGCACCCCGGCGTTGACGACGCGCGGCATGAAGGAGCCGGAGATGCGGCAGATCGCCGCATGGATTGAAAAGGCATTGGCGCGGCGCAGCGACGATGCGGCCCTGGAGCGGATTCGCGGTGAGGTGGCCGAGCTGGCCAATCAATTCCCGCTGTATGCCTGGCGGCGCGCGTCGCAGGCCGTGGGCGCATAACTCATCGTCTTGCCAGGAAAGCCGCGGCCTGTCTTTCGCATTCATCGGACAGGACGGGCCACTGTATTTTCATCGAAACGAAACTTGCGCCATAGTGCGGGGTTGTATTTATTGTTGTTGGTGATGACCCGCCAAGGGCTCAAGAGCTTCATTCTGTTCCCCCAGGGCATCCGGAGGTAATTGTGAAAACCATTCATTTTGCGTTAGCCGCATTGCTCGCTTTCTCTGTTCCAGCCTTCGCCCAGCATCACGATGAAGGAGGGCAACCCCGTTCTTCAGGCGGCGGAACTCACCAGGCACCACCCAAGAGCGGGCCCAAGCCGCAAAGCGACGCGCCCCGAGCGGCCAACCCGAACCGCAACTACAGCGATAAGGATGGCCATCCCAACGTTCCTCATGTGGACGGCAAGACCTGGGTCGGACATGACACCGGCCGCGGCGACGTGAATTATCATCTCGATCATCCCTTTGCGCATGGCCGCTTCATCGGCGGCTTTGGTCCTCATCACGTCTGGCATCTGGCCGGTGGCGGCCCCGACCGCTTCTGGTTCAACAACTGGTACTGGCACGTTGCACCCTTTGACGTTGCCTTCTGCGACGGCTGGCTGTGGGACTCCGACCAGATCGTGATCTACGACGATCCGGACCACGAGGGCTGGTACCTGGCCTACAACGTGCGCCTCGGCACCTATGTGCACGTGGAGTATTTGGGAACATAGGCGTCGCATGAGCGAGCAGAGAATCACTTGCAAATGAGGGGGGATGGGCCGTAAGGCCTGTCCCCTTTTCGTTCTACTTGTCAAAATTCGGCATAAGTTCAACCGCACAGGGTTCTTCTCAGTAAAGGCCCAGAAGAAGTGGACGTTTTCCATCCTTGTATGTTGAGTTGAACGCGGATAGACCGGATTGAAAATGCGAATCGCTGTGTCTGAACGTGGGACAGAGGGCACGCAGGACGAGCCGAGTGAGTTATTCTTAACTAATGACCAATGAATCCATAGTTGCCCTCATCGACGCTGAAATCGCCAAGCTCACCCAGGTCCGCGCACTGCTGGCCACCACCGGCAAAGTCGCTGCCCTGGTCGCAGCACCGGCCGCCAAGAATGCTGCCAAGGCCGCTCCCGCCAAGAAGGCGAAGAAGCGCCGAACGCTGAGCCCCGAAGCGCGCAAGCGGATCGCCGATGCGCAGCGCAAGCGCTGGGCCGCACAAAAGGCCAAGAAGTAGTGTGAGCCGGGGGCGAGTACCGCCCTCATCGCTCTACGCGGCAACCCCACCGTGACAATTAAAGTCCAGCGACCACCAGCATGCGCGGTTCGGTCATCTCTTCAATGGCCGAGCGGATGCCTTCGCGGCCCAGGCCCGAGTCTTTGACGCCGCCAAATGGCATGGGGTCGAGACGCCAGCTTGGCGTGTCTCCTACGATCAGCGCGCCCACCTCGAGTTCGCGATATGCGGTGAGGATGAGGCCGGCGTCGCGCGTGAGCAGGCCGGCTTGCAGGCCGTACTTCGAGTGGTTGACCTCGGCCATCGCCTGCTCAAAGTCGTCGTAGGGCTCAATGGCTACGACCGGGCCGAAGATTTCTTCGTCGCGCACCTTCATGCCGGGCTTGGTTCCGGTGAGAATCGCCGGCGCGACTACGGAGCCCTTGCGCTGGCCCCCCGTCACAAGCTTCGCGCCGCCCTCGACAGCTTCCTTGATCCACGCATCCACACGTTCAGCATCAGACAGACGTATGAGCGGGCCCACCTCGGTGGCTTCCGCGGCCGGATCGCCCGCGACCAGCTTGCCGGTTGCCTCGACAACCTTCCACAAGAAGGTCTGGAAGATGCTGCGAGCCACAAAGACCCGCTGCACGCTCACGCAAGACTGACCCGCGTAACCGAATGCTGCATGAGCGGTGCGGATGGCCGCTTCGTCCAGATCGGGCCAGTCGCTGTGGACGATGAGCGCCGCGTTGCCGCCAAGTTCGAGTAGCACGCGCTTGCGTCCCGAGTGAACCTTCAGCTCCCAGCCCACTTTGGCCGAGCCGGTAAAGCTGACCAGCTTGATGCGATCTTCCTTTTCGGCGAGCCAGGCGGTGTCGGCGTTGTTCAGTGTCAGAATGGCCAGTGCTTCTTCGGGCCAGCCAGCTTTGAGAATCACTTCACCCAGCGCCAACGCGGTAAACGGAGTCTCAGGGGCGGGCTTCAGAATAACGGGGCAGCCAGCGGCCATCGCGGGCGCGACCTTGTGAGCCACGAGATTGAGCGGGAAATTGCAGGGCGTTATTGCCAGCACTGGCCCCATCGCGAAGCGCTGCACAAGTCCCCAGCGATTTTCGTTTCCCTCGGTGAGGTCCAGGGGAATGCTCTCGCCGCCCAGCCTCGCTGTTTCTTCGGCCGCGGTCTTGAAGGTGAGCACGGTGCGATCCACCTCAGTGCGCGCGAGACGGATCGGCTTGCCCGCCTCCACCACAATCAACTGCGCGAAACGCTCCTTCTGCTCGATGAGCGCGGCGGCCACATCCTCCAGAATCTCGCGGCGTTTCCAACGCGGCAAGGCGCGAGTGCGGCGCAGGGCCGCCACCGCATGGTTCACGGCCTGGCGAGCGTCGGCGCGAGTAGCCACGGTCACGCGGCCCACCAGCCCACGGTCCCAGGGCGAGTGCACCTCCAGCGTCTCGCCCTCGATCCATTCCTTGCCGCATAGCAGAAATCCAGTCTGTGTTCCCGGCCGCATCTTCATAGTTTTGGAGCTCCCGTTTGTCCTGCACTGGATTCTACAAGGGTGGGGTGTGCAAGGGGCAGTATTCTGGGACGCCGCAAAGCGGTCTTCGCAATAGATTCCCGGCACGGTACACTGTTTTCCTATGATTCACAATGGCCGAGGCCGCAAACTTCCCTTCGATCCTGCCGAGGCGCTGGCGCATCTGCTTGAATCCGACCCCAAACTGGGCGCACTGATCGAACGTGCCGGCCCATTCACGCTCACGCTCGATCCCCTGCCCTCTCCATTTGAATCGCTGCTGGAATCAATCCTCTACCAGCAGCTGCATGGCAAGGCCGCGGCCACGATTCATCGCCGCGTGCGCGAATACTTTGGCGGCGACCCGGCGCCGCAACTGCTGCTCGACACGCCAGATGAGCCACTGCGAGCCGCGGGCGTCTCCGGCAACAAGATCAAGGCACTGCGCGACCTTGCCGCACGCACCCTGGACGGCACCGTACCGACCCATGCAGCGATCAAAAAACTCTCCGACGCGGAGATCGTAGAGCGGCTCACCGAGGTTCGCGGCATCGGCCCGTGGACGGTCGAAATGTTGCTGATCTTCCGTCTCGGCCGGCCCGACGTGTTGCCGGCTACCGATTACGGAGTGCGCAAGGGCTATGCGCTTACCTTCCAGCGCCTGCCCAAGACCCGGCCCTTGAAAGCGGAGGATCTGCCCAAACCTGAAGTCTTGTTCAAAAGGGGAAAGCGCTGGGCGCCGTTCCGCTCTGTGGCCAGTTGGTACCTGTGGCGGGCCTGTGATCTTGCCAGCAACAATGCGCCTGCGGGGCGGTCCAGCCTACAATAATCAAGCGCCCTTTGTTGAGCGGCGGCGATTGGAAGAAATCCATGTCCGCGACTAAACGCTTTATTTGCATTCACGGTCACTTCTACCAGCCTCCGCGCGAGAACCCGTGGCTGGAGACGGTCGAGACACAAGACTCGGCCGCGCCCTACCACGACTGGAACGAGCGTGTCTGCGCCGAGTGCTACGCGCCGAACGGCGCTGCGCGCATCCTGAACAACAAGAACCGGATCACGCGCATTGTGAACAACTACGCGCGCATCAGCTTCAATTTTGGCCCCACACTGCTCAGTTGGCTGGTCGAGAACGCTCCGCGCACTTATCGCATGATCATGGACGGCGAGCGCCGCAGCCGCAAGGCCTTTCGCGGCCACAGCTCGGCGATGGCGCAGGTTTACAACCATGTCATCATGCCACTTGCCAATCGCCGCGACCGCATCACGCAGATTCGGTGGGGTATTGCCGACTACCAGCGCCATTATGGCGCCGCGCCCGAGGGCATGTGGCTCGCCGAGACGGCGGCTGACAGCGAATCGCTGGAGCTGCTAGCCCAGAGCGGCATCAAGTTCACTGTGCTGGCACCGCACCAGTGCAAACGGATTCGCGCTCTCAAAGACGGCGCGGTGTGGACGGATACGCCTGGCGCAAGCGTGAACACGACCCATCCTTACCTTGTTCGCTTCAACTCCGGCGTCTCGATTGCCGTTTTTTTCTATGATGGCCCGACCTCGCGGGCGATCGCATTTGAGGGGCTGCTCAACTCGGGCGACAGTTTTGTGGCGCGGCTCAAGACCGGATTCAAAGACGACGGCCGGCCGCAACTTGTCCATGTTGCAACGGATGGCGAGTCGTATGGTCATCACCACAAATATGGCGAGATGGCGTTGGCGTATGCGCTGCGCATCCTTGAAGAGGACAAGAGCGTCAGCCTGACCAACTTCGGCAGCTTTCTCGAACAGTTTCCCCCGGAGTTCGAGGCGGAAATCGTCGAGAACACTTCGTGGAGCTGCGTGCACGGCGTCGAGCGTTGGCGCTCCAACTGCGGCTGCAATGCGGGTCACGGAGGCTGGAGTCAGGCGTGGCGTGCTCCGCTTCGCCAGGCTCTCGACGGTCTTCGCGACGGCCTTATTCCCCTGACCGAGCATGAGGGAGCCAAGCTTTTCAAAGACGTCTGGGCAGCTCGCGACGAATATATCGAGCCCATGCTGGATCACAGCCCGCAGACAGTGGAGCAGTTCTTTCGCAAGCACCAGAACCATACCCTGACGCCGCCGGAACGCGTGCGAGCGCTGGAATTGATGGAGATCGAGCGCCACAGTCAGCTCATGTACACCAGTTGCGGCTGGTTCTTCGATGACATCTCAGGCACCGAAACCGTGCAGGTGATCGCTTACGCAGCGCGGGTGTTGCAACTGGCGCGCGAGCTCTCTGAGGAGATCGCCGGACCGCTGGAGACGGCGTTTGTGGCTCGGTTGGCCGAAGCACGCTCCAATGTGGCCAAGGCAGGCGACGGCGCCGAAATCTACAAGGAACAGGTCCGCACCAAGCAGCTGAGCCTGGAACAGGTTGCGGCTCACTACGCCATCAGTTCCATCTTCTCTTCCTATTCTGAAGAGACCGACCTGTTCAGCTTCCGCGTCTGGCGCAACTCCTACGACGTGTACACCTCGGGCCGTGGGCGGCTCGCCCTGGGCAGGGTCAAGATTGTCGGCGCGATCACGGGAAAACAGCAGAGCTTTTCCTTCGCTGTGCTTCACTTTGGCGACCAGAACATCACCGCTGCCGTCAAGACCTATGTGCCGGAAGATGCGCCCACCTTCGACGCCTTCGCCGGCGAGGCTGCCGCGCACGTGCAGCGCGCCGACTTTCCCGAAGTGATTCGTCTGCTGGACCGTTACTACGGCCATATGGACTACTCGCTTACCTCGCTCTTCAGCGACGAGCAGCGGCGCATTGTGCAACTGATTCTCACCTCGACGCTTTCAGACATCGAGAACTCCCTCACCCACATCTACGAGGACCACGCCAGCCTGTTGCATTTCCTCACCCAGGCTGGCCTGCCCAAGCCGCCCGCCCTCACGCTGGCCGCCGGCTTTGCCATCAACGCGGGTTTGCGGCACGTCTTGGAGAGCGACCCCATCGACCAACCCCAGTTGCGCTCATTCCTCTCGCTGGCCAAGGCCGACCAGGTGCCGCTGGAGACTGCAAATCTCTCCTATATCGCCGATCTGCGCATGAAACGCGCCATGATCGATCTGCAAATGTCTTCCGGTTCTCTGGAGATGCTCGACCGGGCGCTGACACTAGCCCGCACGCTCACCGAGCTGCCCTTCGACCTGAATCTCTGGCAGGCGCAGAACATCTGGTACGAGATCCTGCGAACCACGAGCTACGCCCTCACCGCGTTGGCGCCCGGAGACCGGCCACACTGGGACAAGAGCTTTAGCGATTTGGGAGCGTGCCTCAGCATCGATTGCGCTGCGATTGGAGCGCAGGACCCGGCTGCGGTGACTACGGGAGATTAACGGCAATCAAGGGGTCGCTAGGGAGCCTGTTTGAGCCTTCCGTCCTTGAGTGCGAACCGCTCGCCGCGCCAGACGATCGTGTTCCCGGCAAATCCGGCTACCCAGACCCCCATCGCGATCAGATCGCGTAATGGCAGCAGCCATAAACTCGGCAACACCTGATGGTCGGCTAACACCCTGGCCCCCACTGTCATCGCAAGCGTCAGACGCAAGAAAAAGCTCAACCCCAGCAGCCACAGACTCAGCGGGCTCGCTCCGCTGGCCAGCACATTGAGCAGCGCCCAACCCAGCCCGTGGGTAAAGATGAGTCCTACGTAGCCCCAGGGTCGCGCGTCGCGGACGGTGCGCGCCCAGCGCAACTGGTGGTCGAAGAAGCCGCGCCAGCGGTAGGCCGGGATGCCCGTCTCGACGATCTCGGGTGACAGCGCAACGCGGAAGCCGGCCCGATCCACGCGCACGCCTAGCTCATAGTCATCGGCCAGATGGTCCACCAATGGCAAGAGGCCGCCTATCTTCTCAAGGGCCTCGCGGCTGACGGCCAGCGTGGATCCCAGGCCGTAGTGCAGGCCGCCTTCAATCCACTTCGAAAGCAGAAGCGACGGCTGGAAATCGGTCGCGATGCCCAGAGCCTCCAGTCGTGAGGGCAGTGTGTTGTGAGCGCGGCCGCGATAGAGTGCAGTGACCAGGCCCGCCTCTTTGAGCGCCTCGCCACATGACTCCGCCGGAGCGAAACAGGCCATGACTCGCTCCAGATAGTGCGGGGAGACGGTGATGTCGGAGTCGTTGATAAGCAGGAAAGAGTGTTGAGCATCTGGGACAAGCTGTACGAGCGTGCTGACCTTGCCGTTCGTTCCCAGCCGTTCGGGGCACTCGACAAGACGGATCGTCAGCTTGGGAAACTCGGCCTGTAGTTGCCTGACTGCCGCCGCCGCAGGGTCTTCGAGCGAGGAGACGCCAAAAAGAAGCTCGTAATCACCACAATAGTTTTGACGGCAATGGCTGCGAAAGGCGTCGATCATGCCAGGGTCAAGTCCCTTGAGGGACTTGAGCACGCTGACGCCTGGCGAAAAGGCCGTCAGCGGAGCGCGCCGGGCAGTCAGAAAGACCCGCGCCGCGAGCCAGGCCGCCAAAAAGTAGCCGATCCCGGCTACGGCCAGCACCGTGGTCAAGATCTCCACGGATTGGGCCAGAGCGCGCGGCATGCTTGGGGTAAGTGTAAAGGAAGAGATGGGAGGCGGCCTACCCGGCCCCAGCATGTACGCCCAGGTCGATCGACCACCGTAACTATCTAGAGATAACAATAGATACCCAAATACGGAAGAAGCTTGACCAGTTTCGGTCTGTCTCTTTCGCGTGACGTTTGGATACCTATCTTCTTCCGCATCGGTAGGATGACTGATATAGTAGCGGTAGCTCTCTCCTCATAGGTTAATCAGGCCTGCCGATTAAGTCGGCAGAGGTCCGGACGCGGGACGTTATTGATCTCCTGCGATCCGGCCCGTTGCATCTTGCCGTTTCCCGGGATGATCGGGATGGGGGCATATACCTTACCCAAGTGAGGATGGCGAAGCTATGCTCGAAATCCGCGCGCTGTGTTATCCAATGCAAGATTCTCTTGGGTTGTGTTGCATTCTGAGAATTCGCGCCGGTAGTCGTGAGCACGCGTCCTTGAAACGCCCGCCGAGGACCGGGGAAGAGGAAGCCAGTTGATAGAACAGAACGAAGCACAACCCCGGGGCTCCGCTGACCGGATTGCAGAAAGCGCCGGCTTCTTCGATCCCGAGGATCAGGTGTCACTCAGGGATATTGCGCTTGTTCCCTGGAAGAGGAAGGTCGTTGTAGCAGGATGCACCGCAGCCGGCATGCTTTTGGCGATTCTTGTCTGTTATTTGATGCACCCGAAATATCGGGCCACCGCCATGATCGAGCTCAATGAAGCCAAGTCCAGTGGGACCGACATGCTCTCCAGCATGGCCTCGCTGGAGACGGGCGACCCGGATGAACTGAAGACCCAGGTTCAGACTGAAATCGCGGTGATTAAAGATGACTCGATCGCTTTGGCGGTGATGGGCAAGATGGGGATGCTGCGACTCCCAAATCCCGACCGCTTCAGCAAGGCCCCAGGAC
>JBEKCA010000147.1:0-10005 GCA_050015115.1 Occallatibacter sp.
CTCATCCAGAACAGCTTGTACCATCCGGTACTTCTTTCGCAAGATGACCAACTCATTACCCATGCGAAAAGAATACAACGTCACAATCATACGTTCAGGTTATTTATGCGCAGACCCTTAGCTGCGCTCGAAAACTTCGGCCCAAAGATCAGCTTGCGTGTGGAAAAGTCCGTTGTTCCTCCATGACAACAATCTACTCTAAAGAAAGAAGGTTGAGGACTCTAAGGATGCATTTATTCGTATCTCTGGTGTTGCTGAGGACCGGCGTGTTCGCAGAGGAACGGTTCCTTGGCCGTCTCGTCGACGGGTGGGCGGCGGATGCCGAGAGCTTCACCCGAAACAGATTGCCACACTTGATCATCGTGGCTCTGCTGGGGTTTATCCTGAGCCGCCTGCTGCGCCTGGTCACGGCCCGAATGATCCGCATCGCCGGGCAGTATGCTCCCGAAGCGACTCACGTCTCGCAGGTCAAGACGCTGGCCGGCGTGATTCACACCACTGGAATCGCGATCATTGGTCTCATCGTCGGCCTGCAATTCCTCGATGCCGTCGGAATCAATCTCGCCCCGCTGCTGGCCTCGGCCGGAGTAGCCGGAATCGCGCTCGGCCTGGCTGCGCAGAATATCGTGCGCGACATGCTGAATGGCGTGCTGATTTTGATCGAAGACCAGTTTGACGTGGGAGACACCGTGCGCATCGCCGGCCTGGCAGGAACAGTCGAAGCAATGACCCTGCGCAAGACTACGGTTCGCGATGCCGATGGCACTCTTTACGTAATTCCCAACTCGCAGATCACTACCGTGGCCAACCAGAGCGTCGGCTACTCGGTAGCCACCGTCAATGTAAGCGTGGACTTTTCGGCTAATCCCGACCGGGTTGTGGAACTGCTAAAAGGCATCGCAAATGAAATTCGCGAGAGCGAGCAGTTCCGCGGCGTTTTTGTGGCCGATCCGCAGGTCCTGGGAGTGGATGCTATCAAGGGCTCCGAGCTGATCTTCCCGGTTGTCTTCAAGACGCTAGCTACAAAGCAGTATGAGCCGGTGCGGGAGTTTCGCCGCCGAGTGCGGCTGGCGCTCGAGGAGCAGGGATTGTTGCCCGGCGACCCCAACCGGGTCTTCAATACGGCTATGAATACTGTCTCCGCGACCGGTAAGCGGCCAGTTGCGGAGGCCGGGCCGCAACACGATCCAACTACGCTCAAACCCCACGAGGGGAATCCGTTTACTGGGGAGTAGCTAACCCGAAAGAGCTTTGGTCAGCTCCTCGGCGTCAGTGATCGGCGGCAGACAGGTCCTTCCTCGACAGACCATGGCCCAGGCTTGCAATCCATCCGGCTTGGGAACCTGGAGCAGCGTCTCGGCCAGCGCCTCGGGAAGTCCGCTATCAACCAGCCGCTCGGGTGCAACGCGCATTACCGTTTTGCTGACTCCAAAGCCAGCAACGGCCAGCGCCTCAAGATTCTCCGCAATTGGGCCCGCGCCAACTAAGACGACCTGCGTCGGATCGACCAACAGCCTCTCGACGGCCAGTCCATAGGAGCCGGCGTAGAGGCCAAAGTGCTCCACGATCCCGGCAAAAGAGGCTAGCGTGTCTTCGGCGATCTCACGATACTGCCTGCGTCCACTGATGGCCTCGAGCCGCAGCAGCGCTGAGGCGGCTGTGGGATTGCCGGCCGGAGTCGGTGAGTCCTGCAGGGGCTTGCGTCTCGCGGTCAACGCGCCGAGCGCTGGCGCACCCCCGGCAGGTGCCGCAGTGTCATAAAAAGCTCCGGCGGTCAGATCATGGAAGCGGACAATCATGGAGTCCGCCAGCTTGACGGCGGCGCGGTAGTAGCTCATCTCGCCACTGGTCAGCCAGGTATCGATGCAGGCGTGGACGGTGAAAGCGTAGTCGTCGAGTGTGCCCGCCACCTTCTCTGGCTGCGTCCCTTCGCCAGAGCTGTCGCCGTATGCAATGACATGTGCGAGCCCGGTCACGTCATCCCAGCCTTCACGGAGCAGCCGGTCGAGCGTCTTCAGCGCAAATCCGCGCGCCGAATCCAAGTGCAGCACTCGCGCCGCCTCACAATAGGCCGAGACCGCCATCGCATTCCAGCCCGTGTAGAGCGTCCGATCAATGAAAGGCGTGGGCCGCTGTCTGCGTGCCGCAAGCAGACAGCGGCGGCCCAAGGCCAGCAGCGCACTCAGTTGCTCCGGAGTCTTCCCGCTTTCGGCGGCCAATTCTTCTACTGTGTGATTCAGGTGGAGAACGTTTTTGGCCGGGTTGTGGTGCATGTCGCCAAGTTCGCGGACTCCGAAATATCGCAGCACGATCTCGACGTCACCCTGGGAAATGTCTCCCGCACGCAGTGCTTCGCGCGCCTCGGCTAGCGTCCAGGTGAAGTAGTCGCCGTCGTCATCGAGGTTAATGTCGGCGTCCTGCGAGGCGTAGAAGCCGCCGTGCTCGCGGTCGGTCATCGTCGCGTCCAGCCAGCCGATAATCTCTCTCGCCGTGACCTGAAAATCCTCGCGGATGAAACTCTGGAAGCCGTGCAGATAATTGCGAAGCAGCTCGGTGTTGTCATATAGCATTTTTTCAAAGTGCGGAACGCCCCAGTGTTCATCAACACTGTAGCGATGAAAGCCGCCGGCTAGTTGGTCATAGACACCACCCCGCGCCATTTTTTCGAGTGTGACGGCAAAGGCCTGGCCGGCCTGCTCATTGCCGCGGTTCATGGCCACTTCCAGCAGCAGGTCGAGTGCGCCGGGATGGGGAAACTTGGGCTGTGAGCCGAAGCCGCCGTTGCGCGGATCAAAGAGCTTAAGAACCGAAGCGGCGATCTTGTCCACCAGCCCAAGCGTCAGTTCCCCGCCCCGGCCGGAAAAAGACTCGTTATGCTCAATGGCCGCCATGGCGCTCGCAGCCGTTTCCAGCGCCTCGTCGCGCCGCTCATGCCAGACCTGGGCCAGGGCCTCAAGCACGCGCGGAAACCCCGGCCGGCCATAACGATCGTCGGGTGGAATGTAGGTGCCACCAAAGTAGGGCCGTCCGTCGGGAGTCAGAAAAACTGTCAGCGGCCAGCCGCCTTGTCCAGTGATGGCCGAGACCGCGGCCTGATAACGCGCATCCACATCGGGCCGCTCGTCGCGATCCACCTTGACGGCGACATAATGCTCGTTGATGAACTGGGCAATCTCGGGATTCTCATACGACTCCCGGTCCATGACATGGCACCAGTGACACCAGACCGCGCCTATATCCAGCAGAACAGGCTTGTCCTCCGCCTGTGCCTGCGCAAAGGCCGCCTCGCCCCACGGATGCCACCGAACGGGTTGATGGCGCGCCGAGCGCAGGTAAGAGCTTGCTGAGTCTTGCAGCAGATTAGCGAGGCCGAGGGCGGGAAGCGTTGGGGAAGCATCCTCATTCATGGGGTTAGGATACATCCCAGTCCATGCCGGTTGCTCGGACGGACAACTCCCTTTGCATCCTGACGCATCCCACCATTGAGATCTGTATCCGGTTTGTAGGAGTCTTTTATGAAACTCTCTCCCTCTACGCTTTTGCTTCGCGGGGTTCTCCCCGTCGCGGTCATTATGCTTCTTGCATTTCCTTCGAACCTGAAAGCCGAGACCGACAGTCAAGAACATTTGGTAAGTTCACAAGCTCTGGAACAACAAGTGGAACAATCCTCCGCGATTCGCCAACAGAACATAAAGGCCGTGACAGACTTTCTCTCGACTCCCACGGCTGAAAAAGTAATGCAAGATTCAAGGGTCGATCCCATTCAAATCAGAACCGCGATTCCGACTCTGTCGGACCAGGAGTTGGCAAACCTTTCAGCGCGCGCGACCGATGCGCAGCAGAAGATGGCTGCGGGCGGTCTTGGGATTGGACTTCTCACCTTGATCATCCTCGCGATCGTCGTGATCATCGTCGTTGCAATCGTACATTGATGAGTTCCTGTTGCAGGGTGGGTGCATTCGCTCTTCTGCTCCTCGCAAGTGCCTTAAGCGCACGGGCAGCGCCTGCGGTATGGGTGGATGTCCCCTTTGTGCGACAGCCAAGAAACGGATGTGGCGCGGCGGCAATCTCAATGCTGATGCAATACTGGGCCGAGCGGAGCGGAAATGCTGCCCGAGGGAACAGCGATGTGAGTGCCATAAAGAAAGGACTCTATTCCTCGAAGGAGCATGGAATCTCCACCTCGGCCATGGAGAATTATCTGCACCAAAATGGCTACTCGGTGTTCGCGTTTCATGGGGCATGGAGCGACTTGGAACAGCAGTTGAACAAAGGGCGTCCTTTGATTGTTGCCGTAAGGCCGCAAGGTCAACGCGAACTGCACTATGTCATTATTGACGGAGTCGATTCGGACCGCGCGTTAGTGATGATGAACGATCCGGCGGAGCGCAAGTTGCTCATCCAGGAGCGTCCAGAATTCGAGAAGGATTGGAACGTAACTCATAACTGGTTGCTCCTCGCCGTGCCTGAACCAATGTCACATTGAGATCGATGACGCCCACTTGGAGAGAATCCCTGCAAACCGTGCTTGCACGCCATTTTTTCTCGATAACTCAAAATCTGGGGCGGCATCTATCTTCCGCGACAACTGTTGCACTCATAATCTTAATTGAGGTATCGATTCAGTCATCTGCACAGTGTTTGCCAAATCAGTATGATGGCTCAACCCGTCTGCTTTATGAACAACGAAACTGGTTAGGGTTTGTTCAGAAAGCTGAGGAAACCAGGTCCCGACCCGGGAACCTCAATTTCGATTACGGCATGGCTCTGGCGCATCTTGGACGCTGGAATATGGCGCAGAAAGCGCTGGAGACTGGCCACCGGCAATGCCCGCAAGAGAAACGGTTCGACATAGAGTTGGCGGGAGTTTTCTTTCAGAAAAAGCAGTATCCAAATGCAGTAGTTTGGGTAAACCGTGGGCTGAAGCTTGACCCCGCCGACTCCTACGCCAATGACCTGGCCGGGACGACTTACCTTTTATTGGGCAATCTTTGCGCGGCGCTCAAGTACTGGAATCGCATTCATAAACCTTACGTATTGTTCCTGCATTTCGGATCTCAACTTCATATTGAGCGCCTGATCCTTGATCGCTCCGTGGCGTTTTCTCCCGCTTCTGTAATCGAGCAGTCTGAAATTGACACCACTGAGACTCGCCTCCGCGGGCTCGGAATTTTCCCTTCTTACAACATCACTCTGCGTCCGCGGGGCGACGGGGAATATGACGTGGATTTGAACGCCATCGAAAGAAATGGATTTGGCAACAGCCGCACGCAAGCGCTCATGGCAACGTTCAGCGGGGCGTGGTATGACACCGTCTACCCGAGCTACTTCAACATTCGACGCTCAGCGGCAAACCTCGAATCGCTCGTGCGCTGGGATGCGCAGAAGCGGCGCGTTTGGCTTTCATATTCCGCACCTCTTAGGAGTCTTCCGCAATGGCGCATTCAATTGGCGACCGATGAACGGAATGAGAACTGGTCGATTCGGCAGTCGTTCACCGGGGCGGCTCCAGTATTGGGATCGCTCAATTTGGAGAGCGAGAAACTTGTCGGCTCGTTGACCTCACTTCAAAGCGGCCGGCTCCAGTGGTCGATCGGCAGCGAACTGTCCCACCGAGGATGTCGTGACGTCCTGTACGGCCCGGGACTCACGCCAGCCTTGACCCTCGCTGGATTTCAACTGAAGCAGCTTGCTTCAGTCCAGACCAAAATCTTCGATCTCCCGGAACGACGTTTCGCGCTGAGTGCGGGTGCCGGCTCAGAATTCGGAAGGATCTGGTCTACCTCACCTCAATTGTTTGAAGAACTTCAGGGCTTCACATTCGCAGATTGGTATCCGGAGGCGAGGGGCGACGAATGGGAAATGCAAGCACGCGTTCGGGCGGGAGGAACTCTGGGAAAGGCGCCTTTCGACGAGCTTTATATGCTCGGCATGGAGCGAGATAACGACCTTTGGCTCCGCGGTGAGATCGGTACGCGCGACGGTCGCAAAGGAAGCTCCCCACTCGGCACAAGCTACTTCCTGTCGAACCTCGATCTTCAGCGGCGGCTCTATGACAATGGACTTTTCAAACTAAAGGTCGGACCTCTGTTTGACGTCGGGAGGGTCAGTGCGCCGATGGCTTACTCTGCCAACAATCGGTGGATTTTCAATGCGGGTGCTGAGGCCAGAATCAATGTGCTCGGGACCAATTTGGTATTCAGTTATGGGCGGGATCTGAATGCGGGAACCAACGCGTTCTTTGGGAGCGTGATCCGGCGCAGCCAGTAAGAATGTGCCGGTAAATAAGCTAGCCGGCAATTTTGCAAAATAATCCTGTTAGCTCAATTGCTCAAGATCAAAGCAATTGGGGTGTGAATACTGTGGTGCTGCAGAGGAACTTTGCCTTGGGGATGCCACTCATCTGTTTGTTTGATCATGAGTCCTAGAAGGAGAGCCGGCCTCGCTTGCTCACGGCACGAATCGATACCGACATCGAATTTCGCCGAGGGAGAAACCTTAAGAGAGCCATGGACGCCGCCATCGAATTCCGCGACATCTGTTTTGCGACTCCGCAAGGCAGGCTGTTGCTCGACAGTATCCGTTCGGATACGATCAAGCGGAACCTCATCCTTCGAGTATTCCGTCTTCACATCATCCACCCTGCCACCGACAACGCTTCTCTGAACCAGAACAGTGCGCTCCTCAAAATTGAAATCGCCCCATTGCAGTCCGAGAATCTCGCTGACCCGAAGCCCCAGGCATTGTGCAACCAACACCATCGTGCGGTATGGCTCGCTCAAATGCTTGAGCAGTTCGAAGAATTGGCCGACTTCGAGAATCCGTGGCCGCTTCAGCCGTTTGCTTGCATTCTTCACTCGCACCAGAGAAACGGGGTTCTTGCCTAGCTCGATAATCCCCCATCGCTCAGCGCACTTGAAGACCAGATGCACGATTCCCCGCACATGAGTTTTTGACTTTGGAGCCAGCGGCAAATCGCGCAGCCATTGTTCCATCGCCATCGGCTTCAGCTTGTCTACGGGGTATTCTCCCCAGCGCGGTCGAATATGAACGCGGATATTCGACAGATGCGACTTCCGGGTTGAGTAGCGTTCCGAAAGCTCCTGCTCGATATAGCGGTCGAGCAAGGCTCCGAAGGACGCCGCCTCCACTTCCGCGCGTGGAGACTCATCGTTGAGTCGAAGAAGAAGGGCTTGCGTGGCCTTTCGTGCCAGGGTTTCCGTCGTGTACAGATTGCAATCCCCAAGGATCACACTCTGCCGCTTTCGTTGCCCCGTGGAGTCCGTTTCGTAGTACCGGATCTCCAGCTTTTCAAAGCCCTGTTCCGGCGTATCGCGCAACGTCTGAATGGCGTCCCGATACTCTGCCTGTGTCTGCCGTTGCACGCCGGTCAGCGAGACGCTTTTCAACTGCGATTCCCGTTCCAGGATGCGCAAGGCGTCCGACGCTTCCACGCTTTGAATCTGCCGCGTGTCCCCGGAGAACAGAAGCCGCACGTTTCCGCGCTCCGCCAGCTTGAACAACTCATCCATTTGGCGGCCAGAGATCATGCCCGCCTCATCGACGATCAGGACTTTGCCGCGCACCGCACCCTGCTGAGTCTCATCCTCCAGCAACCGGGGAACCGTCATGGCATCTCGAATACCAACCTTGTGCAACTCCTCGACCGCACTGCGTGTCGGCGCAACCGCCGTCACTTTGCGCCCGGCTTCGCGTAAACCGCGCTCAATCTCCTGAAGCGTAGCCGTTTTGCCGGTCCCAGCCGCTCCGCACAAACTGATGGCAAGATCGCGGGAAGCCAAGACCTCATGAACCGCCCGCCGTTGCTCATCTCGCAGGCGCTCGGATGGCTGGAACTCGCGCTCGCCGCCCAACCGCTCAAAACGCCCAGCGCCGCGATCCACTGCCGCAATCATGCGCTGTTCGCGCTCAAAACTCTCGCGTGTGGCCAGATTATTTCCAGCCCGGATGAGATACCCCTCTGCCTGCTCCACTTCCAGAGCGCCGCGCAAATGGCCAGGATCAATCCGCCCGCGCCCATGACGCAGGCTTCGGTCATCAGATCGAAATCGCGCACGACAGAGTTACGTTCAAAGAGGTGCGCCTTGGCGTGCTGAGGCGACTCCGATGCTTGAGATAATTCCTGGGAAATATGCGGATGCCGTTCGATGGATTTGGCGCGGATACTTTGCAACGCCTGTCTTTCCTCCGGCGCAAGATGGGCTTGCTGTTGTTCCCTCACCAGCTCCGTGGAGATTTCTGCCAGCTTGTCCGCACGGGATTCGCGGACCAGCACAGCGACTTCATTATTTGTAGGCTTGCGGCCATGCTCCACCGTGAATTGCTCAATAGCGGCGTCGCGCTGCGCACTGCGTACGCTGTACCGTTCGAGCAATTCATTCGAGACGCCGCGAATCTCGAATCCATGATCTCTTCCCTTGGAATCGCGGCGCGGTTCGATCTCGTATCCCAGCCCGCGCACTTCACGAGCCAGCGCGTTCCGATAAACCTCCGTCAGATATGAGCGGCGCTCGTACAGGCCCGATGCCTGCAATGCCTTCCAGCGGCCTTCCACGCCCTCATAGGTGAGATTGGCCGCGACAGCGTGTGCGTGCAACTGCGGATCGAGTTCCCGGCTGGTGTCATGCCGGTACGCTGCGACGATCCAATTACCGGTTGCTCGATTCTCGTTCGCGCCATTCATCCGGACGCGCGTTGCTGTATGGCTCTCGGCCTCTGCAAGTGCCTCCCGAACAGCTTTGTCGTGAGCGGCTGCAAGGCGATCATCCCCGCCGACGAGCGCCTGAATGGAAATCGACTTTGGCGCGGAAAAGGTCAGATCGTAGAGCGACCGCCCCTTGCTCTGCTCGCTTCCGTCAACTTTCGCGCGGTCCGCGCTGTGCCGCGGGCGGAGGAACTCGCCGGTTTCTGGGTTCATCCCTTCCCGGATTGCCTCGAATTGTTCCGGCGTCACGTTGCCGCGCAGTCCGAGCAACTCGGCGCCACGGCCATTCCATTCGCCTTGAACCCGGCGATGCTCATCGTAGTAATCGCTGTGTTCGAGATGCCTCTGGGCATACCCGGCACCGCCCGACATGGCACGTATCTTCAGCATGAATCGACGCTAACGCTGTTCGAATTTGCAATACAACTGCCTTTGAGCCAAGCCGTCCTGATTGCCGCGCCCATGCAGAAGCCTCCATGAGCCAAGCCCACATCCAGTCTGCCCGTGTTGCGGTCAGCACAGCCAGAATCCGCAAGCGCCATTTCGGCTGAGTCCGGCCAAGCGCGTTCTCGCTGCGCTCGTTTTAAAGGCCGGGTAAGGGAGCGGCCTTGCAGCCGCCCCCTCCCCTAAGAACCGGACTTGATAGTTTCCCATCATCCGGCTCAAGCCGTGTGTAAGCCTCGCGCGAGCGGGGCCGGTAGAACAACGCACAAGGATCAGCGATGACCGCTAACTCGACCGAGTTTCTTGCGATTCTCGAAGTAACTGCGCCAGCAAGGATCGAACGGATTCGCGTCCGACTTCACTTTGACGTAGCGCCGGATGGGGGTTTCGGTGGGATCAACCAGCCGAGCCACAACCGAGCGCGAGCGTTGCGCGTCAGAGCCAGCGAGTACAGCGAAAGACCGCCTGGGCCTTCCGAGCCTGTGCCAGTATCGCGCTGCGATCCAGACAACAGACTTCTTGGGGTGCCGGCGCTTCGCCCATCGCCAGAGCGAGTGCCAGAGGACCATCTCCGCTTTCCGAAATGCAGGAGTCGCCACAATATGACGGTGATAGTTTGCCCAGCCGCGGATGATCGGGTTGAGCAGCCTGATCAGATACTCCTGCTTTGAGGTTCGATTCGAGCGAATCTCACCCCGCACCTTCTCCAGAAAAGCATGCATGTTCTTCTTGGAAGGTGTAATCAGGAGCTTGCCACCATACTTACGCAGATTCTGCCCCAGGAAGTCGAAGCCCTGTTCGATATGCGTGATGCAGGTTTTCTCCGGTGAGAGCTG
>JBEKCA010000148.1:0-9816 GCA_050015115.1 Occallatibacter sp.
CACGAGGTTCAAAAGGCACTGTTGTAGGCTGGCCGCAACCCGAACAAATCACAGGTGTTCCCTGTGCCGGAGCCGAACGGTAGCCGGAGCCCCCCTGGTCGTTCTTCTTTGCCTGACGGCAATTCTTGCAACGTTTTGGGGTCGAATAACCACGTTCCTGAAAGAACGTCTGATCAGCAGCGGTGAAGGTGAAGTCCTGCCCGCAGTCGCTGCACGTAAGTTGAATATCTCCGGCCATGTTTCTCCTCGTGGTGATTGTACAGCCCAAAGTGCGCTTTTTGTGCAAGGAATCTTTTGATTTCAAAAAACTTAGTTTGAGAGAAAACAATGATGCTCCGGAATTCTCTGTGAATTGCTTGAACTGGAGCCTCGCTTTTTTGATGAGACCGGGTTGCAAAAAGGCTCCGCCGCCCCATTTCCACTTGATAAATAGCTATAGCTCCCACCAATCCAGCACCAGCATCCGCGGATAAAAGAGACCAGTGAACACACGGGTCTCGGCGCCGTGCAGTCTGCGGAGAATCTCGCCGTAGGCCTCGACCTGCGGCGCAAAGAGCGCGCGCAACGCGGGCACGGCATCGAGCGATCCGGTGTGGGCCGTCTTGTAGTCGATCACCCACCAGCAATCCTCGCCTTCGCTCCCCGGCTCGGGACCAGCCATGAAAACGCGATCCACCCGCACCGAGCGGAGAGCGCCGCCAATGATTCCAGCCCACGCCTCCTCGCTCGCCGCGCCGGGATGCGGCGAGAGAATCCACGCGCCGGCACGATCATGAGAGGCATTAAGCGTCAATTGCAACGCTTCGGCAGAGATCCTCGCGGCATCGAATTGGTCCACGCCAACAGCACGGACCTCTGCCGCCGCGCGGGCCTCAAAGCTCTGCAATGCCGAGCGTGCGGCCTCCCATTCGTGCAGTGAACGCAGCCGTGCTAATTCCTCGAGCAGCGAGTGAACCGCTCTGCCCAGTGCGCGCGACAGCAACCCTCCCTCGTGCCTGGCGTAGAGCGACTCCGAAGCGTGCTCGATTCCAACAACCTGCGATTCCGTCGCGAGAGAGCCGCACAACCCAGAGCCTGCCCTCAGCTTGTCGAAGGGTCTCGCCACTGAACCACAAGATGAATCCGTCAAATAATCCGCAGGCAGTCTCCGCAACATCGTTGGCCGGGTCGGCGAGGGCATCACCAGAAGACCCGACGCCGCGATGGATTCAATCTCACCTTCTTCGCGCGCCCTCAATGGTTGTCTCTGCGCCTTCCATTCTTCAAACTTCGCGCGAATCTCTTCTTCAAGCGCGGGCCACGCCGTGCGAAGCAGGCTCTCGGCCGGCCCCACAAGCGCAAAGTCTCCGTTCTCCTCTTTGCATGCCGGGCGCGCAAACAGATGCAATTCCTCGCGCGCGCGAGTTGCGGCCACATAGAGAATGCGCCGATCCTCTTGCCGTTCGCGTTCGCGATAGACACGATCGACCCACGCTTTCGCCTCTCCGCGGTCCTTTCCTTTCCGCTGTAGCGGCGCAATCAGAAACTCGGTGATCTCTCCCGATTCATCCGGCTCCGCCAAGCCGCGTTCAAACCACGAGAGCATCGCGCGCTTGCCGCGTTTGATCGTCGCCTGCATCTCCGGTACGATCACAACCTCAAACTCAAGCCCCTTGGACTTGTGAATCGTCATCAACTGCACGCCGCATTCGATGCCCGCCTCGGGATCGGGCAGCGCAGTCAGCCTCCCCAGAGCCGCGTCCAGAGCGGGACCGAGCAGATCGGATTCACCGCCCGGCAAATTGTCCAGACAACTCCAGAGCAGCTTCAGGTTGGCTTGCGCGGTCGAGTCGACACAAGCCGCGCCGCCCAGTCCGAGCCAAACTCCTTCAAGCCAGGTACCAAGCGAGGCGACAGGTTGCGCCGAGTGAAGCGCACCTGCCGCAGTCATTGCCTGCAATACGCGCGCTGCGCCAGTCCGGCCCGCTTCACTCAGCAGCGGAAGCCGCTCGGCCAGCAACTCAGGCACGGGGCGATTTGCCAGCGCCCTTTCGCCAGCCAGCCGATGCAGATCTTCAAGCGAGAGGCCGCACCACGGTGCGCGCAAAACTCCCAGCCAGGCCACGCGGTCCTCGGGATTGAAGAGCGCGCGGGCCAGCGCCAGAGCGTCGAGCACCTCGGTGCGCGCTGCAAGCCGCTCAAGCTCCACAGCGCGAAAGGGAATCCGCGCCTCACGCAGAGCCGTCGCAATCGGCGTGAGGTGAGCCTTTGCCCGGCCGAGAACGGCAATGCGGAAACTCTCTCCTCCGGCACGGGCTTGATCGATTGAGTGTTGATAGCTGCGAATCAGTTCGACGATCCCGGCGATCTGCGCTTCACGCGCCGTGTCTTTCTCATTCTCGGGAGCAGCCGCCGGTTCACGCGCGGCCCGTGGCGCGAACTCCAGATGCAGAGCAAGACGCGGCCCATCGCCGGCACTCGCAACGCGGGCGGGCTGCGCGGCGGAAAACGCAACCCCGCTGCCGTCGTCCGTCGCGAAGATCCATTCAAAATCCTGATTGATCCGCTCGACCAACCGGGGCTCCGTGCGGAAGTTGGCCTTGAGCGAAACGAAGTCGAAGAGCAGAGGTTCATCCCGGAAGATTTCCAGCCCTGCATTCTTGACCCTCGAAAACAATTCAGCGTCGGCCTCGCGGAAGAAATAGATCGACTGCATCGGGTCGCCGACCACAAAGCATGTGCGCCCCTCGCGCTCGGGCCATGCAGCGATCAAGTTTGCGAGCAACTCGTGCTGGCGCCGGCTGGTGTCTTGAAACTCATCAACCAGAAGATGACGAATCCCATCGGAGACCGCCAGCGCTGCGTCCGAGGGCAGCCCGTCCTCGCCCTTCAGCACCTTCTGCGCGATCTGCGCGACCTCGGTGTAATCAACGCGGCCCGCCTCGGCAAAAGCGATCTTCAACTCACCGGCGGCATGACGCAGCAGCGCGAAACAGGAGCGCACAATCTCCCACTCTTCCTCTGTGTATCGCGCTTGCGGCAGGGCGCGTATGTCAGCCAACGCACTCTCAAGGCCTGGAACGGCGGCCAGTGCAGTGATCAAGTTTAGAATGCGACCTTTCTCGTGTTTGCGATCCGCCGGGAAGCCAAGCCTCTTGTCCACTTGTCTGCGGAAGGTGTCCCCGTCGGTGAGAAGCAGCCCTCCAAGACTCACGTGAGCCTGTCGAGCGTCTTCGAAGTCTGCCCCGTTGACGAAGAGAACAGAGGGAAACTCAACCAGCTCGGCGAGCTCCTGGTGTCGCTGGCCGCCGCATTGGTCGCAGGCAAAGCGCGCCAGTTCCAGCGCCTCCTGCCGCGCGCCGGGAACCTTATCGAGCAACTCGCTCAACTCCGTCAGCGCATTGCACACAGCCTTTACGAATGGCCGTTCCAGACGTTTCCGCAATTCCTCCCAATCCGGTTCGCGTTCCAGGACGAAGCTGTGCATCCAGCGGTCGCGGCCTCGAAGCATCTCGACCAGCAGATCTTCCATCTCCTGCCAGCCATTGTCGCGCCATAACAGCAGGTTCTCAATCGCTGAGCCGAGCGCCGAGCCCGTCTGATCGACCTTTCGCAGCGTTTCCCGGGCCGCATGGCGATAGAGTTCGTCAGGTTGTTCGGCGATCTCCAGCCCGCCGCCGAACCCCGAAAGCAATGGCTGTTGCAGAGCCAACTCGCGGCAGAAAGAGTCGATGGTTCTGACGCGAAGCTGGGCGGGCAGATCGAGCAGCTTCCAACCGAGAGCCTCAGAATGCGCAAGAGCTCGTTGGGCCAATGACATCATCGAAAACTGGTCCGCGTCTGAAATTGGCCCGGAGACAGGAGTGTCGGCAGCCTTTTCCAGTTCACCCAGAATGCGATGACGCATCTCGGCGGCGGCGGCATTGGTGAATGTGATTGCCACCACCTGACCCGGCTCATCAACTTCACTCAGCAACCGTAGAAATCGCCGCGTCAGCAAATCGGTCTTGCCTGACCCCGCCGGGGCCTGCACAAGAATCGATCGACCAGAGTCAAGCGCACGCACACGATCAAGCTGATCCGAGGGCAGGGAATTGGCCGTCATCTTACTCATCGCCTCCCTCCGCTCCATCGAAGTCTTCATCGGAGTTCAGCGGCTCTTGTTCCTGAATGCGGCAGAGAGCCTGCAAGCCGCACCGCTCGCAGGTTTTGGGATACTCGCGTGGATTCACGTCGGCCCTTCCGTCGACGAAATCTCCGGCCAGTTGCTCTATGCAATCGCGCCAGTCGAGAAGCTGTTCGGCCGTGAGTGGGTTCTTCACCAGTGCACTCATGCGACCGAGCCCGGCACTAAGTGTCCCGACAGCATCGCCGACGCGCCCGGCGAACTCCGTTTTGTTCGGGCGCACCTTTGCGAAGGCCAGCCCACCGAGCACTTCCTTTTCGCGGTCGATCGCGAAGCCTGCATAGAGCGGCAGTTGCACATCGTCCGGACGCGGCAGTTCCCACAGACTGGGCGAGACATTGCCGGTTTTGTAGTCGATCACCAGCAGTGATTCATCGCTCAGGCGGTCAATCCGGTCCAGGCGCAGATCGAGCGTGAGTCCGGCGATGGTTACCGTGCGCTTGGCCTCCGTCTCGGTCACTTCGAAGGCCAGACGCGCAGCTTCGTAATCCAGCCACTCAACCAGCAGTCCGGTCAACCGCAGCTCTTCGAGTTCCAGATAGCGTCGCGGCATAACTTCGCGAAGATGTGGTCTCAGCTCGCTCGCAAAGACTCGCCGCACATGCTCGGCGACAAAGGCCTGCTTATCACTTAGGCCCTGCAGTTCAGCATGGCTGCGGATGCCATCCGGTGCTCCGGCCCAGATGGCATGAAGCACCTTATGAAGCAGACTTCCCCGCTGCGATGGAGTCAATCCTGCCTCCGCCGGCTCCCAATCCTGTGCGCCGAGCCGCGCCGTTGCGAAGGCCTTAAATGGACACTGCGACTGCGCGGTCAGGACCGCGGCTCCGCCTTCGATTTTGCCCGGCGGGAAGGGAATCCGGCTGCGATCCTCAAACCAGGCCGCAGTCGGCGTCAGCAAAGCCGGGGCAATCAACTCACGCGGCAGCGCCTGCGCTTCTCCGGCGTGTTGTGCGATCAGTCGCGAGGGCCGCGCCTCGGCACCCTCCTTCTGGCGCGCGTAGCTGAAGTGAACCTCGTACGCCGAAGCGAGAAGCCGAGTGGTGATTGAGCGTGCCAGCTCCCAATCGGATTGCGGAGTCGCGTGAGGCATTCCAGCCTCGCGCTGAACCTCGATTGGCAGCAACGGTTGCGTCGAGCCACTCGCGGGCCAGGAGTCTTCGTCAACACCCATGAACCAAATTGCGTCTGCCGCAAGCCCAGCCGACTCCGCCGGACCTGCAATCTGGATTGGCGCGTCATGCGACTCGGGCGCAAAGAGAGTCTCATCCAGCGTGCGGCCCAGGTCAATGAGAGAGTCCCTCCAGCCAATGCGTCGGCCATCGAAGCCAAGCGAGCCACAGCTCTCAACGGCCTGTTGCCATCGGCGCAGAGCCTGATACTCCGCACTTGCAAGCGGGCGTGCCTCGGCAAAGTGAAGGTCCGCCAACAGGCGCGGAACCAACTCCGCCCACTCGAGCGGGTTCTGAGGACGACGGGCGAGATCGGCAAGGCGGCGCTGAACTTGAGTGACGCGCTCAACCCAGGCTGCCGGCAATGATTGCGACGCGAGTCGCTGACTGATGAAGGCTGCCAGTGTCCATCGCGTCCGTTCCAGCCCGCGACGGCGCAGCACGCGCATCGTCGACTGCAATACCGCAGTCTCCTCCGCGGTAGCCCCGGCTTGGCCCGTCGACAACAGCCAGTCGACCTCGTGCTCATTCAAAGCGCCGTCGAGCCAGCGCAACATCAAATGCGCCGCCCGCGCCAGAGCAACCTGGCTCAGTGGAACTCCCAACGAAAACTCAAAAGCAGCCCCGGCATGGCGCAGAAAGGCCCGCTCGATCTCGCCGCGCCGCTTGCTGGCATCCTGCGTCACAACCAGCAGACGTTTTTTGGGATCGGCGGCCAGTTGTCGCCCGCACCAGATTGCGCAAGCCTCTACCTCAGCCAGCGCATCGGCAGCGGCATAAAGCCGTGGATTTTTCGTAGGCTCGCCCGAAAAAGTCTCGCGCCACTGGCCCCACGCATCAAACAGACTGCGCTGCACCGGCAGAATGCGGTCAAAGCCCGCTAATAACAGCGGAGGCCGGCTCCCCGAGTCCGCCTTCAAAAGCGGAATCAGCTCCAGTGGCAGACGGCTCGCGCTGAGCAGATCCCCAGTGCGGCAAACCTCTTCAAAGGCCGCAAGCCATCGACCAAAAACCGCCGCATCCTGTTGCCATTCCGCTCGCGCCCCCGTGCGCAGAAAGCGCGGCGCATACGAGCAAAGCAGTTCGTGAGCTTCCATGGCCAGGGCTGCCAACCTATGGCGTGGCCTCTCGAGCGCCGTCGCTAGAGATGGCTCATTGCCGGCAAGCTCCACCCACAGTTTCCGTTCCTGTGTGGGGTTCAGCAGCAGGCGCGCGTCATCGCTCCGCCGCTCCCATTCGCCGCGAGAGAAGCTCTTCCAATCAAGCACGCCCGGAGCGGGCCACGCGCTCAGCCCCTCGGCCCGCCGGGCTCGATGGAACGCGGTAGCCAGGGCGCGCGCCGCACGATCACTGGCCGTGACCACCAGGCCGCCCTCGCGCAGCCATCCATCGATCTCAACTGCCGCCAAGGCCCCCATTCCAGCGTTATACTCTGTCCGCCTTCTGCCGTGCCATCGGGCTCAAGCGCGTCCCACCCAAACAGCTTCGTTTCACTTCGGTACAAAAAAATACCTGTTGCCACATTTGAGTCAGTGATGAACGAGGTTCGGCTGGCCCTCCTAAGTCTCTGCCGCAGCATCGCGAAGCCGATAATCAGAACCGTGGAGACTACGCGCAATCTATCGCTCTTGAAGGATTACCAAGCCTACCTGCGCGTGGAAAAAGGCCTGCGCCCTCTCACCTGCGACGCCTACTCGAGCGACCTGAATACCTTCGCCGAATTCATCGAGACGCGCCACGGCATCCTGTTGACGGCTGCGCAACAAGACGTCTCGGCCTTTCTCGAACACCTCCGCAACCACGGCATCGACCAGCGCTCAACTGCACGCAAGCTGAGTTGCCTGCGCGGGTTTTACAAGTGGCTGCTCCTCGACCGGCGCATCCATCACGATCCCACAGTCAACATCGAATCGCCCAAGGCATGGAAGGTGCTGCCCAAGTCTCTCGCCGAGCCCGAGGTTGCCGAGATGCTCGAGCGCGCCAACATGGCCGCCGAACATCCCCAGGCACGCGCCACGGCTCTCCGCGACCGCGCGATCCTCGAACTGCTCTACGCCGGTGGCCTGCGTGTCTCTGAAGTGACCGACCTCTCGACAGGCGATCTGGCCCTCGATCTCGGCCGCGTCCAGGTTCGCGGCAAGGGCGACAAAGAGCGCATCGTCCCTCTCGGCCGCACGGCGATCAAGGCCCTTGAAGAGTACCTCCAGCACGGCCGCCCCCATCTAGCCCGCATCAGCTCAGCCAACTCCAAGCGCAAGAAGACGACCGCCCAGCGCCAGGAGAGCGCACGCCAGGCCGCTACCCGGCTCTTTCTCTCTCTGCGCGGAATGCCGCTCACTCGCCAATGGGTCTGGCACATCGTCAAGACGGCGGGCTCCTCGGCCAGCCCGCATCAGTTGCGCCACAGTTGCGCCACGCACATGGTCGAACATGGCGCGGACCTGCGCAGCGTTCAGTTGCTGCTGGGTCACGCCGACATCTCCACCACACAGGTCTACACGCACCTGGCGCTCAATCGTCTCAAAGATGTTCACCGCCAGCACCACCCCCGCGGCAAGCGCCAAGTCGTCGAGGCCGATGCGAACGCAGTCTCGCCGCCAGCGCCGCGCCGTGGGCTGCATCTCGTTCCGAAGGCTCAGTCAGACAGCGGTGTCACCAAGGAGCAGGCATGAGCGCCACCGCTGCCCCCAACCCGCCGATCCTGCTCGACGCCCTGATCTCCGCCTATATTCGCGTCCTGGTCAACGAGCGCGGCGCATCGACACATACCCTGCGCGCCTATCGCCGCGAACTCGACTCGTTCGCCGCCTGGATCGCCACGCAATACGGCGCCGCCCAAACCCCCGAGAGCATTGAACACACTCACATTCGCGCCTACCTCGGCACGCTCTACGACCGCGGACTCTCGAAAGCCTCCGCCGCCCGCGCCCTGGCAGCAATTCGCAGCTGGTTCAAGTGGCTTGCTCGCACCGGCCATCTCGAGCAGAACGCGGCCTCGCTCGTTGCTACACCCAAGCTGCCCCGCCATCTGCCCCGCGTGCCCTCGATCGAACAGCTCAACCGCGTTGTCGACTCGGTTCGCTCCGACGCCGCCAGCTGGCCCACGCGCGACACCGCGATTCTCGAACTCCTCTACGGCTGTGGCATCCGCAACGCCGAACTTACAGGCCTCAATCTCGACGACATCCACTGGGCCAACGAGGCCATTCTGATTCGCGGCAAAGGCCAGAAGCAGCGCTATGTTCCGCTCGGCGACGCCGCCGCACAGGCTCTGCGCGCCTATCTCGCCGAACGCGCCGCCCGCCTCGCCGCCGCCTCAGAGGGCCGGGGACTTGCGACGCCCGCGCTTTTTGTGAGCCTCCAACTGCGCGGTCTCGGCAAGCCGGGTCATGAAGCGCGCCTCACCACGCGCAGTGTCGCCCGCATCGTCAAGCGCATCGCCATCCTGCGCGGCCTCTCGGCCGACGTCCATCCGCACACGCTGCGCCACGCCTTCGGGACACATCTGTTGGAAGAAGGTGCCGACCTCCGCGCGATTCAGGAACTGCTGGGCCACGAGCGCCTCTCCACCACCCAGCGCTACACCCAACTCACCACCGCGCAATTGACGGTAGTCTACGACCGCACCCATCCCCGCGCGCATTGACCGCGCTCCGAATTCGCGATGCCGGTCACGATGGCTGGCATTACTCTCCCGTAGGGAGGAGAGGAAGATAGCCCAGGGTGAAACCCTGGGTAAGCGTCCACCACAATCCCTCCCGTCCTGTAGGGACGAGGCGAAATCGCAAACGATTGGGAGGGACTCACACGAATTCGGCCTTGTGTCAGGGCATGACTTCAGTCGTGCCGCAAACGCAACCGAGAATTGACGGGCTTTAGCCCCTGGGGGAGAATCCAACCCGAAAAGAGGCGCTGACTTGAAACAGCGAAACGAAGAGCTTCGCTACTCTGGGCAGGTGGTCACTGCTGCCCCTCTAACGTTTGAGAGGCTAATTGCATGAGGTCATCGGGAGGTGCAGGGGCTTCGACTTTTGTGGATACCTTACCACGGAGATCAAATGTCAATTCTCTAATAAGCTGAACTGTCTCGGGCGACCGCTTAGGCGCTCCAAATTGATGCCATGCTTTGCGAACCGCTTCTACGCCGCCTTTGTCAGTAGAAAGAAACTGACAAAACCCACCTGGGGAATTACACACATAAAATGTGTCCTGCCCTACATCGCTTGCGGATTCAGCAGTGAACTTCGCGGCCAACACATGTGAAGCAACCTCACAAGATTCTTGAATAGTAAAAAGCGCATTGTGATCTCTTGCAAAAGCCAAGGACGCTAGTGCGGTTTGAGCACCGCTACCGATGGCAGCAAAACCGAGCATATCGAAGTCTTGGGGGCAATCATCACTGGTAACAACCCTTAGGGCTCGCGCATAAATAAACTGCACAAGCGTGTCGTCATTGAGGGAGCACGGAGTAGTTCCAAT
>JBEKCA010000149.1:0-9643 GCA_050015115.1 Occallatibacter sp.
TTTATATCCCTCAAACTGATATGGAGTCGTTTGGCGTCACCGAGGAGTACATCTCGGAGGTATAGCCACGCCGGGGTTTCGCGGGCTGATGCGTTGCGAGGTTGAATATGCGCGCAATCTCTTTGAAGAAGGACTGCCGCTGATCGAGCGCGTGAACCGCGATCTCGCCGTGGAGCTCGACCTTTTCAGCCGGGGCGGGCTGGAGATTCTGCGCGCGATTGAAAGCCGGGACTACGATGTGCTGAGCGCGCGGCCTTCGATCTCAAAGGCCACCAAACTTACTTTGCTGCTGCGCGCCGTGAGCGGCAAGCTGCTGCCCTTTTTACGCTTCGGCAAGATGTCGTGAGGGCCGGCTGATTGACGCACGATCCCAAATTAGTTGAGGCTTACACTCTTTGCCGCATTATCGCCCGTCGTGAGGCGAAGAACTTTTATTACGCATTTGTCGCGCTGCCTGAGCCGCGACGAAACGCCATCTGCGCGATTTATGCGTTCATGCGGCAGGCGGACGATTTGGCTGATGACGAGAGTGTGCCTCGCGAGGAGAGGCGGCGGCGTCTCGATGCATGGCAGGGGAATTGGCGCGGCGTTTGCCATGGAGGCGATTCATCGGATCTGGTTTTCTTTGCTGTGCGCGATGCGGTGGAGCGGTTCACGATTCCGCTCAATCTGCTCGATGATCTGGTCGCCGGTGTGACGATGGACCTTGACCGCGCTGCCTCCGATGCGCCGGACACTTACGCTACCTTTGACGATCTTTATCGATACTGCTATCTCGTCGCGTCGGTGGTCGGGCTGGTCTGCATTCATATCTTTGGTTATACCGATCCTCGCGCCGAGAAGCTGGCTGAAGAGACGGGTGTCGCCTTCCAACTCACCAATATTTTGCGCGATGTTCAAGAGGATGCGGAGCGCAATCGCGTCTATCTGCCGCTGGAAGATCTTGCTGCGCACGGTGTTTCACTCGACTCGCTCTTGCATCACGTAGCTGGCACGCCGCCCACGGCGAATGAGCGCGCGTTGCTTGCCGACATCGGCGCACGGGCAGAGAAGTTCTATCGATCGGGGCAGGAACTATTGCCGTTGATTGATCGCGAAAGTCGTCCTGCTTTGTGGGTGCTGATTTCGATTTATCATGGCCTGCTCAGGCGGATTGAACGCGCGGAGTATGATGTCTTTTCTAACCGCGCTGCTGTGCCGATGACGCAGAAGCTGGGCGTCCTTGCTCTCGGTCTCGTGCGAATGGCGTGGGTGCGGTTGTTGGGTTAAGTTGACCGAGGCTGAGATAAGATGGATTCACCTCCCAAACGATGACACCACAACAACTCTGTCATCCTGAGCGGAGCGTAGCGCAGTCGAAGGACCTGCAGTTGTTTTTGCTGTTGCTTTCGGAGAACGTTACCCCGTACTGAAAGGACTTGCGAAGTTATGAAGATCCCTTCGTTGAAGTTGGAGTCGAAAGTGCTCTTGATTGCAGTAGCGATCTGCGCATACGGATTTCTTCGAATGGCGCATGTCATCCATTTACCGGATCGGTACGAAACTCTTCCTCTATTCTTGATAGCCTTTGCTTTGGCAACGGCGGTTCTTCACGAAGATCGTAATTCCCCGCCTTATCTGGCGGTGTATTTTCTGAGTATTGGCCTTTGCAACTGGAGCATGCTAACACCAGACACGTCAATATCTGGCGTTTTCCTGAAATGGGTGATCGCAATCATATGCGCGGGAGGAGTTGCAAATTCCGTGTTCTCTGCGTGGAAGGATTCCCGCAATTGAAGCAGGAAAGGAAAACAGAAACGTTGGCCGATAACTGAAGGGGCCAAGTCAGCATTTTACGACATCGAGTCTTCGCTGAATGAAGGAACAAAATCAACCGCAGGTCCTTCGGCTGCGTTTGTCGCAAAGAACGCACCAAACTTCGCTCAGGATGAGAGAATTTTTGGCACGGGATGGCAGAGTTTTTGTAAGTGAACCAAAGCAGATTTTTTATGAATGGGCCAGAACACAGTTCGCAGAAGAGCGTCACCGTCATCGGTGGCGGCGTGGCTGGTATGAGCGCGGCTTGCGCGCTAGCTGAGGCTGGCTTTCGCGTGCGGCTAGTCGAGCGGCGCGGGTATCTTGGCGGACGGGCTAGCTCTTATCTGCACCCTGGGGTCAACGAAGTTATCGATAACTGCCAGCACGTTCTTTTCGGCTGCTGCACCAATCTCATCGGCTTCTATCGCCGCATCGGCGTTGCTGATCGCATTCATTGGACCAATGAGATGACGATGATCGAGCCTGGCGGGCGGCGGTCGCGGCTTGGGCCTTTCAAGCTAGGTCCGCTGAGGTTGCCGCCGCCGCTGCACGGCGCGCCGAGTTTTCTCAATGCAAAAGCATTCACGCTGGCCGACAAGATCGCGCTGGGCCGGGCAATGCGTGCCATGATGCAGCCCGCCGCGATCGAAGACACGCGAGAGAGTTTGATGGATTGGCTGCGCCGCCACAAGCAAACCGAAGGGGCGATCAATCGATTCTGGCGGCTGGTAATTGCCAGTGCTCTGAATGCTGAGCTTGACTCGATTGCCGTGCCTTATGCTGCCAAGGTGATTCGCGAGTTATTCATGAATTCTGCTGAAGCCGGTAGCATGGGAATGAGTACGGTTCCGCTGAGCGAGTTATACGCGGGTGTAACTCCATTTCTGTCGGAACGCGGCGGCAGCGTGCTTCTTAATACGAATGTTGAAGGCGCGGCTTGGGATGAGGCGAGCCGGAAGTGGCTGATTTGCACGCGCACCGGCGAGTTGATCTCGGACTACATGATCCTGGCTCTGCCGTTTGAGGCTACGCAGAAGTTATTGCCCCACCTGCCCGATGAAGAGGGCGCGGAGAAACTGGCCCGGCAGATCGAGCGCCATGAGCATTGGCCTCTTTGCTCGGTTCATCTTTGGTTTGACCGCGACGTGACCGATCTCGAACATGCGGTGCTGCTGGACCGTGAGATTCACTGGATGTATAACAAGTCGCGCCTACAAACTGGACGTGGAGGCAATTACCTTGAGTTAGTCGTCAGCGCCACGCGGGCTTTTGCGGCTCTCTCGCGCGAGGCAGCGATCGAGCAGGCACTCACCGAGTTAGTGGAGTTCTTTCCGATCGTGAAAGAGGCGAAGCTGGAAAAGGTCACACTGGTCAAAGAGGTCCATGCGACTTTCGGGGTGTCTCCGGGGATCGACGCGGCTCGCCCTGCCGCCCAGTCGCCGTGGCCTAATTGCTTCCTGGCAGGCGACTGGGTGCAGACCGGCTGGCCATCGACGATGGAGAGCGCGGCGCGTTCCGGACATCTGGCTGCACAAGGCCTTGGCATGAGCGCTGAAAATCCGCTGCATTGTCTTGAGCCGGATCTAGGGCCGCGGGGATTGATGCGGTTTGTGAGTGCGGGGGGCAGACGTTAGAACTTGTGGCATAAATCCCGTCGGGGCGTTCGAGGCGTCCGTCAAGGCAAAAGCATTTTCGTAGATTGTGTAGGCCGGGGCTTTGTCAGTCTCCCACCCAATTCGCAGAAAACGCGAAATGGATGGGGCACGGAAGTCTACCGTAAGACGAATATGTAATAAGACGAAGTGCGGCGCTAGACCGGCTTCTCGGTGAGGAAGGGTTCCGTTTTCAACGAGCCGTCGCGCTGTTTGACCAGCATTTGCACCTTGCCCTCGGCGGCTTCGAGTTCGGTCTTGCAGGCGGCGGAGAGGCCGACGCCCTCCTCGAAGAGTTTGAGCGAGACTTCGAGGGCCAGGTCGCCCTTTTCCAACTGATCGACGATGGTTTCGAGCTTCTTGAGCGACTCTTCAAAGGAGGGCATGGCGGTTACTCCGGGAGAGGTTGGGGCAAGATGTCGGCGATGACCTCGGCGGCTACCGTGTAGCGGCCGAAGGGAGCGCTGACCTGCACGCCCTGGACGAAGGGACGGACCGCGTCGACCATCTCTTTTGCGATAAGAATGCCTTCGCGGCGAGCGGCGTCAGGGGTGTCGGCCTGGGCCATGCGCAGCATGATCTCTTCGGGCATGGAGACGCGCAGATCGTTCTTCATGAATTCGGCGTTGCGCAGGCTGGTGAGGGGCCAGATGCCTGCGATGACTGGAATGCGAACCTTCTCGATGCGGTCGAGGAAGCTCTCCAGCAGTCGCAGGTCAAAGACCGGCTGGGTGATGACGTATTCGGCACCAGCTTCAACTTTGTAGAAGAACCGGCGCATTTCCTGTTCGATGTCGGGCGCGCCTGGGTTGGCGGCGACGCCGATGGTGAAGTTGGTGCTTGCGCCGATGGCGTTGGCTCCGATGTCGAGGCCGTAGTTGAGGCGGCGGACAATATTTACCAGGCCGATGGAGTCGACGTCGTAGACCGAAGTAGCGTCAGGATAATTTCCCAGCTTGGGCGGATCGCCGGTGAGGCAAAGGATATTGTGCAGGCCAATGGAGGAGGCTCCGAGCAGGTCTGACTGAATCGAAAGCACGTTCCGGTCGCGGCAGGTGTAGTGCAGGATGGTTTCGATGCCGGTGTGCTGCTGAATCTGGATGCAGAGGCTCTGGGCGCTCATGCGGGCCGAGGCGCGCGGCGAGTCCGGAACATTGATGGCGTGAACGCCGATCTGCGAGAGCAACTGCGCGCCCTCGATCTCCGCGCTGCAATTGATGCCCTTAGGCGGCACGATTTCAACGAGGGTAACGAATCGCCCCTCTGCGACCAGCGCACCAAAGCAGGACCTCTCGGCCAGGGTCATGGGCGGGGTCTCGGTAGTCACCGCCGGAGCCTCGCCAGCCACTTGCACGCGGGTTTGGGAATCGATGGCGCGCATGGCCGAGCGCATGGCGCGGGTGTGATTGGGCGTGGTGCCGCAGCAGCCGCCAACAATCTGAACGCCAGCCTGGATGGCTTTGCGGGCAAAGCTGGCCATGTACTCCGGCGAGCAGAGATAGATGTTGCGTCCGTCGACGGCGCGCGGCATGCCGGCGTTGGGCATGGCGGCCAGGGGCAAATGGGTTGCCGGACGCATGGCCTCGATGGCCGTCAGCACAGTGGTTGGGCCGGTAGAGCAGTTGACGCCGATGGCGCTGGCTCCCCACTCGGTGAGCAGCGCGGCGGCCTGCTGAGGCGAGGAGCCATCAAGGCAATTGCCGTCTTCGTCCACCGTCACCATCACAAGAATTGGCAAATCGGGAGCGATTTCGCGCGCCGCCAGAAGCGCCTCGTGAGCCTCGTTCAAGGCGGGCATGGTCTCGATGCTGATCATGTCGACGCCCGCCGCAACAAGAGCCCGAATCTGCTCGGCGAAGGCGGCGCGCGCCTCGTCCAGGCCAGTCTTGCCCAGCGGCTCGAGGCGAACGCCTAGCGGGCCGACCGAGCCCGAGACCCAGGCCTCGCCGGCCTGCTTGTCCTTGAGGTGCTCGACGGCTTGGCGGGCGATGCGCACGCCCTCAGTGTTGATCTCGACGACTTTCCCTGCCAGGCCGTGACGAGCCAGCCGGAAGCGATTTGCGCCAAAGGTGTTCGTCTCAAGAATCTCAGCGCCGGCTTGCAGGTACTCCTCGTGGATGGCCAGGATCAAGCCGGGGTCCGAGAGATTCAACTCGTCGTAGCAGCGGTTGATAAAGATGCCGCGCGCGTAGAGGACCGTGCCCATGGCGCCGTCGGCGAGCGCGGGGCGGCTGGCGAAGATGTCGGCAAGTTGAGGCATTCACTTGCAATGCTAAGCCATGCGGGCGGTGCGCGTCAGCAGGCAGGGCTGCTTTGTTATACTTCGGTAGTCATAAGCTTGGGCTGCACCGGTTGCTGACCGGGTTTTTTCCGCGATTTGCATGCTACACCGGAGACAGCTGTCCATTTGTTCACGCTGCGGCCACCGCCGCGGGCAAGCCGCGCGGAATGCTCCGCGTTTTCGGTCGAGGTAAGGGATTTTGAAGAATAGAAGTCTTTTAATGAGCGCCGCCGTGGCCCTGGTGGTCGCAGCCGGGCTGGCAGGTTGTGGCACGACCACCTATTTTGCGGGCCGGACGCTACCACCCAGCGGCCTGACCAATCGAGTATTGATTGCAATCCAGAATCCTGCGGCGCTCTCTGCCGGCGGGCTGGAGATCGTGGATGCTTTTTACGACATTCGGTATAAATACAACAGCACCAACACGGCTCCGGCTTTTGGAGTCAGTGGTTTTGCCGGCGCTCTGCCCACTACTATTCAGAACATGCCCGATGAGCTTATCGGTGCGGTCTACAGCTCCGGTGCTGGCGGCAGTTATACGCTGATCAACTACCCCGGCGAGAAGGGCGCGGGCAACGTGAGCGGCTTGAACGGCCCGTCCTCCAGCATTTTCATCACCCGGGACCAGAACTACGTCTTCGCCGCCAACCAGGCATCGCACCTGCTGACGGTAGTGAACCGGAACAATGGCACCAGTTATTCCTTCAGCCTACCGGGCGTCTACCGGGTGAGCGTCAATCCAGGCGGCTCCGTGGCTCTGGTCTTTGTTCAGAACTCAAATTACGTATACTACCCGCAGCAACTGACATCCGCGCAGACAATCAACTATTCCGGGGGGCCGAGCACCTGGCCATTGGGAGCTGTGGATTGCGAGCCGCAGAACGAGCCGGTCTGGTGCCTCTTCCAGGCTCTCAGCCCCGACGATAATAAGCCGTTGACGCTTGACCGGCCGGTCAAAGCCGTCTTCTCCGCCGACGGCGGAAGCGCCTATGTGCTCAACTGCGGGCCGGAGTGCGGTGGGAGTCAAGCCTCAGTTTCAATCCTTCCCGTGGCTCCATTGATCTTCCTCATTGGAAAGCAGTCAGGGACGCTGCCTACCCACGCTTCTGTCGCCGCATCTACGCTCAATCTTCCCGGCGGCGCGAGCAATGCGCTCGTTAACAGTTCAACACTCTACGTAGTGGGCCAGCAGCAGAAATCGGACGGTTTCTGGAGCGGGCAACTGTCGGTGGTGAATCTGCCCACTAGCTCGGCGACGGCGATGACAGTGGCGGGGCAGGTGCCCATCAGCGATGGCGCACCGGGCGCGATGAGCCGCATGATCCTGGCCGACGACAATACGCTGTGGATCGGCATGACCAATTGCATCAATGGCGAGCGCGCCAACAACGGCCAACCGTACGGTTGCCTCACCATGGTCAACACCTCCAGCAACGCTGCGACCTTGCTGCCCTATAACGGCGACGCGACCGGGATTGCCGCAGTTACCGGCCTGCACAAGATCTATACGGCGGAGGGTGGACAGATCTACATCTATTCAACCGTGAATGGTACGGCGATTGACAACCAGTATGTGACCGTAACCGGCACGGCCTACGATGTTGCCTACATGGACGCCCTCACCGACGGCGATAACACAGTCTACTGAGGCAGTGGTCAGTGAAGAGTAGACAGTTGTCAGAGGCTCCCGGGTCTCGCCTCTGAGATCCGGGAGCACGCAAATTCCAATCGGAAGAGCCTCTTGCAAAATGAGTCCTTGGGGGACTTGAAGTGTAAGAGCACGACTGTAGTCGTGCCGCAAATGGCCGAGAACAGGTTTCTGGTTTAGCCGCCGCGGAAACGCAAGCAACAGAGAACAAAGAATCTCAGGGGCTAAAGCCCAACATTATTTTGTTGCTCTTTTCGGCACGACTGAAGTCATGCCCTGACGCGTTTTCCAATCTTAGTTGAATTTTGCAAGAGGCTCAGAAAATCTATTGATCGGAAGCGCCTGATCGTGATCCCCGACACTGCGCCTAACTCTTTCGTAGCCGATGTGCTGGCCATCGCGGCTCACCGCGACGATGTGGAGCAGACCTGCGGCGGGACCCTCATCCGTATGGCCGCGCGCGGCCTTCGTACCGCCATCCTCGATCTGACTCAGGGTGAGGCCGGAACGCGAGGCAGCGCGGAGGATCGAGCCCGTGAAGCCGCGGAGGCCGCCCGGCTGTTGGGCGTCGGCTGGCGGCAGGCGCTCGACCTGCCCGACGGCGCAGTCGACAACACTCTAGAAAATCGCTTGAAGATTGTGCGCGTGCTTCGGCTCGTGCGTCCACGCGTGGTGATTCTGCCCTATTGGCAGGCGCGTCATCCGGACCACGCTGCTGTGGCTGCGCTGGGCTATGAGTCATGCTTTTTGTCGGGTTTGGCCAAGATGGAGACCGACACTGCGCCGCATCGCCCATTCAAGATCGTCTACGCCAGCCTTTATGCGGATGTGCGGCCCAGCTTCATTGTCGACATCACGCCCTTCATCGAGCAACGTCATGCGGCGCTAATGGCCTATCGGTCGCAGTATGCCAATCAATCGGCAGGCATCGGGCTCTTTGTCCCGGAAGAGGAGATTCGTGAACGCACTTTTGCGGAGGCGCGCCACTACGGACTTTTGGCAGGCGTGCGCTACGGCGAGCCGTTCGTGCAGAAGGAAGTGGGGCTGGTGGACGATCTGACGCTATTGCCGGTTCAGTCGATCTGAAGAGCGCGGTGTTTTTGCGGTCGACTACTTTATCTGAGAACTCATTCGTAAATTGAGAGAGACATCCGACGCCGTGCCTTCGGACCGGTTTTTTTGGCGATGTTCTCGCTGTCAAACTTCGTCTGTGGGTTTGGAGACCCACAGAACAGCCGGCCTGGAGGCCAGCGCTACAAATTCACCCATTTGTGCTTATACGAACTTCTTATCACGAATAAAAACAAAATAACTTTGTGTGATGCGATTTTTTCGCCGACACTGAAGGCGGAGGACTCGGATGACGCAGACGTGGAATGCGCAGGACTATGGGAAGAACGCAGCCTTCGTGCATGGACTGGCCGGAGGCGTGCTCGAATGGCTCGACGCGAAGCCCAATGAGTCCATCCTCGACCTGGGATGCGGGGACGGCCAATTGACCGAGCGCATCGCCGCCACCGGCGCACACATTGTGGGAGTCGATCTGTCGCCGGAGATGCTTGCCGCGGCGCGAGGCCGCGGGATCGACGCCCAGGAAGCCAGGGCGGAGTCACTGCCATTTGCGGACCAGTCGTTCGACGCAGTGTTTTCCAATGCTGCTCTGCATTGGGTTCGCGGTCAAAACGAGATGATGGCCGAGGTTCGCCGCGTGCTCAAGCCCGGTGGGCGCTTCGTGGCTGAGATGGGCGGTCACGGCAATATCGCGGCCGTTCGTGTCGCCTTCACGGCTGTCCTTGCCCGACATGGCTTCTCTGACCACGAGGGGGACGAGAACTACTACCCCACTCCAGTGGCCTACACGCGCAGGCTTGAGCGTCATGGCTTTAACGTTGAGAGGATGGAGCTAATTCCGCGCCCCACTCCACTGCCCGAAAGCGGCATGACCGGCTGGCTGCGGACGTTCCGACGGGGCGTGCTCAATGGACTGCCGGAGACGATCCGCGACTTCGTGGTTGAAGAGACTGCCGAGCTGCTCGCTCCTGCTCTGCGCGATGAAGACGGGAATTGGTCGGCCGATTATGTGCGGTTGCGCTTTATCGCCACGGCTCTTGGGGAGACTTCGCCTGGCACTTCCAAGACTTAGAATGAACCTAAAAACCGCAGTTGGCCAACAGAAGCGGGCCTGTATCGAGGATTTTTAGGGGGCGCCGGGGGATGATTCTGGCTACGATGTAGTCCAGCAGGGTCTTCCACCGGTCTGTGGCA
>JBEKCA010000150.1:0-9626 GCA_050015115.1 Occallatibacter sp.
TGAAGACACACGATACCGATCGCTACCGCGACGTCATCGGCAAGCTCGGTATCCGCAAGTAGCCAGAAAGCCAACATTGACCCGGAAGCGCCCAGACCGAAGATTGGTCACGGCCCCCGTTCTATGCAGGACCTGGGGCCTTGGTGTACCTGGCGAAGACAACTCGCAGCCAGGGACGGCGAAAAGCTATATGCATTTTCGCTGTTCCTGTCATGTGAGCATCGTGGTATCCCTGGTCCCAAAGTCGGGACCAGGGGAAGCCGCTGCGTATGGTTTGGCAGACAGGCTGCGGGGAGAATCCGCTCCTCCGCGCGCATTTCTCGTTTTTCCGCACTCTTTTGCGCGCGCCCTGCCTCCCATCCCGCTCTTCGCCGGTTTCCCCCCCGCCCTTCCATTACCAAGTTTCCCAAGCGAAAACAATGAAACGAGGACTCTATGTCTAAGCATGAAGTAGCCGTCGAGCTTGCCGGTGGCAAGCGGCTGGTCTTTGAGACTGGGCGCATGGCCAAGCAAGCCTCTGGCGCCGCACTGGTGACCACGGGCGAAACCGTCGTTCTAGCCACTGCTGTAGCCTCCAATGAACCACGAGAAGGCATCGATTTTTTCCCCCTTACTGTGGATTATCGTGAGTACACCTACGCCGGAGGCCGCATTCCCGGCGGCTTCATCAAGCGCGAAGGCCGCCCCAGCGAAAAGGAAATTCTGACCTGCCGGCAGATTGACCGGCCGCTGCGTCCGCTCTTTCCCGATGGATTCCGCAATGAGACTCAGTTGATCGCGCTGGTTTTCTCTGCTGATAAAGAAAACGATCCTGACGTGGTGGGCATCAACGCTGCCGCCTGCGCCGTGGCTCTCTCCGATATTCCCTTTAGCGCGAGCGTTGGCGCAGTACGCGTGGGGCGCGTGGATGGCGAGTTTGTCATCAATCCGACGTACTCCGAGCGCGCCGCCACCACGGTCAACATCATGGTCGTGGGCCACAAAGACGGCATTGTGATGATCGAGTCGGGCGCCAAAGAAGAGTCGGAAGAGACGATTCTGGCGGCCATTGAATTTGGCCACACAGAAATCAAGAAGATCTGCGCTGCAATCGATGAACTGGTTGCCGTTGCCGGGAAGAAGAAGCGGGCTTTTGTTGCGCCGGAGTTCGATCAGGCATATTTTGACGAACTCAGCGCGAAAGCCAGCGACCGCCTCAAGGACGCGCTCGACACCAAGACTCATGCCAAGCTGGAAAGCCAGGATCTGGTCAAGGCGATCAAGGACGAGCTGGCTGCAGCGCTGCCCGCCGACGATCCCACGGCCAAGAAGAAGCTGGCTCACTACTATGAAAAGCTGCGCGAGAAGATCTTCCGCGAGCAAGTGACCAAGGAGCGCATCAGGCCGGATCGCCGCGAATTCGATCAGATTCGCCAGATCACGATCGAGACCAGCGTTCTGCCACGCACGCACGGTTCGGCGCTGTTCACGCGCGGCGAGACGCAGGCCCTGGTCACCGCCACTCTGGGCACGGCCGACGAGGGACAGCGGCTTGAGAGCTATGAAGGCGAGAAGAAGAAGCCCTTCATGCTGCACTACAACTTCCCGCCGTTCTGCGTGGGCGAGACGGGCCGCATGGGCGGCACGGGACGCCGCGAGGTTGGCCACGGCGCATTGGCTGAGCGCGCGATCAGCGCGGTTTTGCCGAGCGCCGAAGAGTCGCCTTACACGATCCGCATCGTCTCAGATATTTTGGAGTCGAACGGTTCGTCGTCGATGGCGACGGTCTGCGGTACGAGCCTCGCGTTGTTTGATTCGGGCATCGCACTGAAGGGCGCAGTGGCTGGTGTTGCGATGGGCCTGGTGAAAGAAGGCGACGACTACGCCATCCTCACCGACATCGCGGGCGCAGAAGATCACTACGGCGATATGGACTTCAAGGTGGCCGGCACGCGCAAGGGCATCACGGCGTTGCAGATGGACATCAAGATCGGTGGATTGACTCGCCAGATTTTGCAAGAGGCGATGGAACAGGCGCGGCGAGGCAGGATCTACCTGCTCGACAAGATGGACGCTGTGCTGGATGGACCGCGCGTCGAGCGGTCGGCTTATGCGCCGCGCATCGAGACGGTGATGATTCCCACCGACAAGATTCGCGATCTGATCGGCAAGGGTGGCGCGACGATTCGCGGCATCATCGAGCAGACCGGCGCGAAGATCGATGTCGACGACACGGGCCGCGTCAACGTTGCCTCGTGCGACGCCGATGGCTTGAAGAGGGCACTCGAGATGATCGGCAACCTGACGGCCGTGCCGGAGATCGGCAAGGTTTATCTGGGTAAAGTTGTCAGGCTGGCTGAGTTCGGCGCGTTTGTCGAGCTCTTCCCAGGCACCGACGGCCTGCTGCACATCTCAGAGATTGCAGAGCATCGCGTGAAGGAAGTGAAGGACGAGTTGCGCGAGGGCGATCAGGTGATGGTCAAGGTTTTGGCCATCGAAGGCAATCGCATCAAACTGAGCCGCAAGGCGCTGATCAAGGAACAGAAGGCCAAGCTGGGGCTGACTGCTCCGGCCGCGGCCGAAACCGAAGAGGGGGGGATCTCCGCCTCTGAAGCTGTCGCCGCACCTGTCAAGCCGCGCAACGAGTTTGATGAGCGTCAGCCGAAATCGAACCAGAGCACAATCCTGATCGAAGGCGGAGACGACTTTGAAGGGGAGGATGGCGAGGAGTTCGACGAGGAGAACGAGCCAAACTTCAATCGCGTCGAGGGTGCGCCGGTTCCGGTCGGTTCGACTGTAGCCGCAACGCCGGGCGCTGGCAGGCCGAGGCCCGCTGACAACAATCGCCGTCGCCGTCGGCGCCGTCCCGGTGGTCCGGGCGGTGGACGCGGACCGGGCGGAGGCCAAAACTAGAGTGTTTTCGGTGATTCCCATCTATTCCGCAGAAAGATGCGGAATGGATGGGGGCACCGAAGTCAACTGTAAAGGCGAAATGCTATAAACAGCCTGAGTGAATTGAACGAGCAGAAAGGCCCGGAGAAGTCCGGGTCTTTCTCTTTGCGTTGTGTTGCTTAATCAGCTAAGTTTGATCGCAGGCAAAACGCCTTATCGCGCCCGACGCGGCTGCTCTTTGATCTCGGATTTTTGATGAGCGATTGGCCGCCACTTAGCGGACGGCGCTGCTTGATTCAATCTCTGGTTATAGTGCTTTGCTTCGTACATCCGGCGGTCTGCCACGATGCACAGCGCTTCGAGCTCGTCTGCGTCCTCGGGGTAGACAGCGATGCCGATGCTGGCGCCGATTTGTATTTCGTGGTCTCCCAGTTCGAGTGGAGCTTCCAGCAACTGCCGCAACGAGCTTCCCACTTTTTCAGCTTCTTCGCGATTCGTGGGCTCCTCAAGAATCAAGGAGAACTCGTCGCCTCCGGTGCGAGATACAGTGTCGGAGCGGCGGACACGCTCTGTGAAGATCGAGGCCACACGCTGCAACACCTGGTCGCCGATGTGATGGCCGAGAGTGTCGTTGACCTGTTTGAAGTAATCCAGATCGACGACCAGAAGAGCCATTTGGGCACCGGTGCGGCGGGACCGCTCAAGGGCGCTGGCCATCCGGTCTTCAAAGAGACGGCGATTGGGCAGCCCAGTCAACGGGTCGTGCAGCGCAAGGTGCTGGTTATGTTCGATCTGGTCTTCGAGCAGCAGAAGCATCATGCCCACGGCCACCACAAATTTCGGAAGGTTCCAAACCTCGGCATCAAGATGCACCTGAGGCTCGAACGCTGTCATGACCGGCGCGATTATGAAGACCGAAGCCCAGGCAAAGAATCCAGCAATGGTGACGAATGCCCCGGCGGTGGCGCGGCGATATGCGCAGCAGACAAAGATGCAGCAACCCAGATAGGCAGTAAACATCACTGCAACCCATGCCAGGTTTGAACCGATTCCAGGCCGATTCTGGAAGATTAAAAGAAAGATCGAAAGCAGTCCGTAGAGAATCACGACAAGCCAGCGAAGAGCATGGCTGACTCTGCGAATGGATGCCAGCATAACGGCCAGAGGGCCCAGCCCAAGCAAGACAGCGGCTGGCTTTAGAGCCCAGTATCCCTCCGGGGCGATGCAGAGAATCGCAATGTAGAGCGTGTTGGTCGCCGCCAGCGAACCGAGCATCCACAGGCTCGATCGGTCGGTCCGATAGGGGATCGACGCGTGCATATAAAGAAGCCCGGCACCAACCAGGAAGACTGAAAAAATGGCAGTTGACAGCCCACCCCATATTCCCGGAGTGTTCTGAAACAAGGCGACCACGAAGTGGAGCAGGATCATCAGCCAGCCGGTCAGCCATAACCCGGAGACAGGGCTTTGGCTGCGCCGTGCGACCGAGGCAAACGCGCAGATCAGCAGCCCAACGGCTGCTACGTCTGGAAGAGCACTCCAATTCAAGAAAACTTACCTCGTCTCACTCATCGCTCCCAATATCATCAACCATCTGAAACGGCCTGATGCTCTCTATCTATCGGCCAAACGAGACGTTCGTGCACACTTCCGTAACTGGTACTCGATCCCATCCCGGTAATCGACTGGATGACCGCGAGTGATTTTTTCGTTCTGCGACCTTGCTCTCTTCTAGACTCGAAGAAATGGCTGCGAGTATGTTCATTGTCGTTGAGGGTGAAGACCCGGGGTTTGACATCTTTGTCAATGGCCACGCTGTGGCGCGCAACGAAGATGACCTGGACCGGCTGGCTGTGCGATTGAATGTGCGCCCGCTGCTGGAGTTTTTTTCAGCCGACGAAGACTCGATGGCGCTGCTTGTGGAGCAGGGCGCGGAAGAGGCCGAGTGGAAGCGGCCTCTGCCAAAGCCGCAGTGGTTTGACGCCTCAGACGGCCTGCTCTCGGTCTCTGCGCTGATCGGTTTCCTGGGCACGTCTCCGACCGCGCTGGGCTCGGAGACGCAGTCTGTGCTGGTCGAGCTTCGACAGTATCAGCGGGTGCTGCGCAAGGCTGCTTTACGCGGATTGCGCTGGCATGTGTCGGTGAGCTGGCGCTAGCCACCTGCGGTAGGGCCAACTGCTCGCTATGCGCTCGCTTGAGGTTCGTCGATTCCCACCCATTCGCCAGAGTTACGAAACGCAGGTCCTTCGACTCCGCTGCGCTACGCTCAGGATGACAAAATGGATGGGGCACGGGGCTTGTGTCTGGTAAGTCTCTTCTTCGAAAAAACGGGTTAGCTTGCTTCGACTGGTTCGTTGATGGGAGCGAAGACATTGCCCATGCGGCGGATCTGCGCGCCTACTCCAGCCAGCTTCTCTTCGAAGTGCTCGTAGCCGCGATCCATGTGGTAGACGCGGTCGAGGATCGACTCGCCATCGGCCACCAGAGCCGCCAGCACCAGCGAGGCCGAGGCCCGCAGGTCCGAACACATCACAGCAGCGGCAGAGAGTTTTGCCGGGCCGCGCACGGTGGCCGTGCGCCCGTCGACCTTGATGTTGGCGCCCATGCGCGCCAGTTCCTGGACGTGCATGAAGCGGTTTTCGAAGATGTTTTCCTTGACTATGCTGACGCCTTCGGACTGCGTGGCCAGGGCCATGTATTGCGCCTGCATGTCGGTGGGAAAGCCGGGGTATTCTTCAGTCGAAATGTCGGCTGCGCGCAGCTTGCCGGAGGTGCGCACACGGACCGTGTCGGGGCCGAGAAGATCGATGCGGGCTCCGACCTCTTCCAGCTTGGCGATCACCGCGCCCATGTGAGCGGCGTTGCAGTTGGTCACGATCAGATCGCCGCCCGTGACGGCGCCCGCGATCAGGAAAGTGCCGGCCTCAATGCGATCGGGATGGACTCTGTAGCGCGCGCCGTGAAGGCTGCTGACGCCCTGGACGCGCAGGGTGGATGTTCCCGCGCCTTCAATCTTTGCGCCCATTGCGATAAGCAGCGCGGCGAGATCGGCGACCTCGGGCTCGCGAGCGCAGTTTTCCATCAGAGTTTCGCCATCGGCCAAGACGGCGGCCATCAACAGATCCTCGGTCCCGGTGACGGTGATTTTGTCGAAGACCAGGTGTGCGCCACGCAGCCGCATTGCCCGCGCTTCGAGGTAACCGTGCTCCTGGGTGATCGTCGCGCCCATCTTTTCGAGGCCCTTGATGTGCAGATCGATGGGGCGGCCGCCGATGGCGCAACCGCCGGGCATGGCCACGCGAGCCATGCCGGTGCGGGCGATGAGGGGTCCAAGCACAAGCGAGCTGGCGCGCATAGTCTTGACTATCTCGTATTTGGCGACAGGATCGGAAAGCTTGCGGCAACTGATGGTGGTGCTGGCGGGAGTGTCTCCCAGCTCAACTTCGGCGCCCATCGAGGCCAGCAGACGCCGCTCGGTGACGATGTCGCGCACCTGGGGAATGTTGTCGAGGGTGACTTCGTCTTCGGTGAGGATCGCTGCGGCCATGCAGGGCAGCGCCGAGTTTTTTGCGCCGGAGATGCGAACCGTGCCCACCAACGGATTGCCGCCGCGAATGACAAACTTGTCCATGAAGGGTTGGTAGCTCCTAATTTCAAGTGTAAATGGGAGCTATGGCATGGGCGGGAATCGCTTCCATTGCTTCGCACTGATTACATGACAGCGTCGGCTCCTCAGTGCCCCGGCATCAGACCCCAGAGCATCACCATCGTCATGCCAATGACAATGATGCTGGTGGCCCAGGCGATGATGTCCCCGTACCACGAGTTTTTGTATTCGCCCATCAGGTCGTGGCGGTTGATGAGCATCAGCATCAGGATGATTACGACCGGCAGGAGGACGCCGTTCAAGACCTGAGAGAGGATGGCGACGTTGATCAGTTGCGCGTCGGGCAGGAAGAGGACGGTGGCTGCGCCGCCCACAATCAGCAGCGTATAGAGCCAATAAAAAAACGGCGCTTCTTTGAAATGCTTGTCGACGCCGGACTCGACGCCCAGGCCCTCGCAAACCGTGTAGGCCGTCGAGAGCGGCAAGATTGACGCAGCGAAGAGCGAGGCGTTGAAGAGGCCAAAAGCAAAGAGGATGTAAGCGTAGTCGCCGGCCAGCGGTTTCATCGCCTCGGCGGCGTCGGCGGCCGTCTGGATGGCGCCCATGCCGTGCACGTAGAGCGTGGCCGCGCAGGCCACAATGATGAACCAGGCCACGATGTCGGTGAAGAGGCTGCCAACGATCACGTCCAGCCGCGAGGCTGCGTAGTCTTTGACGCGAATGCCCTTCTCGACGATCGAGGACTGCAAATAGAACTGCATCCATGGCGCGATGGTGGTGCCGACCACGCCGATGGCCATGTACATATAGGCCTTGTCGCTCCACACCGTTTTCTGCGGGAGTTGGACGGTAGCCAGGATTGCATCGTGCCAACTGGGCTGCGAGAGCACCCCGGCAAAGATGTAGCAGATATAAACCAGCGAAGCGACGATGAAGATCTTCTCTGTGCTCTTGTAATTGCCCTTCACCACCATGTACCAAACAAGCGCGGCGCAGAGGGGCACGGAGATGAATTTGGAGACGTGAAAGAGGTGCAGCGAACCGGCGATGCCGATGAACTCGGTGACCACGTTGGTGTAGTTGACCACCACCAGCATGACCATCAGGATTACCGTGAGCCGCAAGCCGAACTCCTCGCGGATCAGGTCGCTGAGGCCCTTGCCGGTGACCACGCCCATGCGGGCGCACATCTCCTGCACGACGATCAAGGCAAGGGTGATGGGAATGATGGTCCAGAGCAGGGTGTAGCCGTATTGCGCGCCGGCCTGCGAATAGGTGAGGATGCCGCCCGAGTCGTTATCGACGTTGGCGGTTATAAATCCGGGGCCAAGTACGGCCAAAAACAGAAGTATCCGGATTCGCCAACGCTTCAACATGCGAGCTGGTTCCTATTGTGGATTCATTGCGGGTCCTTCCTGACCATAACAGGCCACACCGGGGGATGCGAAATGCGGCGTGCGTATCGTAGAAATAGGCAGGGAACGCTTGAAATCAGCGGCGGGGGACGAAGCCCCCGCATTTGATTTTGGCGCAGAGCATCGATAATCGGTTCAAGAATGTTGCATTGTGTCAGGGCACGACTTGAGTCTTGCCCTGACCCCTGTTGAAGCTCGTAACAGCTTTTGGTGAAAGTTGAAAATGCCGAAAAACCGTTCCTCACGGGCTAAAGCCCGTGTCCGTTTTGAACCACTTGCGGCACGACCAAAGTCGTGCCCTTTCAAAGCTGGACTTTCACCGCAGGCTGATAAGGGGGCCTCTGAACGGCCGTCGAGTTTACCGGCGCGTCAGGCGGTGGCGAGAACTCGCTCGGTCTGCTCGGCGGTGAGGGTGCTCGCAGTCAGGCTGAGCAGAGCCTCAACCACATCGGCGGCGCGGTAGGAAGTCTGGCCGGGAGCCAGGAACTGCGCGACGGTGTTCAAGTCGTCGCCCACGGTGACCAGCGGAGGCTCGACGCTGCCACTCTTGCGGATCTGCTGGTGGCCGATGTTGGCAAACAGGGCGTTGCACAAGCATTTGCGTCCGACTGTCTCCTCGACATTGCCGCCTTTGGCTACGTAGTTCGCCACTGGTTCGGCGGAGCAGCGGTAGCCGATCTTGCCGTCGGGCGTGACATAGGACTCGCGCAGCAGGCCAATATCGCAAACTCGTGTCCTTGCCTCGGCGACGACGGGATCGGAGTACGATCCCTGCAATTGCGCCACCTTGAAGGGGAAACCCGTCGGCGAGGCCAGCGGATCGGTGAAGACATCGCCTGTTCCAGTGACGGCCTGGGCCAAAAGCGTGCTCTTCAAATCGGGACGCAGCCCGGATTCTTCGCTGAATGCAAACGCCGTGCCGACCTGTACGCCAGCAGCGCCCTGCTCGATCGCATCGCGTACGCTCTCCGGATTGCCGTAACCGCCTGCCAGCCAGAAAGGAACGCCGAGCGTGCGCAGATCAGCAATATTAACCTGGTCGCGCTCGCCGTACACCGGCTCACCCGAGGCATTCAGCAACAGCTTGCCACGCGGAGGCGCATTATGTCCGCCCGCCGTGGGGGACTCGATCACCAAACCGTCGACGCGGCCGCTGGCCCTGCGCAGCATGGTGGTAGCCAAGGTGTTGGAGGAGACGATGGCCAGGAAGCGCGGCCGGTGAAGCAGGGGCAGCGGGCCCTCTACGTATTCGGCTGGGTCGAAGAGCATGGCCGTGTCCTGGCCTTGCACCGCGCCGGTGACACTGAGCTTGTATTCGGCCGGATGGTGGCCCGCAAAGGCATCGAGAACGCCGGGAATGTGCAGCGGAATGCCCGCGCCCATCAGCACATAACCCACGCCGGCCAGCATTGCGCCGTAGATCGACGAGAGGTGGGGCATCTGCACTTTCTCAAGAAAGTTGATGCCCACAGGATTTTTGTGGCCTTCCCTGGCCAGAAAAACCTCAACAAAATTGCTCACGATGCAGAGTTCGACCACTTTGCGCATTTCGCGGCGCTGATGCATGGGCGGCACCGGATAAGGCGCTCCGGCCGCTTTGCCGCCGGGGATGAAGTACTCATCCCAGATGCGTTTGGCCATCTCTGGAAAGGGGAAGGCATCCAGGCCGCGGCGCATGTGGCCGCCTGGGTCGCCATCGGCGATGCGGCGTACAAAGAGTGAATCGAGCGCCG
>JBEKCA010000151.1:0-9622 GCA_050015115.1 Occallatibacter sp.
CCGTTCCTGCGGATGTGTTTTCCGGCCTGCTGGCCGAGGACAAGAAGGCCTCGCCTGTCCCGGTGACCGGCTGTGAGGATGATAGTTAGAGACTTTTGACGGTGCGGTCGACGTGAAATTGACCTTAGTGAGTGTTTTCGCAAATTTTGCAGATCGGGGTTTCGCCGTATCCCACCCATCCCTCAGAAAAACGCGGAATCGATGGGAAACGGAAGTCCACGGCCAAAACGAAAAGGCTATCGTGGCGTGTTACCGGGTGGCTGCTTAATCGGAGTTTTCGTTCAGGTCGAGATTCTGCGTGTTGGACGTGCTCGCGGAATACGTCACATCTCCGTCGTAAACCGCGGTGAGGAAGTTACTGAATAAGTCAATGCTTTGAAGGCACATGACTGAAGTCGTGCTGTCAATTCGTCACAATCAATGCAAGCTTTAGGCAGTATCTAACGAATTAGCGCAGCTTTCGGTCGGCACGACTAAAGTCGTGCCCTTTCAAAGCTTGGATGACGATGCGTCAAAAACACAGATGACGGTCAAATGCGGCTGACAACACTAGCTAGGTCTCTGACCACTTGATTTTGTGCCAGCACCGCGCCCCACCCATTCGCCTTTTTTCTGGCGAATGGATGGGAAACCTCGATCTCGAAAGCTCGAAATCACACAGTCAGAGCCCTAGTGCGGCGGTTCCATGTTGTAGAGGAAGTAGGCACGCAACTCGAGGAATGGGCCGTGGAAATCTCTGGGCAGTGGTGGGTAGTTTGAGCCGGTGAGTGCGCCCCAGGCAGCACGGTCCAATGCCACGTCGCCGGAGCGGCCTTCGAGCACCATGCTGCCGTCCATCAGCCGGCCATTAGGCAGTACCTTGAAGCGAATCGCCACCATGCCCGACTTGAGAATCGGCGCGTTGACCTCGTCGGGAATCAGCGGATCCCAGGTGCGTTCGGTCTCGCGGTGCCAGCGTTGCAGCCAACTGTTGAAGTCCACCCCCTGGGTGTCGGAGAGAACCTGGACGCCGCCCGTTCCAGCACCGGGATGCATCGACAGACCACCGCCGGACGGCAGCGCGCTTGAGCCCTGACCTTGGTTCCGCGATGCGCCCTTCATGGCGTCGCGCAACTGGTCGGCTGGATTCTGCGAGCCCATGGCGAAGTTGGGCCGGGCAGGCACAGCCGCGGGACGAGGCATCTCAATCTGCGGCTGCTGGCTGGGCTGAGGTGGAGGGGGCGGCGCAGGAGCCGGCGCGGCAGCCTGGGGCGCCGGTTGTGGCGTGGGCCGCGGCGGCGCGTTTTGCTTCATCTCCTCCATCGTCTGCTTGTCGATTAGAGGATGCTGCAAGGGAACTGGCTTGGGGGCCGGTTTGGAGGGCAACTGAAAGGGCGTGTCCAGGTAGGTGAAATCCTTGTGCTGCTTGAGCGCATCAGCCGAATCGACGACCGGCGGTACCTTGAAGACGTACTTGGGAAGCCAGGTGAGAGCCGAGATGATGATCAGATGGATAAGAATCGCCAGCCAGACGCCCTCGCGCAAGCGGGCCCAGCGCCGCTCGTCCTCGAGCTCGCTGATCATCTGGAGCAGTTCATGGGTGTCGTAATCGACCCAGCGTGAGCCGCGAACTATGGGAGAAACGGAGTTTTGCTGCTCGCTCGAAGCCGGGGCCCCCGAAGACGGACCACGCGGATCGGGAGGGGTTTCCGGTGGCCCTTTGGGTTCGTTCACCTCAGTTGGCGCCTGATCTATGGGCATTCGGTCCTGCTCAGCCTCGTGGGGCGCGCGATGCGCCCACCGGTTGCTACTGATCTATTCTCTCATTCAGAGCAGATCTCTGCCCATCGCCCCGGCTCGTACAATGGATCCTGACTGGTAGACGGATTTGCGGGCGGAAGGGGACCCTGCTTGAAGCGGTTTTTCGCTGGTTTGATGGCCAAATGGAAGCTTGTTGCGCTGTTCCTGGCCAAGTTCGGCGTTTGGGGTGTGGGCGCGGCCGCCCTGCTCGATTCATCCACGATTCCCATCCCCATGGACGCGCTGCTGGCCGTCTATGTCTGGAACGACAAGGGCCACTTCTGGCTTTACTGCCTGCTGGCCGCCGCGGGCTCGGCCGTGGGAGGTCTGCTGCCCTACGGGCTGGGACGGGCCGGTGGCGAGCTCTTCCTGCTCAAGCATGTGAATCGTGCACGCTACGAGCTCATGCGCGCCCGTTTCGAACGCCAGGAGTTCCTGGCCATGATGATTCCATCGATGTTGCCTCCGCCCACACCGTGGAAGGCCTGCGTCTTTGCCGCGGGCGTCTTCGAGATGAGGGTGGTCCCTTTCATGATGTCTGTTTTCTGCGGCAGAATGGTTCGCTGGCTGATTCTCTCGGTGCTGGTGCTCAAGCTGGGACCGGGCGCCGTCGATCTGGTGGCGCACCACGGACTGGTTTTGCTGGCCATCGTCGGCGGAGTGGCCGTGAGTGGATTTGCATGGTGGTGGTTCAAGAAAAAGCCGGCAGCGAAGGCGGAGGAGTAGCACGCCGCCGAGCCGCGAATACGCCATGCCGATCTTCTCGTTCCTGCTCTGAATTCATCCGACTCTTTGCCGGTGTGCTTCTTAGTTTTCAATTCCGATGCGGCACCTAATACAATTCGCGCAGCAGAGAGTCTACCCGGCAAGTTGCCTGGGACCGAACCGCGGCAAGGCGATCCCGGCGGAGATCAACCATCTGCAAGTGATCCTGACCACCGTGCAGGAGGCTCAATCAGGCCGGCCGCATCAACCAGTCCCGGACTTTGAATGGACGACCACCCTTGTCTACGACTCCTCATGGAATGCCGCCGGGTCCACTGGAGCTACGACCTTTATGGGTTACGCGGAGGTCAAGCGGTATTCCAAGATTTACGCGGCACAGAAGTTGTACGCCTCACTGATGGATCGCAATCTGGAGATTCGGCAACAGCTATACGTCTTCAGGGCGCGAATGGGCTCAGGGGATAAACTGTCCGATTCGGAATACGAAGGCGGAAAGCGAACGATAGAGTCGGCGATCGTCGCCGAGAAGAGTCTCCGCGAGATCGACGAATATCTGAAAGGCGCTTACACAGAGCTTCTATCGCAAGGGAATTGAAGACTGAGAAGAGGGTGGGGCATCAGCACCGTCCCTCCGGGACAATCGGAAGCACCTGCATGGCCTAGCGGAAGCTTCTTCAATAATCGACGGTCTTAAAAAAAACGATGGGACCCTTTCGATGAAGGGTCCCATGGTGTTGCGAGGGTGAGGTAGTGACGGTTACTTGGCTGCGGCTTTCAGTCCGGCCTGTTCGGCGAGGATGGCGGCCTTATCGGTGGCCTCCCAGGTAAACTCGGGCTCGCTGCGGCCAAAGTGGCCGTAGGCTGCGGTCTTCTGGTAGATCGGACGGCGCAGGTTGAGGCTCTCGATGATGCCCTTGGGCTTGAGCGAGAAGTTCTTGCGCACCAGCTCTGTGAGTCTTGCCTCGCCAACCTTGCCGGTGCCGAAGGTGTCGATTCGCACACTGACCGGATCAGCTACGCCGATGGCGTAAGCAAGCTGCACCTCGGCGCGATCGGCGAGACCCGCGGCCACGATGTTCTTCGCGATGTAACGGGCCATGTAAGCTGCCGAGCGATCGACCTTCGTCGGATCTTTGCCCGAGAAGGCTCCGCCGCCGTGACGGCCCGCGCCGCCATAGGTGTCGACGATGATCTTGCGGCCGGTGAGGCCGGTGTCGCCCATCGGTCCGCCGATGACAAAACGGCCTGTCGGATTGATGTGGTACTTGGTGTGCTCGTCCAACCACTCGGCGGGCAGCACGGCCTGGATCACGTATTTGAGAATGTCGGCGTGCAGATCTTCGTTGCTGACGCTCTCGGAGTGCTGGCTGGAGATGACGACGGCGTCGATGCGGGCGGGCTTGCCGTTTTCGTCGTATTCGACCGTCACCTGGCTCTTGCCGTCGGGGCGCAAATAGGGCAGCTTGCCGGATTTGCGAACTTCGGTGAGCTTGCGGCAGAGCTTGTGGGCCAGCGAGATGGGCGCGGGCATCAGCTCCGGGGTTTCGTTCGAGGCATAGCCGAACATCATGCCCTGGTCGCCGGCGCCGCCCGTGTCAACGCCCTGCGCGATGTCGCCCGACTGCTTGTTGATGGTCGAGATCACGGCGCAGGTGTTGGAGTCGAAGCCGTAGAGGGCGTTGTCGTAGCCGATGGAAGCGACGACGCCGCGGACGAGAGTTTGGAAATCGACATAAGCCTTGGTGGTGATTTCGCCGGCAATGACCACCAGCCCGGTGGCCGTCAGCGTCTCGGCAGCGACGCGGCTGTAGGGGTCCTGCTCAAGGCAGGCATCGAGAATTGCGTCGGAGACCTGGTCGGCAATCTTGTCCGGGTGGCCTTCGGTAACGGATTCAGAGGTAAAGAGAAAACGGTCGCTCAACTTAAAGACTCCTCCCATTGCAGGGAATTCAATTTGGGCAGCCTGGAGCGAGGACCGGTAGTTGCTGGATCACCGCCGCGGAGAGAAAAACGCCTCTCCCGCCGGATCCACTCCCGCTTGAGGACATGCCAGCACCGTCAGGCGTGCGCCTTGGGATGCATCCCTTCATCGTAATTGTCGCGAGGGGCCGAGGGCAATCAATTGCAGCGAACGGCGTCTGGCGCATTCTCAGAGGTAAGCAGGAACGGCGAACTGCGAAAGGGCGTCTGAAAAACCCAGAATGGCAGCGGGGCATCCCGATTCAAATGCGGCGAGTTGGCCCCGGCTCAAGCTGGGGTTAGCGAGTTGGCAGGTTCGCGGATGGAATCGGTTGGCTCAGTGAATTCTTTTCGCCGGTCATCATCCTCGCGATTTGCCGCTTGGCATTTTTTGCCTCGTACATGGCGGTGTCGGCCGCGTGGAGCAATTCATCCTTCGTTGAACCGTTCTGCGGATAAAGCGCTATGCCGACGCTGGCAGCACCCTGAAGAATATGACCTTCAATAACAAACGCCTGATCAAAACAGCGCTCCAGGCGCAGGGCGATCTCCTCGACATCGGCGAGATTGCGCGCCACAGGCACCAAGGCGGCAAATTCGTCGCCACCCAGCCGCGCCAATGTGTCACGAGAACGAAGCTGCTGCTTCATGCGGATGGCAACTGCCTGCAAGAAAAGATCCCCAATGTGGTGGCCATAAAGGTCGTTGATTTGCTTGAACTTATCGAGGTCAATATAGACCAGGCCAAAGATGCCTGCTTCCTGGCGGGCTTCTTCGATCTGAGTGTCCAACAACTGTTCCAGAGAGAAGCGGTTGTGGATGTCAGTGAGCAGATCGAATTCGGAGCGGCGCAACAGTTCGGAGTAAAGGCGCCGTGACTCGATGGCCAGCGCGGCCAGGCCTACGCCCATCGAGAGGGCCTCGGACTCGGCAGCCGGGGATGGTGCGAGCGGATCCAATCCGATGAAGATCTTGCCGAGCGACGATCCACAGCGCGCGGGAATCTCTTGCTGGGCGATGCGCAGGGCGGAGAGATCCCGCGGATAATTTCCCAGCCGCGCTCCGTCGGCGATCTGGCACCAGCAGGGCGCGCCATTGGCCATGAAGGAAATCAACTCGGTGATCTCTTCGATGATCTCGGCCAGCGGCCGGGAGCCATTAATATCCTCAAGAAGGCGAGAGCGGCGCCGCTCCAGGTCGGCCGTGGCAGCCGCCTGGCGATGCACCTTGCGCTCCAACGCCCACCCTCGCGCACCGGCGATGAGCACCACAGCAAACAGCAGGCCTACCAGGATCGTTAAGTTGCGGACATTCAAGGGAGACGGATTACCGATGACAACAATATCGTCAAAGGAACGAAGCAGAATGTCGAAAGGAACCGTGCCGTTCCATGGGTTGGAACTCAATTGGCCGCAGATTCCAGAGACGCGCACAGTAGCCCCGATCGGAACCATTTTCATGTCCGGCAACGGGACGTGGCTGGAAGCGTCGGAGTGGTAGTACATCGCGGTGTAGAGGCGGCCATTCAAGTTCAGGACATACTCGTCCCTTTCGGCTTCCCTGGCCTCGGTCACTACCCGCCCTTCAATCGAGACCAGATCGTAGATATGTCCAAAATGGATATTGTCGCTGCGCGAAAGTTCGTCCCACGATTCCGGATGCGGTGTAATCGGCGCGTAGATGCCGCTGTCGACGATTACGCCTTGCACCAGGTTCAAGAATCCGTCTTGGACATCGGGGAATCCATACGCTTCGACAATGTCCCCTACCCGCATGGGGTCACTTGTTCCGGTTGAGATCCACAGGCTCTTCTTGCCGTCTTGCAGCACCACGGATTTGCCCGGCCGGTAGTAAGTTATGGTTCCGTGAACGTGGACTCGCGACGTGAGATCGAGGATCCGGTAGTCGGAAACGATCCTGTCCATGGGAGTGACCGGAAGACGCCACAGAGTCGCGTCGGAGTTTTTAAGCACCTTGATCGAGGCCATTGAAGGCACAAAGAGCTCAACGCCGGTCGGCTGCATCTTGGTATCGAATTTACCGGCAGCAACTCCGGTGATTTCCACTTCAGCGTCCAGTAGATCTTTGAGTCTGCTTCCGTCGGTGCTCTCCACAGCCACGTCGACTGAACCCTGATCGACAAGCGTGTGCATAAAGATGCTTTGCGCATTGTTTTTGACGATCAGATCCGCAGAGCGGACGATTGCGTGCGTGGTAACGAGCAGGGAGTCATATCGCGCGTGAATCAGATCATCGTAGTTGGCGGGCAGCGATTTTGGCAGTTCGCCATGCCGGAGCACGGTCACATCTTCGCTCTTGATGACCGGGTGAAAGCTTGGCTCGACTGTGCCCCGCACGAGGACGCGATCGCCTGGGGCTACATTCACATCTTTCGTGAGATAGATATAGATCGCCGCGCCGTCGTCCTGAACGAACAGGTACCTGGTCGATTCCTGGAAGTAGGTGACCGTGGCTTCAACGGCTACCGGAAGATGCAGCTGGGCATCGGCGTCCGCGTGTTCGTGAATGGCGCGCACCGTGGTGAACTGAGCGGTTGATGCCGCCAGCGCTGCCGGTAGGCATCCGAACAGGCCCGCGAAAATGAGAATTAGTCTCTTCATCGGAAAGATTCGGAGTTCAACAGCGCTTTTGACCCCTTATGATTCTCATCGGCAGAAGGGGCCTTCAGAATCAGATCCACGTAACTGAATACTTTACTCTTGCTGGCAGGATGTGAGACAAAAAGTGTCCAATTCCCCTCGTTGAATTGCAAATTCTCCTAATTCGGGCCGAAAGAGCAGAGCTGAGAGTCAGTCGGGAACGCTCTAGCCATCGAACCTATAAGCTCTCTTGGCAGACCCCAAAGCTGCTATGCTCCCTTGCAGAATTGTCCCATCGGTCCGCAGGGGGTTTCATGAAAAAGCAGGAACTTTCTCGTCGCAGTTTCTTGCGCGCTACGTCCGCCGCAGGTTTGCTGGCCGCTGCTGCTCCACTCGGAGTCGGCGAATCTTCGCTAGCGGGCGAAGCAAGGCAAACAACATCCGTCGCCAAGGGTCCGGGCGCCGTACCAGACAAGTGGGACATTCCACCGTGCGCGTGGAGCCGGTCTCTCGGCGCGCTGCCGAAGATTGAGCTGCTTCCTCAAGATCCGAACAAACCGGACGATCTCGGTCTCAACACCTTGACGCGCACCAAAAAGGGCATTCCCTTAGGGGGAATTGGCGCGGGAAACTTCATGTACAACATGTGCGGCTCATTCGGCCCCTGGCAGATGAAGGCCGGCCGCTATGAGGAGCGGTTTCTTTCGCAAGCCGCATTCCATGTGCGCGAAGAGATCGAGGGCGGGGCGGCGACGGCGCGGACCCTGGCCACCGAAGACATGCTGCCCGCCTGGCCAAAACTCAACCCTGGCGACGGCGAATACTATGCCCTGTTTCCCATAGGCTGGTGTACCTACAAAGGCTTTTCGACGAACCTATCGCTTCAGTTCTTCTCGCCTGTGATCAAGGACAACTACCGCGAGACTTCCTATCCCACCGCGCTCTTTCTCTTCCGCCTGCATAACCCCGGCAAAGCCAAGGCCAGGATCTCTGTGATGTTCACCTTTCCGAATGCGCCCTATACCGGCCCGCAGAATACTCCCATGGCTCGCGAACGGGGCGCTAAAGGGGAAAACCCGCGCCTCGGGCTGAGCAATCGTGTCTTGCGGAACCAGAACAACGGGGTCACAGCGGTTCTGATGGAGGCCCGCGACGCGAAGAACTCGGCGGAAACGCAGGATACGGAGTGGTGCATCGCGACCGACCAGCCCGCGACCTACGTCCCGGCCTGGGACGGCAACGGAGACGGCTCCGATATCTGGAAACCCTTCGCCGCGAGCGGCGCATTGGCGAATGCAGACCTCGCGACGTCCAGCAAGATGCCCTCCGGCGCGCTCTGTGTCACAGTTGAACTCGATCCCGGGGCTACGTTGGATGTGCCTTTCGCTCTTAGCTGGTACTTTCCGCAGATTGAATTCGCTCCCGGAACACGCTGGTGGAGGCGCTTTACAGAATGGTTCCCGGCGACCGAGCGCGAACAATCCTTCCATCTCTGCGAAGAGGCGTTGTTGAATGCGAACAAGTGGCTCAAGGCGGTGGAAGGCTGGCAGGGGCCAATCATCCACAGCGACGCGTACCCGGAGTGGGTGAAGCAGGTGACGCTGAATGAGCTTTACTACAGCACATTTGGCGGGTCTTTCTGGGAAAATGGCTGCATTACCAAACCGAAGAAGTTCGGCAACCGGGCTGGCCAGCATATTTCGTTCGTCATGGAATGCCAGGAGTACAACTTCGCCGAATCGTTCGATGTGCGCCACCACCCGGCGCGCAGCAACCGCGATCTTTGGCCTGTGCAGGAACGCGCAACGCTGCTCATGTTCCGCGATTTCGTGATGGACACAGCCGACGGCAGTTGCCCGCACGATGCAGGCTCGATCAATGGCGATCCGCTCTTTGACTACGACGGATACGGCCGTGGCTACAACCGGGGCCCATTGGGCGTGAAAGGCCGCATCACTACGCCGTGGTCCGAGCTTTCACCGAAGTTTATCCAGCAGTGCTACACGTATTGGCACAAGACCGGCGACGACAGGTTTCTCGATGAAGTGTGGCCTGCCATGGTCAGAACCTTCCGCTATCAGATCACCACCGATGTGGATGGCGACGGACTCAGCGAGATGAAGAGCTCAGAGTACATCGAGAACAAGCTTTTCAATGCCGTGTTGTGGCTGGGCGCGCTGGAGATGATGCGGGCCGCTGCAAAGCGGAGGAACGACGGCGCGCTGCTGAAGGAGATTGACGATCAGCTCGCGAAAGCGAGGCCGAGCGCCGAGAAGCAGTTCTGGAATGCGCAGTATGGATATTACCAGTACAACCAGCACAACGACGACATCATGGGCGATGCGATGGTCGGTCAGCGCTACGTGGATGTTTGCGGAATGCCACCGGTTCTGAATCCGGACCGCATGGCATCGCACTACAGGCAACTTTTCAAACGCGGCGTGATGGCGTTGAAAGACTTGAATGGCGATGGGATTGGCGATATGGGCGTGGCAAATGCCGTGCATCCCGATTCCCTGCCCGGCGTGGGCGACAGCGAGTATACACATCAATTTGAA
>JBEKCA010000152.1:0-9433 GCA_050015115.1 Occallatibacter sp.
CAACGCTGGCGGCTGGCAGGGCGAGCCTAAGTTGGCTGAACACAGCCACGCCCGCAGTGGGGAACGACCCACAGGGCATTGCCGCGGGAGACTTCAATGGAGACGGCATTCCGGATATCGCTGTTGCCAATCGCAATGACGCGACGGTGACGATCCTTTTGGGCAATGGGGACGGAACGTTCACTCAAGCCTCGGTGGTTCCCGATGTCTATTCTGCGCAGGGGATGGCGGTCGCGGACTTCAATGGTGATGGCATTCCGGATCTGGCCGTGGCCAATACCGGCTGGGATTCGGTGACGATCCTGCTCGGCAACGGCGATGGAACGTTTCGATCCACCAACTCGGTTCTCTCTGCGGGCGTTATGCCATTGAGCCTGGTGGCCGGCGATTTCAATGGCGACGGCATTCCGGATCTAGCCGTGGCCAATGCCTATAGCAGCACCCTCTCCATTTTTCTAGGCAACGGGGATGGGAGCTTTGCAACCGGACCCGTGATCGAGTTGCTCGCCTCTCCGCAGAATCTAGCTGTCGCCGACTTCAATGGCGACGGCAAACTGGATCTGGCCGTGGCTGCGGCAAAGCCGACCAACGAGATTGTGGAGATTCTACTGGGGAACGGCGACGGAAGCTTCACGCCGGCGAGCGCGACGCTGCCGGCCGCTGCTTACCCCTCCGGAATTGTTGCAGCCGACTTCAATGGAGACGGCAAGCCGGACCTGGCTGTCACGAACGCCGAAGTCAACACCGTGTCGGTGTTCCTGGGCAACGGAGACGGGACCTTCACGGCGGCAGGGACAAGCATCCCCACCGGAAGTGATCCGCTCTCGATGGTCACGGCGGATCTCAATGGAGACGGCAAACCGGACCTGGCTGTCGCGAATTACGGCGACGGCACGCTTACGATTCTACTGGGCAACGGCGATGGAACGTTTACCGCCGCAAGCGGCAATCCGCCAGTGAATTCTCCGATCGCGATTGCCGCCGCCGATTTTAACGGAGATGGCTTCCCGGATCTTGTCACAGCGGACGTGACTGGCAATAGCGCCTCGGTTTTTCTGACGCAATTAACACAAAGTGCAACGGCTTCGCTGAGCGGCATCAATCCAATCATGGCAGGAAGCCATCTGGTAGATGCGAGCTATCCCGGGGACTCGAACTACGGCTCGAGCGTTTCCACTACGGTTACACTGACGGTCGGAACAACCCCAACCGTCACGGTGACGCCAGCTTCAACGAGTATCACGACCGCGCAGTCATTACAGGTGACGGTCGTGGTCAGCGGCGGCTCAGGCGCGCCAACCGGCACGGTCACGGTGACCAGCGGCAGCTACAACTCTGCGGTCACGCCGCTGAGCAGCGGATCGGCCGCGATCACCATCCCTCCGGGATTGCTAGCTGTAGGCAACGACACGCTCACGGCTGACTACACGCCCGGCTCAGGTAGTTCATCAACCTACACGAGCGCCACGGGCACATCAACGCAGGTGACAGTGACGCAGGCAACACAGACCATCGCCTTCCCAACAATCGCGGCGCAGACAGTGGGCACCCCGCTGACGCTTGCGGCCACGGCCACATCAGGACTGGCTGTCACATTCACCTCGGCAACCACCAGCATCTGCACGGTCTCAGGGACGACGGCTACATTTGTCGCTTCGGGCACCTGCACCATCGACGCCAACCAGGCGGGCAACAGCGCTTACGTTGCGGCGCCGCAGGTTCAGCAGAGTTTCACCGTCAACGGCGAAGCGCAGACCATCGCCTTTCCAACAATCGCAGTGCAGACAGTGGGCACGCCGTTGACGCTTGCAGCCACGGCCACATCAGGACTGGCGGTTACCTTCATCTCGACAACCACCACCACCTGCACGGTATCGGACACGATAGCTACATTTGTCGCTTCGGGCACCTGCACTATTAACGCGAACCAGGCGGGCAACAGCGCCTATGCGGCGGCGCCGCAGGTTCAGCAGAGCTTCACCGTTAACGGCGAAGCACAGACCATCGCCTTCCCAACAATCGCGGCGCAAACGGTGGGCACGCCGCTGACACTCGCGGCAACGGCCACATCCGGTCTGACGGTCACACTCACCTCGACGACCGCCAGCATCTGCACCGTCTCGGGGACGACGGCTACATTTGTCACCTCCGGTACTTGCACCATCGACGCCAACCAAGTGGGCAACAGCGCTTATGCAGCAGCGGCACAGGCTCAGCAGAGTTTTACCGTCAACGGCGAAGCGCAGACCATCGCCTTCCCAACAATCGCGGCGCAAACGGTGGGCACGCCGCTGACACTCGCGGCAACGGCCACATCCGGTCTGACGGTCACATTCACCTCGACGACCACCAGCATCTGCACGGTCTCGGGCACGACGGCTACATTCGTCGCCTCCGGCACCTGCACCATCGACGTGAACCAGGCTGGCAACAGCGCTTATGCAGCCGCTGCGCAGGTTCAGCAGAACATTGCTGTCAATGCGGCGCCGACGTTTACCGGAAGTGATGGTGCCGGCTCGATCAGCATCGAACCCGGCGCGACGACAGGGAACACCGTAACGATCTCCGTGAACCCTTCAAATGGGTTTACGGGAATAGTCAACATGACGTGCTCGATCAGTCCCACAGCGGCCAGCGATCCGGCAACCTGCAATCTCTCGCCATCTTCTATTGCGATCAGCGGAAGCACGGCAGAGACTTCGACGCTTACCATCAACACCACGGCAGTTGCGAGTGTTGCAAAACAAGGAATGCGACAATCCTGGTCGAGGGCGGGGGGCGCTGCGCTGGCGTTGATACTGCTTGTTTGGGTTCCTCGGCGGAGACGAAACTTGCAAGCGATCCTGCGACTACTTGTTTTGATTGTCTTGGTCAACGCGATGGGCTGCGGCGGAAATGTGATCAGCAGCGGCGGAGGTGGTGGCGTCAAAGATCCGGGCACCACGCCGGGAACCTACGCGGTCACCATAACTGGCACTTCGGGCTCATTGACGGTCACACTTGACACCATCACACTGATCGTACAGTGATCAGCGCACCTGTGATCGCGTAGAGGATGTCCATCTTCGAGTCATTCTTTACGAGGAATAGCCGAGGACGGGATTGCTGCTTGCGAGGAATAATCTGCGGTTCCGGATGTGTCACCGGCGATGCGGAGAGCGCCGGGTTAAACCGGCATGTTGTAGGGGGTGTGAGTCTCCTGCAAGAAAGGAAGTAGCGAATCCATCCTGACCTCTAGTCTTGCAGGTGTCATCGTGAGATGGCGCTTGAAGCGAAGGACGGAGGCATTGGTGGGCGGGCTATTGAACTTCGAAAAGCCGGAAGAACAGGATGCCGACTCCGAGGCTTCGGGCTCAACCTACCGATGCGGAGGTTGGAAAGATACCGCATGGCGCTGATTGTCAAAGCTGCATCGAATTGTGCCACTGTGTCCGCGTTTGCGGACCCGGCCTTAAGAGCAACTACTCGCGCCGGCCACTGCGATGCATCGTAGTCTTCCGGGTTCAGCCCTTTTTTCTGGCTGTCTTCGAGCGCCGAAATGACGGCCAACGCCTGAGGTGTTGGTTGCCCTTCGCGGCTTTTCAAGGAATCCCCGCTTAACCAAGGAAATGCACTTGCTTCTCTGGAAGTCGTTTCTGATCGCCTTCAGTGTCCTTCTGCCGCTGATCAATCCCCTCGGGTCGGCCCTCGTCTTTCTTGGGTTGGCAGGCGAGGCGCCCCCGAAAGTCTATCGCTCATTGGCGCGCAGAATCGCGATAAACAACATCATTTTTCTTGCAATTATCGAGCTATTGGGCGCGGCGATTCTCAAGTTTTTCGGCATATCTCTTCCCATTGTCCAGCTTTCAGGCGGTATAGTCATCGCGGCAATGGGATGGTCCGTATTGAACGAAAGGGATGCACGCGCCATTTCCAGAAACAAGCAGGAAGAAACCGAGGTACGCGACGAGACACGGACACGATATCTGGAACAGGGGGCTTTTTACCCGTTCACCTTTCCGGTGACCTCCGGGCCAGGCACGCTCGTCGCGTTGCTGACACTCACCGCTCATATCTCGGATCGAGTGATTTCGAAGGATATTCTGGCCCATGTTGGGGTTTTTCTGGCCATAGTTGTTCTTAGCGTACTTGTCTATTTCTGTTATGCCTACGCTCCGAGAATTACCAAAGTGATTCCGCCATCGACAGCGCATGGCATTCTGCGGGTAGTAGCGTTCATCCTTCTTTGCATTGGCGTCCAGATTGCGTGGAATGGTCTCGCAGAGCTGCTTGCGACGGTAGTCAGACCCTAATCGCGACCGGCGTGAGCATGCTCTGCGCCAGATTGCGCGTGAGATCCCGTACTCAGTAGGTTAGAATCTGGCCCCATCGAGCATTTCGCAGAACTAGTATCACGATGACCTGAACTTGAGCTGCAAACGGTCGGCCTGTTGCAATGAGCCAAGATAACCGCTTAGGCCGATTGATGAACATTGTGTAACCTATCGGCACCGATGGTGCCGCCCCTGATATAAATATCAGAGCAAATTGCCATTGCAACGATCGAGAGAAAGGGGCCAAAAAGATGAACTGGATAGCGTCTGGTCCTCGACTGCTCATGCTTGGGGTGATCGGGCTGAGTGCTTGTGGTGGAGGGACACGGAGCACTTCCACCGGAACGGGGACAACAACTCAAACCTTCACTGTGCAGTTGAGCCAGGAAACTACCCTCCTGAATGATGCGCAACGCACATCCCTAGGCTTTGCGTTCGGTCCTCCGGATGGAACCATCGGAGTCATTCTGAATGCAGGAACGTACTCCTTCTACGTGCCTGCCCGAAGCTCGACCGCCTGCGCAGGCACACCGTCTACAGAAGGCACGTATCGCCTGGGAGGCAGTTTGACTGGGTTCAACTCCTCCTATGGCTGCACGGCGTTGATCTCGCCTGCGATGGGCGATCCCAATGGCTATACCTTCGATCGCGACTATTCTGGCGGCGGTCCGGTGCTTCCAGTCATCAGCAGCGCTGGCGCGCCCGGTATGCTGCATATCTACCACGGTGAGTACCACGGCGGAGTGTGCAAGAACACCAGTGAGTGCTTTTATGCCTCGCTGGGCATGGCCATCTCGACCGATGGCGGAGACACCTTCCGCAAGCTTGGGGAGATCGTGCAGCCTTATCCGACGCGTAATTCTGTGATCAATGCCGGGACAAACCTGGATATCGGAGGCGGCACGCTCATACTCGCGGACACGAATGGCGCGCACGTAGCAAATGTCCAGGCAGCAGATCCCACGACGGTATACCTGTATATCTTCTTCCCTGACCAGGACAGCACAGCGGCGGCGAGTGGAACATGCAGCGCTAACGTCTGCATAGGGGTGGCGAGAGCCCGCCTCTCGGACGTGTTGACCGCCGCCTTCGCTGACAATACTGCGGCATTTCCGGGGCTGTTCATGAAGTACTATCAGGGTGGCTGGACCCAGCCCGCAACCAGTGGCGATCCAAACGCGGCACTGAATTCCGGACATTACTCTCCAATCGTCTCGACGAACGGTAACTTTCCTTCGGTCCTGTGGGACAGCGCAACACAGCAATGGGTAATGGCCTACACGCGCAACAACAACAGCGCTGAGATCGTGCACGGAACAACTCTGCTGTCCTGGTCGGCGCCGGTGCCGACTGGCGAGATTGTGGACGGGACGAACGCGCTCCTCTATACGACACTTGTCGGCGAAGGCAGCGATCCCACAACATCCAATGGCAGCCCGTGGCTCTTCTACATTACATCTCCAACGTGGCCGGATTGGACGACAGCCGCAGTCATCAATCGACGGGCTACGCTCAGTTGGCAATAGGACAGACAGATCTGGAGATCAATGACGACAACCGTCGATTCCGCCGACGGGGATTTTTGGTGGTCGAGGCTTATGGCCCTGGGCCACTGTTGTTTAAGAGTGCATGAATCTGCGGTGAGCGTCTAAGAATCGTGCCCCGTGTCTCGTTCGGGAATCCCATCTTGGCAGAAGAGTGTGGTACCGCTTGAAGCCAAAAGCCGGAATTCAGGCTTTCGCGATTTCTCGTATTCTCCATCCCCTAACCAGAAGCCAAAGTGGCCTCGAAGTATTTCACGCGTATGAGAAGCGAATCCAGGCAGTGGAGGCAAGTTGGCGTCAGCGGTTCGGCAAGGATCGTGTAGCGGCGTTGGTTTGCGCTTTGGAAGAAGCCGGAGTGCGGTAGACTGCTTGTCACGTCGGCTGAGTCAACTATTGCGTAAGGGAACGTTCAGATCGCATCGCGCAGCGCACTCCCCTGAGCGCGCCCGCAAATCGTGTGCTTTGCCTGGCACGGACCTACATGAAGATCGACGATCCGGAGTTAGCCTCAGTTTTGGGCTACTTCTAGATCGACGGTGTCTCACCCGGCACTTCAGGAATTCTGGCCCCGACATCGCATCAGAATAGCTAGAAAGCTGATCCCGATTCAGCTTATGAAAACCCTCGCGCAGGCAAGCGTAGGCCCACCATTGAAATTGCGCGTTGAAAATCACTTTCCCACCTTCAGCTTCAGCCATCGAGATATATGCCCTATAAGAAAGCGCTGACGAGCTCCGGATGTGCAACCGCCCGTCCGCCGTTGCGGGAATCATTGGGGCATCAAAGCATGAGCGAGCCAACAGCCGAAGCTATGCACAGCTATCGAGCCTCTTGCCCGGCACTACGTCCGACTGAGCGCGCGATATTCTTCCAGGAGTTCCAGAAATTTGGGAGCGCTGCGGTCTCGGTCCGACCACCCAATCAGGATGTCGTAGCCAAATTGTTGTCGGCTCCACATCAGTGCTTCCACGAATGACCCTGTTTTACCGAAGGCTTTGAGCGCTTCCGGGAGATCCGTCTCTTCCTTGAGTTTTGACCAAAGTGCGACAGCCTGAGGAACAGGCAGCAATGCGGTCGCTCGCGCAATCAATTTCAGGTATGGCATGTTCTTCCGCATGAAGCTGCTCAACTCGGGAGACATGCTCTCAATGTACCGGTCGTAGCTGCCCATGCGGACACCCACAAAGTCATTTCCGAATATTGATGTGGTTCCAAGCTTTTCCACATCGACCCAGGGTATGAAGGCGCTCCCGTGCGGCGCGATCTGCTCGACCCCGTGCTCGCTCAAAACCATGCTGATCTTTCGCCGCATCAATTTCGGAGCCGTGATCAGTCCGCCACCGCCGAAAAACACTACCGACAGAACACCGACTGCAATCTTCTCAACCTCGCCAGTTCTGATCATGAAAAAGCCGGCGATAGTGAACGCAAAACATCCAACCACAAGAAATAGAACATTACGGCCGGTTTTGGGCCTGATTTCGAGCCTCGCTAAAGACTGGCGGCTGCGCTGCTGAGCGGGCACGGCTGCAATGACCGTCGATTTTTTGTCGGAATCCGTTTCCTCCTCCCTTTCCAGGAGTTTGCCACATTGCATACAAAATCGGGCATAGCCGGGGTTCCGAGTTCCGCAATGGACACAGTACATAGCGACCTCCAGATTCGTAAGCGGCGTCGCCACAATAATAGTCGTTGAGAAAGGCCGTGGTCCAGAAGCTGTCGACTTGGGTGTTCAACACCTCGTCCTCACTGACGTAACATTCAAACAGATCACCTGGAGTTGCATAAGAGGGCCGGCAACGCCGTCGGCAACGGCGGGATACGCGATTCATCCGAACAAAAGTGGGTATCAAGACTGCGATTCCGGCGAACCACTGCCAGGTCGGGGAAGAGTGGCGGCAATCCATGCAGTACCCTGCTCATGGACCCCAGGCATTTTCGAGTAGTAATCCGGCGTGCAGGGTTGAATGTGGATGCTTCTGGGGTGTCGCGTGATCGAAAATCTGGCAATATTAATCATTTGAACTTCCCGGTTCAAGGCAAGATGTTTTTGTCATGAAGAGCTGACGGCTTTCAGCCGATAGTGAGCATGGGCGGGTGGGCGTGACGACCGAAACTGTGCGGGCAAGTAACTCAAATGAACAGGAACCTGGGATGATGGCCAGCGTGCACTTCGTCGCCCGCCAGCCAATTCTCGATGTGCGCGGGCAGGTTCATGCCTTCAGGCTCCTCTTTCGCGAGGAGACGGAGCTAGGAGAGAGCTACTCGCCCGGCCAAGCAATGATCGAGACCGCGGCATTCCATAATCTGGACAATCCAAGCAAGCTTAAACGACTCACGGGTAAACTGATTGCCTTCGTCCCGTGTGCCGTCGATGCTCTTAACGAGCGGCTTGCGCAGGTCCTGCCGCCAACGCTGACCGTTCTGGAGATCACGGCGTGCCATGAGGCCCCGTTCGAACTGGCGGCCGCTTGCGAGAAGCTGAAGACTCTGGGCTTCCGGTTCGCATTGGATGAGTTTATTGGCCAGCCGAAATTCGAACCGCTGCTGGAGTTTGCCGACTACATCAAAATGGATTTTGACCAGAGCGGTCCAGAAGAACGAAGAGACTTGTTTCAGCGGCTACGCGGCAAGCCGGTTGTCCCTCTGGCCCGCAATCTAGCGACACAAAAGGATTACGTCGAGGCGTGCCAAGAGGGCTTCGCGCTTTTTGAAGGTTACTGGTTCTGTCAGCCGATAATGAAGAGAAACCGGAGGCCACCGGCGAGCCAACTCCTGCGGATTGAGATTTTGCAGGCGTTGTTGCGGGATCCCCTGGAGTTGGTCAAACTGGGCGAATTGGTGAAGCGCGACGGTCCCCTGACCTACCAACTGCTGCGCGTGGCCAACTCGCCGCTTTGGGCGTCGCGCCAGAGAGTGGAATCAATCCATGGGGCATTACTGGCGGTGGGCGACGATGCTTTCCGCCGAATCGCCACGATGGCCATCGCCGCCGAGTTCAACGGCGATCAGCCCGCGGAGTTGTTGTGCATGGCTTTGGTGCGAGGGCGCTTCTGCGAGTTGGCCGGATTAATACGAGGCTTGGATCCCTTCGGTCAATATCTTCTTGGTCTGTTCAGTCTGCTGCCCGCCATGCAAGGCCTGCCGATGAGCGAATTAGTTCCGGTGTTGGCAGCAGGTGCTGAGATAGGAGAAGCGCTGATGGGAACGAAGAATCCCGAGCGCGTCCTGCTGGAATGGCTGGAAAGCTTCGAGCGCGGCGACTGGGCCGGCTGCGATGCGGCGGCCCAGGCTAATGGCTTGAACCAGGAGGAACTGGTAAAGATTTATTTAGAAGCGGTGGCGTGGACAGAGGCGGCGCTGCATTCGGACGATGAGAGATAGTTCCCTAAACTCCGTACGCCAACTTCGCCAAGCTCAACTGCCTGAGTTCCACCCGCCGCGTCGCGAAGCGTTCATCCCCTATCCGGCAGTTGATCTGTTGAAATCGCCTGGAAGGATAGACTGGTAGCGGTTTTTCATTGCCATGGGGGTTTCACCGGATGGGTGATCTGTCAGGGTCGGAGATTTCCGTTT
>JBEKCA010000153.1:0-9416 GCA_050015115.1 Occallatibacter sp.
CAGAGCACCCGATTACGTCTCTGGAAATCTCAATATCGCGATTTTAAACCCTTGGACTGCAACTTTGGTAGGGATCACATTGGCAACGAATGTTGACAGAGATGGTGACCTGTATTTTGGTGTTGGTCCTACTCTTGGAAAATCGGCAACGCTCATTTCCGGCAGTGTAACGGTAGATTGGTTGGATCAAAAAAGCAAACCGGACTCTCAGCAAATTCATGGATTCCTAACAAGGCACTCGTTTAGCGGAACCGCTGGCTTTTGGGGAGGTGTACAGCAATCCTACACGCCAGGCAGTGGGTGGGCCACTGGTGTCGGATTTGTTACCCCACAAGCTGGAGTAAGCTACACCTATTCGTGGATCATTCATCATTTCAAAATTCACTGGTAAAAGGGGGTAATTATGAAGACGCTAATATGCGCTGGAATATCATTGCTCCTGATGGCGGTAGCGTTAGGGTGTTTCAGTCAAACCCGTAGAATCCAAGCCTTCGCCATTGCGTCGATGTCGAAAGGAAGATGCTTGCCGTTAAAAGAATGGGTTAGCGGTAATCAATATGAGTTTTCGATCAAGATGTGTGGGGGAATTGCGCTGTTAATGGCGATAATACTCGCATGGGCGGCGATTGACGATTTTTGGGCGATGCGGTGATTCGGTTACGATTTGAATCATCCTGACGGGTATACCAAGGCTCCAATCCCAGGAAAGAGCGAGTCGTTGATGGAAGGCGACACAGGTCCCAAAGCAGGTAGATGAATCGAATGAGAGGGCAGCGATGAGCGGTAGTTTACCCAATATCAGATTGGCTGTGCAGGCAGGCAATTCGGCGCGCATGGCGGAAGAGGAGGCCAAAGAAGATGGCCCGCGGCCTGTGATGCGAATCGAGGGCGGCTCGGCGGCGCGTATGGCCGAATTGCAAGCAAAAGAAGCGCGCGGCAATGCGGATACGCAACGCCATTATGGCATCAGTATGCGGGTTGCCACGGGAAGGCCTTTCAATCTCGATTCGAATGCGACGGACGCTCCTTCCATCGGCGCGCCGGAGGGAGGGATGCGGGACCAAGTTCAGGCAACCCCTTTTCGCCCGATATCAGATCAGGGTCATCTTCCAACGCAGGCAAGCCACAAATTGCCAATCACGATGAACCAAGCGGATTTGAATGAGGAGACGCCGGCTCCATCGGGCTCTTCACTTCAGAGTCTTCGGTCTCTGTTTTCGCGCATATCTGGGACCCGGAGAGACCAAACGAAGCAGTCCAACTGAAGTTGCAATCACCTAACCCCAAGGAGAGTACTATGGCAAGCCCAAACAGAACAACAGTGACCATTGACGGAACGAAGTTCAACGCCGTCACAACCAGCGTAAAGTTCAACACGGAAAAAGATCGATCTGGCGTTGCGAAGATGGGCAGCCTTTCGACCAAGATCCGGGTGTGGGCCGACCTGCACGATGACACTAACCTTCCCTTTTCCAGTCTTAAGAAGTTTTACGATCTTGCCAACGTTGTTACTCGCGACAAGATCAAGGCTATCCAAATCGATTACTGGAAAGATGACACTCAGCAAGATGCACTTTGCTCTTACAAGTTCAACGGTTGGATACGCCGCTTCGAAACCAGCAATCCGCTCGACTTTCTTCCCGGCTCGCAGTCAACGAGCACTGAGGATCTTCTTACGGATGGAGCCGCGCCTGATCTGAATCATCTGTTGGTTCTCGACCTTGAGCCCGTGATGAACCAGGCAAACTTCTCAAGCATCCAGATGAGCAACTGAACCATTCAAGAAAGAGGAAAAGATCATGGCGACATCCCCCTATCGAAGCACTTGCACGATCAACGGCAACAAATTTGATTGCCTCTCCATCTCGGTATCCTTTCAATCGGACAAAGACCGCACCGGAATGCCTCAGATGGGCAGCCTGCAGACGAGCATCCGAGTCTATGTGGATTATCACGACGACACGAATATTCCCTACTCCACCCTGAGCGCCCTTTTCAGCCTGGCTAATGTTGTGACCGCAGACAAAGTGAAGCCCATCAAGCTTGAGTTCTGGAAGGACGAGAACAAGCAGAACGCGCTATGCAGCTACAGTTTCAACGGCTGGATCAGTGGGCATCATATGCTCAATCCCTACCAAAGCGCGGAATCGTCAAAATCGGGAGAGACAGGCGTCAACCATGTGCTGGTGTTGGATCTCGAGCCATCGCTAAACCAACAGAACTTCAGCAGCCTCAACTTCAGCAACTAATCGGCATAGCGTGTGGCAGCACCGTTCTATCGCCGTTGAAGCTACTCGATTTCGATTGAATTCGGGAGGCTGAGAGGAAGTATGTCATTCTTGTCATTCCCCCTTCGCCTTCGCGAAGGGGGAACACTCCGCAGGATCGAAGAATCTTCTGCAGTGCTTTCTTTCCTGCATATTATGGCAATCACTCCCGGCGGATCGTGGACTGCCTGTCCGAACTTTGGATTTCGCGATCTACTCGAATCTGGCAGGCAGTATGCGGATTCGCCGCGCATGGCAATGGAGCGGGCCAATCTCGCGCTCCACGATCTTGGCATTGTCGGTTTTCGCGTTCAGGAGATCGTAAGAGAAAACTCCGAACGTTCCGATTTCGACATTTATTCAATTGTTCTTGTTTCAACCGAGAATTCAGAAACTTACTCAACCCGCATCAGCGCGGAGTCGGTATGACTCTGAGATTGACATATCTTTCCATGGTTTTACTGTCATGAGCTTTCATCCGCCAACCATCCTCGATATCGACCGTAATCTTCGGGACGACTTTCGTCGTCGTGTGAGGGATTTCGGCATCTCTGTCGAAGCGACCGATCCTGTTCTTGCCGTGCTGTTTCGCACCTTCGCTCAGCAAATCGAGTCGGTATATGCCGACACGGGCCGCATTCGGCAATCACTTCTCGACGAATTGATGGCGGGATTACAGCTTCCGCAGCGCCTTGCACTGCCTGCCCAGTCGGTGGTTCGCTTTACATCGCGCTCTCAGTTTGCCAAAACCGTCCGGAGCGGAACGGAATTGAATGCCAAGGCATCTTCCGGGGAGCGACTAACCTTTGGCCTCGATGCAACGATCCAGGTCTCTGCCGCGCGCATCGCGCTGGCGCTCGCTTATCAGGATCAGCAGCTTCAACTTTTGCCCGGAATTGAGATGACGGAGACATTGCAAGCCCTTCGCCCCTCGATCGACCCTGTCAAAGTGAATCTTGGGCCGCAGCCGGCATTGCTGCTTGCCATTGAAGACTTGCCGACGAATCTACTCAGCCGCCATGCGATATTTTTCGAACTTGGCCCGGGTTCGTATTCCTTGCAGGAAGCGTTCAGCAAAGAGCCGTGGTGGATATTCAGCTCGGACGGTACGTTGAGCGGCGATGGACTGATGCGTCCCCATCGCGTTAACGGCGGAGTATATCAACTTGGGTGGCAGCTCGATCCGAGTGAGGCAACAAAGCAGAAGAGCGAGCTGCCTCAGATTCCCGACGGCTTCTACTCGGGACGTCAATTTGTTTTTCCAGAGATGGACGAGAGCCACAAGCTTCTATGTAGGGTTCCTCGTTTTCTGGATAGTGCACTGGCTCGTATCTGTGGACGCGATGTTAGCGAATTCCTCGATGTTCCGCGCATTTGGATCAAGATTCCTCTTCCTACGAATGTTCCTTCGCTGCGGAACGCGGTCAATGGCATTCTGCTCCACGCCATGACGGCCTCCAACGTTTTTTGCAGAAACCAGACCGTTCAGGTCGAACGGGACGGAACCTCAATTCCCGTCGGACGCAAGAGTAACGGCATTCCAGAGATGCTGGTAGCCCCATTGTCTGTAAGCAGTCTTGCCAATGAAGCCTATGAGGCCGGATTGCGTCCGCGTCGAAACCCGGCAGTTGGTTGGTATGAGTTGCATGACGACCGTCTGACGCTTCATCCCGGCACCGATCCTGATGGTCAAACACAGAGCTCCGTAAACGTGCGGCTATGGCTCACCAACGGGGAGTTAGGCAATCGTGTAGGTCCCGGCGACATCACCGGATTTGCCAACAGTGCCACCTTCGACGATATTCGCGTTAGCCATGTCACCGCTGCCGCTGGCGGCACCGACGCCGAGGACTACCCCAATATGCAGAAACGCTTTGCGGCTGCACTGCTCAGTCGCGGGCGGATTGTAACGCGCGCCGACCTTGAGACCTCGACCCTTGGCTTTGACCGTCGCATTCTGGCTGTGCAGGTTCGCTCTCAGGTCGAGCGTCAGCCAGAAGGCCTTCGTCGCGTGGAACGCCTCTGGGTGACCCTCGATCAAGATGGCTTTACCCTCCCCGATCAAGAACTCCCCGCTCTCCAGCACGATTTAGAAGACTATCTTCGCAAGCGGCTCGTGCAGGGCATTGCTCTCGACGTGCGCTTCGAATGGAATGGAGGTCGCAAGTCTCCATGACCGACCTGCAAGCTTCTGTAGAGCCCGATGGTGGTGCTGCACTATTACACTCATTTCCAGTTATGCCGGATTTTATCTCCGGAACTCATGCATTTCGCCACACTCTTGACTCCGCAATGGCGTCACTGGCTGCAACAAACATCTCCGCTGTTCGCATTCACCTTCGCCGTACCGGTCGCGAAGCGGTTCCTGACGGCACTGTAGTCGCACAATCTCCGCGGGCAGGAGAGACTCTCCGTCCTGATACCGAGATTCGCCTCGACGTTGCTGGACTTGGTTTCACTCATGCTATGCCAGTCGGAATGTGGGACTCGGGTGGCGAGGCCGAGCCGGGTACACGCGAGTTGCTTGACGGAATCGACAACCCGCTGGTCAAGTTGCAGCACTGGGCGCATGAAGGAGCGACGCTCTTTCGCATCTCGGAATCGGATAGACTCGCTTGCGAGCGGTGGATGGCATTGTTTGGAGTCAACAGCAACGAATGGCCGCGCGAGCTATGGTTTCGCCTCTCAAGTCTGCTGGCTCAGATACCCACTGTGGCCTGTAGCGAAGAAGGGTTTCGTCTATTTCTCGGCGTACTATTTCAGATCCCTGTAGAGAGCATACGTTACAAGCGCTCATTCGCCGTGCTGCCACAGGCCACAACATCGCAGCTCGGCGTGCGATCGAATCGTCTTGGTGTAGATACCATTCTCGGCGACGCCATTGAAGACCTCGCGCATCTGTGCATCACTCTCGGTCCGGTTCCGCTCGCGACGTATGAAGCCTTCGTCGAGGGCGACAAAGGCCGATTGCTGCGCAGCGCCTTCGATTACCTGATGCCCGCGTTTCAAGACTACGAGATTGCCTGGACGGTTGGAGATGCGAGACGCTGTCCCCGGCTTGGAATTCCAGAACACAATAGCCGGCTTGGCGTGAATACACACATGGGGGCGAAAGCGTGAACAAGATATTTGAGGAGAAAAAGAATGGATAATATCCGGCTCAAGTCGGTCAACTGGGAGTTTGGGATGCTGCTGGCGCCGGAGCATCTATTGCGCCAGGAAGAGTACCTCGAATCGCTTTTGTTTTGGAATATAGGCTATATGACCACAGGCTCTGGACTTGTGGGCGGCGGCGTGCGCCTCCCGGCAAGCGATCTTGGTGCAGTGCGTCACGACCCAACGGTGGTGCTTGAAGAGAGCCACGAAGGACTTGGTCTATCGATCAGCAACTGTCGAGGCTTGACTCCTTCCGGTCGGATCGTTGAGATCGAGGAAGCTTCGGTTCTCTCTGAACGTTTTTCCAGAGATAACCTTGCTGGTGTGGCCGAGGCCACCGTCTTTGTCGTCTGCAACCCTAGCGAAAAACGGAAGGTTGATGGCATACCGGATTCCTTCAATCCGCAGTTGAAGACTGAACGAGCTTTTTCTTATCGCATTGCCCTGGATGTTACTGCCGCCGATAAAGCGAATGCGGTCGCGGTGGCTCGTATTCGTCGTCCAGCCTCAGGGATGCACTATGAAAAGGATCCTCTCTACATCCCGGCGTGTCTGTCGCTCTCGGCTCACAGCGAGCTTACTGCCGGCTGGCGTAAGATTTCCGAATCCGTCAACAATCTCGCTGCGAGTTACGCCGAGTTGCATCGGGCCATGCGCGAGTTTATGGTGCTCTTTACCGAGCGCGGCATCGAAACGGAAGTTGACCGTGACTCGCTCAATTTTGCCGAGCGTATGGTCATGGCTTTACAGGAAACAGCCTACCTGGTTCTTGACCGAACCCAGCCGCCCGAGCGTTTTTTTGGGAGTATTCGCAAGCTTCTCCATCAGGCCGCAACTTTCTTTGATCTTGCTCCGGGGATGCAACAGTATTACGAGACGCTTCGCGAAACCGGCGAAACCGAACTCGTTGCTCTGATCGATATTCAGAAACATGCCCTGCAAACCGGCCGCACTCTCCGGCTTATCGACGATCTCGGTATTGAAGTTCGGAATGCAGTGCAGTCGCTGTCCGTACTCGAGAAACTGGAGCGCGCCCTCGAAGGGAAATATATCGATTTCCGCCGCAGCCCTTCGCTCGAAGGCATGAACTTTATCTTCGATCGCCAAGGCAAAGTGCTTTACAAACTCGTCGCCAAACCCTCTCGCGTGCAAGGCGTTGTCGACGAACTGACAATCTACTTCTCGCAGCTTCGCCTGGAGGGTCGGGATCGATATCGCCTAATCCTTGTTGGTGATCGCAACCACCCCTATCCTCGCGGCACAACTATCAGCGCCGAAATCCGGCTCAACGAGGGAAGCGGGTTTCGCCGCGAAGCCATCATTCTTCAGGCCGAGGCCAAACTTGACGATCAGTACAACTTCGAGTTGGATTTTGAAGCGCAGGATGTCCCCACCATTACCGACATTCGCGTCACCGTGCAGGCCTATCACGCAGTCCATACTGCGTTGCTGTTCGCGCGTCACCGCTTCTTTGCTGGGCGCACGTCGGAAACCCCCAGCGCCGCGCACAACGTGGAGGCTACGCCGAACCGCGCAGACGTCCCTGTTGCACCTCCCGCTTTCACTGCGCCGGTCGAAGCATCGCAGAATCGCCACGTTTCTCCCGCGCCCGCTCCACTCCGCGACGCGACCCCTCGTCCGCAAACTCCAGCATCTCGACCGAACACACCCGATTCACCTGAGGCACTTCCATCCTGGGCGCCACGGAAGCGCGAGGAAACAACTCCGCCCGAGATCGATCCAACCGTCAACCGTCCACGCCGCCGGAGGCTTGAATAAAATGGCGATTGCGATTTGAACCAAGGTAACGCTTGTTCTAAAAGAAAGGATTTCTATGCCACAACCTTCGAACGCTACCGTAACCGTCGATGGAAACAAGTTCAACGCTCACTCTGCGCATGTCGGACTCGAAACCGTGCACGACCACACCGGGATGCCCATGATGGGCACACCGCGCTACATCATCGAATGCAGCGTGAATGCTCATGACACGGAAAATTTGCCCTTCGCGACGCTGCAAAATCTCTTCTCCATCGCAAGTGTGGTCACGAAAGAGTCGATCAAGGATATCAAGATCGAGTTCTGGACTGACGAGACGCAGAACGACGCCATCTGTACCTATAGCTTTCGAGGATGGATCAGCGAATTTCATACGGCGGGCGGCGGCGGGTGCAATCACTCACTGCACCTGACGTTTGTACCAGAGTTAGCGCAGAATCAGTACGTCAACATCAAGATGGGCAACTGAGACCGAGTCGGTGAGTCAACGCAAGACATCGGTCATGCATTGTCATTGGCTCGTATGGAATGCGGACGATTGAAGAAGTAGAGAGGTTTTAACTCTCGAAAAAGAAAACTTCATCGCTCAAGGAGTGAAAAAATGCAGATACAGAATCATGCCGATCCTCCGCTTCATCCAACTTATGAGCATCCTGCTCGTCCCCCTGTTAAACATCTACCCCATCCCGTCACCAAGAAGATTCTGCATCCGGTTGTAAAACACAAGGCTGTCAATAGTCCGGAATACCTGAAATTCGTCGACGCGGCGATTGGTCCGGCAAAATCGTCGGAGCTGCAGACAGGCGTGCCGGCTTCCATAACGATTGCCCAAGGGATCGTAGAATCGGCATGGGGCAAGCATCACATGGGAACCGCCAATAATTTCTTCGGAGTGAAGGCTCAAGAGGACAAGAAACACAATGTTACATTCGGGTCTATAGCTACGGGTTACGTCGACAAAGTGACCAAAGAGCACATAAAAGACAAGGATATAACTATAACCGACCATTTCCGGTCCTATAGTAACATGACCGATTCCTTCGTCGATCACGGCACATTCATCAGAGACAATTCGGGTTATCAATCGGCTTTGGAGGCGTACGCCAAGACTGGTGATGCCGACGAATTCGCCAGAGGACTGCAAAAGGCGCACTATGCGACCGACCCCCATTACGCGGAAGTGCTTATAAATATCATGAAGGGACGCAAGCTGTACCAATACAACCAAAAGGGGGTCGCTGCGGCAAGTGCAGCGGCAGCAGGGGCAAGTGCGGCAGTGGTGAAGAAATGACAATTGCTTTTGCTGGATTGATAGGCTGTTGGGATAAGGAGATGGAATGAGTTCGTCATCGCCGGGTAGGGGAAGTAGTCGCGCCTCCATTCGCCATCAGCTTGGGCATGGCAAAGCAATCGATCGTTCAGGTTCATTCTCTGTGAAAGCGGCTTCGGCCATGTGCGTAATAGTCGGCGTCTTCGTATTCGGATTGTGGAGCGCTCTTCTCCTGAAAGCCCAGAAACCTGTACCAGACAGCCATGAATGGAAGGTGTACACCAACGCAAAATTCAGCTACGCGATCTGTTACCCGAATGACCTGCTTATTCCGCAGGGCGAGCCGGACGCCGGCGACGGCCAGACTTTTCTGGCAAAGGATGGCGCCAAACTCACCGTATTCTCGGATTACGGCAGTGGCGATATTGCACTGAAGGATAGGCTCGAATGGACTACCTCTGAATTGGCAGGTGCTGCTGGAAAGGTGACTTATAAGGTAATCAGGCCTCAGATGTTTGTTGTATCGGGGCGCACAGGGCAAACTGTCTTCTATGCTAAAGCGGATACGACACTAGGCAAATTCAAGGAGTTCGAGTTGACTTACGACCTCGCTCAATCTGCCGTCTACGATCCTATAGTTAAGCGGCTCGCGGGTGGATGTTTCGTAAATATTGGAGGAAAGTAGCGGAACCGCTACCTCGAATGGGAGATGAAAGGCTACGATGATCGTTTCAGTACCGAAGTTCGTGGAAGGAGAATCTCATGTCGCTTGATCTGAGCCTTTTATCCGATGAGATGGAGCGTGCGCTGGAAGCCGCTCGACTGCTTGCCGAGCGCCGTAAGCAATCGCTCATCCAGCCAGAACATCTGCTCTATACACTTTTTGACCATGAGAGCAATCTCTTCGCTGTTTTGGAAAAGAACGGCATTGCTTGCGGTGCGTT
>JBEKCA010000154.1:0-9351 GCA_050015115.1 Occallatibacter sp.
AAGACTGATGTAGTCCGTGATCCGGGCACCCGGAGGGAGTTCCGCAACCGTACGCGCCACCTGTAGCCTCCTGTACTTACCTAATACAGAATGCCACAAATTTCATTAAGTGAACAGTATTAGGGCTAGGGTTCTCGCTTCACTGGCAAGCGAGGCAGCCACAATCATCGAGTCATTCAGAGTCCTCTTTGGGTGCGGAACTCGCGAACCACTTCGGCTGGATCGCGATGCTGCCCGTCAACGGCCTCGTTCATGGTCCTCACATCTTCCGCTGTGACCCTTCCCGCAAGAGCGGCAAGTGCGTCTTGAATCCGGGGCCACCGCTTCAACGCGTCGTCGCGCACCAATGGGACAGCCTGGTAGGGAGGGAAGTAGTGCTTGTCATCCTGAAGCACAGTCAGACCCAGTGCCTGAATTTGTCCGTCCGTCGAGTTCGCAGCGATCATGTCGACCTGGTGATTGATGAGCGCGCGATAGAGCAACCCCAGATCCATCGTGCACGGCGCGCTAGCAAAACTGAGTCCATATGCTTTGCTGAGCCCGGGCAGACCGTCCGGACGCTGTTCAAATTCGTAACCCACACCGAGATGCCACTGAGGCGCATACGGCGCGGCCTGGCTCAGCGTCGTCAAACTCAATCGACGCGCATCGTCGTTACGGATCACCATCGCGAATGTATTTTCGAAGCCGAGTGGTTCGGCGACAGTGATGCCATAGCTTGACGCATAGAGCCGGCGGACCGTGCCGAATACGGATTCAGGATCGCGGTCGACAGGTTGCTTGAGGATTGCTGTAAGCGCAGTGCCGGTGTACTCGACATACGCGTCGATGCGTCCCGCGACCAACGCCTGCTGGCAAATATAGCTGCCTGCCAGATAGAAACGCCGCTCGACTTTAAGATTGGCCTTGGCTTCAATCTCCTGCGCCAGGAGTTCGCCGAGGATCACTTGCTCGGTGAAATTCTTCGCGCCGATGACCGGATGGTCGGACCGTGGAGGAGAGCAGGATGTGAGCAAGGCACACGAAACGATTGCAATGGTGACTAAGGAAGCGCGCATCATCAAGCAGGTACCTTGAACCAGCGTTCGAGCAGTCCGAGCGCGCCGTCAGCCGCGAGCGCCAACAAGGCTGCGGGAATGGCCCCGGCAAGAACCAGGCGATTGTCAACCGACGCAACGCCACGGAAGATGAGTTCCCCAAGCCCGCCTGCGCCCACTGCCGCTGCAATCGTCGCGATGCCGATCGAGGTAACAGCTGCGGTTCTAAGGCCTGCAAGAATGAATGGCGCTGCTAGAGGCAGTTCAACCTTGAAAAAGCGCTGTCGATCAGTGAGTCCCATGGCGCATGCAACCTGAAGAATGGAGCGATCAATACCTCGAATTCCCGCATAGGTATTACGCAAAATTGGAAGCAGCGCATAAGCCGATAGTGCGACAATTGCGATGCGCACGGCGCGTTCACCGAGCCAGGGTAACGGTAAAAGGAAGCCAAACATCGCAAGAGACGGAATGGTCTGCAGAATATTAGCCAGACCGATCACAGGATTCGCCCATCTTGGCGAGCGGGCGAGCCAGACGCCCGCGGGCACCGCGATCGCAGTGGCTAATAACATTGCCGCACCGGCGAGCCACAGATGTTCGACGGTCAGTGTCGCGATTTCGCTTCCGTATTGCCCAATAAAGCCGGCATTCATGCGCTTCTCTCCAACGCCGCCGCATCGCGCCATCCGCGATGAAAGGCACGCACGTAGGCTTCAATCAACGGGTCGCGTGACGCGAGGAACTCCTTCGGTTCCAGATATGCGAGTATCCTTCCTTCACTCAGAAGTATGATGCGATCGGCAAGATAGAGTGCCTCATCCAAATCATGCGTCACCATCAGTACTGTTTTCTTCAGGTGGCTTAGAAGGCCATGAAGCATGTCTTGCATCTCTGTGCGCGTCAGCGGGTCAAGCGCCCCGAACGGCTCATCCATGAGAAGGAATTCCGGCTCGGCCGCCAGGGCGCGGGCCAGCCCGACGCGTTGGCGCTGACCTCCGGAAAGCTGGTGCGGAAAACGTTTGGCAAAGTCAGCGGGGTTCAGCCCAACGACTTCGAGCAACTCATGACTGCGGCGCGCACAATCCCGTCGAGAGCGACCCTCTGCTTCTAACACAAGAGCAACATTACGTTCAACAGTGAAGTGCGGGAAAAGCCCCGTCTCCTGAATCGCGTAACCCATATTGCGGCGCAGTGTGATGAGGTCGAAATCCTTGATAGCCCTGCCGTGAATCAGAATCTCGCCGCTCGTCGGTAAAACCATACGATTGACCGCGCGGAGAAGCGTGGTTTTTCCAGACCCGCTCCGGCCCAGGATGGCGACCGTAGTTCCTTCTTCTACTGAGAGCGAGATCGAGTCGAGCAGCAGCCGGCCTTGCGGAGTTGCAAAGCAAAGGTCGCGGAATTCGATGGCGACGCTCATAGCACTCTCAATACCTCTCCGTCAGTGTAAAGCGATGTCGGCGTCGACGTCATTTGAAGGTCACCGGCCCGCCAGACACGGCGCGTTGGATTCAAGGTAGCGCGACCTTATATTCTCTTATAAAGGTGATAAAAATCGATGTCGAAACGTGAATTTCAAACCGAAGTTAGCCAGTTGCTGCAACTGATCGTCCATTCTCTCTATTCGCATCCTGAGATTTTTCTCCGCGAACTCATCTCCAACTCCTCCGATGCGCTGGACAAGCTTCGCCACCTGACGCTTGTCGATGACGCGTACAAGGCGATCCCTTTCAATCCCCGGATTGACCTGGAACTCGACGAGGAGAAAAACACCCTAACCATCGCCGACACGGGCATCGGAATGAACGAAGAGGATCTGATCTCGAACCTGGGCACCATCGCCCGCTCGGGCACTAAGAGTTTCCTCTCGCAACTCTCTGGAGACGCAAAGCGGGACTCAAATCTCATCGGTCAGTTTGGCGTTGGTTTCTATAGTGCGTTCATGGTTGCCGATCGCATTGAGGTCGTTTCCCGCAAGGCCGGCGAAGAGCAGGCTTGGCGCTGGGTCAGCGATGGGCAGACAGGTTTCGAGATTGAAGCCGCAGAACGCGCTGTCGCCGGCACAACTGTGCTGCTTCACTTCAACGATGAAGGCAAGCAATATGCCAACAGCTGGCGCCTGCAAGAGATCGTCAAGAAGTATTCCAATCACATTGCCTTCCCGATCTTTCTTACCTACGACAAGAGCGAATGGAACGCAGACGAAAAGAAATCCGTCAAGACCAGAACCACCGAACAGGTTAATGTCGCCAGCGCCCTTTGGCGCCGGCCCAAGAATGAAATCACTGAAGACGATTACAAGGAGCTCTACAAATCGATTACCGGCGATTCGGAGGATCCTCTCTTCTGGTTTCATACAAAGGCCGAGGGCAGCCTTGAATACACTACGCTTTTCTACCTGCCTGCGAAGGCCCCTCTCGATCTTTACCAGGCTGAATACAAGGTTGGCGTCAAGCTCTATGTGAAGCGCGTCTTCATCATGGACGATGCAAGGGAACTACTGCCCCAGTATTTGCGCTTCGTTCGCGGCATCATCGACAGCGAAGATCTTCCGCTCAATGTCAGCCGCGAGATCCTTCAGCAGAACCGCATCCTCACTAGTATTCGCATGGCCAGCGTCAAGAAGATTCTCTCCGAGTTGAAGGGCATTGCGGCGAGTCAGCCCGATCTGTATCTCAAGTTCGTCACGCAGTACAATCGCCCGCTCAAGGAGGGCCTCTACGGCGACTTCGCTAACCGCGAGGCGCTGCTGGATCTGATCCGGATCAAGTCCACCAAGGTCGAAGGCCTCACCAGTCTTGCCGACGTGAAGTCTCGCATGAAGGATGGACAGAAGGGAATCTATTTCCTTACCGGGGGAACTGAGTCTCTGCTGCGCACGTCGCCGCTGCTCGAGATTTATAGGAAGAGGGATCTGGAAGTTCTCCTCCTCGATGACGACATCGATGAAATCATCTTTTCGGGCGTCGATAAATATGGCGAAGTCGACCTCAAGGCCGTGAACAAAACTTCGGCAGGCGAAGACCTGAAGGACGAGGCTGAACCCGATAGGGCCGAGGCGCTGAAGCCGCTGTTGGTGAAGTTGAAGGCAATGCTCGGTGATCGCGTGAAAGATGTGCGCGTCTCCGCGCGGCTTGCGGAGAGCCCCTCTTGCATCGTTTCCGACGAAGAGGAGCCTTCATTACAAATGCAGCAGATGTTGCGCGCGATGGGCCAGAAGGAAATTCCCGCGCCAAAGCCCACCCTCGAGATCAATCCCAATCACGAAATTGTCAAGAAGCTACTTGCGCGCCCTGATGATACGGTCGCGGCGGACGCGGCCTGGCTGCTTCTTGACCAGGCGCTTCTAATGGAAGGCGTGCCTCTTCAGGATCCGAGCGCCTTTGTCCAGCGTCTTAACCGGATCCTCAATCTATCCATTTAGGCTGTTCGGACCGGCCCGGGAGAGACTCGCCATGAGCGCCCGGGCGCCTTCAAATTGAATCGGGACCACCGCTCAACACGTTACTAAGCCTTGTGCTTTCATCTGTTTATCGGCACGCGCGCGGAAGAGGCGCAATTGAAAGCGATAAAACCGACTGACCTTCCCACTCTAGTCAATCACGTCTGATAACGTATATTCTGTATAGTGCATCCACGCCGAATCTTCTCAACCGGACCTGCTCTCTGATCACTTCTCCGGCTCCCTGAGAAGGTCGGCCTTCCCCGGCCTGGTGGCGAGTTCTGCCAACTCCGCGTCGGATCGCTCCTCAGCGTCCATACGTCCTTCGGCCATTACATCTTGTATCGCCCAAGGTCCTCGTCGTTGAGCCCCTCAAGCCAGCCGCGCAACTGCTCGGCCGTAGGCCCTTCGGGCGGGCCTGATGTGTTGAGCTTTGCAGTCTGCATCACCTCTTCGGCCACGTAGATCGGGCAATCCGCCCGCAACGCCAAAGCAATGGCGTCGGACGGTCTGGCGTCGATCACCAGCGGCTCGTCTCCCTGTCGCAACCACAGAAGCGCAAAGAACGTATCGTCCTTAAGCTCCGATATAACAACCTTTTCCAGACGAGCATTCAAGTGACGGATGACGTTTCTGGTTAGGTCGTGCGTCATGGGGCGCGGCGCCGCCACCTTCTCAATCTCGATAGCAATGGCGTTGGCCTCGAAGATTCCCACCCAGATGGGCATCACTGTCTCAGAGGCAATGTCTTTGAGCACAACAATGGGCATGCTGGTTGCCGGGTCCATCATCAACCCACGAATGCGCACCTCGACGCCTCCGCTGGCCTTCTCTTGCGCGGCCGTCAACTGCCTCAATTTGGCTTCAAGCTTCGGCAATTCGCCTGAACGGATCTCCGCCGCGCGGTCCAGCTTCCCCTTGCGTTCCTGCTCCTCAGCTTCAGAACGCAGTGCCTCGATCTGCTTTTTCAGGTCGCTATCCACGGCTTGCCTTTCCCTTGTCTGCTCCCATATTAGACCGTTTCGCCCACCAAACTGTTGGGATGCGTCGCTGTGATCCTCACCTGCAGGTAGCTACCCGCTGCTGGCGCAATCGGCTGCGAGCAGATGAAGTTGACCGGTTTGTTCTGGCTGCTACGTCCGATAACCTGCCCTCTTGCCGCATTGACCCCTTCGACCATTACTTCCATAACTTGTCCTAAGTGCCTCGCATAATTCACCCTTTGGATCTCGCGCTGGCGGTCAAGCACATGTTGAAGCCGGCTGGCCTTTTCGCTCTCCTGGATCGAATCGATCATCGTCAACGCCGGGGTATTGGGCCGGCCGGAATACTTGAACCCGAAGACGCAATCGTACTCGACTTCGGCGAGCAGGTCCATGGTTTCGATGAAGTCGTCCGGCGTCTCGCCCCGAAAGCCAACAATAATGTCCGTCGAGATCGAGATCGGTCTGCGCGCCGCCTTGATCCACGCGATCCTCTCCAGGTACCACTCCCGGGTGTATTCCCGGGCCATTACTTTTAGGATGCGCGAAGAGCCCGATTGGACCGGTAGATGTACATGATCGCAAAGGGTAGGCACAGCATCGATGGCCTCGACAATGTCGCGGGTAAAATCGCGCGGATGGCTGGTGGTGAAGCGCACGCGGCGAATGCCAGCCACCTCGCCCACGGCCGCCAGCAGTTCCGCGAAGCTCCGCTTCCCTTCCGGGTCGCGGTAGCTGTTCACGTTCTGACCCAGAAGCTGAATCTCGGTATAGCCCAGGTCAGCGATGCGCCGCGCCTCTGCAAGCACCGAATTCGAGCCCCTGCTGCGCTCCTTGCCGCGAGTGTATGGCACAACGCAATAGGCACAGAACTTGTCGCAGCCCTCGATGATGGTGATGTAAGAACGATAAGGATTCTTGCGGGCCGTGAATTCGGTCTCGAAGGTCTCGTCGGTCTGGCGATCGTCCAGGCCGGTGATACGCGTCTCGCCCGCTTCGAGGCGGGCCAACATATCAGGCAACTTGCGATAAGAGGCCGAGCCCGAAACCAGTGACACATAGGGGGCGCGCTCGAAGATCTTCTCGCCCTCCTGCTGCGCTACACAGCCAAGAACGGCGAAGCGCTTGCCTTCTCTGTGCTGGCGCTTGTATTCATCGAGTCGGTGAAAGACCTTCTGCTCAGCCTTGTCGCGAATCGAACAGGTGTTGTAGAGGATCAGGCCGGCGTCTTCTTCCGACTCGACCTGCCGGTATCCCTGCTGCTCCAATGTGCCAATGACCTTCTCCGAGTCATGGGCATTCATCTGGCAGCCGAAGGTTTCTAAGTAGAAGGTTTTTTCGGTTGCCATAACAATCTTGAGTATACCGCGATCGACGATTTCCTCCCTATTTAGGAAGAAGCTCCGATCGCCGATCGCGGGAGGTAGTTCGTCAGTTCTCGACCCAGATCTCAACCCGGCGGTTCTTCTCGCGGCCGTCGGCGGTTTCGTTCGAGGCGACGGGAAGCTCGGAACCAAAGCCTTGCACTACTGCCGGCTTCAGGCCCCGGCGGACCAGCTCACTCTGGATGATTCGGGCCCGGCTCAACGACAGAGCCTGATTCGCCTTGGGACTGCCAATGCCATCAGCAAAACCGAGCAACAGGATCTTCTCTCCAGCAGTGCCTTTCTCAGAGATCAGAGAGACGACTCTGTCCATGTCAACCTGAGCTTTGTTGTCTTGCTCTGATTGGCCGGCCTGGAAGCGGAAGTCCAGAGAAAGACGCTCAGCATGTTCGGTCAATTTCTTGTATTCCACCGGCGCATCATCCGATACAGCCTGAGCGACAGTCGCGATGTTTTGTGCGACGAAACCATTTGACGCCACAACGTCCTGCCCTTGCCTGGAGAGCGCGAACTCAACGAAAACGCGAGCGAACTTGTTGGATGGAGTGGCGGACGTGTAGAGAAAGAGCCGTCTTGAGAGGGAGTAGTCTTCAGTGGCAACCGTCAGGGTGGTCGGCAAGAGAGACCGAGTTCCCTTCTCCGATACGGCGACGGCCTTTGCACTGCGGACGAAAGGAAGGCCGATGAATCCAATCCCATTCGGATCTTGAGCGACAGCATCGGAAAGCTCTTCGCTGCTCTCGAAGCGCCGGGCAGCCGGAGCCAGGGGCTTTCCAGCCAATACCAGGCTCTTGAATGTATCGTACGTTCCAGACTTGTCGTCTCTGGCGTAGATCGAGATCGGCCGTGCCGATGAACCCTTCGGCCAGTTGGTGGTCTCGCCTGTGAAAATCCGCATGATCTCGTCTTTCGAGAGTTCATTCACAGGATTGGCGGGATTGATGATAACGGCGATGCCGTCCAGGCCCACGATGTGTTCGCTTGCCGGGGCAAGCATGTCACCCAGTGACGCCAGTTTCGATGCCTCATCTGGCTTGATTCGCCTCGACGCCATGCCGATATCGCAACTGCCTTCGGCCAGGGCTGTAAAGGCGGTTGCTGAACCGTGAGCCGCAATGCGGATTGCAGAGGGAATCTTGTCGCCAGGCAAGGTGCCCAGAACTACCTTCTCTTGAGCCTTCTCGCCCGCGACGGTGTGAACATCCACTGCGCCCTGGCTCTTGAGGAAGGCTTCGGCCAGCGACGGCACCAGACTCTCGCCGATGGTGTTGGAACCGGAGAGTCGAAGGATGGTATTCGTCCCGCTCAACCTGTTGGCGGCACTCACACTCGACGGCAGTTTGATCCATCTCTTAGAAATGGCAACTCCACCGAGCAGAAGCAGCAGAATCGCAGCCGTCACGAGAGCGGGCCGCCTGAATTTCGAACGGGAGTTGGTTGCCACCTCCGCCAGTTCCTCTCCGCACACGGGACAATGGAAATCCGAACCTTCCGGTACTGTGTGGATCTCATGAGCCCGGGCTACCGGACACTTTGCCAAGTTCGTGCATTTTCCCTGCCGCGCGATGATCATCAACTCTCCTGTGTTTCAATCTGTTTTAAGTGTCACAATCGGCATCCGGCCAGAACGGCCGCAATTCGAACTCGCTGTGAATCCCAGCCCGGGGCCCTTTGACAAACGACCCTTGCGGCCCTGAAAGCTGAGATCACGAAGCGGCTGAATAATGGTGAGCTTGTGCAGAATATAGCGAGAGGAGGACGCGCTTCATTAACGCTGATTTAATATCCCTTCCGGCACCACCATCGCCAACAGTACTTTGGTGTTGGATGCAGTGGGATGGTAGCCAAGGCGATCACTGATTGTCCAGGGGGAGTCGGACTTTTGCAGGCTCAGAAACGAGCAGGAAAGACGAGAATCGCGCTCGCACGGCGCTGATACTCTATTGTCACGTGCGACCGTGAAGGTGCTTATGTCGGAGACACAACAGAACCCGGAAGAGCTTCCAGTTGCCGACGCATCCGCCGTGCCTGCCGCTGCGGATTCGTCCCCGAGCCAAGCCGAGATGGCTAAGACCACAAAGACATCAGACGTTCCAGAGACTGCAAAGGAGAGTGAAGCCATGCTTGATGTCCACCCGGCGCCCCATGCGGCTGGAAGCTGGAAAGAATTCTTTATCCATATCGCGACCATTGTGCTTGGCCTGCTGATCGCAGTCTGCCTGGAGCAGACCGTGGAGTACTTCCACCATCGCCGGGAGGTCGAGGAGGTGCGGGAGGAGTTGCGCGACGAGCGCGAATCCAACAAACGGTCCTTCACAAGTGAGACGACCAACTGGCGCTGGGAGACGGCGGAACTCGAAAACAACCTGATGGTCCTGGACTCAGGGCCGACGCATATCAAACGCCCAGTAGTTTCAGCAGGTAGGCGTGGTTCCATGCGGCTTTGAGGCGTTTTCCTTTGACTCCGCGTTTGAGCGATTGTTCTTGTTTGAGCAAGTTAA
>JBEKCA010000155.1:0-9327 GCA_050015115.1 Occallatibacter sp.
GGCCACGTAGAGAGCTTCCACGGCCGGCTACGCGACGAATGCCTCAATGTAAGTTGGTTCCGCACACTGAATGATGTGCGCCAGACAGTCGATCGCTGGCGCGAGGATTACAACTGCGAACGACCGCACAGCTCGCCGGCTTACAAGACACCACGCGAGTTCGCGGCATCACAGGGCTATGGAGATGTGGAAAGCAAAGAACGCTTCCCACATCTCCACAGCCCCGACTACTACGGCGACGGGCTATACTCATCTCCAAACCAAAACCGGAAACTCCAGCTATCGCTGGATGAGAAAAACGGGGCAGGTCAATCACACTCGACGTTTACACGCAGGCGGTGAACTCGACGAAGCGAGCGGCGCAGAGCAAGGTTATCAGGATGATGATTTCAAATCCGGGTGAGGAGGAGGGTCTTGCACACCCCAAAAAAGGTCGTTAGGGTTCTTATTGCACCCTTATCGAACCCAGATTTGTCTGTCACATTGATCTCCATTCACTCTTAAGTGCTTTGGAATGAATGGCGGGGACGACGGGGCTCGAACCAGCGACCTCTGCCGTGACAGGCTTGCCGTTTCATCATGTTTCAGATTCGCCCAGTTGGATGATCGGAGCCACCCGTGTAAGTCGGCGTGGCCGCCTGTTGCTCATCTTGCATCGAGCGACCGCGTTGCCATGCACCAAAGACCCCATACGGATAGGGGCCGGACTGCGGCGCACTGACCTCTTCAAGAGCGGCAGTTGCCTCATGGTCCAGGGTGATTTCGGCTGCGCCGAGGTTGCTGCGAAGATGCTCAACTGTGCGCGCACCGAAGATCGGCGCGACGACGCCGGGACGGTCAGCGATCCAGCTCAACGCGACTTGAGAAGGCGTCGCGCCAATTTCCCCGGCGATGCGAACGACGGCATCGATTGTCGCCCAATTGCGATCGGAGTCGGCGTATTCCTCCGAAATCCTCTGATACAGCGGCTTCTCAGAGCCGGCACGGGTGCCCGACTGCGCAGCGACTCCGCGCTGATACTTGCCCGATAGAAAGCCGCCCGCAAGCGGCGACCATGGCAGAAGGCCAATGCCGTTATGCAGCGCGGCAGGGATGATCTCCCACTCGATCTCACGCGACAGCAGGCTGTATTGCGGCTGAAGCGTCACCGGAACCTGCACGCCCATTGCTCTGGCCGTGGAGACAAACAGTTGAAGTTGCCAGCCCGTAAAGTTCGAGAGGCCAATGTAATGGATTTTGCTGGCTCTTACCGCTTCATCGAGAAACGAAAGCGTCTCCTCCACAGGTGTATGCATATCGGACGCATGCATCTGATAGAGATCGATCGTCTCAACGCCTAGGCGCCGGAGGGACGCGTTCAGCGCACGATGAAGGTAGCGCCGCGACAGTCCAACCGCATTGGGGTCCTGGACCGTCTTGTGCCCACCGGAACGCCCCTTGCTGGCGAGCACAATCCTGTCGGTCACCTCACCAGGCCGTGCGGCGAACCAGCGTCCGATGATCTCTTCCGACACGCCGCCAACATAAACATCGGCGGTGTCGATCAAATTGCCGCCTGCTTCGACAAACATGTCGAGGATAGCAAAGGCGTCCTTTTCCGGGGTCTCCGAGCCAAAGTACATCGTCCCTAAAGCAATCTTTCCTACCGCGATCCCAGTGTTTCCGAGTTTGCGATGCAGCATTTTTAATCTCCTAAGTCGGATTTTTCACTTACACTTGCGTGTTCAGCAACGATGTGATTAAGTCTTCCTACCTGGGTTGATATTGATCGCCGGTGACATGTTCCAACCAGTCAACGACCTTGCCATTGAGCTTTTCCTGGGTGGAAATGTGGGTCATCCCCATGGTCGCAGTCGCGCCGTGCCAGTGATTCTCTCCCGGCTCAAACCAGACTACGTCTCCAGGGCGAATCCCCTCGATGGCGTTGCCTTCGCGTTGCACCCATCCCGATCCGGCAACCACGTTGAGAGTCTGACCGAGCGGGTGTGCCATACGATCGCTCCTTTGATTTGCAAATGACCTTGCCCTCGGGCAAGAGGCCAAACAGAAATACTCGCTAAAGAATCCCCACGATTAGAAAGGCGAAAGCTGTCGTGAGCAGTACAACACGCCAGCGATGATGCATGTCCCATGTGCGCCGGTCTGTCTGCCACTCGGGCGGCGGAGTGGACTTTTCCCAGGACTTAATTCGGTTGTTGATCGGCACGAGGATGATGAGCGAATACACACTCGCCAGCAGCCATAGAGCGGCCGATGTTGCGAACAAGATCGGAAAGCGGCCAGATTGGCGCCATCGGACTACCGCCTCCGCAAGAGTCAGTAAAAAGGTGAGGTTGTACCAAAACGGCATGACAGTCCCCAGCACGCGAGCAATGGCGCTTGCAGCCGGCTGATGAGCACTATCCGGGAGCTTATCGAGCGTTGGATGAATGAATGCGGCGATGGCCAGTTCACATCCAACCATCAAGCCAGCGACCATGATCGCAACGACATTTAGGATTTCCATCATGGTTTACCTCAGAAGCAGCCCGCGCGGTTGAGTCAGGATTACTTCCTACGGAGAGGAAACGCGGCAAGGATTTACTTGATGGCCAACCAACGCAAGATGGACGAGAGCGGTCAGAGGATTGCTCTCGAAAAACATGGATCAGGAAGAGGCTAACGACAACCATCGCCGCGCAGGTTGCGCCATGATTCGAAAACTCTGCCGGCTTCGATCCCCCGACCACAGTACGTTCGACGAATGGCCGGTCATACTTGCGCCTCCGACTGTTTCCGAGACCGCGTGCCCGAGGCCTCATTACTGAGAGCTCGGGTGTAGTATAGCTGGGCACGCCGTCCTCACTGCAACAGCGTCGGCTGGTCCTCGTCTTTTCCGTTCAGTTCTTCGGGCGGAATGATGACCGCCGCGGCGACCTTGTCATCCGGCTCGAGATTCAGCAGGCGGACGCCTTGCGTGGCGCGGCCGGCGGCGCGAATGGTCTTGGTGTCGATGCGGATGATCTTGCCAAACTGGCTGATGACCATCAGCTCCGATGCGTCGTCGACCAGTTGAATGGTGTTGACGCGGCCGATGCGCGGGGTGACGGCCATGTTCTTGACGCCCTTGCCGCCGCGGGTCTGCAAGCGGTACTCCTCGACATCGGTGCGCTTGCCAAACCCGTTTTCGGTGACCGCGAGAATGCGGTAAGCGCCCAGCTCATGCTCCTTCGGTGTGATTGCGACGCCGACCACATAATCATTCTTGGCCAGGTCGATGCCGCGCACGCCGTAGGCTGGGCGGCCCATGGAGCGAACATCGTTTTCATCGAATCGAATGGCCATGCCGAGATGCGTGGCGAGAAAGACAATCTGGCTGCCGTCGGTGATGCATGCCTTGACCAATTCATCGTCTTTATCGATGCCGATGGCGATGATGCCGCGGGCCATCACATTGGAGAAGTCTTTGAGCGGCGTCTTCTTGACCGTGCCCTTTTGCGTGGTAAAGAAGATGAACTTGCCCTCTTCTTCAAGGTCGCGCACAGGCAGGATGGCGCGGACGTTTTCTCCGGGCTGAAGATCGAGCAGGCTCTGCATCGACTTGCCCTTGCCCGCAGCGCCCACGTCGGGGATCTCGTAGACCTTGAGCCAGTAAACGCGGCCAGTGTTGGTGAAGCACAGCAGGAAAGCGTGCGTCGAGTCGACGATCAACTGCGCGACGAAGTCCTCTTCCCGCGTCTTCATGCCCATGCGCCCGGTGCCGCCGCGGCGCTGCTGGCGATAGATCGAGATGGGCGTGCGCTTGAGATAGCCCTGGTGGCTCACCGTCACCGCGACCTGCTCGTCCGCGATCAGGTCTTCGAGTTGCAATTCAGCGGACTCGTCGATGATGATCGTCCGTCGGGCGTCACCATATTTGTCGCGGACCTCTTCGAGTTCCTTGACGATCACTGAACGCAGCTTCTTCTCGCTGCCCAGGATCTCTTCGTATTCCGCGATCTTCATGCGGATCTCAGCGAGTTCCTTGAGGATTTCATCGACCGAGAACTGGGTGAGACGATAGAGTTGCAGTTCGAGAATTGCGTCGACCTGGCGCAGTGTCAGGCCTTTTTCCTCATGTGGCAACCGCTCGCGGCCGAGGTTGATGACAATGTCTTTGCCTTTGCCCCATGCGTAAAGATTTTCGCGTGCCTCAACGCGCGAACCTGATCCGCGAATGATGCGGATGACGGTGTCGAGGTTGTCGATGGCGATCTTGTAGCCTTCGAACTGATGTTCGCGCTCGCGTGCCTTGCGCAGGAGAAAGACAGTACGGCGCTGCACGACATCGACGCGATGATCGATGAAGGCGCGAATGGCCTGGTCGAGTCCCAGCTCCCGCGGCTGCCCGTTGAGCACCGCGAGGAAGATCATCGAGAAGCTCTCTTGCATCTGCGTGTGCTTGTAGAGCTGGTTGAGCACGATCTCGGGCTGCGCGCCGCGCTTGAGCTCGATGACGATTCTCATGCCGTCGCGGTCGCTCTCGTCGCGCACGTCGCTGATGTCGTCGACAATCTTGTCGGTCACCAGTTCGGCAATACGTTCAATGAGCTTGGACTTGTTGACCTGATAAGGGATCTCAGTGACGATGATCGCCTGTTTCTCTTTGGTCAGGTTCTCCTGGGCCACCTTCGCGCGCATGATGAAGCGGCCGCGGCCGGTCTTGTAGGCCTGGGGAATGCCCGACTTTCCATAGAGAAAGCCGCCGGTTGGGAAGTCCGGGCCCTGCACGTACTTCAACACTTCAGCCAGTCCGGCGTTGGGGTCCTTGACCAGCGCGATCGTTGCGTTCACTACTTCGGTCAGGTTGTGCGGCGGAATGTTGGTGGCCATGCCGACGGCGATGCCGTTTGAGCCATTGACGATCAAGGTGGGAATCCGCGTGGGCAGCACCGTCGGCTCTTCGATGGTTTCATCGAAGTTGGGCATCATGTCGACGGTCTCCATCTCGATGTCGGCCATCATCTCTTCGGCGATGCGCTCCATGCGGCACTCGGTATAGCGGTAGGCCGCGGGAGGATCGCCATCGACCGAGCCGAAGTTGCCCTGCCCGTCGATCAGCGGATAACGCAGCGACCAGGGCTGCGCCATGCGCACGAGAGCGTCGTAAACCGACGAGTCGCCGTGCGGGTGATATTTTTTGAGGCATTCGCCCACCACGCCGGCGCACTTTGAATATCTCTTGTTGTGCTGCAGTCCTTCGCGGTCCATGGCCGTGAGAATGCGGCGATGCACGGGCTTGAGACCGTCACGTGCGTCGGGCAGCGCGCGCCCGATGATCACCGACATCGAGTAGGCGAGATAGGAGCGACGCATCTCCTCCTCAATGTTCATGGGGAGGAAGTTAGTGCCGCTATTGGGCGGTGTCCCGCCTTCGAGAGGGAGAAGTGGATTCTGATCGTCTGCCATAGAGGTCTTTTTGGGCCCGCCTGAAAAGGCGGCAGAAAGGGGCCGGAAACAGCAGGGCCGAGTTCCGCGGGCTGTGTCTCTATTTTACGCGCTGGAAAGGGCTTTTAGCAAGGCGAATACGGATAAATAAGTCCTTATTTTGGTTGATTTTATGGGATACTTTACGAGCTGATCCAAGAGCCTTGCCTGCTTACGCAGCACGGCGCGTCCCGGCCTTCTTTTTGGCCTTCTTTTCGTTGTCAACCGCGCTCTCGCCAAGGCCCGCAAGGACCACTGGAGGGCGGTCAGGGAATTCGACTACCAACGACAACTTTCCGCCTACGCCTTCCACGTAGCTGCGCAATGTTGAGAGATAGAGATCTGTCCGTTTCTCGATCCGCGAGACCCCCTCTTGGCCGATCTTGAGCTTCTTCGAGAGGCGAGACTGGGTGAGCTTGCGCAGGCGGCGCAACTCGCGCAGGTGCAATTCTTCGGCAATCAACTCCGCCGCGCGTTGTTCAATGCGCCGCCGCCGCTCTTCCGGCATGGCTTGCAGGATTTCTTCAAGCGAGACTGTCATTCCTTCTTCCGTTCTTTGGCGGTTACCGCGAGATGGCGTTCAAACCGCTCGTCGGCCACGCGAATCAGACTCTTGTAGAACCGCCTTTGGGAGATGCCTGATTTGCTGCCGCCGACAAGTAAGATACCCCTCCGTCTGGGGTCAAAAGCGAAGGCAACTCGCCATTCCTCGTCGGCAACACTGAAACGAAGTTCCTTCATGTTCGGGTACCGCGAGCCCTTTAGCGTGTCAACATCTGGACGGCCGAGATGAGGCCCGAACGGCTTCAGTTTGATTAAACGCGCTGACAATTCGTCTTGAATCTCATTCGAGAATCCGCTGAATTCTAGGACAAAGTCAGTGTAGAAGCTGATTTCCCATACACTATTATTATTATGCTCTGGAATGCCTAATGTTTTCAAGTGCATTTTCTTCTGCTGTGATCTTTTCAGCATCTATAATCTTCTTCAGAATCTGTGTTTAAGTTAGGAGGAATAAGCGTTCCTTCATTATAACTATGTAAAGGACGCTTCAGAATACGAAACATCAGTTTATAAGTCGTTGTAATTTCAGACGTACAAAGAATGACGCACGCCAACACTCTGATTATCTGAGCTAAGTCTTATCATATTGACCTTTGGGTTGTCAAGCGAATACTCGGCGAAGATGATCGAGGGCCGCTAAAGCAGCCCCGGCAGGCTCAATGCGCAGAAGACCGCTTGCAGCAGCAGAATCGCTCCGGCGGCGCTCATGGCCAGCCGGCTTCGCTCGCTTTCGTAGGCGTCGGCAAAGACTCCGCCAACGAATGTGAGCAAAAAAGGCAGCGCCCAAACCCATGGCGTTCCGGGGGCCCCGGTCATTGTCAGAACCATGAGGATCGCGGCGCAGATCAGAGGAACGGAGTTCCCGAAGTATCGCGACCGGCGCAGGCTCAAATAGAGAAGCAACGCAACAGCCGCGGCAATTGTGATGCCGGCATTCCCAAGCGTTGAAAAGAACCGCCGGGCCGGTTCGAGCGACAACCACAGAAGGCCCGCAGCCGAGCGGAAGAGGTAGCTGAATGCATCTGGCGAAGAGCCGTAACATGCGAAGACCAGAACGAACGCTCCGGCAACGGCTGCCACGACCACTGGGAGCACCTGGGCGCGGCGTCCCTCGGCTATCCAAAGCATGGCAGCGAGTCCAAGCATGGCTACTGCGGCGAGCGCGGCAATGTGCGAGGCCGCCGCCAAGGCGAAGGCCGCCGTGAGCAGCACGATACGCGGGCGCCATTTGGCGACCGGCCCCTGCATCGCATGAGCCACTCCAATGCAGGTGTAAACACCGCCGTAGACCCCCAGCGCCGCCAGCACCTCGGGACTGGGAGCAACGCAGGCTTTCAGCACCGCGGGCGAAAAGCAATAGAGCGCCAGCGCCGTATAACCGCCCCGATTGCCGTAGAGCCGCCGCGTGACCCACCAGAGGCCCGCGCCCAACAGACATCCCACAGCCAGGAACGGCAGACGCAGCAAGAGCAGCGTGTGCGTGAGCTGGTGGCGCAACTCCCAGGCAGAGAGCTCTCCTTCAACTTGCACTACTCGATCTTCGGGCTTGCGGAAGTGATCGAGTCCCTGCTCGACCAGCAGATTAAGCGTGAGTGGCAGCCCGGCCAGTCGATAAGCCAGAATCCCGTCGTGAATGTTGCCGCAGCTTGTAAAATAGCCGGCCAACTGAGAAGGCCGTTCCCACATCTCGCGTCCGCAGCGCGCCAGTTGGTAGTCGCGATCGCTGAGCGTCTGGTGGCTGGTGAGCCAAAGCCCCTGAAGCAGAAACGCCAACAGCAGCCCCGCCGCAATGCGCTGCGGCAAGTTGAAGCGAAATCGGCGAATACGGGCAAACCGGTGGGTCTTCATGCTCAAAGGAACCTTACCAGTCTAAACGCCGACAGCCGCATCTGTTGCAAATCAAACGGCCTCGCGCAGATCAACCTTGCAATCCTCAATCGTTGCTCCAAACGCAGCAAAGCCGCCCTGAGGGGCGGCTTTGCTGTAGGGCGCGAGCTCGCCAGGACTAACTGGCGGGGTTGATTGTGATTGCGCAAGGCGACTCGGCGTTGACATCGCCCGCGTCAGTCGCAGTGATCGAGAAAGAGCCTGTGGCCGTCGGCGTGCCAGTCACCTGGCCCGTTGCTGCATTCAAAGTCAGCCCGGCCGGAAGCGTGCCCACCACCGAGAAGGTATAACCACCCGTACCTCCGGTCGCCGTCAACGCGCCGCTGATGAAGGGAACGCCAACGGTGCCACTCGGTGTCACCGAGGAGCAGCTCAGAGTCAGGCCGTAGAAGAGAGCGCCAACGGATTGGTTGCCGCTAACCGGAACGACAACGGGAATGGTTGACGTACCAAAATTCTCGTCCGTGAAGGCCGGCAACGTGCAGGTGCTGGCCAAATCTGGCACGTCTGTCGAGGTATCGCAGTTCGCTGTCCATCCGCCAAAGGTAGAAGTAAATTCGGTTGAAGTTGAATTTCCAGCCAACGATGCGGTCAGCATCACCGCCGTGCCGGCGGCATAGGTTCCCGTGCAAACAGAATTCCCATAGCCGGCGGTTTCCGAGCCTGGACCGCAATGGATCTGGCACCCGGTCGCAGGGGTGCAGATGTTTGTGCCGGCCGCTATTTGGCTGCCGGTGGGAGCCGTAATCAGCCAGTTGGTGTCGTTGCTGCCTGCGTTAAAGGCAGTCACTGTGGTCAGCAATGATTGGGCCGGGAAATCGTTGCATACGGGGGGGTTGCTTCCCTGCACATCGCAGGTAAACGTAACCGGGTTGGAGAGGACGAGAGTGCCGTCAGGGTTAAAGGTCGTGTTCTCGGCATAAATGACACCCAGGCCCTCCTCGCCCTGAGCCGTCGCAAGCCCCGCTGGTTCCCCGGATGCCCCGTTGGTGTTGATGGACGCAATATCCGGATCGAGGGTAACCCAGGTGACCGAATCTGTGATATCGCGAACGGTCGGAATGGTGGTGAAGGTTCCGAAGGCCAAGTACTGCTGGGTCATGCCCTCATTTGAAACCGTGACGCTGCCCGGCACAACATTGATCGAAATCAGAGGCTCCGGCGATGTCCCGATGGTCAACGTATAGTTCGCTGGCGCCACTAGCTCGCTCTTGCCCTGAGTCAAGGTCGCAGTGATGAGGGTACTCCCTGCGTTCCCGGCAGTCGCCACGCCGTCGGTCGCCGCCGTGCAAGGCGTAGGGGAGCCCTGGGTGCAAATCGTGGCAACCGATGGAGTTTCGGATTTCCAGACAACATCGCCGGTCACATCATATTGAAGGCCGCTTGAGTCGGTGGCCAGCGCAATGAATTGATTCTGTTGGCCCGACGATG